>NZ_JBMDIL010000014.1:0-213456 GCF_057808655.1 Rhizobium sp. FG96 | reverse complement strand
TCATCAGGGCTAAATCAATCTAGCCGACCTGTCCGGTGAAACGGGGAGCACTCCACCATCCTGCCTTAACAACACGCAGCGAGCTAGGCGGCGTCACGCGTGCGGTCCATGGCTACGAGGGGCAACCATCACTCGTGGCAGCGTTAAGATTCAGGCGCTCTGCTTCGCCCGGCCCGGAGAGACTCGGTCAATGGAGTGGTCTGAACTGGATCTAAAAACGCTATTTGGATCTTACCTGCGGCCAAAGCAAAAATGTGTCGCGAGCATCATGTTCCGCTAGCGCGCCAAGCACTCGAAATTATCGGATACATGAACGAGCTGTTTGGCGGCGGCACATACGTTTTTCCTCGATGATGTCCGGCAAAAAAGCTGCTGTCCGAAAACTCGATGAACTCGGCACTGCGTCGAATGGGAATCGGTGCCGATGAACATGCTGCACGTGGATTTCGATCTTCCGCGAGTGGTATCCTCCGAGGCTATAGAGGCCCAGCTTACCCACCTAGACGGGTCAACTGTTCGCAGAGCTATAGCCGTGCAACTTACTGGGACGAGCGAGTGGCGATGCTGGTGCTCGCCGGCGCATAAATGAAGATGACCTCGTTCAGCAGGCAACCATCCTCAAGCAAATTGTCGTTGTGCCTGAGGCGGCTGATCACACCGTAGAGAAAAGTTCAGCCGCCTGGTTGTCTCGCCTTGATCTATGACTAGTATTCGCGAGCTTCTTGGTGTTCGCACACTACAATTAGTGGGAAAAGCTATGAAGTTCGTGCAATCGAGAATATAAGCCGTTCTCGATTTCTAAGAGTGAGTTGTGATCACCCTCCTCTACTATCCGTCCTTCATTCATCACGATAATCTTGTCGGCATTCATGACGGTAGTAAGTCTGTGGGCAATGACGATCACAGTTCGTCCGCTCATGGCTGCGTCCAACGCCCTCTGAACGGTTGCTTCTGATTGCGTATCAAGCGCCGAAGTGGCTTCGTCTAAAAGCAAGATTGGAGCATTTCGGAGGATCGCTCTTGCGATTGATAGTCGTTGCCGCTGTCCACCTGAAAGGCTCATTCCATTTTCACCCAACGGTGTATTATACCCTAAGGGTAGTTCGGCAATGAAGTCGTGAGCGAAAGCAAGTTTAGCAGCTTCCACAATTTCGGCTTTCGTGGCATCGGGTCGGCCAAGCCGGATATTTTCTCCGATAGTGCCTTCGAAAAGTTGTGGTTGCTGCGACACATAGGCAAAGCTTCGGCGTAACGATTCCTTGGTAATATCAGTAATTTTTTGCTCGTCGATCAGTATATCTCCTTGATTTGCATCGAAGAGCCGAAGGAGCAAAGACGCAATTGTTGATTTTCCCGCTCCAGATGGCCCAACGAGTGCGGTTGTACGACCACCCTCTGCTACAAGCGAGATATTATGAAGCACCGGTGAACTTCCATACCCGAAATCGACGGAACGAAACTCCACCCTGCCATCGCGAATGGCCAAAGCGGTTGCTGTCGGTGCGTCAGGTTGATTGGGAACAGTGTCTAGAAGATCGTAAAGCATCTTAGCATTGTTGGCAGCTCGCTGCATCTGAACCTGTACCTTGGTGAGACGACGAGCAGGATCGTATGCCATCAGCAACGCGGTAATGAATGAGAAAAATGCACCCGGAGGAACATTCAGATAGATTGATCTGTAAGCTGCATATCCAATTACACTTGCAACCGCAGCGCCGGCGAAAGTTTCGACCATCGGTCCATTTCGCTCTGAAAGCCTCACGATCTGGTTTGAGCGCTGCTCGGATGCTACTATTATTTCATCCAGTTTATGGACTAGCTGAGGTTCCATCGTGAACGCTTTCACAATTGCGATGCCCTGCACTGTTTCCTGAAAGGATGCAAAAACCCTGCCTGAAAGCCTTATTCCCTCCGCGTTGGCAATTCTCAACTGACGCGAAATATGACGCAATCCTAAAAGTAATGGGGGTGCAAATATGAGAGCAATAATGCTTAGAAGGTAATCTTGATATATCATAACGCCGATCAGTGAGATCAACGATAAGGCATCTCGAACTAAAGAAGTGATTGTTAAGTTGAGAACGTCGCGTACTCCCGAAATATTTTGATTGATTTGAGCAACTATTTGTGATGAGCGCCTAATGTTGAAATAATCAACTGACAACTTCATTAGATGTTCTGAGACGCGGCTCTGATACGAGGCTATTATGTTATTGCTGATCTTGGATAGCGCAACGGCTTGGCCATAGCTTGCGAAACCTCGAAGTGAAAAGGCTACAAAAATCGATATGCATATTAAGAAGACACTCTTAGCGTCTCGGTCAGTAAACGCTTGATCGATGAATGATTTCATTATGTAAGCGACATAAGCTGTTGTCAGTGCAACGGTTGCGAGGCAAATGCCAGCTGAGATATAGCCTGCTATATGCTGCCGCACGTTTTCCGAAAAAACGCGCCTAAGGACTTGAAAGTTGTCTTCTCGACTCAATCCCATTGCCTTCGTCCGCTTTTTACTCACCTATAACCCTCTGACCAGTGCCAAGAAATCCCTTACGTATTTAACGCCTAAGCTTCGCGATGGCTAGCAAGCGCAGCCAATTCTCCCGCGAGGGCCGCAGAGGCTTTCACCCTTCAAGCCTTACCGACGTCTCGCAATTGTCGGGATATATAAAGCTCATTGCGCAAAGTTTGTCGCCAAAATCCGGTAGCTGAATGCCGCTGATTCAAGGCGCCGATGCCGGACAAGTTCCTCCGGTCGGACAAACCGCGGACACATAATTGCTGGAGCCCTAATTCTTAAACAAATTTTAAGGCGCTTTATTGATTTTTTCATGAGTTTGAAGAACATTCTTAAATGTCTCACCATGAGATAAGTCGTGAGTGCAACTCAGGGCTCAGCCGATCAGAACTCCGTCCAGTCCGCTTCCTTGCTCTCGCTGGCGGTGCTGCCGCCGCTGAAGGCGCTCATCAGCTTTTGGCCGAGCGCGCGGGCAGGCGAGGCGGCCGGTCTTGCGGTGGCAGAGTTGGCGACGCGGATTGAGGCCGGGCGGGGTTTGGCGGCAGGTGTCGCCGGCCGGATCGGCGCGGGGCGCGAGGCGATCGGACGGGTGGTTGCCGATGCCGGGGCTGCCGCGGCGAAGCCGCCGGTGCCGGTCAGGCGGAACTCGGAGAGCAGGTTGTTGAGCGAGGCCGCCTCGGTTGCCAGGCTGTGGCTGGCGGCCGTGCTTTCCTCCACCATGGCGGCATTCTGCTGCGTGCCCTGGTCCATCGTGTTGACGGCCGTATTGATCTCCTGCAGTCCGGTCGACTGTTCGCGGGCGGCTTCGGCGATCGCGTGGACGTGCTGGTTGATCTCCTGCACCTCGTGGACGATCGCATCGAGCGCCTTGCCGGTCTCGCCGACGAGCGCCACGCCCGTCTGCACGTGCGTGCCGGAATTGGTGATCAGCGACTTGATCTCCTTGGCGGCATTGGCCGAGCGCTGGGCGAGCTCACGCACTTCCTGGGCGACGACCGCAAAGCCCTTGCCGGCTTCACCGGCACGTGCGGCTTCGACGCCGGCGTTCAGGGCAAGAAGGTTGGTCTGGAAGGCAATGTCGTCGATGACGCCGATGATGTTGCCGATCTCGACTGACGACTGCTCGATCTGCTGCATTGCATTGACCGCCTTCTGGACGATCTCACCGGACTTTTCGGCCCCGCCCCGCATGCGGGTGACGAGCTGGCTCGCCTCCTGGGCGCGGCGGGCCGCGTCTCTGACCGTCGTGGTGATCTGCTCGAGGGCGGCAGCGGTCTCCTCGACGGAGGCCGCCTGCTGCTCGGTGCGGCGCGACAGCTCGTCGGCCGAAGAGCGGATCTCGTTGGCACCGGCGCCGATCGCGCGGGCATTGGCGCCAACGGCATTCATCGTCTGGTTCAGGCGGCCGACGGAATTGTTGAAGTCGGCGCGCAGACCTTCGAGGTGCTCAGGGAAGGCCTGATCGATCTGCGAGACGAGGTCGCCGGAGGCGAGGCGCTTCAGGCCGTTGGCCAGCTCGTCGACGGTGCGGGCAAGCTCGTTGGCTTCGCGGATCTTTTCCGCTTCGCGCTGGCGGCGTTCGCTGTCGCTGAGATTGCGTTCGCTCTCGGCGCGCGCCTCGATCTGGCGGCGTTCGACGGCGTTGTCGCGGAAGACGGCGACGGCAGCCGCCATCTGGCCGACTTCGTCGCTGCGGTCGAGACCGGGTACATCGGCATCGGTCTGGCCTTCGGCAAGGGAGGTCATCCGTTCGCGCAGCCGCATCATCGGCGCGGTGATGCCGATCTGCGCCATGTACACGCCGAGCGCGATGGCTGCGGCGATCGCAGCGGCGATGATCGCAAGGCAGATATTGATGCGCTGGTTGACGGTGACCGAGAGCGCGTCGCCGCCATCGTTCAGCATCGACATCATCGCATCGTTATTGGCCGTCATCTTCGGCGTCAGCGCGTTGAGCTTTGCGACCATCATGGCGGAGGCCAGCTGTGCGGCACCCATGTCACCGGCCTTGCCCGCCTCGACGACCTTTGCCGAAAGCGCTTCCATCTCGTCGATGCTTTTCAAGAGCTCACCGATCGCTTCCTTGCGAGCGGGAACGAGGTCCGCCGCCTGCTGCAGGCGATCACGCGCCTGCGGGATCTTGCTCGGGGTGGAGAGCGCCGATTTGAAGGCCGGAGTATCGGGCTTCATATTGGCAAGCGTCGAGGTCTGCAGCACGGAGGACACCAGCGAGGCGCTGGCGCGCGAGCCCTGCATGGCGGCGAGTGCTTCATGGTCGATGAAGGCGCTGTAATTGGCGTCCGCCCGACGGAATTCGGTGATGATGTAACCCACGCCGGCAATCGTGATCACCCCGAGAAGCGCGATGACGGAGAGGATTTTTGTCCGGATTTTCAGATGTTTGAGCATGGAAAAAGCCCGTTGCATTCGCTGCGGCTTGTTGCTGGCGCGCGGCGAGAGATTGAAATCAATGTTTGAAACTCAGCTGTAATCTGCTGCGTTCTTGCGGCATTCCGAAATACCCTGAAAAGGTCAGACGAGCGCGCATCATGCAGACGGTGTGGGGGCCGGTGTCGTCGCGGCTGATAAGAATCCAGATTGCTTAATGCGCCCCTAACGGCGCGCGGCAAACCACAGAAAAGAGATGCTTGCCGCTACGAAATCGAAAATCGCATGATTGCCATCTATGCCGGTTTGCGGCTCGGCGCGTGCGGCGTCTTTTCCCAGAAGAAGGGGTTGCTGCGAAGCTGCCAGACGGCGCGCCAGGCGGCCACGGACAGCATCATCCAATAAAGCGGCAAAGCCAGCCAGCGGAGGCGAAGCGCGCGCCTTTCCCACAGCGTCATGCGCTTGCGGCCGAGCAGGATGAAGAGGATATAGCTGGCGATCACGTTGCAGCTGTCGATGACAAGCAACACCACATGCGCGGGATCCGTGACCATATCCTGCTGGACGAGGTCGGTGATCGTACTGCCGATGAAGAGCAGCATCCAGGGGTGAGCGAGCGCAGATAGCAGCATTCCGGCGATCAAAAGCTGGAAGACGACGAAACCTGAGGCCCCCATTTCGCGCAGCAGCTGGGCCGGATCGCGCATCAGCACCAGCCAGGTTTGCAACCAGCCTTTAAACCAGCGGGTCCGCTGATGAATCCAGGTCTTGGCGGTGGATGGCGCATCCTCCAGCGTATGGCTGCTGAGAACGCCGCAACGATAACCGCGGCGATAGAGCCTCATGCCGAGATCTGCGTCCTCGGTGACATTGTGCGGATCCCAGCCCCCAGCCTCTTTCAGAACCGTGGTCTTGAAATGGTTCGAGGTGCCGCCGAGGGGCATCGGCAGCCGCAGCATGGCAAGCACCGGCAGCAACATGCGAAACAGTGCCGAATATTCGAGCGCGAAGGCGGCGGAGATCCAGGAGTCGCGCGCATTGGCGATCACGAGCGGTGCCTGCAGGCAGACGATATCATCGTCCGATTTGAGGAAGGTGGCGTACGCCTCGCGCAGCTGGTCGGGATGCGGCCTGTCCTCTGCGTCGTAGACAGCCAGGTATTTTCCGCGGGCGGACGTCAGAGCGTAGTTCAGTGCCTTCGGCTTGGTGCGCGGACGGGCGGGCGGCACCTCGACGATCTCGAAATGCGGGCCGAGATCCTGGGCCTTGAGAGCTGCGATCGTCTCGCGGTCGTCGGCCTCGCAGACGAGCTTGATATCGAGCTTCGATACCGGCCAATTCAGCCGCTTGAGACAGGCGGCCAGCTGCTCCGCGACCGCAGCCTCCCGGTAGAGGCCGACCATCACGGTGTAGACCGGCAGCGGTCCATTCTCCTCTGCGCGCAAGTTGACCTGCGGCGCCGGCTTTGCCAGCGCCAGAAATCGGATCGCCATGGCCGCGAGATAGAACAGCGACACGACGAGGTGGAGGAGAAGGAGGACATCAGCGCTCGCCAATATGCCGGCTGCAAGTGTGGTCACCGCGACGCCTGCTACAAATCCCTGTTTCCCGAGCAAAACGATGCGCGCACTCATGTCAGGCTCGCGATCGAACAGCGTGTTGACGCTCTGCGCGACGCGCCTTTGGGCGCCGCGCGCCCAGACCGCCCGGCGCACCTCTGAAGGCGTCGTCACCTGCATGTGTGGGCGAAGGTCCGGCCGCGCTGCGAGCCGTGCCTGCAATGCCGGGATCTGCCGCGCCTGCGGCACGATCACGTTCATGCTTTGCGGCATGTGATGGAGCTTGAGCATCTTGGGATCGAGCAGCTGGCTGTCCAGATTGTCGATATCGTAGATGAGATCGGGATCCAGCGTCTCGACGAAGTCCAGGCGGAGCATGCGCGCCAGTCCGGCATAGTAGTTTTCCGGCAGAAGCCAGCCGGATGCCAGCAGCTGTTCCTCGATCGAGGTGCCGTTGGCGCGTGCAAGCGCCACTGCCTCGGCGATCATCGGCTTGCCGATGCCGAGCTCCAGAAGAACGCGCGCTTCCGTGCGGAACAGGTCATCGTCCTCCGCCGCGGCGGAGATAGTCTGGGTATTGCTGCCATGGTTTTCCCGTGCGCCATTGATGGCACCGCCGGGCGCATATTCCACGATACGCATGACTCTGATACACCGTCACCGAAGCGGCGACGCCCTGCCCCTAACCCGAGGCTGGATAGTAATGACACAATCCTCAATTGCATCCCTAGCTTTTAAGGGATTCTTCACCTTTCTGCTGTCGCTGGTTGTGTTTTCGCCGTTGAGTGCCGGTGCACAGCAGCCGTCTGCCGCGTTGCCTCTGCTGTTCGACTCGCGCGAACGCCTTGCCAAGCCGGATCTCTCGGCTCTGGTGCGACTGCGCTTTCTGACCTCGGTCGATTTTCCACCGTTCAACTTTACCGATCAGAACGGCAAGCTTGCCGGCTTCAATGTCGATCTGGCCCGCGAGATCTGCAATGAGCTGGAGATTGCCGCCAAATGCGAGATCCAGGCGCTGCCTTTCGCCGATATGACGGAAGCGTTGGCGGCCTCGCAAGGGGACGCCGTCATTGCCGGGCTCGCTGTCTCGCCGGAGCTGCGCAGCCGGTTTACCTTCTCGCGGCCCTATCTGATGCTTCCCGCCCGTTTCGCCCGCAACGACAAGGCCGATATCAAGGGCAATAGCGCCGCGGCGCTCGCTGGAAAGCAGGTCGGCGTCGTCAAGGGAACGGTGCACGAAGCCATGCTCGCCGCCTACTTCCCAGCGATCAAGTCTGTCCCCTTTGATAACAAGGAAGCGCTGCTGACGGCTCTGAAGGATGGCAAGACCGATGCCGCCTTTGCCGATGCGCTGCAGCTATCCTTCTGGGTATCGTCCCAGGCCTCTGCGAAATGCTGCTCGCTCTTCGACGGACCATACCCGTCGGAACAGTTCCTGGGCGAGGGGATGACCATCATGCTGCGCCGGAACGATGCGATCCTCACGGCGGCGCTCGACCATGCGTTGGCAGCGTTGTCACGCAACGGCCGCCTGCAGGAGATCTACCTGCGCTATTTCCCGAACGGTTTGTATTAGCCCTTGCGGAAGCGGGCGATGGCGCTGCGCTCGATTGCGGCGCAGGTCAGCTTGTCGAGCCCGAGCCGGTCGCGGAGCAGGCTGAGCAGGCGCAGTTCTTCCGCCTTGACCGAAAGATCAGCCGAGGCCACTTCCACGGCGAGCGCATAAGCGGTGTCGTAAAGCTTCGCCGGAAGCGTATCCTTGACGGTCTCCAGCACCACATCGAGCCCTTCCGGCCCGGAGAGCAGCGAGGCGCAATCGCGGGCGATCGGGATCAGTTTCTCGTCGTCGAAATCGCGGAACACAGGCAGGAAGCCGATCAGCTGGCCGATACGCTCCATCTCGCGGTCGTTCATCGTGCTGTCGACGGCCGAGGCCATCACCATCACGTAGATCAGGGCATCGTGGGCGGAAAGCGGCTTGTTCATTTCGGTCATTCCCTCTGTTCTTCCGAAGTTTAGGAATTGCCCTCAGGCATTACAAGGGATTGTCAGATCGGATCGAGAGGATTGTCTGCAGGCGGATCGGGCGGCGGCGCCACGGGCGCGCCCTTGCGCGGGTCGTCGCCGAAGATACCTTTCTTCTCCGTCCTGGCCTTCTCGCCGGCTTCCGCAAGCGCCGATCCGGCAGCCGCCTCCGCCCAGCCGTTTTCGACCAGCCATGCGGAGAGATCCTGCGTGCCGATCTTGCAGCTCGCCGTTGCCGTGCCCGACCAGTTGGCGTCGTCGAGATCGCAGGTGACCGAGCGCAGCCGCAGGAACAGCCGGAAATTCGTCTTGGCCAGCATGCCGCATGGCCATTCGCTGCCATCCGCATCCTTGCAGGTCTTGTCGTTGGGTGTGGCGATGACGCCTGATAGCGCGAGCTTGCGGTCGCCGAAGGCAAGCACGCCCGCATTCTCGGCAACCGGCCGCGGCAGGACGGCATCTTTCTTCGGTTCCGGCTTCGGCTTTTCGGGCTCCGGCGGTGCAACACGCTCCAGCGGCTTGCCTTCCACCTGTGCCGGATAAAACTGGCTTGCATCGTCGACCGGCCGGGCGTTCATGCTGGCCTGCGGATCGGTGGTTGGCGGCGGAGGAGCGTCGGCGCTGCCTGCGTCAGGCGGGGCCGCTTCGCTGGCGACAGCCGATGCATCCGGCCCCGAAAACCGGTCGCGCCCGGCCATCAGCATGCCCATGACGATGGCGATACCCGCAACAGCTGTCAGAAGTGCCGCAGGCTTCATGGAAGATTTTCCTATTGGCTGGCCCAGATGATGCGGGCTATCCAGTCGACATCGGAAAGCTCGATCGTCCGGTTCGGATGCTCGGGATTGAGCGACATCAATTCGATGGAGCGCGGGCTCTGGCGCAACAGCACCTTCGCCATCACCTCGCCCTCGCGTGTCTTGACGACAACGCGGTCGTTGCGGCGCACCTGCGCGCCGGGCTCGACGATCAGCACGTCGCCGTCCCGGTAGAGCGGCATCATGCTGTCCCCCTGGACCTCGAGCGCATAGACGCCGGCCTTTTGCGAGGGGGCGGCGGGAAACTCGACGACATCCCAGCCCTGGCCAGCCGGAAAGCCGCCATCGTCGAAAAAGCCGCCGGCGCCCGCCTGCGCAAAGCCGAGAAGGGGAATGGAGCTGCCCTGCGCCGGGAACGATCCATCCGGAAGTCCGGAGAAGCTCGTCGCCGGGCGCATGAAGGTCAGGAACTGCTCCATTGTCGCGCCGGTCGCATCGAGCACCTTGGCGATCGATTCCGTCGATGGCCAGCGCAGCCTGCCGTCAGCCGAAAGACGTTTGGATTTGTTGAAGGAGGTGGGGTCGAGGCCGGCGCGCCGCGCAAGACCTGACGGCGTCAGGTCGTGCCGCTCGGCAAGCCTGTCGATCGCTCCCCAAATCTGCTCGTGTGACAGCATCGTGCGTGATCCTGCGCGCTGAGCGCTACTCTCCAGTCGGCGCAAAGATTAACGCCAAGCTCACGCATAGTAAAGAGGATAGAGGAATAAAATCCTGTTTTGGGTCAGGCGACCATCGCCATGTTGATCTTGCCGAGCTGGATTACCGCCTGTGTGCGGCTGTCGACATTGAGCTTCAACAGGATGGCCGAAACATGCGCCTTGATCGTCGCTTCGGAGACGCCGAGTTCATAGGCGATCTGCTTGTTGAGCAGCCCCTCGCCAAGCATGGTCAGAACGCGGCTCTGCTGCGGCGTCAGCGTGTGCAGGCGGTGGATAAGGTCGGCAACGTCGGGGTCCTGCTCCTGACCGTCCCGGTAGTTCTCGGGCGTTGCAATATCACCGGCCAGCACCGTCTGGATGCTGCGGCGAATGTCGTCGATCCCCGAGGATTTCGAGATGAAGCCCGAGGCGCCGAGTTCCAGCGCCCGGCGGATGGTCGTCGCGTCGTCGGTGGCGGAGATGATGACGATCGGCAGGCTGGCATATTCCGAGCGCAGCGACATCAGCCCGGAGAAACCGCTGACACCCGGCATGGCGAGGTCGAGCAGCATCAGATCGGCATCGGAATGATCGCTGGCGGCGGCCCGGGCCGCGCTGAAATCACCGGCTTCGATAATGCTCTGTTCGCCTTCCATCCCTGACACGGCCTGGCGAAGCGCATCCCGAAAAAGCGGGTGGTCATCGGCAATGATGATCGTCTGTTCCTGCATCGATCACTCCCTCCCAAGAGCTCGATCCTGTCCTTCCATATGCGGCGGCGCCCGCCACACATGTCTCCATCCTTCTATGACTATATCAAATCAGGTCTTCTGCGGAAGAGGCGCTGTCTTTTCATCCTCCTGGAATTGCTTCACCACGCCCATGAAGCTCTTCATCATCTTCTCCATGATGCTGATCGAGCGGTCGATTTCGGCATCCGAAGGCAGCGCCTTGTTGACGATGCTCTTGTTCTCGAGCGCGCTGACCCGGTCCGAGAGACGGTCGAGTTCGTCCTCGTAGGCGGCGCGCTCATCGGCGGCCATGCGGCAGACCAGCGATCCGTCTTTCTCCTCGCAGAGCGACATGGCGCCGGTCTGCTTGTCGAGGCGCACGAAATGATCGCCGCTGCGTTCGAGCTGGAAACGCGCCGTATCGGGTTCGGCGGCAAGCAGCGTGGCGGGGAAAAGCAGGGTGGCAAGTCCGATTGCGATCGTTTTCATCTGATCATCCTCCGGATTTTCGGTGCGGCTGTCGTTTTTCGCCTGCGGGCCGTGGACATCGCCGTCTCTTTGCGGCAAAGCGCTGGCAACCAGGATCAGCCATTCGTGAGGCCATCATGACCGTGACACCGGCGGTTTACAAGATCGTGACGGAAACCCTCTGGCAGCAGGCACGCCAGAACGGCGTCTTCCGCGGCGCCGGGATCGATCTCAACGACGGCTTCATCCATCTCTCGACCGCAGCCCAGGCGCGCCAGACGGCGGCGCTCTATTTCGCCGGTCAGGCGGGCCTGATGCTGATTGCGGCCGATACGGCAAAGCTCGGCGACAAGCTGATCTTCGAACCCTCGCGTGGTGGCGATCTCTTCCCGCATCTCTATGGCGAGCTGCCGCTTTCGGCCGTCATCTGGGAAAAGCCGCTGCTGCTCGACGAGGCAGGCAATCATATCTTTCCGGAGCTTATCTGATGATGGACCTTTTCAAGCAGGCAACGCGCAAAGGCCTCTTCCTCTTCGATCCGGAAACCGCGCATGGCATGTCGATCGCCGGTCTGAAATCCGGCCTGGCGCCGGCCTGCCGCATCCCTGCCGATCCGCGTCTGGCGCAGACCGTCGCCGGCCTCACCTTCGCCAATCCGCTCGGCATGGCTGCCGGCTACGACAAGAATGCCGAAGTGCCGGAAGCGCTGCTGCGGCTCGGCTTCGGTTTCACCGAAATCGGCACAGTCACCCCCAAGCCGCAATCCGGCAATCCGCGCCCGCGCATCTTCCGGCTCGTCGAGGACAACGCCGTCATCAACCGCCTGGGCTTCAACAACGAGGGCCATGAGGCCGCATTCCAGCGCCTCGCGCCGATCCGCGGCGATGGCATCATCGGCGTCAATATCGGTGCCAACAAGGACAGCGAGGACCGTATCGGCGATTACGTCACCGGCATCCGCCGCTTCTATTCCGTCGCCCGCTATTTCACCGCCAATATCTCCTCGCCGAACACGCCCGGCCTGCGCGATCTGCAGGCGCGCGAAAGCCTCGCCGCATTGCTCTCGGCAGTCCTCGCCGCTCGCGATGAAGAAGCCGCCAAGGCCGGGCGCAAGATCCCGGTCTTCCTGAAGATCGCGCCCGATCTGACGGAAGAGGGCATGGATGATATCGCTGCCGAAGTGCTGTCTCATGCGCTTGACGGCCTGATCGTCTCCAACACCACGCTGGCGCGCGATGGTCTTAAGGATCAGCGTCAGGCGAAGGAAGCGGGCGGCCTTTCCGGCGCGCCGCTCTTTGCCAAGTCGACGGCGGTTCTCGCCCGCATGCGCAAGCGCGTCGGTCCGGCATTGCCGATCATCGGCGTCGGCGGCGTGTCATCGGCCGAAACGGCGCTGGAGAAGATCAAGGCCGGCGCCGATCTCGTGCAGCTTTATTCCTGCATGGTCTATGAAGGACCGGGCCTGCCGGGCGATATCGTCCGCGGCCTGTCGAAGCTCCTCGACCGCGAGAAAGTCTCGTCGATCCGCGAACTCCGCGACACCAGGACGGATTACTGGGCGGCTGCGAAGGTCTGATCGGCCCGCGGCTTCACCAGCATCGCCAGGAAGATGCCGCGGAACAGCAGGAAGGCGTTCATCGCCAGCCACAGGCCGTGATTTCCAAAGAGCGGCACGAAGACCGCGAGCGCCGCCAGATATCCGGCAAAGGACATCAGCATCCGGTTGCGCATGTCTGACGACCACGTGGCGCCAATGAAGACGCCGTCCATCAGGAAGGCGAGCGCCCCGGTCAGGCCGGTGATCGCCGCCCAGGGCATGTAGGTATTGGCGGCGGCGCGAACGTCTTCCGAGGTCGTCAGCACTGAGATCAGCCAGGGACCTGCGGCAAAGAAGAAGGCCGAGACGGCGGCGGCAAGGCCGAAGGACCAGATCGCCGTCAGCTTCAGCCCGCGGTCGAAAGCCGGGCGGTGCGCAGCGCCGATCGCCCGCCCGGTGATCTGCTCGGCAGCATTGGCAAGGCCATCGAGATAGTAGCCGGACAGCAGGAAGAAGTTCATCAGCACCGCATTGGCGGCAAGCGTCACGGCGCCGAAACTGGTGCCGATCCGAGTCATGATCGCAAAGGAGCCGATCAGCACGAAGGTGCGGATCAGGATGTCGCGGTTGAGCGCAAAGAGCTCTGAGAGGCGGTGGCGCGAGAAGATCTCGGCGCGCTGTGGCCGGTCGCCTACCTTGAAGCTGCGCAGCACGATCGCGAGACCGGCCAGCGCACCGACGCTTTCGCCGACCATCGTGCCCCAGGCAACGCCGGCCACGCCCCAGTCGAGCTCCAGGCCAAGATAGATGGCGAGCACGATATTGATGCCATTGATCAGGATCTGCAGCGCCAGACCGATGGTGCCCTGGCCACGGCCCAGCACGAAGCCGAGAATGGCATAGTTGGCAAGGGCTGCGGGCGCTGCGAGAATGCGGATCGAGAAATAGGTGCTGGTCGCCTGCGCCACGCCCGCTTCCGGCCCCATCAGCTTCAGCCCGGCAATGAGAAGCAGCGGCGAAAGACAGAGCAGCGCAAGACCGCAGGCGATCGCCGAGATGAAGGCC
This sequence comes from Rhizobium sp. FG96, assembly GCF_057808655.1. Lineage (NCBI taxonomy): Bacteria > Pseudomonadati > Pseudomonadota > Alphaproteobacteria > Hyphomicrobiales > Rhizobiaceae > Rhizobium > Rhizobium sp. FG96. The sequence continues at coordinate 199,709 of NZ_JBMDIL010000014.1, read as the reverse complement.
CGCCAGAAAACGCCCTGCTGCTCGCGGAGATCGTGGCGCCCGAGCGCCTGCGCCGTCAGGCCGGTTGTCGAGGCGCGGAGAAAGTTGAAGCTGCCGAGGATCAGGTCGAACAGCATGGCGCCGATCGCCAGACCCGCCAGCGCATCCGGCTGGCCCATATGACCGACGACGCCGGTATCGACGAGGCCAAGCAGCGGCGTCGTCATGAAGCCGAGCGTCATCGGAATGGCGATCGACAGCACCAGCCGGTGGGTTACGTCAAATGCCAATAGATTGCGTTCGCTGGTAGCGCTCATGCCTGCCTCGGGTCAGGAGGCAGAATCGCCTCAGTTCGAGAGCACCATGGCCCAATAGGGCCAGTTGTTGGAAGATGGATTATGCGCGACGGCAACGCCGACGCCGCTGTAGCGGCCGAGCATGTTTTCCAGATGATGCGGCGAGTTGATCCAGGCCTGGACGATACCGTCGACCGACTTCTGGCCGACGCCGATATTCTCGGCTGCGGGCAGCTGCACGCCGCTCGCCTTCACGCGGGCGCCAAAGCTGTCTGTCATGCCCATCAGATGCGCCATCTTGCCGGCGCTTGCCATGCGCTTTGCCTGGAAGATCGCAGCCGCGCTCGCTGCCGGATCGATGCTGAGCGGCGGCAGGCCGTTCTTGGCACGCAGCTGGTTGACGAGGGGCAGGGCCGCCGCCGTCTCGTCCTGGCCGTCAGATGGGGTCGACGACATTTTCGGTGTGGTGGTGCAGCTTGCGACGCCCGCGACGAGCGCCAGACCGGAAAGACGCAGCAAGCCGCGCCGGGAAACGATTGTGAAGGTCATGTTCAGCGGCGGTAATTGAAGAGACGGATGATGACGAAGATCGGGATGACGATCGTGGCGCCCAGCAGCAGGTAATCGCCGACGCGGCCGAGAGCCGAGAAGCCGCGGTACCAGATTTCCCGGATGAAATCGCGAATGCCGTAGACGATCTCATAGGGCGTCCAGCCGAAGATCGTCATCACGAAACCGACGATCAGCGAAACCACCAAGAGCTTCACCAATGTGCGGCCGAGCGAGTCGCCGAGAAACTTGTTCACCTGATCGGACATTCACATCTCCTGTTTGCTCTGAGATACGGTCGCGAATCGCTGCCCGCAAGCCTTTTCCAGAGCCGACGGCTCCGCCTCTGAAATAGGACTTGAGTTTTTTTGTGGCCGCAGCCAAATGCGCGGGCATTCAACAGGTCCAACCATGCAGCAGAGCCAGCTCACTTCAGGCGACGTCATCGCCAACCGCCGCGCCGATTACGCTAAGATGCTCGATGAGTGCGGCGAGCCGGATGCGGCTGCCGAGCTGATGGAGCAGGCGTTGGAGCTCACACCCGGCTGGGCCGCCGGCTGGTACCGGCTGGCGACCTACCATGAGAAGGCCGGCCACCGCACTCAGGCTGCCGAAGCCTACCGGAAAACCCTGGCGCTCGACCCCGATGATATCTTCGGTGCAACGCTGAAGCTCGCGCTGCTCGGCGAAACCGAAACCCCGGACCAGCCGCCGAGCCGCTATGTCGAGCGGCTCTTCGATGATTATGCCGGCCGCTTCGAGACCTCGCTGGTCGAGAAGCTCGACTATTCCGTGCCGCAGAAGCTTGCCGCCCTCGTCACTTCCACCGGCAGGCACTATACGCTCGCCGTCGATCTCGGCTGCGGCACCGGCCTGCTCGGGCCTGAGATCAAGGCTCAGGTCGAAAGGCTGGAAGGCTATGACCTGTCGCAGAACATGCTGGCCAAGGCCGAGGAGAAGCACGTCTATGCGCTTCTGGCGCAGGCCGACCTGTCGCTGGAGCCGGAAGCCTCCGGCATCTTTTCGGGCGAACCCGAGAGCCGTGCCGATCTCGTCACTGCTGCCGATGTGCTCATGTATCTCGGCAATCTCGAAAGCGTCTTCCTGATCGCCGACCGACTTGCAGCCTCAGGCGCGGACTTTGCCTTCTCGGTCGAGGATGCCGGCGAGGGCGATGGCTTCCATCTGGCGCCGTCGCTGCGCTACGCCCACTCCGAAGCCTATGTGCGCATTCTCTGCGCCCGCTACGGCTTCGATGTCCTGAAAATCGAGAAAACCACCATTCGCAAAGATGGCGGCAAACCGGTTTCCGGCATTCTTTTCCTTACGCGGCGAAATGGCTGAGCGCATCTTTGTTGCGATTTTGAAATAGGTCAGCATTGCTTACATATTTCGCTTGCTCGCACCTGCGAAAAGCCTGATAATTCAGCCCATAGCCGACAAGCGCCGCGATCAGCAGAAACGCCTCGGCCCTCTCATCATTGAAAATCCGTCGCGCGGGATTGTCTCCGGCGCTCTTGAACTTGTCTGCCGTTTGGAGATTAGCGACATGACCCAGCTCATCAGTGCCCTCGGTTTCTGGAACACCACCGCCACCCGCCATACCCCGGTCGAGGACGTGCAGGGCATCTTCTCTGGTGCGCTCATTTCGGCTCTCGGCCTCTATGTGCTCGCCAGCGCCGGCCTGCTCACCGGCAGCACCGCCGGTATCGCCTTCCTGCTGCATTATGCCTTCGGCATCAATTTCGGCCTGGCCTTCTTCGTCCTGAACCTGCCGTTCTTCTATCTCTCCTGGAAGCGGCTCGGCGTCGCCTTCACGATCAAGACCTTCATCGCCATCGGCCTCACCTCGGCACTGACGAGCCTGCAGCCGAAGGTCATGGCGATTGCCACGATCCATCCGGCCTGGGCCGCTCTTCTCGGTGGTCTGCTGCTCGGCTTCGGTCTTCTGGCGCTCTATCGCCACCGCGCCAGCCTTGGCGGCGTCGGCATTCTCGGCATCTACATGCAGGAGCGCTTCGGCATTCGTGCCGGCCTCGTACAGCTCGCGGTCGATATGTGCGTGCTTGCCGCCGCCTTCTTCGTCACCACGCCGCCGGTTGTTTTTTACTCGGTGCTGGGCGCCGTCGTGCTCAATCTCTTTCTGACGATCAACCATCGCGCCGATCGCTACATCGCGCTGTGAGCGCGCGTGAACAAATCGTAACTTGCCTCATCGATGCTGCAGCGCGAAACTCATCTCGCGCCGGAAATGATGAGGTGACGATATGTCAGAACTGGAAAAGCTTGTCAGACGCCGCATGAAGGAAGAATACGCGAAGGGTGCCTCAGCCGAGGAAATCTCCCAGACCCTCCGCCAGCTCTTCAATGGCGTCGATCCTTCCGCCGAACGGCGGGTCCAGACCGCACCCAAGACGAATTGATGAATGAACCCCTCTCCCCGTTTGGAGAGAGGGGCTCGCAGGCTCAGGCGGCCTTTGCCGGCTGGTCGATCGGGTGCTGTGCCCGGAAGCTCACGGCAAGACGGTTCCAGACGTTGATCGTGCCGATGGCAACCGTGATCTTGGTCATCTCTTCTTCGTTGAAATGCGCCTTCAGCGTTTCGAAATCCGCATCCGGGGCACCCGTCGACGCGATGTTCGTGACCGCATCGACCCAGCCCAGCAGCGCCCGTTCCTTGGCGTCGTAAACCGGCGATTCACGCCAGACGCACATCAGGTTGATCCACTGTTCGGAGAGACCGTCGTGACGCGCTTCCTTCACATGCATGTCGACGCAATAGGCGCAGCCGTTGATCTGCGATGCCCGCAGCTTGATCAGGTGGATGAAGCGGCGCTCAAGGCCCGATGTCTGCACATACTGCTCGAGGGCAACGACGGCCTTGTAGGCATCCTGCGAGGCTTTGGCGAAATTGAAACGGGGTTGCATCGTCATTCTCCTTGGGGGTTGAGGCTCAGCGAGCCGCTGATTTGCGTTCGTGCAATTCCATGAAGGCGCAGCCGCGGGCGGCAATGCCTCCGTCGTCATCGGCGGAAAGGTCCGCCAGAATGTCTGCAATCTTCGTCTTGGCGAGCTCGGCCCTGTAGGCGCGCTCGGCCTTCAGCATCGCCGCCGTCACCTGGCACGGCTTGGTGAAATAGCGCTGCGGCAGCGGGTTCGGCCCGCGCTGGCGGATTTCGCTGCAGCGGAAGGCGGGTGCCGGGCCTTCGACGGCGAGCACGATGTCGAGCAGCGAAATCTCGCCCGGTTCCTTCGCCAGCCGGTACCCGCCCTTTGGCCCGGGCACGGTCTTGACCAGACCGGCGCCCGACAGCGCCTGCATATGCTTCAGCAGATAGCTGGTCGAGACACCGTGAAATTCCGCAAGGGCTGCCGCCGAAAGCACGCCATCGGCGGACAAGCCGGCGAGAACCGCCACGCAGTGAATAGCCTGCTCGACACCGTCGCTGAGTTTCATCGAAACCATCTCCTCAAATCGTGGATAAAAAATATCCATGATTAACGCAGGAGTCAAGCGGCTTTTGAAACGTACCGATTTTCAGCCGGGAGACAGTGGCTGCTTGTCGAGCCAGCTTGCGAAAAAGCCGGGCCATTGCATCGAGGCGGTGCCGGGCTTGCCCATACCGAACCCATGTCCGCCATCGGCCAGCCGGTGCAGCTCGACAGGTACATGCGCGTGATCGCAGGCCGCCTGCATGATCAGCGTGTTCTGCGGATCGGAAACCGGGTCGTCTTCCGCTTGGGCTAGAAACACCGGCGGGCAGCGGGCTTTGACATGGTCTTCGACTGACCATTCGGAACTGAGGGCAGGGCTCGGGTGGCTGCCGATCAGCACTTTGCGCGTCGACGTATGGTCATAGGGCGGCTTCAGGGTGATGACGGGATAGACGAGGGCCGCGAAGGCGGGCCGCGCCGGGAGCGCATCGGCATCGTCGATCGCCGGATAGGACGCGAAGGCCGACCGCGCCGCTGCCATACCGAGGAGATGCCCACCCGCCGAAAAGCCCAGGACGCCCAGCCGCTCGGGATCGATCTTGAACTTTCCGGCATTGGCCTGGATGAGTCGCAACGCCCGCTGCGCATCCTGCAATGGTGCAAGCGGACCGGCCGCCCAGCCCTCATCCGGCAGCCGGTAGGAGAGCACGAAGGCGGTGATGCCGCGCGCATTCAGCCAGCGGGCGGCTGGCAGCGCCTCGTTGCGCATCTCAATGCGCTTGTAGCCGCCACCGGCAGCAATCAGAACCGCCATGCCGTTCGGCGAGGTCGGCTGGTAGATGTCGATCTTGGGCACCGCGATATTGCTGATCGCGCCCTTGGCATTTTCCTCGACATCACCGGAGGGGCCGCCGCCTTCAGGGGGAGTGCCCGGCCAGAGCGCCAGGCTGGCGGCAGCAGCGGGCGCTGCATTCGAGGTCCGGGGAAAAAGGGCGAGGGCGCCCATCGTGGCGAGGATCGCGCGGCGTGTCGGCATCGATGTCTCTCATCTGCGTTGACCGTCAGGCGGCTCCCGGAATGCGGCGAAAATGCAGGCCGCTGGAATGGATAAAAGGCCGCATGTGATCCCACCCCCGAAATCATCTTGCCAAGCAGCGGCGCCAGGATAGAAAGAACGAAAACTCAGAGGGGAAAATAATGGCCGCTCGGACTGCTTTCGCAGGCGCCCTGAACTCTTCGGCGGATCGCCACTCGCTCTTCGATGATGCCCAGGGACTGGTCGCCGGCAGCATGCTGGCGGTGCTCGGCGTCTCGCTGCTCTCGGGCGCCGGCCTTCTGACGGGCGGCACGGCAGGCATGGCATTTCTGTTGCACTACGCCACCGGCTGGAGCTTCGGCCTCTGCTTCTTCGCGGTCAATCTGCCTTTCTACTATCTCGCCTTCCGCCGCCTTGGCCCGGCTTTCACCGTCAAGACTTTTGCCGCCATCGCGCTCACTTCCGCACTGTCGGAAATCGTGCCGCGCTTCATCAGCCTATCGCATGTCGATCCGATCGCCGGTGCGCTGTTTGGCGGGCTGGTCATCGGAGCGGGCATGCTGGCGCTGTTTCGCCATCGCGCCAGCCTTGGCGGTGTCGGCATTCTGGCGCTCTATATCCAGGAGCGCTTTGGCTGGCGGGCCGGTCTGGTGCAGCTCGGCTTCGATGGCGTCATTCTTGCGCTGTCGTTCTTTGTCGCGAGCCCCTTCATCATCGCCTGCTCGGTGCTTGGCGCCGTGGTCCTGAATCTCACGCTCGCCATCAATCACCGCAAGGACCGCTACATCGCCATGTGAGGCGATGCCCTTCTCTTTCGGTCTGATTTCACTACCTTTATGGCGTGGATCACGTCGACGCCGAAACCAGCATCGCCCTGCCTGCCCCCTTCATCCGCTGGTTTGCGGAAAAGGGCTGGCGGCCGCGCGCGCATCAGCTGGAATTGCTGGCCCGCGCCGAGGCCGGCGAAAGCACGCTGCTGATTGCGCCCACTGGTGCCGGCAAGACGCTCGCCGGCTTCCTGCCGGCACTCACCGATCTCACCCGCCGCGGCAAGATCCCGACGGGCTCGGCCTTCACCGGCATCCATACGCTCTACGTCTCACCGCTGAAGGCACTCGCCGTCGATATCGAGCGCAACCTGACCAAGCCCGTAGAAGAGATGGGCCTGCCTGTCACCATCGAGAACCGCACCGGCGACACGCCGAATGCCAAGCGCCAGCGCCAGAAGCTCAATCCGCCCGATATCCTGCTGACGACGCCCGAGCAGGTGGCGCTGCTACTTGCGAATGGCGAGGCCGAACGCTTCTTCAAGGACCTGAAATACGTGGTGCTCGATGAGCTTCACTCGCTCGTCACGTCCAAGCGCGGCCACATGCTGTCGCTCGGCATCGCCCGGCTACGCAGGCTGGCGCCAAACCTGCAGACGATCGGCCTGTCGGCGACCGTCGCCGAGCCGATGGACCTGCAGAAATGGCTGGTCGCGCAGGAAGAGGGACGGGAACATTATGCCGATCTGGTCACTGTCGATGGGGGTGCCAAGCCGGAGATCTCGATCCTGAGGACGGAAGAGCGAATTCCTTGGTCCGGCCATTCCGCCAAATATGCGATCCCCGATGTCTACAGGCAGCTCCTCGACCACCAGACGACGCTGCTCTTCGTCAACACCCGCTCGCAGGCCGAGATGCTCTTCCAGGAGCTCTGGACGATCAACGACGATAACCTGCCGATCGCGCTGCACCACGGTTCGCTCGACGTCAGCCAGCGGCGCAAGGTGGAAGCGGCGATGGCGGCCAACAAGCTGCGCGCCGTCGTCGCCACCTCGACGCTCGATCTCGGCATCGACTGGGGCGACGTCGATCTCGTCATCCATGTCGGTGCCCCCAAAGGCGCCTCGCGTTTGGCGCAGCGCATCGGCCGCGCAAATCACCGTATGGACGAACCCTCCAAGGCGATCCTCGTCCCGGCCAACCGCTTCGAGGTGATGGAGTGTCAGGCAGCACTCGACGCCAATTATATCGGCGCGCAGGATACGCCGCCGGTCGGGCAGGGCGCGCTGGATGTGCTCGCCCAGCATGTGCTCGGGATGGCTTGCGCAGCACCCTTCGACATGCTGCAGCTCTATGACGAGGTCGCCAGCGCCTCTCCCTATGCGTCTCTATCCTGGGAAACCTTCGAACGGATCGTCGATTTCGTCGCCACTGGCGGCTATGCGCTGCGCACCTATGAGCGTTACGCCCGCATTCGCAGAAACAAGGATGGTCTCTGGCGCGTGTCCAATCCGCAGGTCGCCCAGCAATACCGCCTCAATCTCGGCACCATCGTCGAGAGCCCGATGCTGAATCTCAAGATGGTCAAGCGCGGCGAGGGCGGGCGCATCGGCCGCGGCGGCGCGGTGCTCGGCAAGATGGAGGAGTATTTCTTCGAGCAGCTGTCGCCCGGCGATACCTTCATCTTCTCCGGCAAGGTGCTGCGTTTCGAGGGTATCCGCGAGAACGAGGCGCTGGCCTCGCAGGCCTTCTCGCTCGATCCCAAGATCCCCTCTTACGCCGGCGGCAAATTCCCGCTCTCGACCTATCTCGCCGATCAGGTCCGCTCGATGATCGCCGATCCCGATCGCTGGGACGATCTGCCGGATCAGGTGCGTGATTGGCTATCGATCCAGAAGGACAAGTCGATGCTGCCGAAGCGCGACGAACTGCTGATCGAGACCTTCCCGCGCGGCAGCCGCTGCTACATGGTCGCCTATCCCTTCGAGGGCCGGCTGGCACACCAGACACTCGGCATGCTCTTGACCCGGCGCTTGGAGCGCGCAGGCGCCAAACCGCTCGGCTTCGTCTGCACCGATTATTCGCTCGGCATCTGGGGCCTGGAGGATCTGGGCGAGATGATCCGTAGCGGCCGCCTCAGTCTCGCCGACCTTTTCGACGAGGACATGCTCGGCGACGATCTCGAAGCCTGGCTCGACGAATCCTTCCTTTTGAAGCGCACCTTCCGCAATTGCGCCGTGATTGCAGGCCTGATCGAGCGCCGTCATCCGGGCAAGGAAAAGACCGGAAGGCAGGTCACCGTCTCGGCCGATCTGATCTACGACGTGCTGCGCAGCCACGAGCCGGATCACATCCTGCTGCAGGCGACGCGGCAGGATGCGGGCACCGGGCTTTTGGATATTTCACGCCTTGGCGATATGCTGAGACGAATCAAGGGTCACATCACGCATCGTGCGCTGGACCATATTTCGCCGCTCGCCGTGCCTGTCATGCTCGAGATCGGCAAGGAGGCGGTGCCAGGCGAAGCCCATGACGCACTGCTGGCCGAAGCGGCAGACGACCTCATCGCCGAGGCGATGAGCTGAAGATTTAGGATAGAAGACCGCAATGAACCGCCTGGCGCTGGCGCGCGAACTCAACGGACTGGTCCCGATGCCCGGCGTGGAAACGTCGGTCAATGGCGTCGCCGCCGTTTGCGATCCGCTCGGCGCTCTCTACCTGCCCGACACAGGCGCGCTCGTCGTCTCCGATCTCCACCTGGAGAAAGGCGCCGCCTTCGCCCGCCGCGGCATGATGCTGCCGCCCTACGATACGCTGGCGACGCTCACGGTCCTCTCCGCCGTCATCACCCGCTACGACCCGAAGATCGTCGTCTCGCTCGGCGATAATTTCCATGATCGCGTCGGTTCCGAGCACCTGCCGGATATTTTCCGGACGCTGATCGCCGACATGGCGCGTGGCCGCGAATGGATCTGGATCAACGGCAATCATGACCCTGACGGGACCGTGGATCTGCCCGGCATCTGCGCCGACGAGATCCACTATGCCGGCCTCACCTTCCGGCATGAGCCGAAGGGTGGATTGCAGCAGGGCGAAATCGCCGGCCATCTTCATCCGGCCGCCACCGTCCGTCGCCGCGAAAAATCGATCCGCCGCCCCTGCTTCGCCACCGACGGCGCCCGGCTGCTGATGCCCGCCTTCGGCGTCATGAGCGGTGGGCTCGACCTTGGCCACAAGGCGATGAAGGGGCTCTTCGATCACGCATCGCTTGTCGCCCATCTCCTGGGTCGCGACCGCATCTACTCCGTCAGGTTCGGAAACCTGCGCGGGTAACTCCTCTCCCCCGAGGGGAGAAGGAAGTCTCAATTACATCCCTGCAACTGCTGCTGATAGTTCGCCGCCATGGTCGCGAATTTTTGTGCCGTCTTCTGCAGCTGACCGTTCGAGCGCCAGTCGCCGCGGCGGTAGCCGGTCGGGCCGGAATAATAGGCGAGGTAGAGGCTGTAGGCGTCGTTGGGCGCAATGCCGGTCGCCTTGCTGTTTTCGGAGTGATACCAGCCGATGAAGTCGATGGCATCGGCAAAGTTGGTGCGGCGGCTGGCCCAGTTGCCTGTGGCGGACTGGTAGTGATCCCAGGTGCCGTTCAGCGCCTGCGAATAGCCATAGGCGGTCGACTGGCGCGTCCAGGGAATGAAGCCGAAGAGTTTCGTGCGCGGCGGGCGGGCATAGGGCTGGAAGCCGGATTCGACATACATCGTCGCCATCAGGATCGGCACCGGGATACCATACTTGGCTTCAGCCTTCTCGGCGGAACGCTGCCAGCTGGTGAAAATGCCGTCGCGCTGGTCGAAGACCGCGCAGATATTCCGGGTCTGACGGGGTGCCGTTGCGCAGCCGGCAACGAGCGCCAGCAGCACCAGGGCGAGAAGTGTACGGATACGCAAAACAGAACCTCTCGTTTCGAGAGATTACTAACTGGTAAACCTTAAAGACCGGTTTTTATTCAAAGGCGAAGTTGTGTCCCTCCAAAGGCGGGAGCGCGGCAGAGCCGCTGCGGCCAGGGATTGATCCCGTCGCGCAGCCACAGAAGCGTATCCAGCCAGAAGCTGCTCGCATGCCGTTGATGGAACAGGCTGAAATGGCCGACAGCCTCAAGCCCGAGATCGCCCGGCGTGATCGTCACCTGTCTCGCATCCGCATTCCTGTAATAGCTGAGCCCGCGGCTGATCGCGGCCGGCGTGCCGACCGGATCGTCGGACATGCCGATCGCCAGAATGGGTGCTTGTACCGCAGCGAAGCGGGCAATGATCTCCTCCCGCTCAGGGGCCGGATAGCTATGCTCCATCCGCGCCCCGCGAAAACTCCATTCATTGGCGACACCGGCCGGAAGATCCTCCAGCCACCCGATGCGCCTTCCCGGGAAGTAGCCGAATACCGCGGTCAGAGCGGGCATGGTGGCATGCCATTTCCAGAACAGCGAGCGGCGCTGCGATCTGGCGTAATCGCCCCAATAGCCATATTGCGCGCCGACCGTCAGCATGCGGTCAATGCCGGGAGCACTCTCCGCAAATCCCGGCAGGAAGCCGCCGATGCTGTGGCCGACGACAGCGACCGGCAGCAGCGGATCGTGTTCCCGCGCAAAGGTGAGCGCCGCCTCGAAATCGAGAGCTCCCCAATCGCGCCAGCGATAGCCGCAGCCGCGCAGCCGCGCCGGGCGCGACAGACCGATGCCGCGATAGTCATAGGTCAGCGCCTGAAAGCCATGAGCGGAGAGAAATCGCGCATAGCGGTGATAGTAGCTGGCGAGCACGCCGGTCGCCGGGTTGATGATCACGGTGCCATGGCACGGGCCAACCGTATTCCAGAGGTGACCGCCGAGGACAATGCCATCGCGGCATCCGATATCGATACGCTGCCCTGCAATGCCCATCTGGCTCCCGCTATCCATCGCCGCTCGCTCCACCATCTCCGAGGAGCTGATCCATAGGCTCACAGCGCTCTTGGTAACACTCACTAGTCGGTATACTTTGCCTTCATGAAACAGCCGACAGAAAGCACCCGTGACCGTATCGTCAATGCCGCCGCAAAGCTCTTCTACGAGCAGGGCATCCGCGCCGTCAGCGTCGATGCCGTCGCCGAGAAGGCCGGTGCCACAAAACGGACGCTCTATTACCACTTCGACAGCAAGGACGACCTGATCACCGCCTATCTCGAAGGCCGCGATCAGCCGAACCTCGCGCTGTTCCAGAAATGGTATGCTGCGGCAGAGGGCGGCGTTGAGGAGAAGGTCAAGGCGATCTTCGACGAGCTGGCGAAAGCCGCGCGCCATCCGAAATGGAAGGGCTGCGGCTTCCTGCGCACCGCCGCCGAGCTTGCCGATATGCCCGGCCATCCCGCGGTGAAGGCCGGTATCGCCCATAAGCAGCGCGTGGAGGACTGGCTCGCGGAGACCTTCGAAGCCGATGGAGTAAGCGACAGTAGAACCTTGGCGCGGCAGGTCATGCTGCTGCTCGATGGCGGCTTCGCCACCGTGCTTCTGCGCCGCGATCCATCCTATATCGAGACCGCCGGAAAAGCCGCTGCGGCACTGGTCGCCGCTGCCGCTCGCACCTGATTGAACCGCCGGTATTCTGATGGCAAAATGCAAGCGGCTTTTGGAGAATGAGCATGAGTGAAGAGCACCGTTCCGGCTGCCCCATCAACCTGACGCTGGAGGTTCTCGGCGACCGCTGGAGCCTGATCGTCATCCGCGACATCATGTTCGGCAACCGGCGCCATTTCCGCGAACTGCTGCAGGGCTCCAGCGAGGGCATCGCCACCAACATCCTCGCCGACCGCCTGCGCCGCCTTGTCGAGAACGGCTTGCTGACCAAGGAAGACGACCCGAGCCACAAGCAGAAGTCGGTCTATAGCCTGACCGAAATGGCCATCGAGCTCGTGCCGCTTCTCGCGCATATGGGCGCCTGGGGCCGCAAGCATCTGCCGGTTTCCGACGAGCTGGCAATCCGCGCCGAAATCCTGGAGGAGGGCGGCCCACAGCTGTGGTCGGATTTCATGGACGAGCTGCGCGCCAGGCATCTCGGCACGCCATTGCCGACGGATACGCCATCCGTGCTTGCCCGCCTGACGCAGGCCCGCAACGAGGTTGCAGCGCGCGAAAAGAGCGCCTGATCAATCCTTGCGGAACACGATGCTGGCGGCCCAGCCCGTCACCAGCGCCAGGAATACGGCGAATGCACCGTACTCGATCGGCCGCTCATGCGCAGCATCGGTGATCATCTGCTCGATGCCGGTCTTGATGACGCGTAGCGGCACGGATTTCTGGTTCACCAGCTTGCCGCTCTTGAAGAGATAGGCGCGAACGGTATGCACGCCGTTCGGAATATTGGCGGGCAGGCGGAGACTCGCCTTGAACAGGTTGGAGCTGACGAAGCGCACGCCGGATGGATCGCGCTCGTAAAGGCCACCGCTCTGCTGCAGCCGCCGGAACGCTTCGCGGAACTCCCCTAGACTGCTGCCATCGCCGACATAGCCGACAGGTGTCAGCGGAATATGGTCGATGCCGATGCCCTCGTCGGTAAGGTCGAGCGGCGTCGTCACGTCGTCGATCGCCCGTGAGCTCGACATCGAATAGGAGTGCGGCACGGCCTCGAAGGTCATCGAGCTGGTATTGATCCAGATGCCGAAGACCCGCTGCTTCTTGCGCACCGTCGCGTTCTCACGCGGCCCCTCGAGCACCACGACAACGTCATACTGGCCGACGGCGAGCAGCAGCTGGTCGGTTTCGGTCACCGCGCCGAAGATCGTCAGATCGGCGCCCTTGAAGTCGGAGGTGATGGCGATTTCGCTGGTCGAGGTGCCGATCTCCAGTCCCTCGCGCACGCTCTCGGCATTCTGCCCCGGCAGCAGCGTCTGCGCCGCGGCGAGACCCGGCAGGGCAAGGAAGAGCGAAAGGGCGAGGGCCGGAAGGCAACGCATCAATTGCCTCCCATCACGATCGAGTAGATATCGGCCGGCGTTACCACCAGCGAGATCGCCAGACGGATGCCGACGGCGAGAACGAGCAGGCCGAGCAGCGCGCGCAGCTGCTCGCCGCGCAGTTTCTGGCCGACACGCACGCCGTATTGCGCACCGATCACGCCGGCGACCATCAGGATGAAGGCGAGCACGATATCGACGGAAAAGTTGGTCGCCGCCTGCACGATCGTCGTATAGGCGGTCACGAAAATGATCTGAAACAGCGAGGTGCCGACGACGACGTTGGTCGGGATGCGCAGCAGATAGATCATGGCGGGAACCATGATGAAACCGCCGCCGACACCCATGACCGAGGTCAGGATGCCGATCGCAAAGCCGAGCGCGATGACCGGGATGACGCTGAGATAGATCTTCGATTTCTTGAACCGCACCTTGAAGGGCAGGCGGTGGACCCAGTGGTGATGGCCGGGCTTGCGTGGCGTCGGCGGCACGTTCTTGGCTGCGCGGCGCATGGCGTTGACGCTCTCGAGCAACATCAGCCCGCCGACGGTGCCGAGGAAGACGACGTAGAGCAGCGAAATGAAGAGATCGAGCTGGCCGAGGCGGCGCAGCAGCGAGAAGATCCAGATGCCGACTGTGGCGCCCGACAGACCGCCGACCAGCAGCACCGATCCCAGCTTCACATCGAGCGTGCCGCGCCGGAAATGGGTAATCGCGCCCGAGATCGAGGAAGCGACGACCTGGTTGGCGCCGGTGGCGACGGCGACGACGGGCGGGATATTGTAGAAGATCAAGAGCGGGGTGATCAGGAAGCCGCCGCCGACGCCGAACATGCCCGACAGGAAGCCGACAGCGGCGCCCATGCCGAGAATGATGAAGATGTTCACCGACAATTCTGCGATGGGCAGATAGATTGCCACAACCGACCCCGATTACTCACTGCCCCCGCCGGGCAGGCGCGCTTGTCCCGTTCGAATGGCGCATCATAATGGGAAATCGTTGCCAGAGGCTTTCGAGAAACGACATCCAGGCCGCACATTCCGCGAGCGATAACTCCCGAATAATCCGGCTTTTTTCAGGTTTTGTGACAAGGCGGGGCGAAGTCGCGGCGTTTTTCTTCCCGGTGCGTGCCTGCCACACCGGGAAGGGGCATTTTCGGCTCAGAGACCGGCGCGCGCGAGACCATGCTCGACGAGCCGGTCGATGACATCAGGGTAGCTGACGCCGCTTGCCGCCATCGCTTTCGCATACATGCTGATATTGGTGAATCCAGGAATGGTGTTCACCTCGTTGATCAGAAAACTCATGTCCTCGGTCAGGAAGAAGTCGACGCGCGCCATGCCGTCGCAGCCGAGCGCCCGGAAGGCAAGCGCTGCCGTCTCGCGGATCTTCGCCTCGACCTCGGCCGGAAGTTCCGCCGGAACCTTCAGCGCCGCGCCGTCCTCGTCGATATATTTCGCATCGTAGCTGTAGAAGCCGTGGCTTTCCGCCGGGATGATCTCGCCCGGGCGCGAGACGAACAATCCGCCCCTGGTGTCCTCAAGCACGCTGCACTCGATCTCGCGGCCGCGGATGAACTCTTCGGCAAGCAGCTTGCGGTCATGCCTGAAGGCTTCCGCAAGCGCCGGTGCAAATTCCTGGCTGCCGGAAACCTTGCGCACGCCGACCGAAGAGCCCTGCCGCGCCGGCTTGATGAACATCGGCAATCCCAACGCACTCTCAAGCGTATCGAAGGACGGCGCCTGGTCCGCATGCACGGTCACCGCCCGCGCTACCGGCAGCCCCGCAGCTCGCAGAAGCTGCTTGGCTATATCCTTGTCGAGCGCCGTTGCCGAACCCAGGATGCCGCAGCCGACCAGCGGCACGCGGGCCACTTCCGCCATCCCCTGCACCGAGCCGTCCTCGCCGAAAATTCCGTGCAGCACCGGGAAGAGAATATCGATCGTCGCGGCATCGCTCATCCGGCCGCCGTCGATCGCGATCATCCGACCGCACCCGCCGGGCACCAGCGCGATTTCGGTGCCGCTTGCCGGCTTGGCGAGCGTGCCGTTCTCGAAGCGGCTGAGCAGCCATTCGCCCTCCCGCGTCACGAAGATCGGCACCGCCTCGTATTTCGAAGGCTCCAGCGCTCCCATGACATTCGTCGCCGACATGATGGAGACGTCGTGTTCGGCCGAGCGGCCCCCGAAGAGAACGGCGATGCGCAGCTTGCCGCGGGAAGATGTCATAAAAACCTCCAAAATGATCTCGTGTCGAAATAGGTCTCAGACGCCGATCGCGATGCCGCGATTGGCGAAGAAGCGGTCGAAGACGGCAAGCGGCAGCGTCACGTCTGCCTGGCTTGCGGCGTCATGGCCGGATGGATTGTGAAAGCGGATCGTCTCCGGTGTGGCTGCCGTCACCAGCACCAGATGACCGCCTTTCGACGGCGGTATCTTCTCCGGCCAGCGGATGCCGCTATTGACCGAGGCGATGAAGAACGGACGCTCGGCCAGCAGCCCGGGAATGTTCTCTGTCGCGACGCCCGTCATCGTCTCCGCCAAGAGCCCGAAGCGTTCGCGCACATAGGTGACGAAGGGCGCATAGATCAGCCCCTTGATCGAGGCATCGAGCTCGTTGACGACATAGCCGCCATAGGCGGTGCAGGTGCGGGCAAGAGCAAGCGTCGGATGCAGCTCGCCGCGCGCTGCCAGGATCATCTTCAGGCAGGCCATGCCGCAGACATTGACCGCCCAGCGCGCATAGTCCTCGACCGTCTCGGCGCCTGACTGCCGCCAGAGCGGATCCCGCAGCAGCGCCGCCGACCCCTCGGCAAGCACTGATAACGTCATCTCCGGCGTTTCCCACTGGCTGAAATAGGGAACCTTGTCCCGCTGAATGCTCACGAATCCCCCGACCGGCAATCAATCCCGCCGCGAAACTCTGAAAGCAAAACGACCCTTTTGCGGCGAAGGCAAAAGGGTCGTCGTGATTTTTCGAGGCGAGGGCCGGATTGGCGCCTTATGCCTTGGTGGCGTTCTTAGCGTTGCGTTCCAGCAGGGCCTTGACTGTGTCGTCGTTGATCTTGCCGGACGGATCCTGGCCGATGGACTTCTGGAAGCTCTTGATCGCCGAAACGGTCTTGGCGCCCATCTCACCGTCAGGCGTGCCGGCGTCGAAACCGTTATTGTTCAGGATCGCCTGAATGTTGCGGATCGCCTTCTTCATGTCGACGCTTGAGGTGCTGGTGCCCTTGCCGGTCCAGGCGTCGGGCACGTCGATGCCGTTTGCCTTGTTGTCGAGCTGCTGCGGCTTCCAGGCGTCGGTCGCGGCCTTTGCCTTGTCGAGGTCGGCAGGCTTCATCGCCTTGGCGACTTCGTCGCGCTTGGCGCCGGCGTCCTTGTCGCCACCCTTGGCAGCGATCGCAAACCACTTGTAGCTCTCGCCGAGATCCTGCGTCACGCCGTTGCCGCGGGCGCAGAGGATGGCGAGGTTGAACTGGCTGTCAGTGATGCCGAGATTGGCGGCCTTGGTGAACCAATTGGCAGCCGTCGCATAGTCCTGCTGGCCGAGCGCGCCGGAAGCGTAGAGCACTGCGAGATTGTGCATGGCGCTGGCATTGCCCTGATCAGCAGCCTGCTCGTAGTAGCCCTTGGCCTTGTTGATGTCGCGGGCGACGCCTGTACCCTTCTCGTAGATGCTGCCGAGACGGTACTGCGCCGGGGCAAAGCCCTTGTCGGCGGCCATCTGGTACCACTTGACCGCATCGGCTTCGCTGGCGGTGACGCCATTGCGGCCTTCGCTGTAGCGGGCGGCAATTTCGAACAGGGCAAGCGCATCGCCGCCGCGTGCCGCATCGGCAAGTGCCGCCGGCTGGACTACATCGGGAACAGCGATTTCAGGCTGTGCCGGTGCCGCATTGGTGGTGGCCGGAGCATCCTTCGGAGCAAAGGCCGTGGCATCCTGAGCCGGAGCGCCCGGCGTCAGCGTCGCAGCACCTTCGCCATCGAGCGGCGCAGCATCGGTCAGATGATCGGCCGGTGATGCCGGTGCCGGATCGGCAGCGGGGGGAACGGGCTCCGGTGCCGCCGGTGCTTCGAGATTGGCGGTCGCCTGGTTATCGATCTGCGGTACGGCCGCCGTGTCTGCCGTTGCCGGAGCCTGGTTCGCATCGCTCATGACCGCGACTTCGGCGGGCGGTGCGCTCTGGCCTGTGGTCAGCGTGCGGGCAAGCGGGAATGCCATGATCGCCAGAAGCACGGCGCCGGCTGCCAGAAGCAGCGGACGGCGGAAGCGCGAGAAGGCGCTGGCGCCACCGGCAGGCTTCGGAGCCTTGCTCTTCTTGTCGGCCTTCAGCGGCTGGGCCTTCGGGTCGGATTCGATAGCGGCGGCCTGGGCGGCGCGGCGCGCAGCGGCAATATAGTCGGCGCGGTCGTTTTCCGAAGCAGGTTTCGGGTTGGCGCGTGCCGCACTCTGGCTGGCGCGAACCCGCTCCAGGATTTTCTTCACGTCAGGCGCGCCGGAGCCGGGCTCGAGAAGCTCGTTGGCCTCTTCGCCGGGCACGACATCGACAGGGTCGATGGACGGAGCCGGATCGATGATCGTGCGCTCGGCGGCATCGGCCTTCGGCGCCTTCTTGCCGGGCATCAGCTTCTTGCCGATCGCCAGGAACAGGCTCTTGCTCTGCTTGGCTTCGGCCGCATGCTTGGTGGCGGCTTCGATGGCGATGGCGCTGGTTTCGCTCACGGCGGGAGCCGGGGCCGGCTGCGGCGCAACGGCTTCAGCCACGGCGGCGCGCGGTGCCGCCACGCCCTTGGTGCCGAACACGGCAGGCTTTTCCGCCTCTGCGCCGGCAGGGATCAGCGAATAGGGGTCGACTTCGAAATCGACATTGGCGGCCGGCATGCGGGCGGCCGGCCGGTTGCGCGTTTCCATGTCGTCGAGGCGGTCGGCGATATGGACGAGCGTTTCATGCAGCGCCTGGAACGTCTTGTGGGTCCGCTCTTCGCCGCTGCGGCTCAGGTCTTCGAGGTGGCGAAGGTCGGCGGCCAGCGCGTTCAGCGCCGACATGTCGGCGGCCGGAACGCTGCCGGCCTGCAGGCCGCCATTGCGCGAATAGGCTTCGACGACCGCTTCAGCCGCCTGGCGGGCAGCCTCGATGATATATTCGTCGCTGGTCGCCATGTAATCTTCGATGGCGCCCATGCGGCGATCGAGATCGGCAGAGAGGCCGGCATCGGCGCGCGGCTCGTGGAGCAGCGTGGAGAGATTGGCGATCTGATCTTCGAGGCTCTTCAGCGCCCGCGAATCGGTCGCCGGTGCCGCGGTGCTCTCTTCGAGACGGGCGGCGATGTCGCTGAGGCGTCCCTCGATCCGGCGGAAAGCGCTGTCGTCGATGGCAGGCGCCGCCATGACGGGAGCCGGCTGGATTTCCATCTGGTCGATGCGGCGGGCGAGATAGTCGAGCCGCTCGGCAAGAACGTCGTTGACCGCGCCGGTTTCCAGCGCGTCGATCTTGCTGGAGATATCGGCCAGCGTGCGGTTGAGGTCGGGCTGCGGTGCGGCCTTCTGGGCGCGCTCCAGCATGTAGGAGAGCTGCTCCAGCCGCTCGTCGAGATGAGCCGTCGCCTTGGTATTGGCAAGCTCTTCGACGCGGCGCGTCAGCATTTCCAGCCGGTCGGCCAGGCCATCGGCCGGTGCCGTGCGGTTGGCAACGCTGCGGCCCATCAGGTCGATCTGCTCGCCGAGCGCATTGAGACGGCCTTCGAGGCGGTGCATCAGCGCCGGGTCGCCGTTGGAGGCATTGCGGCTGCTGGCGGCAATGGCGCGGCTGATCTCGTCGAGGCGCGTATCCATCGCCGCGAACTGCTCGGACATCGCCCGGTCATGCGGCTGGATCATGCTGCCGAACTGTTCCATCGCGCTGGCAATGGAAATCAGCTTGTCTTCGAGGGCGCGGACAGCCGGGCTCTCGCCCATGCCGCCGATATGGCGCTTGATGTCGTCGAGCCGGTAGGCGAGCGAAACCAGTTCTTCCTGAAGTCCGGCGGTGTCGATCGTGTGCAGCTGATTTTCGAAGCTGTCCCAGCGGCGCTCCATGTGGCGGACGGAATCTTCGCGGGCCAAGCCATCCATCAGCGAGCGGAGTTCGTCGAATTCGCTGCGCAGGCCAGCGGCTTCCGGGCTCGCGGAGCGGTGCGAGAGCTGGTCGATGCTCTGCGCCAGACGGCCCATGTCGGCGCGGATGTCGTCGGCGAACCGGTTGTCCTGAGCGCTCGACTTGATCTCGCGGAGCTCGCCGCGCAGCGCATTCATCTCCCGCGTCACGCCCTCGGAGATGTCGCGTTTCAGGTCCTGGCGCAGATTGACGAGCGCCTGCGCGATTTCGGTCATAGTGTCGTTCGAGGCGCCGTAGACAGGAGCGGCGGCCGGAGCCGGTGCACGCGTCGCAGGAGCGGGTTCGCGGTAGGCGGCACGCTCGGCGGCTGCGCGTTCGCGGCCGGCTTCGAGAATGCGCTGGCGCTGGCGGATTTCGGCGAGCGGGTCGGGACGGGGCTCGGCGGCGGCGTAGGCCGGCCGCGGCTCATAGGAACGTGCGTAGCTATCGCGTTCGGGAGCAGCAGCCCGTGGCGCCGGATCCCGCGGACCGTTGCTGCCCATCAGCCCTTCGATACGCGCCTCGAGCCCTTCGATCGTGCGGTTCAGCGCGTCGAGGGAGGACCTGTCGGCGCTCCGGGGAGAATTTGATCGCGATCCGTTCATCTTCTTGCTCGCTTCGTCTGCCGCGTCCCTCGTCAGGGTTCGGCTATTGGCTTGAGAGACCGTTTCATCCGAGTTTAGTTTTTTAGACTTTCCTCAAACTGGACGGCGTAGCGGCATTCCAACGAAAAACGCGAGACTAGGAAAAGGAATGCGGATCACCACTGCTCACCGCGCACCTTTCATGAAACGTGGTAAACAACCCGTTAATTTGTGTGAGAATTTTTTAACACTTGAGGCTTTGTGGGCATTTTTGATGCTCAGGAGCGCCGCGCCTTGATGGTGTTCATCACGAAGCTGGTCTCGATCGTGTCGACGCATTTCAGCTTGGCGATCTTGTCCTTGATGAACCGCTCGTATTGTTCGAGCCCGGCGCTCATCACCTTCAGCACATAGTCCTTGGAACCTGTGACTAGGTGGCATTCCAGCACTTCGTCCCAGCCGCGCACGGCATCCTCGAACATCCGGATCTCGTCCTCGTGCTGGCGGCTGAGCCGCACCGAGGCGATCGCCGTCATCGTCCAGCCCTCGACGGCCGGGTCGATCATCGCGGTGTAACCCTGGATGACGCCGGTTTCTTCCAGACGCCGTAGCCGCCGCAAACAAGCCGATGCCGAAAGCCCCACACGCTCCGCCAATTCGTTGTTGGTGATGCGCGCGTCGGCCGCCAGTTCCTTGAGGATACGGCGGTCAATGGTATCGGCAATTTTCTGCGTCACTTTTCGCTGATCTCCGCAAGAAGTTGCTTCCAACAATATCAGGCCGCGCCAAATAGCAAGAACCCGCCGCTGCATCTGATATAATTTGCCGGACGAAGTCCGTGACATTGTTTGAGGAGACGTTTCATGACCGCGCCGCACCCGTCGAGAACCCATATCGGTACTCACGCCCTGCATCCGGAAACCCAGATGCTGAACTACGGCTATGATCCGGAATTGTCGGAAGGCGCCGTCAAGCCGCCGGTCTTCCTGACCTCGACCTTCGTCTTCAAGTCCGCCGAGGATGGCCGGGATTTCTTCGACTATGTCTCCGGCCGCAAGGAGCCGCCGGAGGGCAAGGGTGCGGGTCTCGTCTATTCCCGCTTCAACCATCCGAACAGCGAGATCGTCGAAGACCGCCTTGCCGTCTATGAGCGCACCGAAAGCTGCGCGCTCTTCTCGTCCGGCATGTCGGCGATCGCCACCACGCTGCTCGCCTTCGTCCGCCCCGGCGATACCGTCCTGCATTCGCAGCCGCTCTATGGCGGCACGGAAACGCTGCTTGCCAGGACCTTCCTCAATCTCGGCGTCTCCGCCGTCGGCTTTGCCGATGGTGTCAGCGAGAGCTCGGTAAAGGCCGCGGCCGAACAGGCGATGGCCAAGGGCCGCGTCTCCGTCATCCTCATCGAAACGCCGGCCAATCCGACCAACAGCCTCGTCGATGTCGCGATGATCCGCCGTGTCGCCGATGCGATCGGCGAAAAGCAGGGCCATACGCCGATCATCGCCTGCGACAACACGTTGCTCGGCCCGGTCTTCCAGCGGCCGATCGAGCATGGCGCCGATATCTCGCTCTATTCGCTGACCAAATATGTCGGTGGCCATTCGGACCTGATCGCCGGTGCCGCACTCGGCCGCAAGGCCGTGATGAAGCAGGTCAAGGCGCTGCGTGGCGCAATCGGCACGCAGCTCGATCCGCATTCCTGCTGGATGCTTGGCCGTTCGCTGGAAACGCTGCAGATCCGCATGGAGCGCGCCAATAGCAATGCGGAAGCCGTCGCCGGTTTCCTGCGCGAGCATCCGAAAGTCGAGAAGATCCACTATCTGCCCTACAACGACCCGCAGTCGCCGGTCGGCCGCACGTTTACGGCCCAGTGCAGCGGTGCTGGCTCGACCTTCTCCTTCGATATCAGGGGTGGCCAGCCGGCCTCGTTCAAATTCCTGAACGCGCTGAAGATTTTCAAGCTGGCCGTCAGCCTCGGCGGAACGGAATCGCTCGCCTCCCATCCGGCGACGATGACGCATTCGGGCGTGCCGGCAGATGTGCGCCAGCGCATCGGGGTGCTGGAATCAACGATCCGCCTGTCGATCGGGATAGAGCATCCCGACGACCTGATTGCCGATCTCACGCTGGCGCTTGATGAGGCGTAAGGGCGGGCGGCCTCAGGCCGCCGCTGCCTCCCGCACGTCATCCAGCAGGAAATGCACGACGACATATTTCGTCGTGTAGTGCCTGCCGCTGTCCGATGTCTCGTCCGCGGTGCCGCCATCGGCAGGATGCCAGGTATGGTAATGTGGATTATTGGCGATCAGCGTGATCGCCTTGCCGGCGAATTTGCCGTCGAGGCGATAGCGCGCCTCGGCGAGCGGCCAGATGCGCTCGTAATCCTGCTGCGAAATCCGCACCCGCAGTGCCTGGCGATGGGTCGCCTCGCCATGCGAGCCGTCTTCGTGCACGGTCGCCGGAATATCCAGCGTCACTTCCTCCGCGCCGTTCAGGATGAAATTGAACTCCTCAGGCCACATCCGTCTCATGAAGTCGCTCCTCCCAAGCTCGTTCTTCGGTTAGCCAACGAAATGTAACGCACCTGTCGCGGGAAGCAACCGCCTTACGAAAGCCAGTCCGGAAAGCTCTGGCCCGGCGTCATCTTGTCCCATGCCTGCGCGGCGATCTTCCAGCCGCTGCTGTCTTTCACCAGCAGCATCATCTCGACATTGCGGCTGCGCTCGCGATTGTTCTCGACGTTCTCACAGGCAGCAATCGCAACGGCAACATTGCCGAAGATACGGATTTCTCGCGCCGGACAATGTTCGGCAAAGGCGCGTAGCGACGTCTGCGACAGCCCCTCCATGCGCTCCAGGAATTTCCGCGGCGTCTGTGCTCTTGCGGGACGCGCCGAGGCAAACAGCAGGGCATCCGGATGGAAGTCCTCCATGAAGCCCTCGGCGTCGGGCCCAGTGCCATGCGCCCAGCTGAGACTGGCAAACTGCCGCTCGATCAGATCTGAAATGGCTTGACGGTCGTCCATGCGCTCCTCCGGTTGCAAGCCCGAAATCAGTTTACCAGCTTTCCGCGCCAATGTCCGCTGCCAGACATTGCTGCTGGCAACGCCTTGTTAACATTCGTCAAACTTTGCCCTTGCCGTGACAAATCATGACATCATGTTTTAGCAACGGATTGCGAACTGACGGAGGTATGAATGGGACAGGTCGTCCGGCTCCCCGCCAATGAAGCAGAACGGCTGCTGGCGGTCCGCGCCTTGAATGCCGTAAGCCGCAGTTCGACGCCGGAGCTTGCGGCTCTCGCCGAGCTGGCGCGTGGCATCTTCGAAACACCCTTCGCGGCCATCAACATCATCGATGAGGATTGGCAGCGCGTTGCCGGCCAGGCGGGGTGCTCGCGCGATCTCTCCATCTGCACCCGTGTCGTCTACGCCAACGATCTCGTCATCGTTCCCGATCTGCAGCGCCATCCCGAACTGTCGGATATGCCTTATGTGACCGGCGACCCGCATTTTCGCTTCTATGCAGGCGCGCCGATCGAGATGGAGGGCAGCCTGGCCGTCGGCGCCTTCTGCATTCTCGATGTGGAACCGCGGGATCTGTCCGATGCCGAGATCGGCAATCTCAGCCGCTTCGCGCTGGTCGCGGGTGCGTTGCTGCGCCTGCAGAAGGCCAATATGGTCATGGGCCTTGCCGAAACCAGCCTGCGCGCCGCGGCAATGACCGATCCGCTGACCGGCTTCTACAATCGAACGGCGCTTGCGAGCCTTGTCGATGGCGAACTCGAACGGTCGCTTGCGGCGAGCCAGACCTTCGGCGCCCTCTATCTCGACATGGATGGGTTCAAGGGCATCAACGACCGCCTCGGCCATCATGCAGGCGACGAGGTGTTGCGCGAGGCGGCAAACCGTATCCGCGCCGTCATCCGGGCCGGTGATATTGCCGTGCGCATGGGCGGCGACGAGTTCGCCGTCTTCATCCCCAATCCGCCGAATGCCGCCGCATTATCGTCCGTCGCCGAGCGCCTGGTCGCCGCTTTCCGCGAACCTTTCGAGGTCGAAGGCATATCGGTCGGTGCGCGTCTCAGCATCGGCGGAGCGCTGGCGCCACAGGCAGGCAGCAACCGCATCGATCTCCTCAAGGTCGTCGATGCCGCGCTCTATCAGGCAAAGGCCGCAGGCCGTGACCGCTACCTGATCGCCGGCATATGACGCGCCGCCTTCAGGGCTTTCTCAAGCGCGCGATAAATGCGTGGATCGCCGGATTGCGCCGCATTGAAGCGCAGGAACCGGCTCCCCTCCGGCGCCGTGCTGAAGGCATTGCCGGGCGCCAGCACGACATTGTCGGCAAGGCAGGACTGGGCGATATCGCCTGCATTGATACCGTCCGGCAATTGGCACCACAGGAAGATCCCGGATTGCGGCGTGATCCAGGGCGTGATGCCGAGCGGCGCCAGCCGCCCGATCGTCTCGTCCATCGCCTTCGAAAGCCGCACCTTCAGCGTATCGAGATGCTTGCGGTAGCTGCCGTCGGTCAGAAGCAGGAGGATCAGCTCGGCATTCAGCCGGCCGCCGCCGATGCTCGTCACCAGCTTGAGATCGATTAGCGGCTCGACCCATTCCGGCTTTGCCGCGATGAAGCCGCAGCGCACCGAGGTGGAAAGCGTCTTGGAAAAGCTGCCGACATGCACGACCCGCTCCAGCCCGTCGAAGGCGGCAAGGCGCGGGGAGGGCTCGTGCTCCAGATCGGCGAAGATGTCGTCCTCGATGATCGTCAGATTGGCCCGTTCCGCGAGCTTCAGCAGCTTGTGCGCGACGACGGCCGAGCAGGTGGCTCCGGTCGGATTGTGGATGGCGGAATTGGTGATGTAGAGCCGCGGCTTGTGCTGCTCGATCGCCTGCGCAAAGGCCTCGATATCCGGTCCCTGCGGCGTCATCGGCACGGCGATGGCCTTGGCACGATTGGCGCGCAGCAGTGCATGGAAGTTGAAGTAGCAGGGATCGTCGACGATGACGGTATCGCCGGGCTCTATCAGCAACCGGCACACCAGATCGATCGCCTGCGTGCCGGATTCCGTCAGGATGATGTGGTCGGGCGAGGCGGGAATGCCACGCTCGTTCATCCGCCGGGAAAGCAGTTGCCGCAATGGAAGCTGGCCGAGCGGCGTGCCGTAATTGGCAAGAACGGCATCCTCTCCCCGGGCAATGGTGCGCAATGCCTTTCTGATTGCATCGACCGGCATCCAGCTTTCCGGAAGCCACCCGCATCCGGGCTTCAGGAGATCCGGGCTGTCCTCCAGCGATTGACGGTAGACCCAGAGCGGATCGATCGCCCGGTCGAGCTTCGGCCCGATCTCCGACAGCGTCAGCGGCTGCGGCGAGCTCGAGACATAGAAACCGGAGCCTGGGCGCGAGCGGATCAGCCCTTCGGCGGCCAGCCGCTCATAGGCCTCGACGACGGTGGAGGCCGAGACGTGCATGATCTTCGCGAAGGCGCGCACCGAGGGTAGCCGCGACCCCGGTACCAGTTCCCGCCCGGCAATCCGCCGGCGGATTTCCGTCATTACGGCACCGATGCGCTTGCCACTGTCCAGGTTTTTGACCGCTTGATCCATCTGTACTGTATCCGTGTCCATAACAGTTTGCGCAAACTGTACCGTACTGTTGCTGGCAATGCCATGCCTTCGGGTTCATAGCGGGCGAGAACAGGAGCATGTGCGCATGGACAAGACGGCAGCCGGTTGGCTTAGTGGCTTTATGGGGATACTCATCTTCAGCGGTTCGCTTCCCGCGACCCGTGTTGCCGTTGCCGGTTTCGATCCGCTGTTCCTCACCGTCGCGCGGGCGGTGATCGCCGGCATTCTGGCAGGTGGCCTGCTGATACTCTTTCGCGAGAAGCGCCCGCTGCGCAGCGATCTCGTCTCGCTCGCGGTCGTTTCTTTCGGCGTCGTCATCGGCTTTCCGCTGCTGACCGCAATCGCGCTGAAGCATATCACCTCGGCCCATTCGACCGTCTTCATCGGTCTCCTGCCGCTGTCTACGGCGATCTTCGGGGTGCTTCGCGGCGGAGAACGGCCGCAGCCGGTCTTCTGGCTGTTCTCCTGCCTCGGCAGCGCCATCGTCGCCGGCTTCGCGCTGGCGCAGGGCGATGGCGCGACATCGGTCGGCGATCTCCTTATGCTCGCGGCGATCGTCGTCTGCGGCTTGGGCTACGCCGAGGGAGCGCGCCTTTCCCGCAAGCTCGGCGGCTGGCAGGTGATCTCCTGGGCGCTCGTCCTGTCGCTGCCGCTGATGCTGATGCTGGTCCTGTCGGTCGTTGCGATGCCGCAGACCTTGCCTGAAATGAGCAATCCCGCCTGGCTTGGCCTTGGCTATGTGTCGCTGTTCAGCATGCTGATCGGCTTCATCTTCTGGTATCGCGGCCTGGCGCTTGGCGGCATCGCCGGTGTCGGCCAGTTGCAGCTGCTGCAGCCGTTCTTCAGTCTGGTGCTGGCGGCAACACTGCTCAAGGAGAGCGTCAGCTGGAGCATGCTGGCGGCAACGCTGGCCGTGGTTGCCTGCGTCGCCGGCGCGAAGAAATTCGCCAAGGCCGCTCCACCTGTGACTGGCGCCGCACTCAGCCGCTGAAGGCTGCCTGCAGCTCGGCCATGTCGAGCTTCACCATCTGCAGCATCGCTGCCGTCATCCGCCGCGCCTTGGCACGATCCGGATCGGCCATCATCTCGCCGAGCACGCGCGGGGTGATCTGCCAGGAGAGGCCCCAGCGATCTTTCAGCCAGCCGCAGGCTTCCGTCGTTCCGCCATTGCTCAGAAACGCATCCCATATGCGGTCGATCTCGGCCTGGCTGTCGCATTCGACGATGATCGAGAAGGCATGGTTGAAGGCATCGAGCGGTCCTGCCTCAAGCGCCAGATAGTTCTGGTCGCCGAGCCGGAATTCGATCACCTTGCAGCTGCCTTCCGGCCCGCTCGGCGTATCAGCGGGAATGACGGTCGAGCGGATGAAGGTCGAGTCCGGGATTACGGAGACATAGAAATCCACTGCCTGCTGGGCGTCCTTTTCGAACCAGAGATTGTTCGAGATCCGGGTCATGAGAAGTCCTCCTCTGTTGCCTTTTGGGGTTGAACAATCCGAGGACGGTTGAGCGGAGCGCTTCCCGACAATTCCAGCGCGTTTTCCCGCCCTTTGTCTTCTTTCGTACAGAGAGCAAAAAGCCGTGATCGGCAGGAACTGAGGGGTAGTCCTCGGCGTTGATTTGACGCCTTGAAGGAGGGCGGTCCCATGAGCTCGCACATCGACCCCAAAGTCACATCGCTACAGGATTCCAGAAAAGTCTGGAGTGTCAGCGATTTCGCCCGCAAACAAGGCCTGGATCGCAAGCAGGAGCGCGAGCTTGTCCAGCTCTTCGGCCACTTCGCCACCAAACAGGAACTGATGGCAAATTGCCTGCGCCCGAGGCTCACACGATAGCGTTACAAAGCGCAGCTAGAGTGGGCGGCTCACGAGGGCTGATTCTTGCATAGAAATCTGATGTCCGAAATCCGGCATGCGCAGAAGAACATCTCCGGCATGCATCGCTGGCAGCGGCGCTCGCTCATCCGCAAGATTGTCGACGAGCTTCACACACTGCGCGATGACGAGCTTTCCGAGGGCCTCTTCGATCAGAGCGACAATCTAGACAAGCTGATCTTCAATGCCTGCGCCTCGGTTACGGCACTCGCCGAGACCGACGACGCCTATTTCGGCCTCGTCCTCGAGGAGTTTTCCTCACTGTTGAAAACCATGAGCGACGTCGTTCGCAGAAGCGCCGCGCTGTCGGCCGAACTTCACTGACCTCCAGGCGGAAATCTCCGTCGATCCGCTGTCCGTGATCCTCATCACAAATTCGAGCAAATGCAGAATTTGACGTTTACGCAAACGTCAATATTTTGTAAGACACTCCCATGTGCCGGTCTCGGTCCGGTCTGCGAATTGGAGGAATTCGAACGATGCCAGTCTATAAGGCCCCGGTTAATGACACGCTCTTCGTCCTGAACGACGTGCTGGGTCTGGAACGCTACAACAACCTGCCGGGCTTTGCGGACGCCACACCTGACATGATCGAGGCCATCCTCCGCGAGGCCGCCAAGGTGGCCGAAGAGGTGCTTTTCCCGCTCAATTATTCGGGTGATCAGGAGGGCTGCAAGCGCGCCGATGACGGCTCGGTCACCACCCCGAAGGGCTTCAAGGCCGCCTATGATGCCTATTGCCAGGGCGGCTGGACCGGGCTTGCCGTGCCGGAAGAATTCGGCGGCCAGGGCCTTCCCTACACGCTGCACGCTGCCGTCGGCGAATATACCTCTGCCGCCAACATGTCGCTGATGATGTATCCGGGCCTGACGCAGGGCGCGATCGCCGCGATCCTCGTCCACGGTTCCGACGAGCAGAAGCAGACCTACCTGCCGAAGATGGTTTCCGGCGAATGGTCCGGCACCATGAACCTGACCGAGCCACATTGCGGCACCGATCTAGGCCTGCTGCGAACCAAGGCCGTGCCTCAGGGCGATGGCAGCTACAAGATCTCCGGCCAGAAGATCTTCATCTCCGCCGGCGAACACGACATGACCGGCAATATCGTCCATCTGGTGCTCGCCCGCATCGAGGGCGCGCCGGAGGGTACCAAGGGCATCTCTCTCTTCATCGTGCCGAAGTTCATGGTCAAGGAAGACGGCATGCCGGGCGACCGCAATGCCGTCTCCTGCGGCGCGATCGAGCACAAGATGGGCATCCACGGCAACGCCACCTGCGTCATGAATTATGACGAGGCGACCGGTTACCTGATCGGTGCCGAAAACCGCGGCCTCAACGCCATGTTCGTGATGATGAACGAAGCCCGCCTCGGTGTCGGCCTGCAGGGCCTGTCGATCTCCGAGATCGCCTATCAGAACGCCGTCAACTATGCCCGCGAGCGCATCCAGGGCCGTTCTCTCTCCGGCCCGAAGGCGCCGGACAAGAAGGCCGACCCGATCATCGTCCATCCGGATATCCGCCGCTCGCTGATGACCATCCGCGCCTTCAACGAGGCCGGCCGCGCCTTCCTGCTGTGGACCGCGCTGAAATCCGATATCGCCCACCGCTCTGCCGATGACAAGGAACGCCAGACGGCCGACGATATCCTCGGCCTTGTCACCCCGATCCTGAAGGGCGTGATGACCGACAAGGGCTTCGACCACGCCGTCATGGCCCAGCAGGTCTTCGGCGGCCACGGCTATATCGAAGAACACGGCATGAGCCAGTATGTCCGCGATGCCCGTATCGCCATGATCTACGAAGGCGCCAACGGCATCCAGGCACTCGACCTCGTCGGCCGCAAGCTCGGCCTCAACGGCGGCCGCGCCGTCATGGCGCTCTTCAAGGAGATCGGCGATTTCTGCGAGGAAAACCGCAACGACGAAAAGCTCGCCTTCTTCACCAAGCATCTGAAGAAGGGCTTGAACGACGTGCAGGCGGCGACCATGTGGTTCATGCAGAACGCCATGGCCAAGCCCGACAATGCCGGCGCCGGCTCGACCGACTACATGCACCTCTTCGGCCTCGTCGTTCTCGGCTATATGTGGGCGAAGATGGCGAAGGCTGCCGAAGACGCGCTTGCGAATGGCGATAGCGCCCGTGCCGACTACCTCAAGACCAAGCTCGTCACCGGCAAGTTCTACATGGAGCGCATCATGCCGGAGACGGCATTGCGCAAGGCCCGCATCGAAACCGGCGCCGACACGATGATGGAACTGGCCGCCGAAGCATTCTGAGTTGAACGGCGCCATACGCCGCGAGGGAGAAAAGACGATGACCGACGTATTCATTTACGACCACGTGCGCACGCCGCGCGGCCGCGGCAAGAAGGATGGCTCGTTGCATGAAGTGCCGTCCGTGCGCCTTGCCGCCAAGACGCTGGAAGCGATCCGCGATCGCAACGGGCTGGACACCAACACCGTCGATGACATTATCATGGGTTGCGTCGATCCGGTCATGGATGCCGGTGCGGTGATCCCCAAGGCGGCTGCCTTCGAAGCAGGCTATTCTACCCGTGCGCCCGGTATGCAGATCTCCCGTTTCTGCGCTTCGGGCCTCGACGCCGTGAATTTCGCCGCCGGCAAGATCGCCCAGGGTGCAGATGACATCGTGATTGCCGGTGGCGTCGAAAGCATGTCGCGCGTCGGCCTCGGCATGTCCGGCGGCGCCTGGTTCATGGACCCCTCCGTCAACTTCCCGGCCTATTTCATGCCGCAGGGCGTATCGGCCGATCTGATCGCCACGAAATACGGCTTCTCCCGCGACGACGTCGATGCCTATGCCGTCGAAAGCCAGAAGCGCGCCGCCACCGCCTGGGAGAAAGGCTACTTCAAGAACTCCGTCATCCCGGTGAAGGACCAGAATGGCCTCACGATCCTGGCCCACGACGAGCACATGCGCCCCGGCACCGACATGCAGGCGCTGGCTTCGCTGAACCCGTCCTTCCAGATGCCGGGCGAGATGGGCGGCTTCGAAGCTGTCGGCATCCAGGCCCACCCTGAGGTCGAGCGTATCAATTACGTCCACCACGCCGGCAATTCCTCCGGCATCGTCGATGGCGCAGCCGCCGTGCTGCTCGGCTCCAAGGCCGGTGGCGAAAGCCTCGGCAAGAAGCCCCGCGGCCGCATCAAGGCCTTCGCCAATATCGGCTCCGACCCGGCGCTGATGCTGACCGGCCCCGTCGACGTCACCGAAAAGCTCCTGAAGCGCACCGGCATGTCGCTCGCCGATATCGATCTCTTCGAGCTCAACGAGGCCTTCGCCGCCGTCGTGCTGCGCTACATGCAGGCCTTCGACATCGACCACGACAAGATCAACGTCAACGGTGGCGCGATCGCCATGGGTCACCCGCTCGGCGCCACCGGTGCCATGATCCTCGGCACAGTGCTGGACGAACTGGAGCGCCGCGATCTGAACACCGCGCTGGTCACGCTCTGCATCGGCGCCGGCATGGGCACGGCAACCGTCATCGAACGCGTCTGAGGGAGGAAAGACCATGACCTACAAGAATTTCACCCTCGCGACCGACGCAGACGGCATTGCGCTCGTCACCTGGGACATGCCCGGTAAGTCGATGAACGTCTTCACCGAAGAGGTGATGGAGGAGCTCAACGCCATCGTTGACGCCACCGTCGCCGACAGCGCCGTGAAGGGCGTGGTGATCACCTCGGGCAAGTCGTCCTTCTCCGGCGGTGCCGATCTGTCGATGATCAAGTCGATGTTCACGCTGTACCAGACCGAGAAAGCCGCCAATCCGGATACGGCCGCCCAGAAGCTGTTCGATCTCGTCGGTCGCATGACCGGCCTGTTCCGCAAGCTTGAAACCTGCGGCAAGCCGTGGGTCTCGGCGATCAACGGCACCTGCATGGGCGGCGCGCTCGAAATGTCGCTCGCCTGCCATGGCCGCATCGCCTCGAATGCCAAGTCGGTGAAGATCGCGCTCCCCGAGGTCAAGGTCGGCATCTTCCCCGGCGCCGGCGGCACGCAGCGTGTCGCGCGCCTTGCCGATGCGCAATCTGCTCTTCAGATGATGACGACCGGCCAGTCGCTGACCGCCTCGCGCGCCAAGGCGATGAACCTCGTTCATCAGGTCGTCGAACCGGATCAGTTGATCCCGGCTGCCAAACAGATGATCAAGGATGGCCTGAAACCGGTCGCCCCCTGGGACGAGAAGGGTTTCAAGGTTCCCGGCGGCGGCATCTGGACGCCGGCTTCCGCACAGCTTTGGCCGGCCGCGCCGGCGATCCTGCGCCGCGAGACGGCAGGCAATTATCCGGGTGCGCTCGCCATCCTGAAATGCGTCTATGAAGGCCTGCAGGTGCCTTTCGATACGGCGCTGAAGATCGAGCAGCGCTATTTCACCCAGGTGCTGCAGACCACCGAAGCCTTCTCGATGATCCGCTCGCTGTTCATCTCGATGCAGGAACTCGGCAAGGGCGCCCGCCGTCCGGCCGGCCAGCCCAAGACCGAACTGAAGAAGATCGGCGTCGTCGGCGCCGGCTTCATGGGCGCCTCGATCGCCTATGTCTCGGCCGCTGCCGGTCTCGAAGTCACGCTGATCGACCGAGATATCGACGCCGCCAGCAAGGGCAAGGCGACAGGCGAGGGACTGGCGAAGGATTCCGTCGGCAAGGGCCGGCTGACGCAGGATGAGGCTGCCGCCATCCTCGCCCGCATCACGCCGTCTGCCGATTACGCCGATCTCAAGGATGCCGGCCTCGTCATCGAAGCTGTCTTCGAAGACCGCGAAGTCAAGAAGGCCGTGATCGAGGCTGTCGAGGAAGTGCTGCCCGAAGGCGCGATCTTTGCCTCCAACACCTCGACCCTGCCGATCTCGGGTCTGGCCAAGAGCTCGAAGCGCCCGGCCGATTTCATCGGCATCCATTTCTTCTCGCCGGTCGAGAAGATGATGCTGACCGAAGTGATCCTTGGCAAGGAAACCGGCGACAAGGCGCTTGCCGTCGCGCTCGACTATGTCGCCGCGATCAAGAAGACGCCGATCGTCGTCAACGACACTCGCGGCTTCTTCGTCAACCGCTGCGTCCTGCGCTACATGGCCGAAAGCTATGACATGCTGATCGAAGGCGTCCCGCCTGTCATGATCGAGAACGCCGCCAAGATGGCCGGCATGCCTGTTGGACCGCTGGCGCTGAACGACGAAGTGGCGATCGACCTGTCGCTGAAGATCCTCAAGGCGACCGTCGCGGACCTTGGGCCGACGGCGATCGATCCGCGCCACATGGAGCTTGTCTCCCGCATGGTCGAGAAGGAAGGCCGCTTCGGCCGCAAGAATTCCAAGGGCTTCTACGACTACCCGCCGAAGCCCGCCAAGAAATCGCTCTGGCCTGAATTGAAGACCTTCTATCCGCAGAAGAAGGCCGATGAGGTGGACATCGAAGTGCTGAAGCAGCGCTTCCTCGTCACGATCGCGCTGGAAGCGGCCCGCACCGTCGAGGAAGGCATCGTCACCGATCCGCGCGAGGCCGATGTCGGCTCCATCCTCGGCTTCGGTTTCGCGCCCTATACCGGCGGCGCTCTAAGCTATATCGACGGCATGGGCGCCAAGGCCTTCGTCGAACTGGCGGAAAAGCTCGCGGCCTCTTACGGCCCGCATTTCAAGCCGACACCGCTCCTGAAGGACATGGCCGCCAAGGGCGAAACCTTCTACGGCCGCTTCGACCCCTATCGCGGGGAAAAGGAGGCGGCGTAAGCCGCCTCTGGCAGGGTAGGGCAAGCCGCGGCCCACCACCACGCCGTCATGCTCGGGCCTGTCCCGAGCATCTGCAACGGCGGATATGGAGTGAAACGGTTGGCGTAGGGGCTTGTTAGGTCCTCGGCTCAACGCCGAGGATGACGCCCCCTCTGGAGGCGCCCTCAAGCGATCGCCGTAATCTCCAGCTCCTGATCGCCCACCATGGCGAGATCGCCCACACGCTTGCCCATCAACCCCCGGGCCACCGGCGAGACAAACGAAATCGACCCAGCCTTGGGATCGGCCTCGTCCTCGCCGACGATCCGGTAGGTCTGCACGCGGCCGTCGTCGCGGCTGAAGGTCACCTTGCTGCCGAAGGCAACGACGTCGTTGGAGGCGGGGGCGGGCATCACCTGCGCGGTGCGCACACGCTCGGCGAAATAGCGGAAATCGCGCAGCGGAATAGCCGTCTGCCGCCGCTTCTCGTTGACATCCTCGATCCCGGCCGCGGCTTCCACGCCCTCGCGCGCCTGCTGCAGCTGCTCTTCCAGCGCCTTCAGCCCGGCTTCGGTGACGAGGTTCGGATGCGGCGAGATCGGGCGATCGGGCAGATGGGTTTCTGCCGCGGTTTCGGCGCTCTCTTCCTTGACGAAAGCGGTACTCAATTCTCAAGACTCCATTCAGGCACGCGCCATCATCGGGCGCAAAGGGGCGCTCAAGCGGCGCCCATCCCCTCAGCCTGCCTGATCGGACCCGAAGCGGTCAACATCGAACTCGGCTTCGTCACCTTCCTCTTCGTCGTCGAGGATCTCGTAGGCCGTGCTGTGATCGGCAAGGATCGCCCGGCGGATGATGCGCGGCGCGCTCATGCCGAGCTCGCGGCCGTTGCCATGCAGCGCCCAGCCCATCAGCGCCTCGTCGGAGATGCTTGAGACGCCGCCATCGAGCTCCGGCGATTTGGCGAGCGGCAGCGCCGCCATCAGCTCAGCCTGCGCGCCGGGCATCGAGCTCGGCGTGAGGGAGGCAAGAGCGCTGGCACCGAAGGAGGGACCGGCGGGGCGGATTTCCGGGCGGATGGCAACCGGATCAATGGAGGCGGTCTGCACCGGATCGACAGGCGCGTTCGCCTTCTCGCTGCCCGGCCGCAGAACCGGCAGCGGCACGCTGAGCGAGGCGAGATTGGTATAGCTCTCGGGTGCGGGCTTTTCAGGCACGGGCACGGCCGAAAGCATCGGAATGTCACGCTTCACGCTGCTGCGCGGCGTCGGCACCAGCGCCGTCGCGAGCTTGCTCGGGAGCGCAGCGCTGCTGCCCGTATCCTCGTCGTCCTCGACGGAGGCGACTTCAACGGTCTTCACGCTGCCGCGCTTCTTGTATTCGGCGACCGCCTGGTTGTAGCCCGGCAGCGGCCGTCCGTCAGCGGGAACATGCATGGTCTTGCCATCAGGGAAGATCCGCGCCAGCTCCTGGCGCGACATGCGCGGCCAGGCGCGCACCCGGCCGACATCGAGATGCACGAAGGGCGAGCCGGATTTCGGATAGTAGCCGACGCCACCCACCTGCGCCTGCATGGCGATGCCGCGCAGCTTGGCGAGCTGCACGCCCGGAATATAGAAATCCATCGCCTTGCCGAGCATGTGCTGGCTGTTCTTGGCAACGCCCGTCACCCGTGAGCGGGTGCGCAGCATGTTGTTGGTGGCAGGCGAGCGGTAGGCGGAGACGACATGGATATAATCGCGCCCGCCGGCCTTCTGGTAGACCTCCCAGACGAGATCGAGCAGCCGCGGATCCATGCGCGCCGGCTCGTTGCGGCGCCAGTCGCGCAGGAAGCGGTTGATCTGCTTCAACCCGCGCGGATCAAACCTGCCGTCACGCTTGAAGGTGATCGTCGCCTTCTCGCCGGTATGGGTGAAATAGAGCTTCAGCGCCCGGTCTTCGGCAGCCGCCGCAACCTCAGAGCCCAGAAAGGCCGGCACCGCCAGAAATGCCGCCACGACAGCGCGCACAGCCTGCCGCGCCAGTGCCGAAAAGAGGCCAAACCCCTTCTCATCCTGACCCGCCCGCGTCTTCGCCGCACATTCCATATGACCATCTCCGTCTTACGCGAGTAAAGGCAGCAGAGGTCCGGTGAACGCCTACAATACCGCGCCTGAAGCGGCGATTATGGTCAATAAAGGTTTAACAAGGGGTTGATGGGGGTGAAGAGCTCGGACTCTTGCCTCTCTCATAACCGGGCCTTCGCCAAAAGTAGAGTAGCCCCATTGAAGAATTCTAGTTTGGCGAGTATTCGTTAGTGCAGGGCAGTTATCGTGACCGCGCCGTCATTTAGATGGCGCGGTGGGGTGTTGGGGATGGCGTTACCGCCGAATGGCAATGTTCCGCAATTAGTGGCGCTCGAAGCTGTATTTTGCGGTGCCGCAGATTTTGGAAGCGAAGATACCAATGAAGGGTGTTTCTGTGGCGATGCAGGAACGTTTGTAATCAAAAAGAATAATGTTCATCTAGCGCTCCCGCATTGTGAGTGGTTCTGTTCCTCACTTGCGAACCTGGTTGGTGTCCCGCAGGTGCCATTCAGCGTTATACGCCATCCAGATGGAAATCATTGGTTTGGTTCTCAATGGACAAATGGCAAAGTTCAAGATTGGTGGAATTTGGCGTTAAGGGGAGCAATTGACTTCGCCTCGATCGCCGAAGATCTTTGCAGAATTTATGTATTTGATTTGTTTGTCCATAATGTGGATAGGCATGCGAATAACTTTATGGTGGTTCCAGCTGCGCACGGGCATAGGGTACTCTCATTCGACTATTCTCGGTCATGGATCATCAACGGTTTTCCGCCTCCTGACGTAATGACAGACCCAGCCATAGCGACAATCAGTGTAAAGGACTGGCTGAAACAAAAGTTTGGAAACTACGTAAGCATCGATGTGGCGGACCAAGTTCTTGATGCAATCGATTCGGTCGATTCTTCCGCGGTGTCTCGCATTATCCATACCCATCCACGCGACTGGTTGACCACCCAAGAGGAGAATGCGATCATAAATTGGTGGGCTAATGGGATGGCGTCAGCCAGGGTCGCAGAAATAAGGGCTGGCTTGAGAGATGGCACACTCATATAAATTTTCCATCATACAGGCGCGACCAAGTGCGTTACGCGGCGAACGCGTAAACGTGGGTATTGTAGCCTTTGGCCCGAATGGCGTCGATGTACGTTTCACGGAGATACGGAAGCTTGCTCATCTGACCGGCCACAAATGGGATCAGATTGCGGACGCCTACAAAGACATGTTGACCGAGCTTGCGCCGTCAGATCTTGCTGCGCTGCAAAGTGGCGATTCGAGCAAATCAGCAGTTAGAAGCGAAGTCTTTTCCTTAGGAAGACCTGGTGATTTAAGTGCTAGATCGTCTGAAGAATTTGATGATGCGGTAAGAAAAATTCTGTCGGTCTTCGTTGATAAGCCGAGCCTTAATCGCAAGGAAAAGCAGCAGAAAATTAATACTGAGATAGCTTTGATGCTTCGTCAGGTTGGCGTTCTTGGTGAGCGCGGACAGCCACTTGAAGTAGGGAAGGTGATCCCTAAGTTTGTGGTCTCAGAAGAAAAGGACATTGTGGCAGATTTCGCTTACAAGCCGAATGGCCTAAAGGTCGTTTCGACGCTCGAATTACGTGGTCTGATGACTGGAGCTCATGCCAAAGCGTGCGAAAAGGGGGCAACGCTCTATTTCGCTAAGCAAAGATTTGGAGGTGAGGTTAAGACACTGGGAGTATATGCTGCGTCCGCAAACGAACTCCCGGTTCACAGGGGCGAAATTGAGATATTGACCAGCTTTGCCGACGGCAACGTTTTCAACTGGATGGATCCCTCAGACAGGCAAAAATTCAAGGCAGCACTCTACTAACGCAGGCCGTTTTCGCCGCCTAAGCCATCACCTCCATCTGCCGATGGAACACCAGCGACCGCCTGATCCCTTCCTCAAGGCTCACCTTCGGCGCCAGCCCGAATTCCCGCTGCAGCGCTGTATCCCCGCAGCGGTAGAACACGCCTTCCGGCCGGCTGGCGGTGCCGTTTACCTCCGGTGACCAGCCGAGTTCGCGGGCGATCAGTCTGGCGAGTTCGATGAAGGAGGTGGCGTCTCCGGTCGAGAGGTTGAGGGTCATGCCTGATGTCATGGCGTCCATCGTGTCGATGACGAAACCGATGCAGTCGGAGATGTGGATGAAGTCGCGGCACTGGTGGCCGCTGCCCCAGACGGAGACGTTCGGCGCCCCGCGCTCGCGGATCAGGCGGCGGCAGATGGCGGGGAAGGGATAGGCGAGATCCTGGTCTTCGCCATAGCCGCTGAACGGGCGGTAGGCGACGGCGCGGCCGCCATAGCGCTCCACATAGAGCTTCATCAGATATTCGCCGGTCAGCTTCGTCCAGCCGTAGCTGAGGTCGGGCACGCCGATCGGCCGGTCGAAGGAGATCATGTCTTCCGAAAGGATCGTCTGCGCCTCGAAGGTCTGCAACGAAACGGGATAGGCGGCACTCGAACTGAAATAGACCACATTGCCCGGGCGTCTCTCGCCCGCCCAGCGCCAGAGCGCGGCATCGACGGCGAGATCCTCGGCAACGAGAAGCGTCTGGTTCTCCAGCGTCATGCGCCCGCCGACCAGCGCTGCGAGATGGAAGACATAGTCGAAATGCTCGTCCGTGCGCTCGAAATAGCTGCGGCAATCCTCCTGCAGGAAGGTGAAACGGCGGTTGGAAAGCAGTCTAGGCGATGGCGGCAGCGCACCCGTGCCCGGCTTCATCAGGTCCACCGAGACGACGTCCATTCCTTCGGCAAGCAGCCGCTCGCATAGATGCCGGCCGACGAAGCCGCATCCCCCAGTCACCAATGCACGCGCCATGATCCCTCCTAGGCCGCAAGAAAGGCATTTTCCCCCGTGTAGATCGCGATCATCCGCTGGTCCCATTCCTGGCGGGAGGGCGCGATCTTCTGTCCGAAGGCGCGGGCGCCCTCGGTGAGCTTCTGGACAAGGCTGTCGCTCTTGACCTTGTTGAGCGCATCGGCGAGCGAGGCGGCATCGCCGCTCTTGAACACCAGCCCGGCGCCATTCGCCGCGATCTCTTCCGAGATCAGCGCATTGCTGCTGACGATCAGCGGAATGCCGCTCATGATCGCCTCGGCCGCGACCAGCCCATAGGGCTCGGGCATCCGCGACGGCATGATGAAGACGCGTGCTTCCCCGGCAAGCTTGGCGACGGTGGCGTCATCCAGCCAGCCCGGCACCCAGCAATGCGGCAGGGTCTTCTGCATCTCTTCCAGCAGCGGCCCGCGGCCGATCAGCGTCGCCGCCTGGCCGGTCATCCGCAGCGCTTCGCCGAGCGTCCGCACACCCTTTTCCCAGGTCATGCGGCCGAGAAACATGATGCGGTCGCGTAGCCAGGGTTCGGTCGGCTGGCGGGTCAGCGGTTCGGTCGGGGTGCGTAGCGTCTGGAAGTGTTTCAGCGGCCCCGGCGTCAGATAGGCCTCCATGTTCTCATGGGCGAGGATCACCTCGATCCGCTCCCAGAAGGCATCGCCGACACCGGCCTGCGCCAGTGTGCGGCGGAAGCGCCAGAGCTTGTGGAGATAGTTGCGCTTGTCGCAATTGGTGGTCAGGCAGCTCATCGACATCGGCGTCACCGAGCAGATCTCGCCGCTCTTGTAGTTCAGGAGGCCGCCATTCGGGCAATTCAGGAAGAAATCATGGGCGGTGATGATGACGCGCGCCTTGTTCTGCGACAGCGCGTGGAAGATCGAGGGCGAGAGAATCTGGTTCCAGCCATGGACATGCACGACGGTTTCGTCGGCGGATTCGGCAAGCAGGCCGGAAAGCGCCTCATAGGCCCGCTTGTTGAAATGCCGGTCGAAGATGTTGGCGATCGCAGGGCCGTCGCGCAGCGGCTTTTCGCCGAGCGCGATGGTGCGCACATCGAGCCCGTATTCCTTGAGCCCCGCCCCGTCGTCGCCGACGAAGAAGGTGCAGTTGACCCCGGCATCGACGCATGCCTCCAGGCACTGGATCGCAACCTTGGTGGCGCCACCCCGGACAACGGACACGTCATTGACGACAATCAGGCGCATGTGTGAAACCAAAGCGTTGCCAGGGGCCCAGGGCGGACCCGTGTCGATGAGGATAGAAGATTGTTGCCCGGCTCAATGAGGCGATGGATCGCACGCTATTGCAATTCAGCCTTTTGCATTAGCCTACCAATGCGCGCATAGGCGGCTGCGTTTTATGCAACCGCCGCGCTTGGCTTTCCCGCCCTCATGACGGCCAGCAGCCCGGCAAGACTGATGAGTACGATCGCCGTGCCATAGATATCCGTCGTCAGCGCATAGCCGATCGATTTCGCCAGGAAACCGGCCAGAATGGCGGGTAGGCTGAAGGCGAGATAGCTCTGGATGTAGAAGGCAGACAGCAGGCCGGCCCGCTCGTCGGCCCTGGCAAGCGGCATGATCGAGCCGACCGAACCCATGAAATTGACGCCGAAGCCGATGCCGGTCAGCAGCGTACCGGCGAGCAGCACCGGAACATTGGCGAGATGCACGCCCGCGACGACGGTCAGAATACCCGCAGTCGTTGCCGAAACACCGAAGCGAAGATTGGCCCTCGGCGCCTGCGCACGGCGCAGATAGACGGCGATTGCGCCGGAGATCATCAGCGCGGTGACGACAGCGCCACCCGTCAGCGGCGCATGGCTGCCGGTTGTTGAGACGACGAGCGAGGGCACGAGCGACAGATAGAAGCCGCCGAGCGTCCAGTTGGCGATGTTGATCGGTGTTATCAGCGCCAGCGTCCGCTTTACCTGCGGCGGTACGGCGATCCGCGGTTTCAGCGAGGCGAGCATGCCCGGCCGCTTGCCGCCGGTCTCCGGCGTCAGCCAGATCGCGACAGCCTGGATCGCGAAGCCGATCAGCAGCAGCGCATAGACGAGGTGCAGCGGGAAGGGGCCGTATTGGATCAGCGCGCTGGTGCCGATCGCGCCGACAGCCATGCCCGAAAGCGGCGCCAGCGAATTGACGAGCTGCCCGCGGGCGCGGTCGACATCGACGAGTGCCGCCCCGATCGAGGCGCCGGCAATGCCGGTGGCAAGGCCCTGGACGATGCGGGCGGCGATCAGCCAGCCGGGGCCGTTGGCGACGGTGAACAACCCCATGGCGGCGATCTCCAGCATGAGCGCCGTAAAGATCACCGGCTTGCGGCCGAGATGGTCGGAAATCGAACCGGCAATCAACAGCGCCGTCAGCAGCGCGAAGGCATAGACGGCGAAGACGACGGTGATCATCACCGGCGAGACGGAGAAGCTCTCCTGATAGATGCGATAGAGCGGCGTCGGCGCCGCCGACGCGCCGAAGAAGGTGGCAAGCGTCACGGCATGAAAGGCGATCGGATTGCGGGCTGCGGCATCCGCTTCACTGGATTTGCGATCCGAGACCATCTATATACCCCTTAAAGCTAAATCGTTGCGTTTGCCTCATGTAGGGCGGTGCGATGCCAAAAGCAAATAATTTGCGTTTATGGCTCTATGAGAATCGTTGAACCATCGGCGCCGGGGCAGGAAAGGCAGGGTAAGAGAGATGGCAGGCAGGGAAGGCCCGCGTCCGGGCGGCAGAAGCGCAAGGGTTCAGGCATCGGTGCACAAGGCCGTGCAGGATCTCCTGGCAAAGATGGATCGCGCCGAGATCACCGTGCCGCTGATTGCCACCGAGGCCGGCGTCACGCCCTCGACGATCTACCGCCGCTGGGGCGATCTGCGCGAACTGCTGGCAGACGTCGCCGTCGAGCGCCTGCGGCCGGACATGCAGCCGGTCGACACCGGCAATGCCCAGCGCGACCTGCAGCAATGGGCGGAGCAATATGCCGAGGAAATGGCCTCCGGCCCCGGACGCCAGATGATCCGCGATACGCTTGCCTCCATCGAGGCCGCGGGCGCGCAGCAATGCTGCGATTTCACCCGCCAGCAGATCGGCGTGATCGCCGCCCGCGCCGCCCGCCGCGGCGAGGCTTTTCCGGATATCGAGCATGTGCTGGATCGGGTCGTCGCGCCGATCATCTACCGCATCCTCTTCGACACGTCCCTAGGGCCGGAGCGCGTCTCGGCACTGGTGGAAGACATGATGAAATCTATTCCGCCGCGGCCCGCTTCTGCCCTGAAATCTGCGTGATGAAGGCGCGCAGCGCTGCCGGGCGCACCGGCTTGTGCTGCACGGCAATGCCGTAGCGCTCCGCCTCGGCGCGGATTTCGAGCGTCCGGTCGGCAGTCAGCAGCAGGGCCGGGAGCTCGGCTCCGAAACGCTGCCGGAGATCGAGAATGGCGGCAATGCCGGTTCCATCGTCGAGATGGTAATCGGCGATAACCAGATCGGGCGCCGCCGAGCGGAAATCGGCGACCTCCGCAAGCGAGGCCAGCGATTGCACCTCGCAACCCCATCCGGATATCAGGAGCCGCATCCCCTCGAGGATCTTCGGCTCGTTGTCGATGCAGAGGATGTTGAGACCGCGCAGCGTCTGCGTCTGACGTTCAGCCGTAACGGCGGCGACAGGCGCGCTCCCTGCCTTCGTCACGTCGAGCGGCATGACGATGCGGAAATCCGTGCCCTTGCCATGCGTCGAATGCAGCTCGACCGGATGGTTCAGAACACGGGCGATGCGATCGACGATCGACAGGCCAAGCCCAAGCCCGGTCGCCGTCTTGGCACCTTCGTCGAGACGCGCGAATTCCTTGAAGACGGTGCGGAATTTTGAGGGCGGAATGCCGATGCCGGAATCCATCACCTGGATCACCACCTTGTCGCCACGCCGTCTGACCCCGACCAGCACCTTGCCCGTCAGGGTGTATTTGATCGCGTTCGAGACGAGGTTCTGCACGAGACGGCGCAGAAGATTGGGGTCGGAGCGCACCCGCAGCGTCGTCGGCATGACCGTAAGCTTGAGCTTCTTCTCACGCGCAATCGGCGCAAAGTCGGTCTCGATGCGTTGAAGCAGGTCGGAGAGCGGCACCGTCGTCAGCCGCGGCCGCATGGCGCCGGTATCGAGCCGCGAGATATCGAGCACGGCGCCGAGAATGGTCTCGACGGATTCCAGCGCCGAGTCGATGTTGCGCACGATCGGCCCGTTGTCCGACTGCGCCATCCGCTCCACCAGCGCCGAGGAATAGAGCCGCGCCGCATTCAACGGCTGCAGAATGTCGTGGCCGGCGGCGGCGAAAAAGCGCGTCTTGCCGATGTTGGCCTCGTCGGCGGCGGCCCGCGCTTCGCCAAGCTCGTGGTTCACTCGCGTCAGTTCTACGGTGCGCTCGGCAACGCGCTGCTCCAGCGTCTCGTTCGCCTGCTTCAGCGCCTGGTCTGCGGCAACGCGCTGGGTGATATCGGTGAAGGTCGCGACGATGCCCTTGTCGGGCATGGCGTTGGAGCGCACTTCGATGATCCGCTCGCCGCCGCCGAGCACCAGCGAGAAGGGCTTGTCGAGTGTCTGGAAGTGGCGAACGGTCTGCACCAGATCGGCGGGCGCGATATCGCCGCGCTGGCCGAGAATGGCGACGATCTCCGACAGCGGAAAGCCGACACGTCCGGCATCTTCGGGCAGGTCCAGCAGCTGGCGGAAGCGCCGGTTCCAGATCGTCAGCTGGTTGGAGCTGTCGAAAACGGCGATGCCCTGGTCCATCTGCGAGAGCGCCGTCTGCAGCATGTCCTGGTTATATTGCAGCGCCTCGCTCGCCTGGTCGAGCAGCCAGGCGGTGTCAGAAGAGGCATCCTCAATCTTCTGCAGGATCAGCGAGAGCACCAGCCGTGCCGAGGACGAGCCGATGGCGCTGCCGAGCAGCTGTTCGGTGAAGTGGATCAGCGCCATGTCGGCCGGCTGGTCGTCTTCGAGCTTGCGGCCGGAGCTCTGCTCATAGGTCGCGAGCGAACGCTGCATCCGCTCCTCGCCGAGATAGCGGGCAATCGCCGCCTTCAGGTCGCCGACGCTGATCCGCGTCTTCCAGCCGCGCGTCGCAAACTGCGAGCGCGACTGGCGCTTGACGAAGATGCCCGCCTGGATGCGCTCCAGCGGCCGCGCATTGCGCGTCATCGACCCGACGATGAAGAAGGCGGTGTTGACGAGCAGGCTCATCGCCGTGGCATTGACGAGAGGATCGGCATCCGGAGCGGTGAAAACCGTCGTGCCGGGGAACAGGAAGCCCAGGAAGCCGCTGGCGATATAGGAATAGTCAGGCCCGCCGAGCGAGGGCAGGAACAGCAGATAGAACCAGATGACGAAGCCGGAAGTCAGGCCGAGGATCGCGCCCTGCGCATTTGCCCGCCGCCAGATGAGACCGCCGAACAGTGCCGGCGCGATCTGGCCGATTGCCGCAAAGGAGAGCAGGCCGATCGACGCGAGCCCCGCCGTGCTGTCGGTCGAGCGGTAATAGGCATAGCCAAGCAGCAGCACGGCGAAGATCGCGCTGCGGCGGATATTGAGGAGCGTCTTGGCGAAATCGTCACGCTGGCTGGCGCGCCCGGCAAGCTTCCGCCGCAGGAAGATCGGCATGATGATGTCGTTCGACACCATGATCGACAGCGCCACGGAATCGACGATCACCATCGCCGTTGCCGCCGAGAAGCCGCCGATGAAGGTGATCAGCGAGACGACCGGCATCTGGCCTGCGAGAGGTAGCGACAGCACATAGAGGTCGGCATTGCCGGCGCCGCCAAAGGTCAGCAGCCCGCCGATTGCCACAGGCAGCACGAAGAGATTGATAGCGATGAGATAGAGCGGGAACAGGTAGCCCGCGAGCTTCAGCTGCTTCGCCGTCCGGTTTTCGACGACCGTCACATGGAATTGCCGCGGCAGCATGATGATCGCGAAGGCCGAGAGCAGCGTCAGCACGATCCAGCGGCTGATCGGCGTCTGGTACTCCAGCGCCGCCGTCACCAGCGGGTTCGCCGCACTTTTCTCCCAGAGATCCATCGGCCCGTCGAACAGGAACCAGATGACACAGACCCCGGCCGTCAGAAAGGCGATCAGCTTGACGACGGATTCCATGGAAACCGCAAGAATCAGCCCGTCCTGATGTTCGGTCGCATCCGTGTGGCGGGTGCCGAACATCACGGCGAAGCAGGCAAGCACCAGAGTCACGATCAGCGGCAGGTCGAGGAAATAGAGATTGCCGCTGCCGATGCCGTAATCCTGCGGGTTGACGACGACCGATACCGTGCTCGAAATCGCCTTCAGCTGCAGCGCGATATAGGGGATGACGCCGACCAGCGATATCAACGCCACGATCGTCGCGACAGTTGAATTTTTCCCATAGCGCGCCGCGATGAAGTCGGCGACGGAAGTGAGCTTCTCGGCCTTGGCGAGTTCGATGATCCGCCTCAATACCGGCATGCCGAGCGTGAAGACGAGGATCGGGCCGATATAAATCCCCGCGAACTC
This sequence comes from Rhizobium sp. FG96, assembly GCF_057808655.1. Classification (NCBI taxonomy): domain Bacteria; kingdom Pseudomonadati; phylum Pseudomonadota; class Alphaproteobacteria; order Hyphomicrobiales; family Rhizobiaceae; genus Rhizobium; species Rhizobium sp. FG96. The sequence goes on along the minus strand of NZ_JBMDIL010000014.1, from coordinate 155,258 downwards.
GAGCCCGTGCTGGGAGGCGAGGCCGACGCCGCCGAAATAGGTCCAGGAGGTGCAGTAGATCGCCAGGCTCAGCGCATAGACAACAGGCCAGCCGCCCTCAAGAGTGCCGAGCCGGCGGCTCTTGCGGTCGCCATAGCTTGCGACGGCAAACAGCAGAAGCATGTAGCCGAAGGCAGAAGCAATGATCACCCAACCCGGAAGCATCGATCCTCCACCGGCGTGTCATGCGCCGGTTCTCCCTGATGCAAGCGAGATTAGGTGAAATCCCCCACTTTGGAAATTGGGGTGATCTAGGCATTAAGTCCAAGACGTAGGAAGCGGTGATTATTCAAAATTAACAATTGAATAATTGTGGCGGAGATGTAGCTAATTAACGCACGGACTGTCAGTGAGAGCACTTCAGAGGGAGACAGATCGGATGCTCAACGAATTCAAAGCGTTTATTGCCCGCGGTAACGTCATGGACCTGGCGGTCGGTGTCATTATCGGTGGCGCTTTCGGCGGTATCGTCAAGTCGCTTGTCGACGATATCATCATGCCTATCGTTGGCGCCATCTTTGGTGGCTTCGACTTCTCCAACTACTTCATCGGCCTGTCGTCGGCTGTCAATGCACCGACGCTGGCTGCCGCCCGTGCCCAGGGCGCCGTCTTCGCCTACGGTAACTTCATCACCGTCGTCATCAACTTCATGATCCTCGCCTGGATCATCTTCCTGATGGTCAAGGGCGTGAACACGCTGCGCAAGCAGGTCGAGCGCAACGAGGAGAAGGCCGCCGAAGCTGCGCCGCCGCCGGCCGATGTCGCGCTTCTCACGGAAATCCGCGATCTCCTGGCCAAGCGCCCGGCCTGATCCGGGGCATTTGAGCCCTGCTTTCCGGCAGGGCTCAATCCATCACGAAAATCGATGTGACATCACGCATTCTCATTGGGATTTGCGCCGGGTTTTGTTCTATGAAGGCCAAAACCGGAGTCCTTCATGTCGATCGTCAATAGCCTCAGCCCGCGCGCCATCACGGCACCCGAAAGCGGGATCGTCGAAGTCGTCAATTATGCCCGCGGCCGCGAAGGCCTGCTGCCCCTTTGGGTCGGCGAGGGCGATCTGCCGACCCCCGATTTCATCAGCAAGGCGGCGATGGATGCGCTGGCGGCCGGCGAGACCTTCTACACCTGGCAGCGCGGCATCCCGGAGCTTCGCCAGGCGCTCTCGGATTACTATGCCCGCCACTTCGGCGTGACGCTGTCTCCTGAACATTTCTATGTCACCGGCTCGGGCATGCAGGCGATCCAGATCGCCGTGCAGGCGATGACCTCGCCCGGCGACGAGATCGTCTATCTGACCCCCGCCTGGCCGAATATCGCGGCAGCACTTGAAATCGCCGGTGCCCGCTCTGTCGGTGTCGAGCTGCAGTTCGAAGGCGGCACATGGGCTGTCGATCTCGACCGCATCGAAGCGGCCATCACCCCGAAGACCAAAGGCCTCTTCGTCAACACGCCGTCGAACCCGACGGGCTGGACAGCGACGAAGCAGGATCTGAAACAGATCCTTGAGATCGCCCGCAAGCACGGCCTCTGGATCATGGCCGACGAGATCTACGCCCGTTACTTCTATGCCGGCGGCCGCGCGCCCTCGTTCTTCGATGTCATGGAGCCCGGCGACAAGATCTTCTTCGTCAATTCCTTCTCGAAGAACTGGTCGATGACCGGCTGGCGCGTCGGCTGGATCGTTGGCCCGCCGGAAACCGGCCAGGTGCTGGAAAACCTGATCCAGTATTCGACCTCGGGTGTGGCGCAGTTCATGCAGAAGGGCGCGGTCGCGGCGCTCAACCACGGCGACGATTTCGTCGCCGCCAACGTCCGCAAGGCCACCGAAGCCCGCGATATCCTCTGCGACGCCCTGATTGCCACCAATCGCGTCGAGACCTTGAAGCCGGACGGCGCGCTCTATGCGTTCCTGAAGATCGACGGCGTCACCGACAGCCGCAAGGCGGCGCTCGATATCGTCGACAAGACCGGCGTCGGCCTGGCGCCCGGTGCGGCCTTCGGCGCTGGCGGCGAGCTCTTCCTGCGCGCCTGCTTCCTGCGCGATCCGGCTCAGGTGCGCATCGCCGCCGAGCGTCTTTGCGACTACATCATGAGCCGCTGAATACCGCATGCCCGGCTCCTTCAGCCGGGCATCTGCCCCGGATTCGGCCGGTTCGATAAAATTGTAGCGAAAGCCGAAATCGGCCTCTAACCACACCCGCAAACTTACCCGCCGGAACGGCCCAAAACGGGCCTTTGATAAGAAAATCCGAAAGGGAAAATCCGTCTGATGCCCCTGTGCGACAAAACAGGGAATGCGGGACATGGCAATCTTGGTGACGGGCGGTGCTGGCTATATCGGCAGCCATATGGTCTGGACACTGCTGGAGGCAGGTGAGGACGTCGTCGTTCTAGACCGCCTGTCGACGGGCTTCCGCTGGGCGGTGGCGCCGGCGGCTCGCTTCTACCTCGGCGATGTCGCAGACCCCGAGATCCTGCGGACCATCTTCATCGAGAACGATATCGAGGCGATCATCCATTTCGCCGGTTCGGCCGTCGTGCCGGTGTCGGTCGCCGATCCGCTCTCCTATTACGACAACAATTCCGGCAAGACCCGCGCGCTGCTAAGCGCCTCGATCGACGCCGGTGTCCGCCATTTCGTCTTCTCGTCGACCGCTGCCGTCTATGGCCCGCAGAAGACGTCGGATCCGGTCAAGGAAACCGCGACCCTCAATCCTGAAAATCCCTACGGCCAGTCGAAGCTGATGACCGAGTTCATGCTGCGCGATGCCGCTGCAGCCTATGATTTCAACTATGTGGCACTGCGCTATTTCAACGTCGCCGGAGCCGACCCGCAGGGCCGCGCCGGCCAGTCCACCAATGGCGCCACGCATCTGATCAAGGTCGCCTGCGAAGCCGCTCTCGGCAAGCGCGACGGCGTCAGCGTCTACGGCGTCGATTACCCGACCCATGACGGCACCGGCGTGCGCGACTATATCCACGTCACCGATCTCGCCGATGCGCACCTGAAGGCGCTGCAGCACCTGCGCCAAGGCAAGGGCTCGCTGGTCGCCAATTGCGGCTATGGTTTCGGCTATTCGGTTCTCGACGTTCTGAACATGGTGACCCGCGTTCACGGCCACTCCTTCAAGATCCACATGGCACCACGCCGCCCCGGCGATTCCGCGAGTGTCGTCGCCGACGCAACCTTGGCGCGCCGCGTGCTCGGCTGGGTGCCGCAGCATGATGCGCTCGAAACCATCGTGCGCAGCGCGCTCGACTGGGAACTGGAGCTGATGCATCGCCGCGTCGGCGATCTGCAGGGCATCTACCGCGAACTGGCTGCCGCGTCGTTCTGATCGCGCTAACACGGCATTTACCATCCGCGGCGGGATAGCCGTGCGAAAACAGCGAAACTAAGAAAAAATCAAGCTTTCTCTGGCTGTTCTGTAGCCAAGGGAAAAGGGACAATGAAAAGCTTCATCGCTTCGCTACGGCTGCAAAAAGACAACCCGAAGTTCTTGATGGCACAGTTTCAGGCTCTGTCGACACAGATCCCGATTCTCTATGTCCTGCTGATCATCAACGCGCTCTCCGTCGCGATCACCCATATCAAGACCGCGCCGCTCTGGCTGGCGCTCTATATTCCGACCGGCCTCAGCGTCGTCTGCCTCTTCCGTCTCTGTTGGTGGGAAATCAACGGCAAGGAAAACGTCACCCCCGAGCGCGCTTACAAGCTGATGCGCTTCACGATCGTCGGCTCGTGCATCCTGACGGTTGCCTTCGGCTTCTGGGCAGTGGCGCTCTATAGCTATGGCAATGCGTTTCAGCAGGGCCAGATCGCCTACTTCCTCGTCGTGACCGGCATTTCCTGCATCTTCTGTCTCATGCACCTGCCGATCGCGGCTGCAATCACCACCGTCATCACTTTCACCGCGATGGCGCTGACCTTCCTGTCCTCGGGCAATCCGGTTTTCATCGCCACTGCCGTTAGCGGCCTGTTCCTGATCCTGCCGTTCCTCAGGGTGATCAACAGCTACTTCCAGAACTTCGCCGGTCTCGTGCAGATGACCGAGGAGCTGGAAAAGAAGCAGGCCGAAGCCGAAGAGCTCAATCTCGTGAACAGCCGCAACGCGCTGCAGGACCAGCTGACCGGCCTTGCCAACCGCCGCAGCTTCTTCCTGTCGCTCGAGCGTCTGCTGCAGCAGAACCCGAACGAGCCGCCTGTCATCGGCATCATCGATCTCGACGGCTTCAAGCCGGTCAACGACGTCTTCGGCCATTCGGCAGGCGATCTCGTGCTGAAGGAAACCGCCCGCCGCTTTGCCGCGCTTGCCGGCAGCGAAGCGGTCGTCTCGCGTCTCGGCGGCGACGAATTCGGCCTCATCTTCCCGCAGGGCATCAGCCGCAAGGATGTCGCCGATCTCGGCCACGCCCTCTGCGCCTCCGTGCACGAAGCCTTCGAAATCCCCGATGGCTCGGTCCGGGTGTCGGCCTCCTGCGGCATCGTCTATCCCGAGGATCGCGATTCCACCGCCGAAGACCTCTATGAGAAGGCGGACTTCGCCCTCTATCAGGTCAAGAGCAAGCGCCGCGGCGGCGTCGAGTTCTTCTCTTCGGAGCACGAGAAGATCCTCAACCAGCGCTATCAGATCGAGCTCGAACTGCAGGCCAACGATTTCTCCAGCGAATTGTCGTTGGAATACCAGCCGATCATCGAGCTGAAGAGCGGCCGTGTTGTCGGCTATGAGGCGCTTGCGCGCTGGGATAGCGCCCGCTTCGGCCGCATCAGCCCGGATGCCTTCATCCCCGCCGCCGAGCGCACCGCCGTCATCGGCCGCATGACCCGCGTGCTGTTCGGCCAGGCGCTCGATGCGCTGAAGCAAATCCCCGATCATCTCTGCCTGTCGTTCAATCTCTCGGCCCGCGACATCTGCGACCACGAGACCTCGATGAACCTGCTCGCGATGATCCACCGCTCCGGCGTCGATCCGAAACGCATCGAGTTCGAAATCACCGAGACGGCGCTGCTGTCGGACTTCGATACCGCCGACCAGGTGATCGGCCTGCTGCGCGCCGCCGGCATTTCGATCGCGCTCGATGATTTCGGCACCGGCTTCTCAAGCCTCAGCCATATCCACCGCCTGGCCTTCGACAAGCTGAAGATCGACAAGACCTTCGTGATGAATTTCGATCGCGATGTCCGCTCGATGAACATCACCCGCTCGGTCGCCAATCTCTGCCAGAACCTCGGCATCGCCTCGGTCGCCGAAGGTGTCGAGAGCGAGGAAATCGCCGACGGCCTGCGCGCCATGGGCGTCCGGCTGGCCCAGGGTTACCACTTCTCCAGGCCGCTGAAACTCAACGCCGCGATCGACTATGCGCTCCAGCGCGACGCCATGACGATGGCTCACGAACCGCTCCACGCGCTGCTTCCGTATTGATCCCCACTGGAACGAAGTGCCCTGCCTGTCTATTGATTAGCTGATCAAGGAGGCGCGGCACACCATGCACAAGAACAGCGACCGGGAAGTCTTCATCGAAAAGCGCGGCAGCGCCGGCATTGTCCGCCTCAATCGCCCCAAGGCCCTGAACAGCTTGACGCTGCCGATGGTGCGCATGCTGGATGCTGCATTTGACGAATTCGAGGATGACTCTGACGTCGCAACCGTGGTCGTGACAGGCGAGGGCGAGCGCGGCTTCTGCGCCGGCGGCGATATCCGCGCTCTGCATCAGAGCGGTCTTTCCGGATCCGAGGATGCTGAAGCCTTCTGGCGCGAGGAGTTCGCGCTCAATCATCGCATCGCCCACTTCCCGAAACCCTATGTCGCGGTCATGGATGGCATCACCATGGGCGGCGGTGTCGGCCTCTCGGCGCATGGCCGCCACCGGGTCGTGACCGAGCGCACCCGGCTTGCCATGCCGGAAACCGGCATCGGCTACTTCCCGGATGTCGGCGCGACTTGGCTGCTGCCGCGCATGCCGGGCGAAACCGGCACATGGGCTGGCCTCACAGGTCTTGAAATGAACGCCACCGACGCGCTCTATGCCGGTCTCGCCGACGTCAAGATCGCCTCCGGCCGCTTGCCAGAGATGATCGATGCACTGGCCCGCATGCCGCTCGGATCGTCTTCGACCGCGGTCGATGCGCTGCTGAAGCATCTCGCCATCCACCCGCATGCCGGCCACCTGCAGCATAACCGCGATGTGATCGACCGCGCCTTCGGCTTCGACAGCGTCGAGGAGGTTATCGCTGCCCTGGAGGCGGAGGAGGGTGAGTTTGCCGCCGAGACCCGCGCCACCATCCTCAAGCGCTCGCCGACCAGCCTCAAGGTGACGCTGAGGCTGCTGCGACAGGGAAGAGCGAGTGCCGATCTCGCCGAATGCCTGAACCGCGAGCTCGCCGCCTGCATGCAGATCCTGAAGGCACCGGATTTCTACGAAGGTGTGCGCGCCGCCGTCATCGACAAGGACCGCAATCCGAAATGGAAACCGGCCGAACTTGCCGCCGTCAGCCCGGAAGCCATTGAACCGTTTTTCGGCAGTGTCAAACCTCTGGCGCTTTAGGCGGTCCTAGCGCCACATGCCGCGCATGCGCGCGCCCACATCGATCCGCACCTGACGCGCGTGCTGGCTGGCCGCCGTCTCGGCCTTGGCCTGTTGCCAGCCGCAGACTTCGAAGAACTGCAGAAGCGTCGCCGGGATGAAGCGGGTGCGGGCAGCATAGACGTGACGGTCGCCCTGGGCATTCTGCCCATGGGTGAAGAAGCGCTGCGGCACGACGAGATCGAGATTGTCCTTCGCCCGCGTCATCGCGACATAGAGGAGCCGCCGCTCCTCCTCGATTTCGGCGCTGGTGCCGACAGCGAGGTCGGAGGGAATGCAGCCGTCCACGACGTTCAGCATGAACACCTTGGTCCATTCCTGCCCCTTGGCCGAATGGATGGTGGAGAGGATCAGATAATCCTCGTCCAGCAGCGGTACCCCGGCCTGATCGCTGGTCGCATCCGGCGGATCGAGCGTCAGCTCCGTCAGGAAGCGCTCGCGGGAAGGATAGCCTGCGGCGATCTGCTCGAGCTGTAGCAGGTCGGCCTGGCGCGTCGAGGCGTCCTCATGCAGCCGTTCCAGATGCGGCTGGTACCATTCCCGCACGAGCCCGATCTCGGCCGGCCATCCCGCCTTGCCGGTCTTCAGCTCCTGCATCACGGACACGAAGGCCGTCCAGTCATCGCCGGAACGCGGCGGTGCGGCCAGTTCGGCAAGCGCTTGAATCGGGCTCGGATCGGCCGCCATATGATCCAGCGTCTTCTGCGCCGTCGAGGGCCCGACACCGGGCAGGATCTGCATCAGCCGGAAGCCGGCGACGCGATCGCGCGGATTGAGCGCAAAGCGCAGTGCGGCCAGCATGTCCTTCACATGGGCGCTGTCCAGAAACTTCAGCCCGCCGAATTTGACGAAGGGAATGTTCCGCCGGGTGAGCTCCACTTCCAACGCGCCGCTGTGATGCGAGGCGCGAAACAGCACCGCCTGGCTCTTCAGCTTCACGCCTTCTTCGCGGTTCTCCAGCACCTTGTCGGCAACGAAGCGCGCCTGATCCGCCTCGTCGCGCACGGTGACGAGGCGCGGCCGCTCGGCAGACTGCCGCTCCGTCCAGAGGTTCTTGGTGAAGCGTTCCGAGGCGAGATCGATGACCGCATTGGCGGCGGCGAGGATCGGCTGCGTCGAGCGGTAATTGCGGTCGAGCGTGACGATATTGGCGGCTGGCGTGAACGAGGCCGGAAAGTCGAGAATGTTGCGTACCGTTGCGGCGCGGAAGGAATAGATCGACTGTGCATCGTCGCCGACGACGGTCAGTCCCTGCCCATCCGGCTTCAGCGCCAGCAGGATCGAGGACTGCAGCCGGTTGGTATCCTGATATTCGTCGACGAGCACATGGTCGAAGCGGCTGCCGATATCCTCGGCAATCATCGGCTCGGCCACCATCTGCGCCCAGTAGAGCAGCAGGTCGTCGTAATCGAGAACATTCTGCGCCTGCTTGGCCTCGACATAGGCGCCGAAGAGTTCGCGCAGTTGGTGCTCCCAGGTCGCGCACCAGGGAAAGGCATCGCGCAAGACGAGCGGCAGCTCGCCTTCGGAATTGACGACGCGCGAATAGATCGCCAGGCATGTGCCCTTGGTCGGAAAGCGGTTCTCGGTCTTCGAGAAACCGAGATCGTGGCGCACGATGTTCATCAGGTCGGCGCTGTCTTCCCGGTCGTGGATCGTGAAGGCCGGATCGACGCCGATCTGCTCGGCATAATCGCGCAGCAACCGCGCGCCGATGCCGTGGAAGGTGCCGCTCCAGGCCAGCGCATCCGCCATGATGCCCGAATTGGCGCCGAGCACTTCGGCACAGATGCGCTCGACGCGCCGCGCCATCTCGGAGGCCGCCCGGCGCGAAAAGGTCATCAGCAGGATGCGGCGCGGATCGGCGCCCTTGACGATCAGATGCGCGACGCGATGGGCCAGCGTGTTGGTCTTGCCGGAACCGGCGCCCGCAATGACGAGCAGCGGGCCTGCGACATGGCTGCCCTCGGTAAGGGTTCCGTGTTCCACGGCCATGCGCTGTTGCGGGTTGAGCTTTTCGAGATACATCCAGCCGTCCGGTTGGCGCCCGCGCGCTTGGCGTCACGGACTATGAGACGTTCCTTGAATGTTCTTGATAGTGATTCCTGTCAAGCGCGGTCAGTAAACGAAGTCTGAAACCACTTCCTGGCGCGTCAGCTTCAATGTCCGGTCCGGCTGCAGGATATAGGTCTCCTGCACCTTCTGGCCGCTGGAATTGTAGAAGCTGTTATAGACATAGCTGCCGGGCGGCGACTTCGTCAGCTTCGAGCGCGCCGGCCCGCCATAGGTGAGGCTTCCCGGGATCGGCGTTGGCCCGGCGCTATCGGCAGCGCTGCAGGCCACCAGCATGGCGGCGGCGGTGAAAACCGGAACGATGACCTTGAACATGAAAGCTGCCCCTATTTCGACCCATCATTGATATGGCGCCAAAAATCCGCTTCGCCAAGTAGAGCGCGCCGAAATTTGCGGGGGCAAGACCGGGGCGCTACTTAGGCTCCGGCTGCTGGATGGTCTTTTGCGGCGTGTCGTCCTGGCTGCCGCCCTGTTCGAAGGGCTTGATGACGAGGATACTCAGAATGGAAGCGACCATGAGCGCGATGATGATCAGCATCAGTGTTTTCATGATTAATTCTACTTCGTCCGGCCATGCTGTTCTCAACCTTATTGAACAGCGCCGCTGCCCGAAAAGTTCCGGCAAGTGCGCACGAAAACGTGCGAAGAAAAGCGGGGAACCAAAGCTGCCCTTCACGGGTTGATTGGGCGGATTTCAACGCTGGAGATAGTCATGAGGACCTGCATCCGTCTGGGGGTTCCAGCCCTTTTTATTGCAAGTGCCGCTTTCGCCATTCCCGCATCCGCCGCTCTCGAAACCGATGTCGATTATTACTCGGCCCTGCCGCAGGACCAGATGGCGCTGAACGAATATAGCGGCACCGTCGCCTGCCCGCAGCCCGAATCCCACTACGTGCCGTCCTTCATCCGCGCTCCCGACGGAACAATCATCGGTGTCGGCTATCTGGAAATGGACAGCCAGAGCGACGCCGGCTGTTAACGCATGAAATTCTTGAAGTATTGCCAGAATATCGGTTGTGCGAGGCTCGTCTGCATAGTGCAGAGGGTGACGAGCCTCTGACCATCATCATGATGGCTGCAGATGTTCTATTGATGCACAACGTGAGGGCGCAACGGCAATACTTGGGCTATCCCGCGCCAGATTCCCCCACGGTTAAGCGAAAATTAACGGCCATCCCGTTCCGGCACGGCGCCGGCAAAACCGCATTCAGCGATATCAGTCCGCATAACCTTGCGACCGTTTCCGGCCAGCGAGCCATGCCCGACTGCGGGCTCGGCTCGCCCGGCGGGACGTTTAGTGAAGCTTGAGCTTCGCCTCTTCCGCAGCCGCCACGAACTCCATCCGCGCTTCCTCGGCCGTCTTGCGGCCATCGAGTGCAGCACGGCAGGTACTGCGGGCCTTGAGGTAGCGCAACCCGCGCGCGGCGGGCCAGAGATCGGCAAGGCACTTCAATGCATCGAACGGACCGTTCACGGTACGGGCATCGGTATCTTCGAAACCCACCTTGACCGGACTATCCCATCTTTCAGTTGCCATAGGCGTATTCCTCCAGTGTTTACGCCAAAACGCGCAGCCAGCCCCTCGCGTTCCTCCCGCAGTGCCGCTGCATGAGGGTATTTTAGCGGGTTATTTTGGCGGGGCAATGGGGGAGTGTGGGGTGAGGCGATGCAACGGATGCATCATATAGGGGTAGCGATCAGGTCGTGCAGCACCTTGGTAATTGGCCCGGCGGAAGCCGGGCCTTCAATACTTTACCAGATTGCGAGATATTTCAGCAGCGACACGATACCGATGATGATCACGATAATCTGCACGATCTGACGTGTGCGGCCATCGATCGGCAGGCGTTGAACTAAGTACAATACGAGAATGATGACGAGAAACGTGATCAGAATACCGATCAGTATCGAAGCACCCATTTATCCCCACTCCTATCAAAAAAGCCTTTCGGCGACAGGGAGTTAACTATGGGACAGCAAGTCAAAGAAAAGGGGGAGGCCTGAAACTTGATAAGTTGCCTCGCTGGTGCGATGCCGTCATTCATGCTGGTGTCGGCACATGCTAGTCCAATATTGGACGGCGGGTATGAACAGGAAACCGCGTAGATTATATGATGAAAACTGGTGCTGCCGAGTGGGATTGAACCACCGACCTCACCCTTACCAAGGGTGTGCTCTACCACTGAGCTACGGCAGCAGGACCAGGAACGCTTCGAGCCGTTGGGCTGTGTTGCGTGGACGGGGCGCCTATTGCCACAGGTTCTTGACAAGCGCAAGCCGCAATTTCCAACTTCGCGTGGATTAACGACGAAGCTCTTTTGACAAGGGCGGGAATCCGGTAAGCAGAACACATGGAAGACAATAGCGAAAAGCCTGTAAACGGCCGCAAGGCGGCGATCGAAGAGCAGGCCCGGCTCCGGCGGGAGCGGGCTGCAGAAAAACTTCGGGAAAATCTTTCCCGGCGCAAACAGCAGACCCGGGCGCGCCGTTCCGGCGAGGCAGATCAGACGATCGGCCTGCCTGCCGCAAAAATGGACGAATCGTAATGTTGGCTCCGCGGCGAATTGAAGCGTCGCGGGAATTCGTCTAAAGACCCCCATCCCTTTTAAAGGCAGAACTTTCAGGAAAGGCGGGCGCAGCCCGTAAGCCCCCATGGATCGTATCAGAATTGTCGGCGGGAATGAGCTGAATGGCATCATCCCGATTTCCGGCGCCAAGAATGCCGCACTGCCGCTGATGATCGCCTCGCTCTTGACCAGCGACACGCTGACCCTCGAAAACGTGCCGCATCTGGCCGATGTCGAGCTGCTCATGCGCATTCTCGGCAATCATGGCGTCGACGTTGCCGTCAATGGCCGCCGCGAGCGCCAGGACGATGCCTATTCCCGCACGATCCATTTCACCTGCCGCACCATCGTCGATACGACCGCCCCCTATGAGCTGGTCTCGAAGATGCGCGCATCCTTCTGGGTCATCGGTCCGCTTCTGGCGCGCGAGGGACAGTGCCGCGTTTCGCTGCCGGGCGGTTGCGCCATCGGCACGCGTCCGGTCGATCTCTTCCTTGAGGGCCTGACGGCGCTCGGCGCCAATCTCGAGATCGATGGCGGCTATATCAACGCCACAGCCCCGAAGGGCGGCCTGATCGGCGCCAAGTACACCTTCCCGAAGGTTTCCGTCGGCGCCACCCACGTCATGATGATGGCGGCAACGCTTGCCCGCGGCACGACGGTGATCGGCAATGCCGCCCGCGAGCCCGAAGTCGTCGATCTCGCCAACTGCCTGATCGCCATGGGCGCCAAGATCACCGGTGCCGGCACCTCGACCATCACCATCGAAGGCGTTCAGTCGCTCTCCGGCGCCCGCCACCGCGTTCTGCCGGACCGTATCGAGACCGGCACCTATGCCATGGCTGTCGCCATGACCGGCGGTGACGTCGTTCTCGAAAACACCGACATGGCGCTGCTCGAAACCGCTTTCGAAACCCTGCGCCGCGCCGGCGCCGACGTCTCGGCCACCAATAGCGGCGTGCGCATCAAGCGCAATGGCGCCGGCATCAAGCCCGTCGACGTCGTCACCGATCCCTTCCCGGGCTTCCCGACCGACCTGCAGGCGCAGTTCATGGCGCTGATGACCCGCTCGTCCGGCGTCTCCCATGTCACCGAAACCATCTTCGAAAACCGCTTCATGCACGTGCAGGAGCTTGCCCGACTCGGCGCCAAGATCTCGCTGTCCGGCCAGACGGCGAAGATCGAAGGCGTTCCGCGCCTGAAGGGCGCACCGGTCATGGCAACCGATCTGCGCGCCTCCGTGTCGCTCGTCATCGCCGGTCTCGCGGCTGAAGGCGAGACCATGGTGTCGCGTGTCTATCACCTCGACCGCGGCTTCGAGCGTCTCGAAGAAAAGCTCACGCGCTGCGGCGCGATCGTCGAGCGCGTCAGCGAATAAGGGAAGGGCGGTTTCCGCCCTTTTATCCCCCGGCAATGCGGCCGCGCCGCATTGCCGCTTGGGAGTTGCGCATTGCCGCGCGGCGTCCTATTTCCCTTGTCTAGCGCATCGTCATACTGGCGATGCGGCATCATCGACCGGGGGTACAGCCTGCATGACCGATCTGAAGCTTCTTGCACTCGACAGTGAAGACCTCGCCGTGGTCTCCGCGCATCTGCAGGACGCCGTTTTCAAGGTCGGCGACATCGCCTGGTCGCCCAAGGATGCGCAGTTTGCTTTCGCGGCAAACCGCTTCGTCTGGGAAGAGGCGAATGGCAAGCGCAAGGGCTTCGAGCGCCGCCGCGCCGCCCTCGTCTTCAAGCGCGTTCTTGCGGTCCGCTCCACCGGCATCGACCGCAAGCGCCGCGACGAAGTGTTGTCGCTTCTCTCCGTCGTCTTCGAGCCGAAGGGCGAGGGTCCTGAAGGCACGATCGAAATCACGCTGTCGGGTGCCGCCGAGATCGTTCTCGATGTCGAATGCATCGAAGTTCAGCTTGCAGATATCGGCGGGGCATGGGAAACCGCCTCCAAGCCGCGCCATCCCGGCGCGTAACGATCTTTTCTGCGCTGTTTGGCGTTTAGCGTTGGTTTGGAAGGGAATTGAGCGTGGCAATCTGGCTTGATCAGGCATCCGAAGGTTTCGAGCAGCGTTTCGCCGCGTTCCTGACGACCAAGCGCGAGGTCTCCGAAGACGTCAACATCGCGGTGCGTGCCATCATCGATGACGTGCGCGCCCGCGGCGATGTCGCCCTTGCTGAATATTCGAAGAAATTCGACGGAATCGATTATGCCAAGGTGCCGATGCGCGTCACCGAGGCCGAGATCGACGCTGCCGTCGAGGCAGTTCCGGCCGAAGTGCTGGGCGCGCTGAAGGTCGCCGCCGTCCGCATCGAATCCCATCACGCCCGCCAGCTGCCGAAAGACGATATTTACGAAGACGCCATGGGCGTCGGCCTCGGTTCGCGCTGGACGGCAATCGAAGCCGTCGGCCTCTATGTTCCCGGCGGTACCGCAAGCTATCCCAGTTCGGTGCTGATGAATGCCGTTCCGGCCAAGGTCGCGGGTGTCGATCGCATCGTCATCGCCGTTCCGGCAACCGGCGGCGTCGTCAACCCGGCGGTACTGGCTGCGGCGAAGCTCGCAGGCGTCTCCGAAATCTACCGTGTCGGCGGCGCGCAGGCGATCGCCGCACTTGCCTATGGCACGGAAACCATCGCGCCCGTCGCCAAGATCACTGGCCCCGGCAATGCCTATGTCGCCGCCGCCAAGCGCCATGTGTTCGGTACTGTTGGTATCGATATGATCGCCGGCCCCTCCGAAGTGCTTGTTATTGCCGACAAGGACAACAATCCGGACTGGATCGCCGCCGATCTGCTGGCCCAGGCCGAACATGACGCGAGCTCGCAGGCGATCCTCGCCACCGATGATGCGGACTTCGCCAAGGCCGTCGAAGCCGCCGTCGAGCGCCAGTTGAAGACGCTGAACCGCGCCGAGACCGCTGCCGCCAGCTGGCGCGATTTCGGCGCGATCATCCTCGTCAAGGACCTGAAGGACGCCGTCCCGCTCGCAAACCGCATCGCGCCCGAGCATCTGGAGCTCGCAACCGCAGATCCGGACGCGCTGCTCGATGGCATCCGCAATGCCGGTGCGATCTTCATCGGCGCGCATACGCCTGAAGTGATCGGCGATTATGTCGGCGGCTCGAACCACGTTCTGCCGACGGCGCGTTCGGCGCGCTTCTCTTCCGGCCTCTCGGTTCTCGATTTCGTCAAGCGCACCTCGATCCTGCGCCTCGGCCCGCAGCAGCTGCGCGAGCTCGGCCCGGCGGCGATCGCGCTTGCGGTTTCCGAAGGCCTCGATGCCCACGCGCGATCGGTCGCGATCCGCCTCAATCTCGAAAGGTGAGGCATGGCGAAGGGCGACTTCCGGCTTTCTGATGTCGTCCTCGACGACACGATCGGCCGTTCGACGCCCGATGTCGAACACGAGCGCGCCGTCGCGATCTTCGATCTGATCGAGGAAAACACCTTCGAGCCTGCCGGTCACCCGGGCGGGCCGTACAAGCTCAACATCTCGCTTGTCGATAGCAAGCTGGTCTTCGTCATCAAGACGGAGGAGGGCGGCGATGTCGCGACTCATATCCTCTCGCTGACGCCGTTCCGTCGCATCGTGAAGGACTACTTCATGATCTGCGAGAGCTATTACGAAGCGATCCGCTCGGCCTCGCCCAGTCGCATCGAGGCGATCGATATGGGCCGCCGCGGCATCCATAACGAGGGCTCGCAGACGCTGAAGGACAGGCTGAAGGGCAAGATCGACGTCGATTTCGACACGGCGCGCCGCATCTTCACGCTGGTCTGCGTGCTCTACTGGCGCGGATGACCGGGATGGAGCCCGCTCCGCTCACCGCAGAAGGCAAGGCCCCGGGCGCGATCCTCTTCATGTGCGGCATGAACGCCATCCGCTCGCCGATGGCCGAAGCGATTGCCCGCAGTGTGCTGCCGTCAAATGCCTATATACGCTCTGCAGGCGTTCGCGCCGGCGAGCGCGATCCCTTCGTCGATACGGTGCTCGAGGAGATCGGCCTGTCGCTCGGCCGCCACCTGCCGAAGACGCTGGACGAGCTCGAAGACGATTATTTCGATCTCATCATCACGCTGTCGCCGCAGGCCCACCACGCCGCTCTGGAACTGACGCGCGCCAACGCCGTTGAAGTGATGTATTGGCCGACCATGGATCCGACCGGCGAAACCGGTAGTCGCGACCAGATTCTCGATGCCTATAGAGAGGTGCGGGATCACATATCGGCGCTGATCGAGAGCCGGCTACTCAGGCGAAGTGGCATCGCCGCGCAGTCGGCGTGAACAAAAGGAAGAAAGCCCAATCAATTAGGTTCACAAATGACCCTTGATTGTGTAGTTTCCGCGCAAATTTTGAGGCGGCCCAGGTCCGCCATCTCAACCGACAGGAAGAAAAGCCTTATATGCCTAAAGAAGAAGTCCTTGAATTTCCGGGTATCGTGACCGAACTTCTGCCGAACGCGACCTTCCGCGTGAAGCTTGAGAACGATCACGAAATCATCGCCCACACCGCCGGCCGCATGCGCAAGAACCGCATTCGCGTTCTGGCTGGTGACAAGGTTCTTGTGGAAATGACCCCGTACGACCTCACCAAGGGCCGTATTACCTACCGTTTCAAGTAAGCTTGGGCCGCAAGCCCTCGAGGCTTCCTTTCCGGTCGAGGTTCAATGGCGCTCACATACAAGCTCATCCTGGCTTCCGGTTCGCCGCGCCGCGTCGACCTGCTCAATCAGGCAGGGATCGAACCATCGCGGCTGATGCCGATGGATATCGACGAGACGCCGAAGAAATCGGAACATCCCCGCTCGCTGGCGCGCCGGCTTTCCACTGAAAAGGCGGAAGCCGCGCTCGCTGCGATCAAGGGCGACATGGCCTGGAAGGGCAGCTACATTCTGGCGGCCGATACGGTCGTGGCCGTCGGCCGCCGCATCCTCGGCAAGGCCGAATTTGCGGATGAGGCCTCTGCCTCGCTGCATCTGCTTTCCGGCCGCAGCCACTGGGTCTATACCGGTGTCTGCCTTGTAACTCCGGATCGCAAGGTCCGGCAGAAGATCGTCGAGACCAAGGTTCGCTTCAAGCGCCTCTCCGGCTTCGAGATCGAAAGCTATCTCGCCTCCGGCCAATGGCGCGGCAAGGCCGGTGCCTACGGCATCCAGGGCCTGGCGGGTAGCTTCGTGCAGAAAATGGTTGGCTCCTACACCAATGTCGTGGGCCTGCCGCTCTATGAAACCATCCTCCTGCTGACTGGCGAAGGCTTCGACGTGCACAGCCGGTGGCCCGAGGGCTAAGCCCGGAGGAGACATCCTCATGTCTGAAGACGAAAAGAAGCCGACCGCCAAGGTCGAACCGCTACGCAAGACGCGTCCCTGCCCGGAATGCGGCAAGCCATCGCATCGCGAACACTACCCGTTCTGCTCGAACCGCTGCCGCGAGGTCGATCTCTCGCGCTGGCTGACGGGCGCGTATGCCATCCCGGTGGCGGAGGACGAGAAGAAGGCCGGCTACGAGGACGAAGAATAGCCACAGATTTTTGCGAGCGAACCCATTCAATTTGCTCGGTAATTTGTAAAAATTCGTCAACTGGCAAAAAACTGTCATTTGACGCTTGCCATGTCCCGACAAGATGCTATAACCCCGCTCGCTTCCGGGGCACACCAAACCCTCCGGTTCCTTCTCAGAAGGAATGCAGGCCGAAGCAGGAATGCCCAGATAGCTCAGTTGGTAGAGCAGCGGATTGAAAATCCGCGTGTCCGTGGTTCAAATCCGCGTCTGGGCACCACTCTTAATCCTTCGGATTTCTCTTCGATACTTTTGAATTTTTCGTAGTTGGCGATCAGTCGTCTCCTCGTCGATCAGATTTCCGCATTGCGCTTCTCTGGTGTCTGAGGCGAGCTATCAGGAACTAAACCGCCTAAGAGGCGTTATTTGAACGATGTCAATGGCGCTGAAGAGGCTCATTGGAGCATCGGGTTCCGCTATGGTTACATGACTGGATTAATAGATGAAAAGACTGATAGTCGCTTGCCTCCTCGCCTTAGCATCAATTGCGGCGATGCCGTCAGTTAGTATGGCTGCGAGTTCTGAGAGGACGCGAGAGGCATGGAGCCGCGTTCACCGCCAGGAATATCGCCCACGTTACTATCATCGCAATTACTACCGTCACCATCGCCCCCACTGCTATACCAAAACGGTCCGATATTGGCGACATGGCGAACTGGTTGTACGGCGTCAACGCGTATGCAGATAGACCTCGTCTGCGTATCGCGCGACAGCGGCGTTGAGATCTAAGGCAGCAAGGGCTGAGGATTAGCCCATTTTGTACTTTTGGCTGAATTGCGCCCGGCTGCCATCGGCCTAGGCTTTCGGCCCATGAACAAGCTGTTTCTGGTAAGAGTGGCCGCCTGGCTGTCGCTGGCGGCCGTCATCTTCGTTACCGTCTGCCCCATCGAATACCGGCCGCACGACATCATCGATGTCGATGTCGACAGGGCGATGGCCTTCATGGTGATGGGCATTCTCTTTGTAACCGGTTATCCGCGCCGTGTCGTGCTTTGCGCCGTGCTGCTGGTGATCGGGGCATTTGCGTTGGAGACGCTGCAGTTCCTGTCCCCGACGCGCCACGCGCATTTCGAGGATGCGGCGACGAAGAGCATGGGGGCGCTGTTCGGTGTCTTCCTGGCCGAAGTCGTCAACCGTATCAGGGGCATACGGCACAAGGCCGGCTAGGTGGTTTTCTCAAGCCAGGCCCGCATGCCAACAGCGGCGGCTTTTCCGGTCGCCATGCAGGCGGTGAGCAGGTAGCCGCCAGTCGGTGCTTCCCAGTCCAGCATCTCGCCCGCGGCAAACAGGCCGGGCAGGGCCTTCAGCATATAGCTGTCATCGAGCGCATCGAGCGAAATGCCGCCGGCCGATGAGATGGCTTCGGCGATCGGGCGGGTTGCCGTCAGCGGGATGGGCAGCGCCTTGATCTGCCCCGCAAGCGGCTGCGGATCCTGCAAGGCGTCCTGCGGCGCAAGTTCGCGAACCAGCGCAGCCTTGACCGCATCGAGACCAGCTCCCTTGCGCAGGCGGTTCGAGAGGCTGGCCTTCCTGCCCTGCCGGGCTAGATCGGCCGCGATGCGCTCGAGCGGCCGTCCTGGCGCCAGGTCGATGATAAGTGATGCTGCTCCCTTGCCGTCAAGCTCATCCCGAAGCGCAGCCGCATGCGCGTAGACGAGGCTGCCCTCGATACCGTTGCGCGAGATGACGAATTCGCCGGGGAGGGTGCCAGCCGCGGATGTCGCGGTCACTGCCTTCAGTGGCGCACCGGCGAAGCGCTCCCGGAAGATCGCGCTCCAGTCGACATCGAAGCCACAATTGGCCGGGCGGAAGGGTGCGATCTCGACACCCCTATCGCGCAGCCAGGGCATCCAGGCGGCGTCGGAGCCGAGCTTCGGCCAGCTGGCGCCACCGAGGGCCAAGAGCGCGGCATCGGCTTCGATACTCTTGCTGCCATCTGGCGTCTCGAAGACATAGGCGCCGCCGTCGAAGCCGGCCCAACGATGGCGTTTGGCGATCGTAACGCCTTGGCTTTCCAGCCGGGCGATCCAGGCCCGGAGCAGCGGCGATGCCTTCATCACTGTGGGGAAGACGCGGCCGGAGGAGCCGACGAAGGTTTCCGTGCCGAGCGCGGCGGCCCAATCGCGGATATCCGAAGGCGTTAACTGATCGAGCGCCGGGCGAAGCCGGGCGGATGCACCGCCGAAGCGCGCTGCAAACCGCTCGTAGTCCTCGGAATGCGTGATGTTGAGCCCGGATTTTCCCGCCAGCAGAAACTTGCGCGCCAGCGTCGGCATCGCATCGTAGATGGTGATCGCATGCCCGGAACCGGCCAGCGTTTCCGCCGCAATCAGGCCCGCCGGGCCACCCCCGATGATCGCGATCTGTTTTTTCTTCATGTGCTGCCTGATACAGCATTCAAATGCGCACGTCTCCGGATTTGAGAGAAGCCGTTTCGTTGCTTCCCGCCGCCAAACTCACTATCTCAATCTCATATCAAATGGAGTGTCGCGGCATGGCCGATCTCAAAGCAAGACCCAGACCCACAGGCGCCAAGGCCGTTCTCGGCCGCACCGGTTTCCCGCATGTCACATCGGCCACGAAGGGCGAGATCGATATCGTCACCAGCCCGTCGCAGCCGGGCTTCAACCCGCTCGATCTTCTCTATTCCTCGCTCTCCGCCTGCCTGGTGCTCAGCGCCCGCATCGCCGCCAGCAATCTCGGCATTCTCGACAAGATCACCGAGATCACCGCCGACGTGACGGGCGAGAAGGCGCCCGAAGGCCTGTCGCGTGTCCAGAAGTTCAACATCGCCTTCTCGATCAAGGGCGATATCGACGACGAGACCCGCCAGAAGATCGCCCATCTCGCCGAAGACGAGATCTGCACCGTCAGCAATACGATCCGCGGCAACCCGGAATTCTCCTCCGTGGTCACCGGCTGAGCTTTTGTTTCGGGGGTGTCGTTCCTGCGCTATCCCTCGGCATGGCGATCTGATAATCCGCCTCAGGGCTGGCACCTCAATCTTCGCCGCCCTGAGAGCATAGAAAATCATGTCGCAGGCCGCAGCCCCCTCCGTTGAAACCGCTCCCTCCCAGCGTTTTGCCCTGACCGCGCTCATCCTCGGCGGTGCCGCGATCGGCGGCTCGCCGATCTTCGTGCGGCTCTCGGAAGTCGGGCCGATGGCGACGGCCTTCTGGCGCGTGGCGCTGGCGCTGATCCCGATCTTCATCTTCTCGCTGATCAAGAAGGACAGCGGCCCGAAGCCGGAAAAGCTTTCCGATTACGCAATGCTGATCCTGCCGGGCGTGATCCTGGCGGCCGATCTTGCCGCCTGGCACCTGTCGATCACCATGACCTCGGTCGCCAATGCGACGCTGCTCGCAAACCTCGCGCCTGTCTTCGTCACCGTCATCGGCTTCATCTTCTTCCGCGCGCCGGTCTCCCGCATCTTCGTGATGGGTCTGGCGCTGGCGCTTCTCGGCGTCATCGTCCTGAAGGGCGGTCCCTCAGCCTTCGGCAATGGCGACCTGCGCGGCGATGGCGTCGCGATCATCGCCGCTGTCTTCTATGCCGGTTACATCCTGGCGATCGGCCAGCTGCGCAGCCGCTTCGATACGGTTCGCATCATGCTCTGGAGCACGGCATCGGCCGCCGTCTGCGTCTTCCCGCTCGGCTTCTTCTTCGAGCCGCAGATGCTGCCGCCGACGGCTTATGGCTGGGCGATCGTCTTCGGTCTCGCCTTCGTCAGCCATGCCAGCGGCCAAGTGGCGATCGCCTTCGCGCTCGCCTATCTGCCGGCCGCCTTCTCGTCGCTGACGCTGCTGCTGCAGCCCGTCGTGGCGGCCATTCTCGCCTGGGTGCTGCTCAACGAGGCGATCGGCCCGATGCAGGCGCTCGGCGGTCTGGTGGTGCTCGCCGGGATCATGATCGCCCGGCGAGGCTGATCGTCAGGCGACGGCTGCCGGCTGCATGCGCCGGGCATCGAGGATGCCGAGCGCTTCGTCGACCGTTGCAGCGATCGCCGCCTTTTCAACATTGTTGCAGGTGCCCCAGGCTTCGATAAAGCTGCTGGTCTTGCCGTAGCTGTTGTCGAGCACGCAATGGTCGGCACCGAGAAGCACGCACATGATATGGCCGTGCATGCGGTCGGTGATGACCTGCCGCGCAGAGCCGAGCAGGGCAACGCCGCGGTCGAAACGCTGCTGCGCCCGCTCGCGATAGGCAAGCTCGGTCATTTTCGCGCGTCCGCCGATGCGGCCGGACATCAGCCCCTTCAGGATCGCCGTGTGCTTCGTATGACGCTGGAAATCGGCAGGCTCATCAGGCCAGTCGGATTTCACCGTGCCCGGGCGGCTGGTGGCAGCGGTTAGATCCTGCGGCGCACCGACTTCCTGGTCTTCGCGCAGGTTGAGCAGCAGCTCGTGCTGCGGCGCCGGGCGACTAACCGGGCCGATGCAGAAGGCCATGTCGGGGCAAAGGCGGACATCGCACTGGAACCAGCGCTTGGCGAATTCGAAGCTCTTGTGGTCGCGCACCAGAAGCGTGAAATTGCCGTGCTTCTCGATGGCGCGGGCCGTGCTGTCGATACCGGCCTGCTCCCTGAAGTGGATCGTCTGCGGCATCTGCACGATCGGCCGGCCCTTGTACTTCGTCAGCATATCCTCGCGGAACTGCCGGTAGCCGGCCCAGATATCGCCGAAATTGCCGCCGCCATGCAGGAAGATGCGGCCATCGCCGATCGCCGCCAGCATGCGCTCGTCATTGTAGGTCGGGATTTCCGTCACATAGGCCGGCCGCGTCTTGCGGCGGTCGAAATAGGCAAGTTCCCCCAGCCAGATGGCGCTGTCGCCGATATTGTAGTGGTTCGGGAAATCGAGCAGCGCGAAGCGCTCGGCCGGATCGACAAGATCGGAAAGGCAATTTGCGATCAAACCCTGAAGGCGGTTGATGATCGTAATGTTGGTTTCCTGCATACAGTGGCTCCTGTTGAAGAGTCTGGCCCAGCCCCGGCGGCTAGGCCTCTGCCCGCTTCCCGAACGGCAGCAATGACTTGCCGAGCGCGATATAGGGGCGGATTGCGGATCTGCCGAAGACCGGCAGGAAGGCGAGATAGATGACGGCGCCAAGGCCGATGCTGAACCCGAGCACCAGCCAGCGGCTCTGGATATGAGCGGCAATGACGGGGTGCGCGAACCCGACGCAGACGGCCATCACGGCGGCACCGCAGAAAGGCAGCGCCACGGCCTTGAAGGTGCCGAGCGAGTCGATGCCGGCATAGCGATGCAGCACATATTGCTGATAGGGCATCGTCAGCCAGGCGCGCAGGACGTAACCGGCCGCAACGGCGAGAATGCCGTATGGCACCAGCAGCCACGTCAGCAGCAGCGTCGCGGCAAACTGCAGGGCGGCGACCGAAAGGATCGACTCTGCGCGGTTGACGGCTGAGAGCGCCGAGGAGGCGAAGAAGTTCGTCACGAACGGCACCGACATCAGCACCAGCACGGTGGCGATATCGCCGGCATTGCCCCATTTGTCGCCGAAGAGCAGGGCGATCATGTCGTTCGACAGGGCGCCGAAGCCGAAGAGCAGCGGAATGGTGCCAAGTGCCGCGGCGCCGACGATCTTGTTATAGGCGTTGCGGAAGGCGACGCGGTCGTTCTGCAGGCGCGAGAGCGTTACCAGCGAAACGCTGCCGATCGGCGCCAGAACGGCCTGGCCGATCAGCTCGATGAGCCGCCAGGCGATGCGGTAGCGGCCGACTTCGACGGCGCCGTACCAGCGCGAAATGAAGATGTCCTGCACGCGCGCCAGCAGCATCCACATCAGCTGCGTGACGACCAGGCTGACGCTGAACAGGAAGACCGAGCGGAACTTCTCGACGTTGAAGCGCAGGCGCGGCATCCAGGGATAGGCGACCCAGCCGAGAACGACAGTGACCGCGGCGTTGACGGCGGTCTGCGCCACCAATGCCCAGATGCCCCAGCCGAGATAGGCGCAGACGACCGCGGTGATGCCGGAGAGAAGGCTGGCGGCAATGCTCTGCGCTGCAAGGTTCTTGTGACCGAACTCCCGGGCGAGGCGCGCATTGTGGATGACGGCAAGCGAGGAGACCGGCAGCAGCGGCGCCAGCCAGCGCAGGATGCCGGACACCGATTCATCGCGAACCAACTCACCGTAATAGGGCGCGAAGACGAAGACGATCGCCGCCACGATGGCGCTGAAGGCGACAGTTGCCCAGAAGCAGGTGTCGGCCAGTTCCTCGTCGAGATCGAGCTGCCGCGTGATGGCATCGCCAAGCCCGGCATAGGCGAGCACGCGGCCGATCTCGACGAACAGGCTGGCAAGCGCAAAGGTGCCGAAGTCGCCGGGGCCGAGAATGCGCGCCAGGATCACGAAGATCACGAAGGTCGCGATCGTGCTCCAGGCCACGCGGACCACCGACCAGAGGACGGAAAGGGCCGTCTTCTTTTTCAGGTCGGCGTGCGCAACTGCATGTTCTGCCATTCGGCGTCCTATCGATTGCAGCCGCTCGCGGGCGGCCTTTGGATCTGTTTCAGGTGCGGGCAGCGGCCGGGGTCTTGCCGCGCGTGCTGCGCCAATAGGCGAGCATGCCGGTCAGATTGTCCCTGAGCTGGCGGCGATAGGTGAGGCCCATCTCCTTGCTCATCGGCTGGCCGCCGAGCGCCTCGCGAACCGCCTGGCGAATATCCCAGCGCAGCATGCCGCGCATGTTCGAGCGCTTGTCGAACAGATATTTGGCGTAGAGCGCACCGTTGCCAAAGGCGTATCCGGCATGCAGGCGATGGATATCCTCGACCTTGCGGCGACCGTGGAAATGCTTCACCTCGAGTTCCGGAACATATTCGACGCGGATACCGGCATTGAAGGCGCGGTGGATGTAATCGGTGTCCTCGCCCGAGCGGAACGTCGCTCCGGCGCCGAAGCGCGGATCGAACTGGCCGACCTGATCGACGAGGGCGCGCGGAAACACCATGTTACAGCCATGGATGAAGCCACCGGCATGCAGCTCGTTCGTCAGCACGGCCGGT
Source organism: Rhizobium sp. FG96 (assembly GCF_057808655.1). Classification (NCBI taxonomy): domain Bacteria; kingdom Pseudomonadati; phylum Pseudomonadota; class Alphaproteobacteria; order Hyphomicrobiales; family Rhizobiaceae; genus Rhizobium; species Rhizobium sp. FG96. Next base: position 131,404 of record NZ_JBMDIL010000014.1, on the reverse strand, counting down.
TCGCGCTCGGTCTTGATCGTGACGGGTAGATCGCGGACATCGCCGAGCTCCACCCGGCCGCCGCGCATGACGATGCCCTGATCAGCCGCAAACAGACCGGCGATCACGGTGAAATAGTCGGGCAGCACTTCGCAATCGTCGTCCGTGAAGGCAAGCAACCTCCCGGCCGCCGCGGCGATCCCGCTATTGCGGGCATTGGCGAGCCCCGGCAGCGTCTCGTAGATGAGATTGGTATGCAGGGGCGCGACCGCGGCCCAGCGGCGGAATACTTCCGACGTATCGTCTGTCGATCCGTTATCGACGAAGACGAGCTCCAACTGCAAATCGCCCGATAGACGGGCGGCATTTGCAATCGCATCCAGGCAGTTCAACAGGCCACTCGCCCGATTTCTCGACGAGATAATCAGGCTGATGTCAACGGGCCGAGGAGGCATTCAATTTCCCCTTCTGCGATCGATGTCCGGGGCAAGATAGGTCGGACACAGAGGTTCGGCAAGAAATTTTTGCAATGCAGCAAAATAGAACAGGCGCAGAAGAAACGGAAAGAATGAGGTAATTTATAGGCGAATGAATTTTATTCGTGAATTATATAAATTGATCTTCCGAATATTTGTAATAATTCGTGATCAACGTGAAATTTATAAGTCGATAGGTATTTAAGGTAATCTCAGCATCGATATAATCTCTGTAATATCGGTTTTGTGTCGCAAAAATATATGTGAATCCGATAGAGGTATATTTATTTTTCTTTGGTGATTGTTTTTCCGATGCTCACTGGCTGATTTGCGCTGCACAATAGAAGGTTGTGCGCTGAAACCGGTGACTTCAGCTATTTGCATCCTGCCTGCCGCAAAGTTCTAAAACACCGGTTGCTGCCGGATTAACTTCAAGCGCAAGTTCAAAACCAAGAACAAGCGGCGGCGCGGACAGTCTTTCCGCGCCGTGCCGTTACTGGTTTTCTCTGAGCAGCCATTGCTGGATAATCGGCACGTCGGCGTCGCCGAGATCGTGCCCGCCGGGGATAACGTCCGAATCGACCGTCGCGCCCGAGGTCTTCAGCCGCCCTTCCAGCTCGCTCGCATATTTGCCATAGGCGTCTGTCTTGCCGCTGATGACGAGCAGGTCGGTGCCCTTCAGGTCGGCATGCGGATAGTTGGTCAAGACGGGCATGGAGCGCAGCAGCACCGCTTTGTGAATGAGCGAGGGGTGCAGGTAGATCAGCGAGTTCAGAAGGTTCGCGCCGTTGGAATAGCCGACATAGACGATCTTCTTCGGGTCGAGCCCGTAGGATTTGACCGCGCCGTCGATGAACGCCGCGAAGGCTTCCGCCTCGTTCTTGATGTCGTCCTGATCGAAGGAGAAGGGGGTGATGCGCTTGTACCAGCGCGGGAAGCCTTCCTCGGTGGCGCGGCCGCGCACGCCGAGCAGCGTCGCCCGCGGGGCAACCTTGTGCAACAGCGGCATCAGCGTCGTCTCGTTACCGCCCGACCCGTGCAGCAGCACGAAGACGCTGCCATCCGGATCCGGCGGCGTGTAGAAGCGGTGCACGAAGGGCAGTTCGCGGTAATTCACGCGCGGTTCGCCCGGCATCGAGAATTGCGGCAGGATGACCTTGAGGTCCTTCAGGTCCTTGATCGAATCCTTCGGCGGCAGGAACAGCTTGGTGCCGAGTGTCGGTGCCGGCTCATCGATCGTCATCCCGGGCTTGTCGGTCGCAAGCTCGATCAGCGTGCCACCGGGTTCGCGCACATAGAGCGATTTGAAATACTTCCGGTCATGCATGTTGGTCGCCGAGTCCGTCGAACTGGCAAGCGCGTCATGAACGGCTTTCAGTTCGGCCTCATCCGCGGCGCGGAAAGCCACGTGATCGATCGCACCGGTGCCCGGCGCCCCCGACCAGAAACCCTTCGCGTTGCGAACATCGATGACATCGCCGGAATCCGAAACCAGCCGGTCGATGGCGCCCTTGTTTTCCTGGAAGCGATAGCCGAAATGGCTCTCGATGAAAGCGCGGCTTTCGGCCGGCGTCTCGGTCAGCATGGTCGCGCCGCGCACGCGCTGCACGGCGTGCTCGATGGGAACAGGTCCGTCCGTCCAGGCCGCCGCCGTCTTCAGATCCTTGTTGCCGGCAAGCTTGAGGATGATGTTGTCGGGGTCCTTGAAGCGCAGTACCGGCTCGCCGAATTCATCGGCCGGCCCTTCCATGCGGATGCCGAAGCTCATGGCCCGCGTCAGCCAGTAGCCGATGCTCGTCGGGTCGATCGCCAGCGCGATCTCGCTGATCTGGCCGAAGCCGGCGCGTCCCTGTGAGCCGTCTTCCCAGGCAAGGAAGGTCAGCAGCGAGCCGGGCGTGCCCTCGCCATCGCCATAGAAGAGATGCAGCTGGGTTTCGTCCTCGAAACCTGCGGTCTGCTTGACGAGCCGCATACCGAGGAAACCGGCATAGAAATCGACATTCGCCTGCACTTTGCGGGTGATGGCGGTGATGTGATGTATGCCAGAAATCATCGAAAGCAGTCCGTATTGTTGGGGAGTGGCGAGAAGCGCCAGAACTAATGCGGATACTAAAGTCATACCAGTGCCGTTGGAGATTGCCTCGATTGTTCTGCACAAAGAACTAGGGCATCACCGCGCGGCTGCAATTCCAAACTGTCGACGCCTTCGAGCGCCTGCTCCAACTGCTGGAGCGTCGGCGGCTTGATCATATAGGCGAGAGCGCCGAGGTCTTTGGCCCTCTGCATGTCGCCTTCGTCGCTCGATGTGCTCAGGATGCAAACCGGTATTTCCTTGAAGCGCGCGTCCGCCGAAAGCGCGTTCAGCACCTCGAAACCGTCCATGATCGGCATGTTGATATCGAGCAGCATCAGGTCCATCGGCGGCTGCGAAACGTTGCCCGCCCGATCCTCCAGAAGCCGCATCGCCTCGCGCCCGTTCGTCGCCACATGCAGGTTGAAGCTCACCTTTTCACGCCGCATCAGCTTCAGTTTGAGAAGCTGGATATCGGCCGGGCTGTCCTCGACGAGCAGCACCTCGGCAAGGCGGCCACCCGTATCGGCGCTCTGCTCGGAGACGCGTGCCGCCTGTGCCTCGGCACCGCGGGCAGCGGTGGCAGGCATGCTCCGCGCCAGCGGCAGTTCGAGCACGAAGGTCGCCCCACGCCCGGTCTTTGCCTCGCACCAGATCGCCCCGCCATGCAGCTGGGCGATACGCCGGCAGATCGCAAGGCCAAGCCCGGTTCCCTCGATACCGCGTCCGACCAGCCGCTTGAAAGGCTGGAAAATCAGTTCGCGATGCTCGGGATCGATGCCGGGGCCATTGTCGCTGACGAGCAGGCGGCAGAGCCCGCCGTCGGCCGCCTCGGCGGTCACCCGCACTTCGGGCCGCTGATCCTCGCAATAGCGGATGGCGTTGGAGATCAGGTTCTGCATCACCTGGATCAGCAGCGTCCCGTCACCCATCACCTCCGGCAGCTCGCCGCGCACGATCGTTGCCTGGCGGCTTTCCATCTGTTGATGCAGGTTGTCCTCGACCTGGTCGAGCACGGCGGCGATCGACACCGGCTTCATCTCCAGATCGCCGGAGACCTCCAGCTTGGTGAAGCCGGAAACCTTGACGATCAGGTCTTCCATGTGGTCGGCGGCGCTCAGGATGTAGTCGAGCAGCTCGCGGTCTTCCGTCGGAAGCGCTGCCGAGCCATGCAGGATCTTGCTGAACGACTTGATGGTCCTCAGCGGCTCCTTCAGGTCATGCGCCATGGCACGGGTGAAGATCTCCAGCGATTGGCGCTTCTGCTCCAGCTTCATCTCCAGCGCGCCATGCATGACGGCGCTCTGGATGCAGCGATGCAGCGATTCAGGCGAGAGCGAATCCTTCGTCAGATAATCGCGCGCGCCGTTCTTCATCACCTCGACGGCAACGGTCTCGTTGCCCTGGCCGGTCAGCATGATGACATTGGCTGTCGGGTCGCGCTTGAGGATTTCCGCCAGCACGCCGAGGCCGTCGCGGCCGGGCAGCGAATAGTCGAGCAGGATGCAGCTCGGCCGCTTGCTCTCGGCGAGCTTGATGCCCTGGTCGCCGGTTTCGGCTTCCGAGACGATATAGTTCATCCCGGCGACGCGCGAGAGCATCCGCCGGTAGACCTCACGGTCGTCGATATTGTCGTCGATGATCAGTACCGGGCAGTCTTCCGCCAATGTCAGTCCTCGTGCGGCAGGATGGCAATTTCGAACCAGTATTCCTTCAGCCGCTGGATGGCGGCGAACAGCCCGTCCAGATCCACCGGCTTCTGCACATAGGTATTGGCGCCGAGCGCATAGCAGCCCTCGATATCGCGCTCGTCGTCGGATGTCGTCAGGATCACGACCGGGATCTTGCGCCAATGCGCATTGGATTTGATGGCTTCAAGCGTCTTGCGCCCATCGAGGCCCGGCATGTTCAGGTCGAGCAAAACCAGGCCGGGGCGCGGGTTCATCTCCGCCAGCGCGTCGAGCGCTTCCTGGCCGGATGCGGCCCAGCGGATGGGGTTTCGCAGGTTGGTGCGCTTGAAGGCGCGCATCGTCGCCTCGAAGTCGTCCTCGCTGTCCTCGACAATCAGGATCGGCTGCATGTCACGCGGCTGCATTCTGGTCCTCTCGTTTGCTTCCCAGCGTAAAATAGAATGTCGTGCCTGTCCCGAGCTCGGATTCGAGCCAGATCTCGCCATTGTGGCGGGCAATGATCTTGCGTACGAAGGTCAGACCGGCTCCGGTCCCATCATCCGAATCTTGCGATTTTTCCAGGCGTTTGAAAATGCGGAAAATGTCTTCGTAGAATTCCGGTGCGATGCCCTTGCCATTGTCCCGGACAAAGAACACGTCGCTCGCCTCCGAGCCGTCCTTGCCATGGTAATGGTCGAGATAGCCGATCGTCACCAGCGGCTCGGCCTTGTCGTTGTATTTGACCGCGTTGGTCACGAGGTTGCGGAACACCTCGGTCAGCCGCGTCGCGTCGCAGACCACCTCGGGAAGCTCCCCATCCGTCGTCACCTGCGCATTGCGCTCCTCTAGGAACACTTCGAGCGTGCCGACGACATCCTTGACTACGAGGTTTATGTCGGTGCGCTTCACCGCCAGCTGCTGGCGGCCGATGCGGGAGAAATAGAGCAGGTCGTTGACGAGCTTCTCCATCCGCTGGCTGAGGCGAACGAGGCGGTTCAGACGCCGCACGCCATCCTCGTCCAGCTGCTGCTCATAGTCTTCGAGCAGGAAGCGGGAGTGATTGTGGAGCCCGCGCAGCGGCTCCTTCAGGTCATGCGAGGCGATATAGGCGAATTCGTCGAGATCCTGGTTGCTGCGCTCCAGATCGGCCGTATAGGCCTCAAGCTGGCCGACCATGGTCTTCAGCCGCTCCTCCTGGCGAATGCGCTCGCTGATATCGCGCACGATGCCGACAAAGGTGCGCGAACCACCGGTCGGCACGACGCTGACGGAGAGATCGAGCGGAAAGGCAGCGCCATTCTTGCGCCGGCCGGAGACCATGCGGGTCGTGCCGATGATCCGTTCCTCGCCGGTCTGCCGGTAGCGGCTGAGATAACCGTCATGCTCGGAGTGATAGGGCTCCGGCATCAGCATCTTGATATTCTTGCCCAGCGCTTCGGCCGGCGTATAGCCGAACATCTGTTCCGCCGCCGGATTGAAGCTCGAGATCACCCCGCGCTCGTCCATGGTGATGACGGCATCCGGCGTGTTGCGCACCAGCGAGCTGAAGCGGATGCGCTCGGTCTCCAGGCTCGCGCTGTTGCGCATGTAGTGATGCACCAGATAGGCGATCAGCCACAGCATCGCGATGGTGACCGTGCGATTGGCGATTTCCTGCCACAGAATGTCGTCCGGGTGGCTGACGGCAAAGAAGCCGAGCAGGATCAGGATGGTGCAGACGAAGGCGAAGAACAGCGGTGCCTTGCGATTGCCGAACCAGAGCGCCGTCAGCACCAGGGGGACATAGAGAATGCCGTTGGCAACGCCGAGCGGCGTGTAGAGGTCGGCGAGCAGGCCGGTGAAGCAGATGACGCCCGGGATCCAGAGCGGCACGCTGGCGCCGCCTTGCGGCTGCCGCCACCAGGCGCTTGCCAGCAACCCGCCGCCGAACACCATCATGCCGATCGACGTGTGCAGCGCCATCGCCGCATAGGGCCCCCATCGGTAACCATGCTCGGCGCTGGTGATATAGGCGGCAAAGGCGATCATCCCGAGCGTGATCGCCACATAGCTCGTCAGTTCCTGGACGAGCGGCGCCCGCTCGTCCTTCCAGTTCAGCGTCGCAAACAGCGCAACATTGCCGATCAGGAAGATCAGCGCCGTATTCGGCCCCATGCCGCCGCCGATCAGGTCGGAAAATTCCTGGGAAACCAGAAGATTGGTGAGCAACCGATCGACGAGATGTGAGGTTCGTCCGAGTGCGATGATTTCGCTGAAGCGGATCAGCGTGATGGCAATGACGCCGGCGGCAAACACCGAGGCCGCGATATTGAAGCGCCGCCTGGTCGAGACCGAGCCGGCGAGCGCGAAGCCGGAGAGGATGAAGCAGAGCGCCGTGTTGAAGGCCATCGCCGGAAAGTCCGGCACCACCGAGACGATCACCTCGACCTCGAGCAACCAGCCGGCGATCGCGGCGATGCCGAGCAGCCCGATCAAGCTGCTGACGGTCAGTGCTGTCGCCCGATAGCGCTTCTTCTTCCGCTCGTCGTCCCGCGATTTGCCAGCGGCTTCAGCCCACACGCGCCCTGTCCTCCTGAGTTCGTGCCATCTTTTCCGAATTCGGCGAATACTCAATAGGAAACGCAGGGTTGCGATCGTGTTCTACTGACGATTTTCACAGGATTGATAGCGATTGTTAGCGAAACATATCTAGTGTCATGTTTCGGGTCAGTGAAGCGAGGCCCGCCGATGATCGGATCGAGCAGCTATGCCTTTGATATTCTACATCGACGATAGCAAGGATGATCTTTTCTATCTCGACTACATGCGCCGCAAGAACGTGCTGAAGGCGGATCTCGTCACCTTTTCCCAGCCGCAGGAGGCGTGGGAAATGCTGCAAGCGCGCCATGGAAAAGGCGAGCCGATGCCCGATCTGCTGATCGCCGATCTCTACATGCCGCTCGATGGCGGGCTGCTTTTGATCCGGCAGATCAGTCAGGATCCGCGATTCGCAGGCATCAGGCTGGGTGTCTGCAGCGGCTCGGATGCGGAAGAAGACCGCCAGCGTTCGCTGGCAGCCGGCGCCCATGTGTTTTTCGTGAAGCCTTTGAATCCTGAGGATATTCCGCTCGGTTGAGCAGCATGGAACCGGCGCTCGGAACGCTCCGGGCGCGCACGGAAAGGCCGATTGACAAGGCCGTTTCAGCGTCTCAAGATACAACCAATGGGAAGAGGAGTGATTTGAGCGCTGAGAGAGCCGACCGACCCTTGTTCGCCGCCACGAACTTCAGCCAACCCCTTAGCTGAACGGATCTATCGGCCCTCCCGCGCTTACTTCCGGCACTTTTTCCGCTATTCGAGAGATCAAGAATAACGAAAAATGCGATACCTAGGTAAGACTACGATTTCAGTACATCTGGCCTTTGCATCACTTGCGGTTGAGAAATCGATGAGCGTTTATGCCTCAGGATATTGGAGGTCCCTGTTCCTTTATCCTCATCAACTGTCTCGGAAATTTTTCTAACTGTTCGCGTTTAGGACGTATATCCCAAGATTTCGGGATGAGGTGGGGTGACTTGTGAAGGCTTCGAGGTAAGGTTGCCGGAATGACCAACGCAGCGGCTGTTCCTTTTCATACTGGGCCCGAGCTGAACCGGGCCATCAACCGCACCGATTTCTTCCGCCTGTTCAAGGCGGCGGCGCACCATTATCACTTCGACAATTTCGCATTGGCGAAGATTTCCGAAGCCGCCGCCCCGTTCGGCGAGCGCGAAATCGTCATCACCAATATCGCCGAGCGCCGCGCCAGCCTGTTCATCCAGACGCTCAAGGAAGCGCTGGGAACGATCAAGGCCAAGTCCGCGCAGTTCCTGACGACGCCGGTCTTCGGCAAGAGCGCCCAGCTGGAAGGCTATCCGGCCGATCTGGTGTTCAACGAGTTCAACGGCAACACTTTCCTCTTCATCCCGCTCTTCACGCCCGAGGGCCGCCGCTACTGTCTGGTGCTCAGCGGCATTCGCCAGGAGCCGGATCAGAGCGAGATCGCCGATGTCCTCCTCGATGTCATGCGCATCTTCGACAAGCTGTACGAGGAAATCTTGACCCAGGAAATGACTGGACGTCTGACGCAGCGCGAGGCCGAGATCGTCAAGTGGACGAGCGAAGGCAAGACCTCTGCCGAGATCGCCATCATTCTTGGCCTCTCGGAGCATACGGTGAATTCGCATATCACCGCTGCGGTGCGGAAACTCGATGCGGTCAATCGCGTTCATATGGTTGCGATAGCGCTGAGAAACGGGCTCGTTTCGTGACCGGGGGAGATCAGATGACAGCCGAGGCCAGAGCCGCGGGGACCGTCAAGGTCCTGTTCGTGGACGACGAGTTCATCGAGTTCCGCTCGCTGAAAAAGAAGATCGGCAGCCTGTCGGAGCCGGCGGTCGATGTCGAATATGCCCAGTCGGTGGGCGATGCCGTCGACAAGATGAAGAGCGTCAAGTTCGACCTGATCCTGCTCGACAACCGCCTGCTGCCGAATGCCGATTTCCGCGAGACGGTGCCGGAATTGCGCGGCATCGGCTATACCGGCCCGATCGGCGTCATCTCGACGGATATTTCCGACGGCTATTTCCAGCAGTTTCCCGACTACGGCGTCGATTTCCGCATCGGCAAGGACGAGATGGACGCGCGCACGCTGCAATACATCATCCGCGAATACGTGACCTACGACGTCCCGGATTTCTGGAAGGACGACTACAATATCTGACGATCTCAGGTGGGCAGGCGGATTTCGAACCGGCTGCCATTCTCGGATGAGCTTGCGAGATCGAGCGTTCCGCCCATAGCAGTGATCAGCTCGCGCGAGATCGACAGCCCGAGCCCCGGACCCGCAATGCGGCCTGGCTTCGGCAATTTCCAGAAGGCTTCGAAGATGCGCCCCTGATGATCCGGATCGATGCCGTGTCCATTGTCCGCAACGGCGATGACCAGCGCGGACCCATCCCGCGCTGCCGTTACCTCGACCCGCAGGGCATCCCGCTCGCCATGAAAAACCGCATTCGCGAATAGCTGCCTCAGCACCGCGGTCAGCAGCGCGCTGTCGGTGCGCAGTTCCGGCAACTCGCCATGGACCAGGGTCGCATCGGTACCGGGAACCTCGGCAATCGCCTCATCCCATGCCGTTTGCACAGCAGCGTTGAGATTGACGTTCTCGCGCGCTACTTGCGGCGTACCGGCAGCAAAGGTCATCAGCGCCTTCGTCAGCCGCTGTGCCGTCTGCACCTTGTCGAGAATGGTCGTCAGGCTCTGCTTTTCGTCGGCGCTGATCCTGCCTTCGAGATCCTCAAGCAGGATTTCCGAATACATGGCGATATGACGGAGCGGCGACTGCAGGTCGTGCGATGCGACTGCGAGGAAGCGGCGGATGCGCTCCTCGGTAGTGTTCGTCTCCTGCGGCGTCGTGCTGGATGACATGGCGGTATCTCCCCTCGACCTCAGGGCTACCATAAAAAGAGGGCGCCGGTTCTGCAACCGGCGCCCGCCTCAAGCTTTTGTTAACAACCGGTTTTTAGCCGATCGATTTGCGCGGCTCCACAGCGTCCGGAGGAATGATCTCTGCTTCGGGCTTCGCATCCGCTGCCGGCTTGGCATGGCGGCGGCGCCAGTCGCCGAGGAAGAGCAGGATCGGCGCCGCGATGAAGATCGACGACGCGCCGGCAACGAGGATGCCGAAGACCATCGGGATCGCGAAGCTCTCGACCGCGCTACCGCCCCAGATCGCCATCGGAAGCAGGGCGAGGAATGCGGTGGCGTTGGTGTAGAGGCTTCGTGCCAGCGTCTCGTTGATCGAGCGGTCGATGATTTCGCGCAGCGGCATCGACTTGTAGAGGCGCATGTTTTCACGCATGCGGTCATAGACGACGACCTTGTCGTTCACCGAGTAGCCGACCAGCGTCAGGATCGCCGCGATAGCCGTCAGGTTGAAGTCGAGGCCGGTCAGCGCGAAGAAGCCGATCGCCTTGGTGACGTCGAGGACGAGCGTCACGATGGCGCCGACAGCGAATGGCCATTCGAAGCGTGCCCAGATGTAGGCAAGCATCGCAAGGCTGGCAATGACGACGGACAGGATACCCGCCCATGCCAGTTCGCCGGAAACCTTCGGGCCGATGACGTCGGTGCCGGTGACCGTCGCTGAAGGATCGATCTTGACGATCTCGGCCTTCAGCTTTTCGACGGCGACGGTCTGCGCTTCTTCGCCACCTTCCTGGCGCTGCGCACGCACTGCCATGGTGTTGTTGTCGCCGTAGGACTGCAGCGAGACTTCGCCGAGGCCGAGGCTGTTCAGGCCTTCACGGAACTTGCCGAGATCGGCAGCTTCGGTCGTCTTGACCGACATCTGGATACCACCACGGAAGTCGACGCCGTAGTTGAGGCCCGGATGGATGAAGAGCACGACCGATGCGATCGACAGCAGGGCCGAGACCGTGACGCCGAAGAAGCGTGCCTTCATGAACTGGATGTGGCGGCCATAGGGGTTGAACATCATCGGCAGCAGCGGCTTGATGTTCAGCACCTTGAGCTTACGGCGGCGGGTGATCTCGATCATCGTGACGCGAACGAAGGCGACCGAGGTGAACATCGAGATGATCAGGCCGAGTGCCATGGTGACCGCGAAGCCGCGGACCGGGCCGGAGCCGAACCAGAACAGGATGGCGGCAGCGATAAGCGCCGTCATGTTGCCGTCGATAATCGTCGAGTAGGCGCGGCGGAAGCCGGTGTCGATGGCGGCAAAGGCGCTCTTGCCCTTGCGTGTTTCTTCACGGATGCGCTCGTTGATAAGAACGTTCGCGTCGACCGCAAGGCCGATACCGAGAACGACACCCGCGATACCCGGCAGCGTCAGCGTCGCGCCGACAAGGGTCAGGGCCGAGAAGGTCAGGATCGTGTGGATCAGCAGGGCGAAGTTCGCGAGGAAGCCCCAGGTGCCGTAGAGCACGAAGATGAAGAGGGCGACGAGAACGAAGCCGACGATACCCGAATAGATACCCATGCGGATCGCGTCCGCGCCGAGGTCGGCGCCGACGGTGCGTTCTTCGATGACCGTCAGCTTGGCAGGCAGGGCGCCGGCGCGCAGCATGGCGGCGAGCGTCGTTGCCGTATCCGGCGAGAAGCTGCCGGAGATCTGGCCCGAACCACCGGTGATCGGCTCGCGGATGACAGGTGCGCTCAGCACCTTGTCGTCGAGAACGATGGCGAAGGGGTTGCCGACATTCTGGCGGGTGATGTCCGCGAAGCGGGTCGCACCGGCGCTGTCGAAGCGGAAGCTGACGATCGGCTCATGCGTGTTCGGGTCGAAGCCGACGCGGGCATCCGAGAGGCGGTCGCCGGAGATTTCGACGCGGTCGAGAACCGGATAGCTGTTGCCCTGATCGTCCTTCAGCATGGTGACGCCAGGGCCCGGCTGGTTGTTCGGGGCGAGCATATGGAACGACATCTTGGCGGTCGAACCGAGCAGCTGGCGAAGGCGCGACGGATCCTGGGCGCCCGGCAGCTGCACGAGAACGCGGTTGGCGCCGATGCGCTGGATCGTCGGTTCGGCAACGCCGACCTGGTCGACGCGCTGACGGATGACTTCAAGGCTCTGCTGAACGGCGGAGTCGACGTGGCTCGCAAGACCGGCCGGCGAGAAGGCGACGATGACGTTGCCGCCATTTGCCGTGACCGAGAGATCCGACTGGCCGGCGCTGAGACCGCTGCTGATCGGGTTGCCGAGCGTCTGCAGCTGGGTGATCGCTTCGCTGCTCTGCGCCGGATCAACCGGGGTCACGACGATCTGGTTGTTGTTGAGAACGATCGACTTGGTCTGGATGTTCTGCTCGCGCAGAACACGGCGGGCGTCCTGCAGCAGCGTCTGGAGACGTTCCTTGGTCAGGTCCGCTTCATCGACTTCGAGCACGAGGTGCGAGCCGCCGCGAAGGTCGAGACCGAGGGAAACCTGGCTGTGCGGCAGCCAGGTGGGCAGCTTGTCGAGGGTGCTCTGCGAGAGCATGTTCGGCAGCGCGATGATAATGCCGAGCACGATGATCACCGAATAGGTGAACACCAGCCATGGTGAATTGCGCATTCTTTCAGATCCTTGAATAAAAGTAGGCCGGCGCAAGGCGCTGGCTGTGTCTCTGCAGTTCTGGAGGCGCCCGTCAGGGGCGCGGAAAATCAGGCGACCGGCGGTGCGCGGGGCTGATGGGCCGCCGGGGCGGCAGGCCGGATGACCGTATCGGCGATGCCTGCAGGCGCAGGTGCCGGCCATTCGGCGAATGCGAGATGCGCAAGAAGCGGCAGCGCCGCGGCATCGGAATCGTGCAGTGTCTGTTTCGGCGCGATCTTGCGCTCGGTGGCAAGCAGCCCGCGCACGGCCTCGCGCGCCGTCAGCTGCAGCGGCTGGCTTTCCTTGCCGGGCGCGCTCAGCGCATTATTGCTTTGGGAGTCGGGGCCAAGAACGAGGTTGCCGCCGAAAAGCAGGCCGAGATAGGCGAATACGGCAAGCAAGAGGGAAACGGCGATGCGGGCGCTCAGGCGGCGCGCATCCGGCATTCCCTCGTTATGTCCTGCGATCTCGCTCTCAAACCGGCTCAAAAGCGCAAAAACCCGTCATTCTTTCTCCGGCGGCTCTGTGGCCGCGGGCGGAATTGTATCAGTCTCCGGCCCATCTTCATAGGCTGGTCTGTCATGATGCACTTGAGCGAGCCGGTCAACCATCCCCATGGCGATTTCTCGCTCGCCCATGATCACGGTATCGGCGCCATATTGCTTGAGTTCTTCCACCTCGGCGTCCGAATGCGCCCGCGCGACGATCAGGATCGAGGGGTTGACCGTACGGCCGAGCTCCGCGACGTGGCACGCCTCGAAGGCATTCGGAATGGCGATGACCAGGCTGCGGGCGCCGTTGAGATTGGCGAGATCCAGCACCTCGCGGGCCGCCGCGTTGCCGAGTACCGTCTCGACGCCCTGGGCCGAGAGCTCTTCGATGCGCTTTTCAGAATCTTCGATGACGAGGAACGGCGTGCCTGACGATTTCAGGTTCTGCCCGACGATGCTGCCCACGCGGCCATAGCCGACGAGGATGACATGGCCGGACAGGGAGGTCGGCTGGATGTCGTCCTCCTCCGGCTGGATAGGCTCGACGGGGGCGGACTCCGGGGACTCCGCTGCCTCTGCCGCTGGCTCCTCGCGCTTCGGACGCTCCAGGAGGGGCTTGATGCGGTCGCAGAGGTAGAAGAGGGCAGGGTTGAGAATAATCGAGATGATCGCACCGGCGAGGATGAGATCGCGTCCTTCTTCCGGCAACAGGCCGAGATCGACGCCAAGCGCCGCGAGGATGAAGGAGAATTCGCCGATCTGACCAAGGCTCGCCGAAATCGTCAGCGCCGTGCCCACCGATTTCCTGAACAGCAGCACGATCAGCAGGGCTGCGACCGACTTGCCGATGACGATGATGAAGACGGTGGCGAGAACCGGCAGCGGCTTCTCGATCAGAATGTTCGGGTCGAACAGCATGCCGACCGAAACGAAGAAGAGAACCGCGAAGGCATCGCGCAGCGGCAGGCTTTCCTGCGCGGCGCGGTGGCTGAGCTCGCTTTCGGCAAGAACCATGCCGGCGAAGAAGGCACCGAGCGCCAGCGAAACGCCGAACATCTTCGAGGCGCCGAAGGCAACGCCGAGCGCGATCGCGAGAACGCCGAGGCGGAACAGTTCGCGAGAACCGGTATGGGCGATGCGATGCATGGTCCAGGGGATCAGCTTGCGGCCGAAGATCAGCATCAGCGCCACGAACAGCGCCACCTTGACCAGCGTCATGCCGATGATGCCGCCGATGCCAAGATCGAGGCCGAGCAGGCGGTTGAGACCGGCCGAGAGCGGCTCGACCGTCGCATGCTCGCCACCGCCGATGCTTGCCGCCGCCGGGATGAGAACGAGTGCCAGAACCATGGCGAGGTCTTCGACGATCAGCCAGCCGACGGCGATCTTGCCGCGCTCCGTCTCGACGAGACGCCGCTCCTGCAAGGCCTTCAGAAGCACGACGGTCGAGGCGACCGACAGCGCCAGGCCGAAGACCAGGCTGCCGCCGGTCGGCCAGCCCATCAGCCAGCCGAGACCCCAGCCGAGCAGCGTCGCAAAGCCGATCTGTACGATCGCGCCGGGCACCGCGATGCCGCGAACGGAAAGGAGATCCTTGAGAGAGAAATGCAGGCCGACGCCGAACATCAGCAGGATGACGCCGATTTCGGCGAGTTCGGGAGCTAGATTCTGGTCAGCGACGTAACCGGGCGTATGCGGCCCGACGAGAATACCGGCGAGCAGATAGCCCACCAGTGGCGGCAGCTTCAGCCTGTTGGCGATGGCGCCGAAGATAAACGCCAGCACGAGACCTCCGACGATTGTCGAAATCAAAGGTGTGTCGTGCGGCATCGCAATCTCCCGATCTGGTATTCCCGTTCAAAACATGACATATATGGCTTATGTTGACCAATATGGGTGACTTGAAATCATGGGTCAAGGAGCTAAAGAAACAATTCTGACGCCTGCTTTATGCCGCGCTGCCCGAGGCTTGCTCGATTGGACGCAGAGCGACCTTGCCGACAAGGCCGCCGTCTCACGCAGCACGATACGCGACTATGAAGGCCGGCACCACGAAATCCACCGTGCGACCGAGGCACAGCTGCGCCTCGCCTTCGAGGAAGGCGGCGTAAGGTTTGTTGATGTGGAAGGGGCGGGGACCGGCCTCTGCCTGCCCCCGCAAGCGCCTGCCTAGCGCTGCCGGTCGAGGCAGCTGCCCGGCATCTTGTAGGCGTAGACGTCCTTGCCGCGATAATAACCGTCGGCCGGCTGCCAGCTCTTCACCAGCTCGGCCGTCCCGGTGGTGCAGGTAAATTCATTGCGGCTGACGAAAAGCACCGGCTCCTGCGAACCCGCGGGCAGGGCGAAGTTCTGCTCGTAATAGTTGTTCGGCAGATCGACGGGCGCCCGGGCATAGATCTTCACCGGCTCGTTGCGCAGCGTGTGGAACATGTCGGCGACGAAATCGCGGTTGTCGGTGACGATGGTCGCGGTCCCGGCCTGCTTGGCAAGCGCGGCGGCTTCGCGGCTGATTTCGGCCCGGCCGAGATAGCGCTTCATGATCTCGTTGCCGCCGGGTAACACGAGTTCATGCGCGAAGATCGTAGCCAGCGGGAAGAGGATGCTGGCGACAGCGCCGATGATCAGCGAGATGTTGAGCCCCTTCGGCCAGAGGCGCGAAAGAACGGTGACGGCAAGGACAGTCCCGGCCACATAGGCCGTCACGCCCCAGTTGGCTTCGGCCTTGGCGACGAATGCCTGCAGGGTGATCAGGAACACCACCGGCAGCGAGAACCAGACGAGCAGCTTTTCCGTTTCTCCGCTCCGGCCCCGGATCATCCGCCATCCGGCCCAGAGCATTGCGAAGAAGATGATCGGGCCGACGACGCCGAACTGCGCAGCGAAGAATTCCGCAGCGCCGGCGAAATCCAGCTTCATCTGGTCCCACTTGGCGATGTCCTCGGTGTGGCGAACCGTGGTCGCGTCATGCGTGAAGTTCCACCAGAGGTTCGGCGAAGCGAAGATCAGCGCCGTGACGACGGAAATGAAGAAATCGCGCCAGGCAATGCGCGCTGCAGGCACGAAGAGCAGCGCAATCAATCCGCCGGGCACGACGAAGAGGATCGCGTATTTCGACAGGAACGAGCAGCCGAAGGCAGCGCCCATCAGCAGTGCCAGCCCGATCGAGGACTTCTTCGTCAGGCCGGCATAGGCCCAGAGTCCGATCGTCATGAAGAACAGCAGCACGACGTCGGTGGAGAAGAACACCGACGAAAGGGCAACCGCCGGCATCGTCACATAGATGGCGCCCGTCCATCCCTCGACCTCGGGTCCGACGACGCGCTTGGCGAGCTTCATCAGCAGGAAGGCGGTGGCGGCGTGAACGATCGGTCCGCAGAGCCGCACCCAGAAAATATCGGTCGAACCGGCAATATCGGTCATCGCCCGGATGAACCAGGCGATCATCGGCGGCTTGGAATAGTAGCCGAAGTCGAGATTTTGCGACCAGAACCAGTATTGCGCCTCGTCGACGAAGAAATCCGTCGTATCGAAATGCAGCGTCACGATGCGCCACAAGGTGACGGCAAGAATGATGAAAAGGCCGGTTCTGGCAGACATATAGAACTTCCGCTGGTTAAGGCGCCTGCCATACATCAGCGAAGCAAGGCTGCCAACAAGGGCGGCTCACAAAGCCGCACTATGCCGCAGTCAAAGGTTTTTCAGAGAACCCGAAGGTCGATGCTGCCGCGGCGCGCCTCGATCTGATCGAGCAGGGCGACGGCTGCCAAAGTGGCAATTGCGATGAGGCAGGATCCCAATCCGAGAACAATCATTGCTCTATCCTTAACGACATCATGTCATGTCTTAAGGGTGCGATATAACACAAAGCTTGCGCAGGACTTGTAGCGCGCCTGCAACTCCTTGGGACTATTTCATTTGTTGCTCCAAAAATGCTTTCAGCGGCTGCGTTGATTAAAAAGCGCATTAACCTTCAAGCAAGGAATTAACCATAAACATGGCGTTACACGTCGGAATGGGAAATGTTGCTCGTTCCCACCAGGCATGACGCCGTCCCGCCGTACCGGCTCGATCCGGTATCCACTCTTTTCCGAAACAGATTTCTGTTGATGGGAGACGCCTGTCTTCCGGCCATACTGCCGGAGGCTGAAGGCCGCTTCCCTGCATTGTGCTCGTCGGATGGAGCAAAACGGTTTTTCACCGGACCAGGTCCGGATGTGGTTGGGGATAGGCATTGCGGCAGGATATGCCATCAGATCAGGCCAAGGGCGCGCAGGCAGGCAGCCTCCGTGATCGCCTGCGTTTTGCCGGCCTAGATGCCGCGCAATGCGAGCTTGTTCGCCGCCACCGCCCGCTGCTCGAAACCGAGCTGAAGAGCGGCCTCCGCGATCTTTTCCAGCGGTTCCAGGCATTTCCGGACGCTGCCAGCAATTTCCAGAACGACCGCCAGCTCGACCGGCTGCACGATCTGCAATCCTCGCACTGGGATGTGCTGACGGATGCGCGCTTCGACAGCCTCTATGCCGAGCGCGTCAAGGTTCTCTCCGATACGCAGAGCAAGATGGGCCTCGACCCGCGCTGGCACGTCGCCGGCCACGGCGTCATGCTCGAGCATATCATCTCCGGTCTCGCGAGTGATCTCGCCGGCAAGCCGCTGCTTCCGGGCGCCAAGCGCCGCGCCAAGGAAATCAGCGAGATGATGACGGCGATCATCCGCCTCGTGATGGTCGATGTCGAAATCGCTGTTTCGCTCCGCTTCAATGCCCTGCGCGCATCGCAGGGCCGCGTGCTCTCCGAGCAGCGCGAGAAGGACAAGGCAGATATCGCCCGCATCTTCGGCGACGTTATCGATGGTCTTGCCGCCCGCGACCTGACGGTTCGCGCACCCGTCGAGGCCGATGGCGCCCATGCGGAACTTGCCGCGGCCCTCAACGCCGCGCTCGACGCCGTCCAGACAGAATTCGTAGGGATCTCCGATCGCACCCAGAAGGCAGAGCTGTCGACGCGCTCGCTTTCCGAGGCATCGAAGAACTTTGCGGGTCACGCCGCCGGTCATGCCGGAGAGCTGCAGTCCTCGGCTGCTGCGCTGCAGGCAATCGCCGAAAGCGTCCGTCAGGGGGCGACGGGAAGCCGCGCCGCCGAACAGGCCGCCGCGTCGACGCGCGTTGCCGCCGAAGAGAGCGGCGCCGTCGTCGGCAGGGCGATCACCGCCATGGCCGATATCGAGCAGTCGGCGGAGAAGATCGGCCAGATCATCGGCGCCATCGACGAGATCGCCTTCCAGACCAACCTTCTGGCGCTGAACGCCGGTATCGAAGCCGCCCGCGCCGGTGAATCCGGCCGCGGCTTTGCCGTCGTCGCCCAGGAAGTCCGCGCTCTGGCGCAGCGCTCGGCAGATGCCGCCCGCGAGATCAAGACGCTGGTGACGACCACCAAGGCGCAGGTCGATGCCGGTGTCCAGATGGTCGGCCGCACCCAGGATTCGATCGGCAGCATCGTCCGCCAGGTCACCGGCATCAACGAGGCGATCGCCGCGATTGCCGTCAATACAGGCGAGCATGCCGCAAGCCTCGATGCCGTCACCGGCGAGGTGAAGAGCCTGAGCGTCGGTGTCGCCGCCAATGCCAATGCAGCCCGCCATTCGGCCGATGGTGCCGATCACCTGCACACCGTCATTCTCGAACTCGGGCAGACGATCCGCGAATTCCGCATCGCCCGCGAAAACGCCCAGCCGGCGCGCCGCGAACCGGTTCGCGCAGCAGCGCCGCGCGTCGAGATCGCCGCCCAGCCGGTGACGCTTGACGAGCAGTTCGACAACGAAGATTTCGACTTTTCCCGCCCCGCAGCAAGCTTCGGAGGACGGAATGTTTACTAACCTATCGGAATATGAGGTCCGCTCGCTTTTGCGGGTTGGACACAAGGGGACAAGGACAGGCTGATGGCAGCGAAGAAGAGCGGCAAGACGCTTAATCTTGCAGCGGTACTCGATCTCAATGAAGCGACAGCACTCCGCGACAAGCTTCTTTCCATGCGCGGCAGCGACATCGTTATCGATGCATCGGGCGTCGAGCGTGTTGGCGGCCTCTGCGCACAGGTGCTGATGGCTGCGGAAAAGACCTGGGATCAGGACAAGCAGTCTTTCAAGTTCTCGAAAGTGTCTGATGCATTCGAAAAAACCATGCAGCTGGTCGGCGTCGATATAGACCACCTGCTTGCCAAGGAGATCCGGCAATGAAGAAAAAAGTGCTTACCGTGGATGATTCACGGACGATCCGAAACATGCTTCTCGTGACGCTCAACAATGCGGGCTTCGAGACGATCCAGGCGGAAGATGGTGTCGAGGGCCTTGAAGTTCTCGAAGAGTCGAACCCTGACGTCATCGTGACCGACATCAACATGCCGCGTCTCGACGGTTTCGGCTTCATCGAAGGTGTTCGCCGCAACGAAAAGTACCGCGCGATCCCGATCCTGGTGCTGACCACCGAGAGCGATGCCGAAAAGAAGAACCGTGCCCGCCAGGCCGGTGCGACGGGCTGGATCGTAAAGCCTTTCGACCCTGCCAAGCTGATAGATGCCATTGAGCGTGTAACCGCTTAAACCCAGGAATTTCTCCTATGGATATGAACGAAATCAAAGAGATCTTTTTCCAGGAGTGCGAGGAGCAGCTCGCCGAACTGGAATCCGGTCTCATGAAAATGAATGATGGCGATCGTGATCCGGAAACCGTCAACGCGGTGTTCCGTGCCGTCCATTCGATCAAGGGCGGCGCTGGCGCCTTCGGTCTGGATGATCTCGTCGCTTTCGCCCATGTATTCGAGACCACACTTGATTGCGTTCGTTCCAACAAGCTTGAGCCTAATCAGGACGTCCTGAAGGTCATGCTGAAGTCGGCCGACGTTCTGGCCGACTTGACGAATGCTGCCCGCGATGGCGGCAGCATCGATGAAAGCCGCAGCCGCGGCCTGGTGAAGGAGCTCGAGGCTCTGGCACACGGCGAAATGCCGTCGTCGTCGGCTGCCGCCGAAGCGCCCGCACCGAAAGCGGCTGCAAAGCCTGCTCCGGCCGCGGCACCCGTTGCCGCAGCCCCGGCTCCGACCGATGATAGCGGTTTCCAGCCGATCCCCTTCTCCTTCGGCGATTTCGGCGATGAAGAAGAAGCCGGTTCCGATCTGCCGGCCTACGAGATCACCTTCAAGCCGCGCTCGGACCTCTATTCCAAGGGTAACGACGCAACGCTGCTGCTGCGCGATCTCTCCCGCCTCGGCGAGATGAGCATCTACTGCAACATGGACGCGCTCGTCGGCCTCGACGAGATCGATCCGGAAGCTGCCTATTTCTTCTGGAATGTCACGCTCAAGACGGACAAGGGTGAAGACGCCATCCGCACCGTCTTCGAATTTGCCGAATGGGATTGCGAACTGACCGTGACGCCGGTCGAGGACGCCAAGTCCGCGGAAGCTTCGAACGAAGAGCTGCCGATGATCCCGGTTCCGTTCGATCTCTCGGCCCTCGACGATGCGCCTGAAGCACCGGTCGAGCCCGCAAAGTCGGATGTTGCCGCAGCCGTTGCTGCCGCTGAGACCGCTTCCAACGTCACGCAGATGGCCGCTGCCGCTGCCCGTGTCGAGAAGAAGGAATCGGCTGCTGCCGCCAGTGCCGCTGCTGCCGCAGCAGCCCAGAACAATGCTGCTGCCAACAGCGCAGGCCAGACGATCCGCGTCGATCTCGATCGCGTCGACCGCCTGATCAACCTCGTCGGCGAGCTTGTCATCAACCAGGCGATGCTCTCGCAGAGCGTCATCGAAAACGACACGACCGGTACGTCCTCGATCAACATGGGCCTCGAAGAGCTGCAGCAGCTCACCCGCGAGATCCAGGACTCGGTCATGGCGATCCGCGCGCAGCCGGTAAAGCCGGTCTTCCAGCGCATGTCGCGTATCGTTCGCGAAATCGCCGACATGACCGGCAAGTCGATCCGCCTGATCACCGAAGGTGAGAACACCGAAGTCGACAAGACGGTTATCGACAAGATCGCGGAACCGCTGACGCACATGATCCGAAACGCCGTCGACCACGGCATCGAATCGCCGGAAAGACGCGCAGCCGCCGGCAAGAGCGCCGAAGGCACCGTCCGCCTCACCGCAAAGCATCGTTCGGGCCGCATCCTGATCGAACTCGCCGACGACGGCGCCGGCATCAACCGCGAAAAGGTCAAGCAGAAGGCAATCGCCAACGAGCTGATCCCGGCCGATGCCAACCTGTCGGATGAAGAAATCGACAACCTGATCTTCCTGCCGGGCTTCTCCACGGCCGACAAGATCTCCGACATCTCGGGCCGCGGCGTCGGCATGGACGTCGTCAAGCGCTCGATCCAGGCACTCGGCGGCCGTATCAACATCACCTCGAAGCCGGGCCAGGGTTCGGTCTTCACGATGAGCCTGCCGCTGACGCTCGCCGTCCTCGACGGCATGGTCGTTACGGTTGCCGGCCAGACGCTGGTCGTGCCGCTGACGGCGATCGTTGAGACGCTCCAGCCGGAAGCCTCCGCGATCCACTCGTTCGGTGCGAGCCATCGCCTGATCTCGATCCGTAACTCCTTCTGCCCGCTGGTGGATGTCGGCCGGATCCTGAACTTCCGCGCAACCCAGGCAAACCCGGTCGAAGGCGTTGCCCTGCTGGTGGAATCCGAAGGCGGCGGTCAGCGCGCTCTGATGGTCGATGCCATCCAGGGTCAGCGTCAGGTCGTCATCAAGAGCCTCGAAGCCAACTATACCCACGTTCCCGGTATCGCGGCTGCAACGATCCTCGGCGACGGGCGCGTCGCGCTCATCCTCGACGTCGATGCGGTAGTCGGCGCTTCGCGCGGCCAGGCCTTGAAGCAGGAAATCTCCCTGGCAGCGGTAGGATAAGACGATGTCGTACGGCGTAAAAAATCTGAACCATGGGGATAGCGAGCTCATCGCTTTCCGCATCGGTGACCAGGAATTTTGCGTGAATATCATGGCGGTGCGCGAAATTCGCGGCTGGACGCCTGCAACGCCCATGCCGCACGCGCCTGCCTATGTCATCGGCGTCATCAACCTCCGCGGCGCGGTCCTGCCGATCATCGATCTGTCGGCCCGCCTTGGAATGAAGGCGGCCGAACCGACCCCGCGCCACGTCATCATCGTGGCGCAGGTCAAGCGGAAGGTCGTCGGTCTGCTGGTCGATGCTGTCTCGGATATCCTCACGGTGACCGAGCAGCATATCCAGCCGACCCCGGAAATCGCATCCGATATCCAGCGTCAGTTTGCCCGCGGCATCCTGTCGATCGACAAGCGGATGATCTGCCTGATCGAACTCGAAGCCCTCTTCCCGGAAGCTGAAAGCGAAGCTGCATGAGTGTCATGAGTGCAAAAGATGTGCGGCAGGGAAGCCCCGACGAGGTTCTGGCGAGCGGCGAATATCCGCTGACCCGCCGCGACCTCTCGGAGATCGCCGCCATGATCTATTCGGACGCGGGGATTTTCCTCAACGAGACGAAGGCCTCGCTGGTCTATTCGCGTCTGTCGAAGCACATCCGCAATCTCGGCCTGTCCGGCTTCCGCGAATACTGTTCGCTGGTGGCTTCGCCCGCCGGTGCCGCACCGCGCCGCGAGATGCTGTCGCACCTGACGACCAACTTCACGCGCTTTTTCCGCGAAAACCATCACTTCGATCACCTGCGCGATCAGGTGCTGCCGGAACTGTTGCACCGCGCCAAGATGGGCGGCCGCGTGCGCATCTGGTCGGCCGCTTCGTCGGATGGCCAGGAGCCCTATTCGATCGCACTGACCGTGCTGTCGCAGATGCCGAATGTTGCCGATTACGATTTCAAGATTCTGGCGACCGACATCGACCCGAAGATCCTGGCGATCGCCCGGCAGGGCGCCTATGACGAGAGCGCGCTGGAAACCGTGTCGCCGCAGATGCGCAAGCAGTGGTTCTCGGAAGTCGAGATCCAGGGCCGCCGCAAGTTCCAGGTCGACGATCGCGTCAAGCGCCTGATCACCTACAACGAACTGAACCTGATGGCGCAGTGGCCGTTCAAGGGCAAGTTCGACGTGATCTTCTGCCGCAACGTCGTCATCTATTTCGACGAGCCGACCCAGATGAAGATCTGGTCGCGCTTCGCCGAGCTGCTGCCGGAAGGCGGGCACCTCTATATCGGTCATTCCGAGCGGGTCTCGGGCGATGCCAAGAACGTCTTCGACAATATCGGCATCACCACCTACCGCTATACGACCAAGGGCGTCGGGAGGAAGGCATGAGCGCACCTGCAAGGGTACTCGTCGTCGATGACTCGCCGACCATGCGCGGCCTGATCACCGCCGTTCTGAGCGCTGACCCCGATGTAACCGTCATCGGCCAGGCTGGCGACGCGCTCGAAGCCCGCGAAGCGATCAAGAAGCTGAACCCTGACGTCGTGACCCTCGATATCGAGATGCCAAACATGAACGGCCTCGATTTTCTCGAGAAGATCATGCGCCTGCGCCCGATGCCGGTGATCATGGTGTCGACGCTGACCCATCGCGGCGCCGAGGCAAGCCTCGCAGCTCTCGAAATCGGTGCGTTCGACTGCATCGGCAAACCGGCTCCGGGCGACCTGCGCCCGTTCGGCGATCTCGCCGAGAAGGTCAAGGCTGCCGCCCGTACGCAGCGCCAGTTCACCCAGCGACCGGCCGCAGCACCTGTTGCGCCGCCCGCGGTCGCCGATTTCCGGGTCGGCCGCAAGATCGTCGCGATCGGTTCGTCGACCGGCGGTGTCGAGGCTCTGATCGCGGTTCTGCAGAAGTTTCCGGCCAATTGCCCGCCGACGGTTATCACCCAGCATATGCCGCCGACCTTCACCAAAAGCTTCGCCGAACGGCTGAATCGCCTCTGCGCCCCTGTGGTCGAAGAGGCGAGGGACGGGGCTCGTTTGGAAATTGGCAAGATTTATCTGGCACCAGGAGGTGAACGACACCTGCAGGTCGCCAATGTCTCGGCGCCGCACTGCAGGCTTGTCGAGCGTGACCCCGTCAACGGCCACCGTCCTTCGGTCGATGTGCTGTTTGATTCCGTCGCGGAACTTGCCGGCCGCAACTCGGTCGGCGTGATACTCACAGGGATGGGCCGCGATGGCGCGGCTGGCCTGCTGAAGATGCGCCATGCGGGCGCACGCACCATCGGACAGAACGAGAAGACCTGCGTGGTCTACGGCATGCCCCGTGTTGCCTACGAGCTTGGAGCCGTTGAGCATCAGCTGCCACTGAATGCCATCGGCGAGGAAATCTTGAAAATGACAGCCGCCCGAAAGGAAGGGACAGAATAATGTCGATAGCGGAGAAAATTAAGGTTCTGATTGTTGACGATCAGGTCACCAGCCGCCTGCTGCTCAGCGATGCGCTGACCCAGCTCGGTTTCAAGCAGATCACCTCTGCGGGTGACGGCGAACAGGGCATGAAGATCATGGCCCAGCAGCCCCACCACCTGGTCATCTCGGACTTCAACATGCCGAAGATGGACGGCCTCGGTCTGCTCCAGGCCGTGCGCACCAACCCGGCAACGAAGAAGGCCGCCTTCATCATCCTGACCGCGCAGGGCGACCGCGCGCTGGTTACGAAGGCCGCTCAACTCGGCGCCAACAACGTGCTTGCCAAGCCCTTCACCATCGAAAAGATGAAAGCGGCTATCGAAGCCGTGTTCGGAGCACTGAAATGACAATCGAGGCAGCAGCCCGCCGTGTCCACATCATCCAGGGAGAATGGAAAGTCCTGAATGATCCGAATGCGGTTCTGACGACCATTCTTGGCTCGTGCGTGGCTGCTTGCCTGCGGGATCCCGTGGCAGGAGTGGGCGGCATGAACCATTTCCTTCTGCCGGGAACCGGCAATACGCCGATGACCGGCGGGGATGCCACGCGCTACGGCGTGCATCTGATGGAACTGCTGATCAACGGCCTTCTGAAGCAGGGCGCGCGCCGCGACCGCCTCGAGGCCAAGATCTTTGGCGGGGCGAAGACGATCTCGACCTTCTCCAATGTCGGCGAACAGAACGCCGCTTTCGCCGCGCAGTTCCTGAGGGATGAAGGGATCCCCGTTGTCGGCTCCAGCACCGGCGGCGATCACGGCCGCAAGCTGGAATTCTGGCCGGTCTCCGGCCGGGCCCGTCAATATCCGCTTACCGGCGCCGAGACGCAGAAGACCGTTGCCCTCGAGCAGCGTCCGGTCGCGCCTGCCAAACCTGTTGAAAATAGTATCGAATTTTTCTGAGTTTGAGGATTTTTATATGACTTTTAATGCCCCCATCGAACCGCCCTCGCCGTTGGAGGCTCTGCCCGACCTCCTGATGCGCATCGTTTCCGAGCTGCATGACGTTGCCTACCTGATCGAACGCATCGAACCCCAGCTTCTCGAAATCGGCGGTGCCGATATCCTCAATGCGCCCGACAGCATGAAGGTCATGCAGGGCATCGACCTTGCCGTCCAGAAGACCCGCGGCCTCGCCGAATTCATCGATACGATCACCGGCGAAATCCCGCAGAACTGGACAGTCGACGTCGCAACGGCCCTCAGCTTGGTCAAGCTTGCAGAAATGCAGAAGGCCCTTGGCGGTGCCACGCGGCATGGTCATTCCCAGCCTCTCAGCAAGGCAGCAGGCGATTTCGACTTTTTCTGATCCCTGCTTTTCAAGCATGCCCTGACGAAACGCTCGCACAAGTTTCGGTCTCTATCAAGGAATGAGGCAATAAGCCTGTTTTGTCTTTGACGGATCGTGCGAGAACAGAATGAATCTGTTAAATCAATTAGTTCAGGTCATGAAGAACCTCGGTTCGCTAGGCCGGACCCGCCTGCTGGCGCTTGCGGGTGTGGGTGTTCTTTCAATAGCAATTGTTTTGGCTGCGGCCCTTTTTGTTAATAAACCTGCCCAGGAAACCCTTTACGTCGGCCTCGACAGCCCTGATCTCAACCAGATCAGCATGGCACTTGCCGAAAACAATATGGCATTCGAGGTTGGTACCGACGGTTCCAGCATCACCGTACCGGCTGGCATGACCGGCAAGGCCCGTCTGCTTCTTGCAGAACGCGGCCTGCCGAATAGCGCCAATGCCGGTTACGAGCTTTTCGACAAGGTCGGCTCCCTCGGCCTGACGTCGTTCATGCAGGAAGTCACTCGCGTTCGCGCGCTTGAAGGTGAAATCGGTCGCACCATCCAGTCGATCTCGGGCATCAACGCCGCCCGCGTTCACATCGTCATGCCCGAAGTCGGCAACTTCCGCAAAGCAGAGCAGAAGCCGACAGCATCGGTCATGATCAGAGCGAGCGCCGCCACGGGGCGAAGCGCTGCAAGCTCCATCCGCCACCTGGTCGCCTCGGCTGTGCCGGGGCTCGATGTCGATGACGTCACGATTCTCGATTCGACCGGCCAGCTGCTCGCTTCCGGCGACGAAGCCGGAAACAACACGCTTAATCGTTCTCTCGGCATCGTGCAGAACGTCCAGCAGGAAGTTGAATCCAATATCGACAAGGCTCTCGCACCCTTCCTCGGTATGGATAACTTCCGCTCCAGCGTGACGGCGAGCCTCAACACCGATGTTCAGCAGATCCAGGAAACCACCTACGATCCGGAATCCAAGGTCGAGCGCTCGGTTCGCACCACCAAGGAAGCCAACCAGTCGTCGCAGAAGCAGTCTGACAACGCCACGACCGTCGAGCAGAACGTTCCCCAGGCCGCTCCTGAAGCTGGTGGCGCTGCCGGTCCTCAGTCGGAAGACAAGTCCGACAAGAAGGAAGAGCAGACCAACTACGAAATCAACAGCAAGACGACGGCCACGACGCGCAACAGCTACAAGATGGAAAAGCTCTCCATCGCCGTTGTCGTCAACAAGGGCCGTATCGCCAAGATGGTCGGCGAGCCCGCAGACCAGGCCAAGATCGACGCCTACCTTGCCGAGATGAAGAGCATCGTCTCCTCGGCCGCCGGCATCGACGCCAGCCGCGGCGACGTCGTGACGGTCACCGCCATGGACTTCCTCGAGAACCAGCTTCTCGACGATACCACCAGCGGCCCCCGCGTTCTCGACATGCTGAGCCGCAACCTTGCGACCATCATCAACTCGCTCGCCTTCCTGGGTGTTGCCTTCATCGTGGTCTGGATGGGCATGCGTCCTCTGGTCCGCTCGATCGGTGGCGGTGGTGCCGGCGCAGGCATCCTCGGCGACAGCTCGTCGGAATCGGCCGGCCTCGAACTGCCCGACTTCGCTCCGGCAGCAGCAGGCGGCGGGGCAGGCGGAGCGCTCATGGACGGCTTCGGCTCGGACTTCGGCTTCGACAGCACCGAGGACCTTCTCAGCCTCGGCGACGACGACGGCAACTTCAATCGCCGCGTCAAGGAAGGCCCGGAACGCAAGCTGTCTCGAATGGTCGAAATCAACGAGGAGCGCGCTGCGAAAATCCTCAGAAAATGGGCGGTCGATCACGCCGCGTAACGAACAAAGGCCGGGCAACCGGCCTTTTTCTTTGCCTGTAGCAGGCCGCTGGAGCGGCCCGGCGATCCGTCAACTTGACTGACCTTTTTTGGGGGAATGATTAGCTGGCACAAAGAAAACGCATTTTGTCCGATTGTGGCAAAATGGCCTTAATCCCCAGGCGAAACATATACTCTCGATTGAACGAAAAAAGGAAATACACAGGAATTGCTTAAACGATTATCTAGTTGTTCATTAAGTACATTTTCCGCTAATCATCGTAATATTGCTGATCAATATCGACACTTGGCGATATACATTAGATATGCTGATGCAATATTGACTGTTCTTGCCTCGCGCATGGCGCGAATTGTGTTGCGGAACAGAGAGAATCAATTTAGCTTTACTAGAAATTAATCGAGCGACCTCTGCGTGCGAATCAGCGCACGGAATGCGGCAACAGTAAATCCCCAGAACTCGGAGATGGCGATTTGGAGCGCTTCGCCTAGGCTTTGGTGATTCGTGTAAGGGTTGCCGCGGGCCGGAGTTGAACCTGCGCAGTTAGTGCTTTTGCAAAGATTGGTTTTGAGCCGCAGGACGCTGCCTATGGATATGCATATATTGCAGTCGCTTAAGGGCGAAAATCAAACGGCGAATTTTATTGGCCTTCAGGCGTCTAGTCTGTGTTCGCGGGACGAGTTGATCAAGCAGCTCGGCGAGATCGCGGATACCGGCCGTTTGCAACCTGCAATGCGCACCCTGACGGATTACGTCGGCGCCTCCCATTACCTGCTCGCCCGTTCCGACCTGGTTCAGGAAGATGGCCTCGATTTCATCGTTTCCTCCGACTGGCCGTTCGATCTGGTCAAGGATCTGGCCGGTGCGCTCGTCAGCGGTTATTCGCGCACGACCGAGCTTGAGAAGTGCATGCAGCTCTTCCAGCCGAGCTTCTCGCTGCTGCCCGACAATGCCGATGTGCCGGATGGCGCCAGCCGCCAGTATTGCACGCTGTCGTTCAACGTCGGCCGTTCGCGCTTGTCGCTGATGTTCCTCTTCGACGACGGCTTCATTCTTTCTCCGGAGCGCCTGCGCGACGTCGGTCTGCTGGCCGGCTATTTCGCCAGCTTCCTGCGCTGCGGCGGCACCAAGGCCGACCGCGACTTCGAACTGACCGAGCGCGAGCTCGAGTGCCTGTTCTGGATTGCCGAGGGCAAGACCAGCGACGAGATCGCCATGATCCTCGGCATCTCGCGCAACACAATCAACAACTACATCACAAGCGTGATGCGTAAGACTGCTACCAAGACGCGGTCTGAAGCGATTGCATTTGCGGTCAGGAACAGTCTGGTCTGAGAGGGGTTACATGGGGCAGCCGTCAACCAGAACGATGGGAAATACCGACATACGGTCGATGAGGGTCAGCAGGGTTTCCAGCCGCTCCGATCTTTTCCCGCGCCTCGTCGCCATGCAGAAGCTGGCTGACGCGCAGAATTTCGGTGTCTTCCGGGTCAGCGGCTCCGGCGTTCCGGCCAAGCAGCGCCTTGTCTGCGAGCTCGAGAATTGGGGACCGTCCAGCAACGCCGCAAAGGCCTTCGTCGACGCCTACGGCGAGTTCCTGCTCGAACATATCGACAAGTCTCTGTTACCGCTGACATGGGCTGGAGGCCACGACAGGGCCGCTCCTGGCCCCGCAGCATTTGCACCCTTCCTGACGCGTCTGAAGGACGGCGTGCTGCCGTTCTCGGGCATGGCCTTCCCGGTGCGCCTCGGCGCCAACGGCAACGGCTATGTCGTCTTCACCGGCGATTATATGGAACCCGGCAGCGATACGATCATCGAGCTCCACGGCCGCAGCAGCCATATCATGATGGACTTGCTCTCCCTCGACGAGCGCCGCGCGGCCGCATCGGAAGCGCTCAGCGAGCGCGAGATCGCCTGCCTGCAGCTCGCCGGCGACGGCCGTATCAGCGAAGAGATCGCCGACAAGCTTGGCCTCTCGGTTCACACGGTCAATGCCTATCTCGGCTCGGCGACCATCAAGCTGGATTCGGTCAACCGCATCCAGGCGATCGCCAAGGCGATCCGCCTCGGCTACATCAGCTGAGAGCAGAAAGCCCGGCGGGAGAACCAGCCGGGCTTCAGCACTGAATTTCGAAAATGATCAGCCGGCGAAGGCCGGGTAGGACGGGCGCACGTTGTAACGTGCTTCGCGCAGCGCATTCTCGAGGAAAGCGGTGTTCTCGTCCGGATCTGCAGACGGATCCTGGAAAGCGATGTGATTGATCTCGATGCCGGCGACGTCTTCGGCGAGCGTCAGCTGCGCATAGACGGTGACGCCGCGCGGCTTGATCTCGAGATCGAGCACCACTTCCGGCTTGCCGCCCCATTCCAGCGTGTAATTGCCGCCCAGGCCGAAATTGACGGTGCCCGGATGGAAGAAAAGCTCGGCAGCGGAAGCCACCAGATCGGCGAGATTGCCGTAATACTCGAATCGCAGCAGCGAAATCAGGTCGGATGCGTCCAGAAGCCGAAGCTCCGTCGCAACCGGGCTGATCGCCTCAGCTAGAATTCTTTCACGCTGCGAGGAGTAGGGGCACTTCTTCATGCTGTTTATCTGACCCGCTTGTTCTTGGCTTGTGCGGCGTACACCCGGTGGATGAGCTCCGCGACGGCCTTGTAGAAGACTGACGGGATGACACTATCTATCGAGACTTGCGCAAACATGGAGCGTGCAAGCGGCGGATCTTCGAAAACGGGGATTCCTTGCTTCTCGGCTATCTCTCTGATTTTCAACGCAATGAGGTCCTGGCCCTTGGCAATGACGATCGGCGCGTCGTTTTCCTCGCGCACGTAGCGCAGCGCCACGGCAAAGTGCGTCGGGTTGGCGATGACGAGCGTTGCGCGCTCGACATTGGCGATCATGCGGCGGCGGGCGCGGTCGCGCATCAGCGAGCGCTGGCGGCCCTTGACGAAGGGGTCACCCTGCGACTGCTTGTTTTCTTCCTTCACTTCGTGGCGCGTCATCTTCAGTTCGCTGAACCAGTGATGGCGGGTCCAGAAGAAGTCGGCGATGGCGACGAAGGCGGTGGCGAAGAGCACGATCAGCACGATCTTGCGCATGATCGTCATCGCCCGCTCGAAGAAGGTCTGCGGGTCGGAGAACATCGAATCGATCGAGCTGAAATATTCGCTCTTCAGCACGAAGAACATGATGAGGCCGACGACGACGACCTTGAACAGCGATTTGCCGAATTCGATCAAGCCGGGCACGCTGAACATGCGCGCGAAACCCTTGGCCGGCGACAGCCGCGAAAATTGCGGTCGGATACGTTCCAAGACGACGCTCGGAAGGTTCTGGCTGAGCGAGGCGATCAGCCCGAAACACATGAACAGCAGCATGGCGGGCGTCAGCAATACCGCGCTGACCCAACCGAGATGCACGAAGAGAGACATGGCATCCGGGCCGGTCTCGATCTTCCATTGGTCCGGCTGCTCGAAAATGTCGCGCAGCTGCTCGCTGACGGTGCTGATGCCGTCGGGCAGGTAGAAGGTCAGATAGACGTAGGTGGCGAGAACCGTGGCAAAGATCGGCACCTCTCGCGAGAAGGGGGTATTACCTTTCTCGGCGGCATCCGACAGTTTTTTGCCTGTCGGGTCTTCTGTTTTGCTGTCCTTGTCTTCATCAGCCAAGTGAACGGCACTCCCTGAACGGAAAAGGCCGCGACAGAGCGCGGCCCGACAGGGAAAGGGTAGTCTCCCGGCGCATGGCGATCAACCGCGCGGCGCCGGGAGGAGATAATTGTCAACAGCTGCGGTGGCTTATGCCGCCGCCGCTGGCTCGCCCTCGGTCTCCTTGAGCTGGATCTGGCCCGAATTTGCCAGGCGAATCGCTTCCTGAGCAACGGCGCGGCGGGCAATAGCGATCTCGCGCGGGTTGATACCCGTCGTACCGCTCTGCAGATCCGATTCGATCATGCGGCGCTGACGCGGGCTGATCGAAGCGAGAACCGATTCGCGAATTTCCGCAGAGGCGCCACGCAGCGCCATCGTGAGAATGTCTGCCGAAATGTCGTTGAGCAACATGACGCGGCTGCGCTGCGGCATGAGGAGCAGGTCTTCGAAGAGGAAGATCTTCGGACGAACCTTGTTGACCGCTTCGCGGCTGATCGATTCGAGCGAGGTGAGCAGCGTATCGACCTGCGGCTTGTCCATCTCGTTCATCAGCTCGGCGACCTTGTTCGAGCCGCTCGAATTCTTCTCGGCATCGATCTCGGCAAGCAGCGTCATGACCTGCTTCTCGATGATCTGCGCCGCCTTCGGGCTGACGGACTTCAGGTTGACCGTACGGTTCATGATGTCGGCGCGGCGGCTGTCGGGCAGCTGCATCAGCACCTTGGCGCCGAAAGACGACGGCATCATGGACAGGATGTAGGCGATGGTCTGCGGATGTTCGCGCAGCAGGAACTTGCCGATGAAGGCCGGGTCGCCTTCACCAAGGCGATCCCAGATCGACGTCTCATAGGCCTGGAAGGCCGTACGGCGGCCGAGCAGGCTATCGACTTCGTCAGGCGTCAGGCCTTCCTCGAGAATGCTCTCGATGGCCTTGGCGTTGTCCATAAGGCCAGCGCCTTCGGTAAACAGGTCTTCAAATTCAGCGACGAGGCCAAGCAATTCATCCGGCGGAATAGCACGAAGGGCCTGTGCCGAAGAGATAATCGTCTGCAACTCAGCCTGCGTAAAATATTTCAACAGCCGGCCAGCGACTCCCTTCCCCATAGCGAGGAGTACAGCCGCTGCCTTTTCAGCCTGGGTCAACGGTTTCCCGGCAATAGCGCCGCTGAAATCGTCAAAGTCCATCATGGTCTAACCTCTCCGTCCCTAAAACCGGGATCAGGCTTTTTTGGTACTTAAAACTTCTATCAGTTTTACGCCGAAACGCGTGTCGTCATTTTCCAGAACGGTGATCTCGCCG
This sequence comes from Rhizobium sp. FG96, assembly GCF_057808655.1. Taxonomy (NCBI): domain Bacteria; kingdom Pseudomonadati; phylum Pseudomonadota; class Alphaproteobacteria; order Hyphomicrobiales; family Rhizobiaceae; genus Rhizobium; species Rhizobium sp. FG96. The sequence continues at coordinate 99,162 of NZ_JBMDIL010000014.1, read as the reverse complement.
CGTGCAATCTTGCGGCCATTCACCATGATATCTACCGGCTCGCCGATCCTCTTGTCGAGCGCGATCGTGGCGCCCTCGTTGAGGTTCATCAGGCCGGAAACCTGCATGCGGCTGCTGCCGAGCATGATCTGGACGTCGATCGGAATGTCCATGATCAGTTCGAAATTCGAAGACAGCGCGCTGCCGAGCGGAGCAGGTTCGCCGGAGCCTGCCTGGAAACCGGTATCACCGAAATCCGAGCTGCCGCCGAAGTCACCGCCGCCAAAGGCCGCACCGGCATCGTCGTCACCACCGAAGTCGCCGAAGGTCGAAAGGTCGGTGCCGGTGCTGAATGCATCGGCGTCGCCGCCGAATTCCGGGAGGCCGCCTTCGGAATCCTGCTTCAGGACACCGCGAAGATCATCGATCGCCTGATCGAGGTCAGCCTCGTTGCCCGGAAGCTCCAATGACAGATCGTCGTTCTGCTGTGTTTTCTTCGTAGCCATGAAATCACTATTCCAGTTGAAACTTGCCTCAAGCTGCCGTGGCAGCGAAATGGCGGGAACCGATTAATTCATTAAGTGGCGGATCAGCTCGTCGTCCGAGCTCATCGTATCCTTGACCCGGACCGTGTAATTCTCGCCGGAACGCCCAAACTCGCACACATACAATTCCTTGCTGTTGGCGCTGACCTCGACCCGGACATCGCCGGAATCGCGGAAAGGAATGACATCGCCGGCGGCAAGCTTGGAGATCGTGCGCAGCGTCAGGTCCTGCAGGCGGATCTTGGCTTCGAGCGTCACCTGCGAGCGGCGAACCTGCTCGCTGATCTGCTCCGTCCAGGCGGCCGACTTGGAAGCCTGGCTCTTCGCCTTCGGCGCCGAAATCTGTGTCTTCAGCAGGGCCTGCTGCAGCACGATCAGCGAGAATTCCGAGGTGATGCCGGCAAGCGTGATCGACATGTTGATCGCCGCGCCAAATTCATCCGCCTTGTCGTCGGCAGGCTTCGGGCGGTTTTCCAGCGCATGCGGCAGTTCGAGCGCAGGCTCGAAGCCACCAGGCGCGTTGACCGCAGAGCGCAGCACGCCGGCAATCTTGTCGAACACCATGACCGCAAGTTCGAGTTCGATCGCCGAAAGCAGGCGGTCGGCCGGCGGTTCGATCGTTTCGGGCGCCGCACCCAGCAGGCTTTCCATCAGCGTGATGACGAAGCCGTTGCCGCAGGCAAGCGTGATATCCTGGGACCAGTTGCGCAGCGTCGCATCGACCAGCGTCGAGTTGGCGCCGAGATCGGCAATCAGGTCGTTCTTGTATCCGGAATCGCAGCCGAGATAGGCGATCGTCACGTCGAGGCCGGTCTCGCTCTTGAACATGTCCGGCATGAATTCGATGTAGACGTCCGCGAATGCGGCGCAGAGTTTTTCGATTGTAGCCTTGTCGCCGAGACGGCCAGTAAGCTTGGCCAGCAGTGCGGCATTCATTGCCGGATTCTCTAGTGCAACGTTGTTCATGGTCGCTTAGGCCGCCTTGTTCTCGCCACCCGGGTTCATCATTTCCTGTTCGACCGCGTCGATCGACGGACGCTCGTAAGCGGAGATCGTCTTGCGGCCGTATTCGAGAGCAACCTGCGGTACCGAGCCGTTCATGTAGGCCAGCAGCGTCTGCTTCACGATGACGTAGAGGCGGTGCTGCTTCGAGCGAACGATCTTGATCTGCGAGCAGATCGGCGAGCAGACGCAGTAAGAGAGAAGAATACCGAGGAAGGTGCCGACGAGAGCCGAGCCGATCAGGTGACCGAGGACTTCAGGCGAGTCGTTGATGTGCGCCATGGCCTTGATAACGCCGAGAACGGCCGCGACGATACCGATAGCCGGGAAGGCGTCACCCATGGTCTGGATGGCGTGGTAGGGCTTCAGCTTGTCGTGCAGGATGGTGTTGATTTCTTCGTCCATCAGCGCCTCGATCTCGTGGGAGCGGGCATTGCCGATGATGATCAGGCGAACGTAGTCGCAGATGAAGGCCGTCAGTTCCTTGTTCTTCAGAACCGTCGGAGCGGTCTGGAAGATCGAGGATTCGGCCGGATTGTCGATATGCGCTTCGATCTCGTTGCGCGACTTGGTGCGCAGGTCGCGCATCAGCGAATAGAGAACGCCGAGCGTGTCGAGATAGTTGCGCTCCTTCGGAACGGTGTGCTTGAAGGCTTCGCCGAGCGCCTTGCCCGAGTCCTTCACCACCTTCATCGGGTTACCCATGATGAAGCTGCCGAGACCGGCGCCGCCGATGATAACGAGCTCGAACGGCTGAAATAGTGCCTCGAGATGGCCACCCATGGCCATGAAGCTGCCGATGATGCAGCCGAGCGTAATCACAAATCCGATAATGATATTCATCGTCAGTCACACCTGATCGTTATTTTCACCGGAAGGGATAGGGTTGCTGGCTTGCGTCAGGCTGACGGCAGGCCGCAGAAACCGGTTTTCTGCGTGCCAGCTTCGCACAAGGAATTGCCGTCAGATTGGAGATGACGAATGGGCGAATCTCGCCCGTTTCTGAGATGCCGCCTCAGCGGAAGCCGTCGTCGAACGACAAGGAACCCGGCTTTCGTCCCGTTCATCGCCAATGCCAGGAGCTTACCCCGATGCAGTCCGGTCTTTATGTTTCTCTGTCGTCACAGATGGCACTTGAAAAGCGTTTGACGACCATCGCGGACAACATGGCAAACGTGAACACGACGGGCTTCCGCGGCACGGAAGTGAAGTTCAACCAGATCCTCAGCAATACCGACAACAAGCTGAACGCCAAGGTCGCCTTCGTTTCGCAGGGCAACGACTATCTCTCCAACGAGACGGGCGAACTGCAGCACACCGGCAACATGCTGGATTTCGCGATTAAGGGCGACGCCTGGTTCTCGCTCGATACCCCGGCCGGTCAGGTGCTGACAAAGGACGGCCGCTTCACGATGAAGGATACGGGCGAGCTCGTGTCGGTTCGCGGTTATCCGGTCCTCGACGCCGGCGGCGCGCCGATCATTCTCAACACGGCAGGCGGCGAGCCGAAGGTCGGCGCTGACGGCAATATCTATCAGGGCGGCCGCCAGGTCGGCTCCATCGGCCTCTTCGAAGCCGATATCTCCAAGGGCTATCTCCGCTACGAAAACAGCGGCGTCATGACCACGGAAACGCCGCGCACCGTCACGGACCGCTTCAATATCGGCGTCGAGCAGGGTTATCTCGAAAACTCCAACGTCAACGCCATGCGCGAAATTACCCAGCTGATCGAAGTCAACCGCGCCTTCGAAAGCATCGCCTCGCTGACGACGGATAGCGAAAACTCATTCGGCGAAGCGATCAAGACGCTGGGCGGCAGCCGCTAAGCGGAAGGGTCTGAGACATGAGCCAGACACCGCTCACCGAAGGCGCGCTTTCGCCGAAGCTTGGCCACCTCGCATCGCTGGTCGAGCGCTACAGCAAGCCGGAATTCTCCGTCGCCCATGGCGGCCATGTGCAGACGATCGCGGCGGGCCACTACACCGTGACAGGCCTTTCCCGGCATGTCCGCCTCGGTGAATTCGTCGCCCACAAGTCGGCGACGGGCATTCATCTCGGTGAAGTCGTTCGCGTCGAGCCGGATCTCGCCTATGTCTGCCCCATCGAGCCCGGCGAGCCGATCGGCATCCACGACACGGTTATCCGCAAGGGCGCCTTCCGCATTTCGCCCTCCGAAAGCTGGTGCGGCCGCACGATCAACTCGCTCTGCGAGCCGATCGATGGTCTCGGCCCGGTTGTCGAAGGTCTCGACCGCCGCTCGATCTCCAATACCGCCCCGCCGTCGATGACGCGCCGCCGCGTCGACAAGGGCTTCAAGACCGGCGTTCGCGCCGTCGATATCTTCTCGCCGCTCTGCCACGGCCAGCGCCTCGGCATCTTCGCCGGCTCCGGCGTCGGTAAGTCGACGCTCTTGTCGATGCTCGCCATGGCCGATGCCTTCGACAAGGTGGTGATTGCGCTGGTCGGCGAACGCGGTCGTGAAGTGCGCGAATTCATCGAGGATACGCTCGGTGAGAACATGAAAAAGTCGATCGCCGTCGTCGCCACCAGCGATGAAAGCCCGATGCTGCGCAAGATGGCGCCGCTGACGGCGGTAACGATCGCCGAATATTTCCGCGACCAGGGCCAGAACGTCCTGCTGATCGTCGACAGCGTCACCCGCTTCGCCCACGCCATCCGCGAGGTCGCGACGGCGTCCGGTGAGCCGCCGATCGCCCGCGGCTATCCGGCCTCGGTCTTCACCGAATTGCCGCGTCTTCTGGAGCGCGCCGGTCCCGGCCCCGAAGGCACGGGCACGATCACCGCGATCATCTCGATCCTCGTCGATGGCGACAATCACAACGACCCGATCGCCGACTCCACCCGCGGTATTCTCGACGGCCACCTCGTTCTGCAGCGTAGCCTGGCGGAAGAGGGGCGCTATCCGCCGATCGATCCGCTGGCCTCGATCTCGCGTCTCGCCCGTAAGGCCTGGACGCCGGATCAGGAGAAGCTGGTCTCGCGCCTGAAGTCGCTGATCCACCGTTTTGAAGAGACGCGCGACCTTCGCTTGATCGGCGGTTACCGCCCGGGTGCTGACCCGGATTTGGACATGGCGGTCAAGCAGGTACCAATTATTTACGATGTTTTGAAACAGTCGCCGGGCGAATCGGCGTCGGCAGATGCCTTTGCTGATCTCGCGGCTGCGCTCAAGGCTGGGGCAGCCCCGCCCAACCAGCCTGCACCCAAAAGAGGTTAGACGTGACCGGGTTTGAAGACGACGACGAGCGCATTGCTCCGCTGAAATCCGATGAGAAGCGCAAGTCGATGATGCTCGACCGCGTGCTGACCGTGACCGGTCTCGCGCTCGCCGGCGCTGCCGCGATCTTCCCCTGGTACGTCTTCTTCAACGAAGACAAGTTCAGCCTCAATATCGCCCAGGGCGACCGCACCCGCGACCTGCCGGACTGGCCGGCCCGCAATGTCTTCAGCGTGTCGCCGCTGGCGATGGTCAACAAGAACGAAGTCAAGAACAAGCCGGAACCGCCGATCGATCCGCTGACGACAGCAACGGTCTCGAGCGTCGGCAAGGAAATCGACAAGGGCCTGGTCCCGGAAGACCAGCCATTCCCGGCGAGCTCCGGCTTCAAGCTCCTGCATGTCGCAAACGGCCGGGCGCTGATCGAAGACCCCTCGGGCATGTATGTCGTGCGCGTCGGTTCGGTGCTTCCCGACGAAAGCCGCCTGGCGACGATCGAGCAGCGCGACGGCAAATGGGTGATCGTCACCTCCAAGGGCGACATCTACCAGTAAACGCCAGCCTCTCGAGCTGAATGGAATGCTTCACGGCCCCGGTTTTCCGGGGCCTTTCCGTTTGTGCTGCGCCTGATCGGCAACAGGCCGCAAAAGCCGAATTCTCCGTAAGTCTGACGCAAGATTACCGCCCTAGGGTCGTCTCAGTAAAAACGGAGAGTTCCCATGCAACCGATTCAACTTTTCGACTTGGCCTCGCGGCAGGCGGAATGGCTGACGATCCGTCAGGAGGTTGTGGCCGGCAACATCGCGAACGCGAACACGCCGAAGTACCGTGCGAAGGACATCACGCCCTTTCAATCGGTTCTCGACAAGTCTGATGTTGCCATGGCGCGCACCAATCCTGTGCATTTCAGCGGCAATGACTTCAGCACCAGCGGCGACATCGACGTCAAGGAAGCCGCACTCGATCAGGAGATCGGCGTGCAGGAATCCGGCAACACCGTCGGTCTCGCCGAGGAACTCTCCAAGTCCGGCGAAATCAAACGCCAATACGAGCTGAACACCTCGCTGGTCGGCTCCTTTAATCGAATGATGTTGATGACCGTAAGGAAGTAAAATCGTGGATCCTTTATCAGCAGCCATGAAGATTGCTGGGTCGGGGCTTGAGGCTCAATCGACTCGCCTGCGCATTGTCTCGGAAAACATCGCGAACGCCCGTTCGACCGGCGACACGCCCGGTGCCGATCCCTACCGCCGCAAGACCGTTACCTTCGGCGAACAGGTTGACCGTGCAGCCGGCTTGACCACCGTCAACGTCAAGAAGCTCGGCGTCGACGAATCGGAATTCACCACCGAATACGACCCCAGCAATCCGGCAGCGGATGAGCGCGGCGTGGTGAAGCTGCCGAACGTCAACATGCTGGTCGAAATGGCCGACATGCGCGAAGCCAACCGATCCTATGACGCCAATCTGCAGACCATCAAGCAGACCCGCGACTTGATCTCCTCCACCATCGACCTCCTGAAGAGCCAGTAATGATCAGCAACGTACAGAACATCGGTTCTCTTTCCTCCACACGCGGCCTCGGCAGCGTCGTTGGCGAGAATTCTTCCTCTTCGGTCACTTCGGCGGCCGAAAGTGCAAAGGCAGACCAGAGCTTCGCCTCCGTTATGGGCAACATGGCCACCCAGGCCATAGACTCGGTAAAGGGCGCGGAATCCATGTCCTTCGCCGGCCTCAAGGGCACCGCGACGACCCGCGAAGTCGTCGACTCGATGCTGCAGGCGGAACAGACGCTGCAAACCGCAATTGCCATCCGTGACAAGGTCGTTTCGGCCTTCCTCGACGTCACCAAGATGCAGATGTAACCGGACAAGGACGGACCGATGAGAGCGCTTGCCATTGCGGCCACGGGCATGGATGCCCAGCAGACCAACCTCGAAGTCATCGCGAACAACATCGCGAACATCAACACCACCGGTTTCAAGCGCGCCCGCGCCGAGTTCACCGACCTTCTGTACCAGACCGAGCGCGCCAAGGGCGTTGCCAACCGCGCCAACCAGGCGATCGTGCCGGAAGGCGCGAATATCGGTCTCGGCGTTCAGACTTCTGCCGTGCGTAACCTGCACATCCAGGGCGAACTCAGCCAGACCGGCAACGACCTCGACGTCGCGCTCGTCGGCCGCGGCTTCTTCCAGGTCCAGGCGCCTGACGGCACGACGCTCTATTCCCGCGCCGGCGCCTTCAACAAGAACGAGACCGGCCAGCTGGTCACCGCCGACGGCTATACCGTCGTTCCCGGCGTCACCATCCCGACCGGCTCGACGCAGTTGACGATCAGCCGCTCTGGCGAAGTGACCGCCGTTCTCGCCGGCCAGACCGATCCGACCACGCTCGGCCAGCTGACGCTCGCAGACTTCGTCAACGAAGCCGGCCTCCAGCCGATCGGCGACAACCTGTTCCAGCAGACGCCGGCATCCGGTGAAGCTGTCGTCGGCACGCCCGACGAGCAGGGCTATGGCTACATGAAGCAGGGCTATCTGGAATCGTCGAACGTCGATCCGGTGAAGGAAATCACCGACCTGATTTCCGCCCAGCGCGCCTATGAAATGAACTCGAAGGTCATCACCACTGCCGACGAAATGGCCTCCATCGTCAGCAAGAACCTGAAGTAATCTAGGAAAGGGCCGAACATGATGTTTCGCCGGGCGAGAAATACCGTCGCTCTGACGGCATTCGCTGCGATCGCTTATGCCGGGATCCTCGTGACCCCGGCGGCGAACGCCAGCATGGGTTACGCAGTCGTTCCGACCGCGATCATCTATCCCGGCGAAACCATCGCTGCCGGCCAGCTCCAGGAAGTCGAAGTCACCAACCCGAACCTCTCCGGCGGCTATGCAAAGTCGATCGACGAGGTGCAGGGGATGATTTCGAAGCGCACCCTGCTTCCAGGCCGCACGATCAGCGTCTCGGCGCTGCGCGAACCCTATACGGTGACGCGCGGCTCGCAGATCCGGCTGGTCTTCAACATCGGTAACATGACCATCTCGGCGGCCGGTTCGCCGCTGGAAGACGGCTCGACCGGTCAGGTCATCCGCGCCCGCAACATGGATTCGGGCGTCATCATCAGCGGTACAGTCCTCGCTGACGGCACCATTCACGTGGCGGCAAAATGAAGATCGTCTCTCGCATCATCGCCGCGTTTGCGGCTCTTTCCATGTGCATGGGAAGCGTGACGCCCGCCTCGGCGCAGATGGCCTCGCGCATCAAGGATATCGCCTCGCTGCAGGCCGGCCGCGACAACCAGCTGATCGGCTACGGTTTGATCGTCGGTCTGCAGGGAAGTGGTGACGGTTTCCGCGCCTCGCCCTTCACCGAGCAGTCGATGCGCGCCATGCTGCAGAATCTCGGCATCTCGACGCAGGGCGGTGAATCGAACGCCAAGAACACGGCGGCCGTCATGGTCACCGCCAACCTGCCGCCTTTCGCCAGCCCCGGCAGCCGCATCGACGTCAATGTCAGCTCGCTTGGCGATGCCACGTCGCTCCGTGGCGGTACGCTGGTCATGACCTCGCTGTCCGGCGCCGATGGCCAGATCTACGCCGTCGCCCAGGGCTCGGTCGTCGTATCGGGCTTCCAGGCACAGGGTGCGGCCGCAAGCGTGACCGAAGGTGTGACCACCGCCGGCCGCGTGCCCGGCGGCGCGATCATCGAGCGCGAGCTGCCCTCGCGCTTCAAGGATTCCGTCAATCTAGTGCTGCAGCTGCGCAACCCCGACTTCTCGACGGCCGTGCGCATCGCCGACGTCGTCAACGGCTATGCATCCTCTCGTTTCGGCGGCCCGGTTGCCGAAGCCAAGGACGCCCAGGAAGTCATCGTCCAGAAGCCGCGCGAAGCCGATCTGACGCGCCTGATGGCCGATATCGAAAACCTCATCGTCGAGACCGACACGCCGGCCAAGGTCGTCGTCAACGAGCGCACCGGCACCATCGTCATCGGTGCGGATGTCCGCGTCTCGCCGGTGGCCGTCAGCTACGGAACGCTGACCGTGCAGGTCACCGAGACGCCGCAGGTCATCCAGCCATTGCCCTTCTCCAAGGGGCAGACGGCGGTCCAGCCGCAGACGGATATCGCCGCGCAGAAAACCGGCGGCCGTGTCGCGATATTGCAGGGGCCCGATCTCAGAACGCTCGTCGCCGGCCTGAACAATATCGGCGTCAAGCCTGACGGCATCATCGCCATCCTCCAGGGCATCAAATCTGCAGGCGCTCTGCAGGCGGAGCTCGTACTGCAATGATCAAGCTCAACAAGGACATGACCGTCTCGGAACTCGTGCGGCGCCTGGCATTGCCGGCCGCCGCCGTCATGCTGCTGACGATCCCGGGCGCCTTTGCCCAGGAAGCGCCGAAGCCTGAGGGCGACATCACCTCCGAGGACGAGATCAAGCAGTTCTGCACCAACATTGCCGATCCCGCCCGCGACCAGCGCTATCTGCTGCAGAAGCAGGATCTGGAAAAGCTCCGCGCCGATATCGATACCCGCATGGCCGAGATGGACAAGCGCAAGGCCGAGTATCAGGATTGGCTGAAGCGCCGCAACGATTTCCTAAAGCAGGCGGAAGCGGGCCTCACCGACATCTACAAGAACATGAAGCCGGACGCGGCGGCGCTGCAGCTTGAGAAGGCCAATACCGGGATCGCGGCGGCCGTGATCATGCGGCTCGGTGCGCGTCAGTCGAGCCTGATCTTGGCCGAGATGGATCCTGAAAAGGCAGCCGTCATCGCCAACATCATTGCAAGTGCATCCGATCCCAATACGTCGAAGGATCCCTCATGAATAAGCGTTTCCCGGCTGCCATCGCCGCCGTTGCCCTTCTCGCCGGCTGCCAGTCGCCGCAGTCCGTGAGAGAGATCGGCAGGGCGCCCGCCATGAGCCCGATCGGCAGCGGCCTGGCCTATGGCCAGACGCCGCAGATGGCGCTTTATCCGAAGCAGCCGCGCCAGGTCGCACAGGGCTATTCGCTCTGGAGCGATAGCCAGGCCGCGCTCTTCAAGGATGCCCGCGCTCTGAACGTCGGCGATATCCTGACGGTCAACATCCAGATCAACGACAAAGCGTCGTTCGAGAACGATACCAGCCGCAGCCGCACCAATTCCAGCGGCATGAACTGGGACGTCCAAGCCAATATCCTCGGCTGGAACCCGAAGTCCAAGACCGACCTGACCTACGGCTCTGACACGAGCACCGACGGCAAGGGCAAGATCGACCGCTCCGAAAAGCTGACGCTGCTCGTCGCCGCGGTGGTCACCGGCATCCTGGAAAACGGCAACCTGGTCATCAGCGGCTCGCAGGAAGTCCGCGTCAACCAGGAAATCCGTATCCTGAACGTCGCCGGTATCGTTCGACCGCAGGACGTCAACGCCGAAAACCAGATCTCGTATGAAAAGATCGCCGAAGCCCGCATCTCCTACGGTGGCCGCGGCCGCCTGATGGAAGTGCAGCAGCCGCCGCGCGGCCAGCAGGCCGTCGATCTCTTCTCACCGCTCTAAGGCCAGGAAACCATGGCAGACGAAGAAACAGGCGAAGCCAAACCGAAGAAGAAATCCGGAGCGATGATGACGATCGTCGGCGTCGCGGTATTGACCCTTCTCGGCGCCGGCGGTGGCTGGGCTGTCGGCTCGATGCTCGCCCCGAACGTCAAGAGCGCCGAGCAGGCCGAAAAGCCGGCCGACCCGAAGGCGGCCGGAGGCGAGAAGAAGGAGGGCGAAACCGGCCTTCCGCATATCTCGACCGAGGCCAACAACGTCGTCCAGCTCGAGCCGATCACCTCGAATCTCGCTTATCCCTCCGAAAACTGGGTGAGGCTAGAGGTCGCACTTCTCTTCAATGGCCCCCCCGACGTGAAGGTCGCGGAGGATATCCATCAGGATATAATGGCTTACATCCGCACTGTCTCGCTGCAGCAGATCGAAGGTCCGCGCGGCTTCCAATATCTACGGGATGACATCCAGGAACGTGTTGACCTGCGCTCTCAGGGGCGCGTATCCAAGGTCATGTTCAGGACCTTTGTCGTCGAATGATTCGATTTATAATTTTCTTGGCCGCCATGATGGCGGTACCGGAATTGGCGGTGGCTCAGCAGCTGCCGACAAATCTGTTGAATATCCCTGTCGATGGTTCGGTCGCGGCCTGGATCATCCGTACATTCGGCCTTCTGACCGTTCTTTCGGTCGCGCCGGGCATCCTGATCATGGTGACGAGCTTTCCGCGCTTCATCATCGCCTTCTCGATCCTGCGCACCGGCCTCGGCCTCTCCTCGACGCCATCCAATATGATCCTGTTGTCGCTTTCGCTGTTTATGACCTTCTACGTCATGACGCCGACCTTCGACAAAGCCTGGCAGGATGGGGTGCAGCCGCTGCTTTCCAACCAGATCCAGGAGCAGGAAGCCATCCAGCGCATCGCCGAGCCGTTCCGCACCTTCATGGCCGCCAATACCCGCGACAAGGATCTGGCGCTCTTCGTCGATCTTGCGCGTGAGCGTGGCCAGAACGTCCAGACCGGCGCCCAGATCGATTACCGCGTGCTGATCCCGGCCTTCATGATCTCGGAAATCCGCCGCGGCTTCGAAATCGGCTTCCTCGTGGTTCTGCCGTTCCTCGTCATCGACCTGATCGTCGCCACCATCACCATGGCCATGGGTATGATGATGCTGCCGCCGACGTCGATCTCGCTGCCCTTCAAGATTCTCTTCTTCGTGCTCATCGACGGCTGGAACCTCCTGGTCGGCAGCCTGGTTCGCTCTTTCAGCTAAAACCACGGCAGTCTTCCTCGGTCCGGGTCTTCGGCCGCCACAGCAGACAACAAAAAACCCGCCTGGATCTCTCCGGCGGGTTTTGTGTTTGTCGGTGTCTCGAACCTTATGCGGTCCAGAACGGCTGCGTGCGGGCCGGCAGGGCAGGGACGTCGAAGTGGTCAGGAGCCTCGCCGCGCTTGGCGCGGTCGGCCATCGTCACGAAGGCCTGCTCGAGATGCTTGCAGAAGCGCTCGGCGTCGAAGAGCGGAGCGATATAGCGCTGCTCGGCGAGATGCGCCTTGTAGGCCGTGACCTTCTCGCGATTGTTGGCGAGCTCGACAGCCATATCCTCGTAATCCTGCAGATCCTTGCCGACCAGCTCCGGCAGGCCGATGGCGTTCAGCAGGCTCTCGCTGACGCGCGAGGCGAAGTTAGTGCCCTTCATCGTCAGAACCGGCAGGCCGCCCCACAGCTGTTCCGATGTGGTCGTGTGGCCGTTGACCGGGAAGGTGTCGATACCGAGATCGGCGGCCTGGATACGGTCGATATGCTCCTGGTAGCCGGTACGGGCGCAGAAGATGATCCTGTTCGCCGCGATACCGGATGCCCGGAACGCCTTGCGCAGGTTCTCCTCGTTGCGCGGAGAATTGCTCATCAGCCACAGGACGCTGTTCGGCGCCCGCTTCAGGATCCGCGTCCAGCTCGCAATGGCTTCCGGCGTGATCTTGCGGTTACCGTTGAACGAGGCGAATACGAAGGCATCGTCTGCCAGGCCGTACTGCTCGCGCGTCACCGGCTTCGGCTGCGGACGGTTCGACGGGTCGTTCGGCTGGTAGCTCTCCGGCATGCGGCAGAACTTCTCGTGGTAGAACGGCTTGGCGACGTCAGGCAGGACGAACTGGTCGCCGATGACGTAGTCGAGGTCGATCCCGAGCGTGCTGCCCGGGAAGCCGAGCCATGCGACGTGCACGGGCGCCAGCGGGATGTTGAAGCTGTTGGCGCGGCTATCCGCGGTATGACCCTTCAGGTCGACCATGATGTCGATATTGTGCGCGCGCACCAGGCGCAGCACTTCCTGGTCGGAGACGCCGTGGATGTCGACGATCGTGCCCCACTTGCTGCGATCGGTCTTGTTGTTCAGCAGGGCATAGGGGCCGCTGTGGTCGAACAGCACGATCTCGAACTTGTCGCGATCGTGGAGTTCGAGAACCCGCTGCATCAGCTTCATCGTTGCGTGGTTGTCCCAGAAGTCGGCGGACATGTAGCCGATGCGGATCTTGTCCGACCATGCATGCGGCTGCGCCCGGCGCGCCGCGACCTTGTCGGGATCGAGCTTCGGCACGCCGACCATCGGCAGGCGGTTGAGATCTTCGTTGCCGCACCAGTGCAGGTGATAGAAAGGATGGTCCTTGCGCAGCACTTCCGGCCGGCCGTCGAGGACCGCGTCGTCGACGACCTTCTGGTGCCTGAGGCTTTCCTCGTAGTCGTTGAATTCGCGCAGGAAGATCAGATACAGGAAGCGCGCCGAGAAATCCTTCGGGAAGCGCTTGAAGATGTTGCGGGCGAGCTGCTCGTTGGACGGGTCGCTGAGATCGTTGGAGACCAGCGTCGCGGCGGCCTGGAGATGTTCGCGGTTGCTGCTCTTGGACAGCACGTTCTTCAGCGGCTGGATCAGATCGCGCTGCTGGCGCGCATAGAAGACCGAGACCAGGATGAATGCCAGGTCGGGATCCTTCTGCGCCTTCTCGAAGTTGCGCATGCAGATGACCAGCGCTTCATCGTGTTCGCCGCAATCGTAGTGCAGGCGCGCGGCAAGCTTGTAATATTCGTAGGCGTTCGCACCGCCGGCCTTGGCCGCAAGCCCGTAGGACTTCGCCGCGTCGGACTTGAAGCCGAGCTGCAGCAGGTTCTTTGCGAGCAGGGCGTAGGTCTTCGCATCCTTCTGGGTGTCAATCAGCTGGTTCAGTGTTGCGAGGGACTGCGTATAGCGGCCTGCCTGAAATTCTCGGGACGCCACCGAAAACGAGACTTTGCTGTTCAAAACCGAACTCCGTTAGGAAATGCGCTGATCAAAACATCGATGCTGCCGCACGCAGCGAGCCGCCGCGTCTGGACGAGGCGAGCTGTGCTGTTTCTGGCCATGGCACATTTGCATCCGAAGCTTGCACGAAGCCGGTGTATTGCTTTGGAACGGGCGGAATTTAACTGTCTCCGACCCCCTGTTCCGGATTGTTTAACTATAGACTGCGGGGGGTTGGCGCCCCCTGCCACTTTTAAGAAGTTGGCAAGTATTGGCTGCGAGATTGCCCTGGACATGACGGGTTTGGGGCCAAAAAAGAAGGCGCCGAGTTGCATGAAGCAGGTCCGTCATCGCCGGTAATAGCAGTCCGGTAATGTCCTCCTTTTTGTATCTAGTTTTCTAGGGGACAGATTATGACAAGCATTAACACCAACACTTCCGCAATGGCAGCTCTCCAGACGCTGCGTAACGTCAACCAGAACCTCTCCTCCACGCAGAGCCACGTTTCGTCGGGCCTGCGCGTTGGCAAGGCTTCCGACAACGCTGCTTACTGGTCTATCGCCACGACGATGAAGTCGGACAACAAGGCCCTCGGCGCTGTTTCTGACGCTCTCGGCATGGGCGCTGCCAAGGTCGACACGGCTTACACCGCCGTTGAAAGCTCGATCGACGTCGTTTCCGAAATCAAGTCGAAGCTGGTTGCTGCAACTGAAGACGGCGTTGACAAGTCCAAGGTTCAGGACGAAATCACCCAGCTCCAGGCTCAGCTGAAGAGCATTGCTTCTTCCGCTTCGTTCAACGGCGAAAACTGGGTTGCCAACACCGCCGGCGAAACGATGAGCGTTGTCTCGTCCTTCGTCCGCAGCAGCTCGGGTGCCGTTTCGGTCACGACTTCGGAATACACGGCTGCCGATACCGACCTGCTCTACACCGACGCAACTGCCGGCACCGGCGGTATCCTCGGCACGGCTGGCGCTTCGTCGGGCAAGTCGATCACCGAGTTCACGATCGACTCCTCCACGACCAAGGGCGGCATCGACAACCTGCTTTCGGACGTTGAAACCGCACTGAAGAGCATGACCTCGCTCGGCTCCAAGTTCGGCTCGATCTCCTCGCGCATCGACATGCAGTCGAACTTCGTCTCGTCGCTCAGCGACTCGATCGAATCGGGTGTTGGCCGCCTCGTTGACGCGGACATGGAAGAAGAGTCCTCCAAGCTGACCGCGCTGCAGACGCAGCAGCAGCTCGCGATCCAGTCGCTCTCGATCGCTAACTCCTCTTCGCAGAACATTCTGTCGCTCTTCCGCTAAGACCGGAACAGCGCATCGCAAAAATGGAAATGGCCGGTGTTTCACCGGCCATTTTTCGTTAACAAGCCCTTAATGCTAAAATGGCATAAGTTACCGATTTTTAACGATTTTTTTTGGTCGTGTTTAGGTTGTTTTAACTATGATGCTGTTTCCTAGGGACATCGAAACGGCGGTCGATCAACAGACGATCGGCAGGCATGACGCTGAGCGCCGTTCCCGGTGAGACCGGAATGCCCTTCATCACGTAGCCAATTAGGGGCACATTTAAAATGACCAGCATTCTTACCAACAATTCCGCAATGTCCGCACTGCAGACGCTGCGCAACGTCAACCAGAACCTGTCCGACACCCAGAACCACGTTTCGTCGGGCCTGCGCGTTGGCAAGGCTGCCGACAACGCAGCTTACTGGTCGATTGCCACGACGATGAAGTCGGACAACAAGGCCCTCGGCGCTGTTTCTGACGCTCTCGGCATGGGCGCTGCCAAGGTCGACACGGCTTACACCGCCGTTGAAAGCTCGATCGACGTCGTTTCCGAAATCAAGTCGAAGCTGGTTGCTGCAACTGAAGACGGCGTTGACAAGTCCAAGGTTCAGGACGAAATCACCCAGCTCCAGGCTCAGCTGAAGAGCATTGCTTCTTCCGCTTCGTTCAACGGCGAAAACTGGGTTGCCAACACCGCCGGCGAAACGATGAGCGTTGTCTCGTCCTTCGTCCGCAGCAGCTCCGGCGGCGTTTCGGTCACCACGACCGAATACACGGCTGCCGAAACCGACCTGCTCTACACCGACGCAACGGCTGGTACGGGTGGTATTCTCGGCACGACCGGCGCTTCGTCGGGCTTCTCGATCACCTCGTTCACGATCGGCGCTTCCACGACCAAGGGCGACATCGACAACCTGCTGACCGACGTTGAAACCGCTCTGAAGGACATGACTTCGCTCGGTTCGAAGTTCGGTTCGATCTCCTCGCGCATCGACATGCAGTCCAACTTCGTTTCGTCGCTCAGCGACGCAATCGACTCGGGTGTTGGCCGCCTCGTTGACGCCGACATGGAAGAAGAGTCCTCCAAGCTGACCGCTCTGCAGACGCAGCAGCAGCTCGCGATCCAGTCGCTCTCGATCGCCAACTCCTCTTCGCAGAACATCCTGTCGCTCTTCCGCGGCTAATAAGTCCAGAAAACATACCCGCCGGCTTAGTCCGGCGGGCACTGAAAAGAAGCCGCGCCTTAACAGGTGCGGCTTTTTGTCGTTGGCGTTAACGATTTGTTAACCATTTTGCCGTCTTCTGCGCTCAACGTAACGGTGAGTTAACCGAGATTAATCGCAGGTTAACAGGCATGAGCGCTGCTTCCCGTTCCCGGTAGGCCGGAATGTCCCTTCTCGACGTTTTTGCCAATAAGGGGCACATTTTTCATGACGAGCATTTTGACGAACGTCGCAGCCATGGCTGCACTTCAGACACTTCGTAGCATTAATAATAATCTTGAAACGACACAGAACCATGTTTCCTCGGGTTACCGTGTCTCCAAGGCTGCAGATAACGCAGCCTACTGGTCGATTGCGACCACCATGCGCTCCGACAACAAGGCCCTGTCCGCAGTCTCCGACGCACTGGGTCTTGGCGCCGCAAAGGTAGACACCGCCTATTCTGCGATGGACAACGCCATCGACGTCGTCACCGAAATCAAGGCCAAGATCGTCGCCGCAACCGAAAAGGGCGTCGATCGCACCAAGATCCAGGAAGAAGTGAAGCAGCTGCAGTCGCAGCTCCTCAGCATTGCCCAATCGGCATCCTTCTCCGGCGAAAACTGGGTCGCAGGCAACGAAACGAAGAGCGTCGTCTCTTCCTTCGTTCGCGACGGCAACGGCGAGACCTCGGTTACGACCACCGAATACGTCCTCAATTCGGCCTCTAACGGCAACGTCCTGTTCGGCACCAGCAATGGCGCGATCGATACCTCCACCGGTATCATCGGCTCGACCAACGGCACCGTCGGGTCGATCTTCTCGCTCGACATCTCAAACATGTCGGACGGCGATATCACCCTCGCATTGAACGTTGTCGAGCAGGGTCTGGAATCGATGACAAAGGCTGCCTCGCAGCTCGGCTCGATCTCGACGCGAATTCAGCTGCAGGAGAATTTTGTCTCGTCATTGAGCGACTCGATCGACTCCGGTGTTGGCCGTCTCGTCGACGCGAACATGGAAGAAGAATCGTCCAAACTGACGGCGTTGCAGACACAGCAGCAGCTTGCCATCCAGTCGCTGTCGATCGCAAATTCGAGCGCACAGAACGTTCTCACGCTCTTCCAGCGCTAAGCCGGAAAATTGAAGCTGGATCGAATCTTGCGTCGCGATTTTCAACCGGCAGAAAAGATCTCGAAATCGCGCTCAAGAGGCGCGATTTCTCGTTTGAAAACAATTTGTTACAGTGATCGTGAAGTTTCCGCCCGCCGGACCGCTCCAAGCCTTGAAAGCATGCTTAAGTTCGGGTTAATTTCACCGGCGAGTTGATTTGTTTTACAGCGACGCACCGGCCGATTGCCGGGGGCATGAGGCCATAATCTGTCGCTACCGGTTTCCGGTCTGTCCCTTTCCATTCATACAAGAGATCGACAGATGGCTTATTCCATTCAGGACCCTGCTGCGCTCACCGCACTGAACGTTATGCGCGGCCTCGGCAAGGATAACGACAAGATCCAGCAGCAGATCTCGTCCGAGCTGCGCATCCAGTCCGCGGCCGATGACGCCACCTACTGGTCCTACGCCCAGACGCTGCGCACCGACGGCAATTCGCTGAAGACCATCGACGACGCTCTTGGCCTCGGTGCCGCCAAGGTCGATACGACCTACACGTCGATGAACTCGCTGATCGACCTCGTCACCAACATCAAGTCGACGCTCGTCTCGGCTGCCGACCCGGCAAACGATCGCGACAAGCTGAACACGACGCTTCAGCAGCTGAAGGGCCAGCTTCAGTCCGCCGTCACCGGCACCAGCTTCTCCGGCGAAAACTGGCTCTATAACAACAGCTCCGCCATGCCCGACACTCGCTCGGTGATCGGTGGCTATACGCGCGGTCCGAACGGCCAGTTCTACCCCGAGAACATCAGCATTCCGTCGTCGAACCTGGTGATGATCGATTCCCGCGACGCGTCGAAGGGCCTGCTGACGAAGGCGATCGATCCCGGCAATGGCACCGGTAGCCAGTTTTACCTGCTCAACGCCAATTCCAGCACGCCGGCCGCCGGCACCGAGATTGCGCTTTCGGACAGCACATCGAGCCAGGACCTTGCCGACATGCAGTCCGCGGTCGAGAAGATCCTCTCGAGCCTGAACACGACGGCATCCGGTCTCGGCATCATGCAGAACCAGATCGACGCCCGCTCCGATTACATCAGCAAGATGATGGATTCGCTGGACACCACGGTTGGTGCGCTCGTCGACACCGACATGGACGAAGCCTCCACGCGCCAGACGGCGATCGGGACGCAGCTCAACGTTGCCACCGAAGCGATGAACATCCTCAACACGTCGGCAGGCAACATCCTGATCCTTCTCGAGTAGCATTCCCGTCCAGATGGCGGGCGTTTGCGCCCGCCATTCATCCTCGCGCAAGTTTGGCTTTCTAGGTTTCAGGCAAGGATGGCGCATCAGGTTTTGGGCGGCCGTCGGAGTTGGTTTGAACGGGGCGCAGGCATGCCGCATCTTTTCGCAGATAACGGGTCGACACGATGAGCGCGATGCTTTCCCGCTATCTCAAGGATTTCAGTGACATCAAGCCCGTCGCCCCGGCCCCGGAGCCGATGGACTTTGCCGACGACACCTTCGGCGGCTTCGCCGATATCGCCGAAGAGCCGGTTGTCGATCTGGAAGCCGAGAAGCGCAGCGCCTATGCCGAGGGCCATGCGGCCGCGACGGCGGAGCTCAGCGAAAAGCATGCCGTCGAAATGCAGACCCTCGAACTCATTCACCAGCGTGAATTCGAGGAGTTGAAGGCCAAGTATGAGGAAGAGCTGGCGGCGCTGATTGCCGCACGTCTTTCCAATATCGCATTCGATGTCGCCGATCTCGTCAGCGCCGCAGCCGTCAAGGCCGTTGCGCCTGTCGTGACTGAGGCAGTCGCCGAGGATGCCGTCAAAAGTCTCGCTGCCCTGTTGCGCGAGGCGATCCTGGATGGCGCTGCCGGCCCTGTTGTCGTCAAGGGACCGGCGAAACTCTTTGCCCTGCTGGAAAAGGCACTCGGCGAAAAGCCCGGTCTGCTGCGTCATCTCGAAACGGATGACGTGGATCTTGCAGTTGAGGTTGATGGTTCCGTTCTCGTGACGCGCATCTCGGCCTGGTCGGCCAGCCTGAAGAAAGTTCTGGAATGAGCGAGAGCGAAAATCACCACCACGGCAAGAACGAAGTCATCATCGTCAAGAAACATGGCGGTGGCGACCACGATGGCGCCCATGGTGGCGCCTGGAAGATTGCCTATGCCGACTTCATGACGGCACTGATGGCCTTCTTTCTCGTCATGTGGCTGGTCAATGCCGCCAACGAGGAAACCAAGGCCTCGGTCGCGACCTACTTCAATCCGATCAAGCTCGCCGATGAAAAGCCGACCGAAAAGGGCCTGAAGAAGCCTGTCGATACGGCTGACGGCGAGGAGACTAAGGACAAGTCCAAGCAGAAGGAAGAGCAGCAGACGCAGGGCGCATCGGCTGCAAGCGGCGACGACCAGACATCGACCTCTGGCGACCAGACCAACTATTCCGAAGCCGACTTCTTCGAGAACCCATACTCCGTTCTGGCCGAGATCGCCCAGGAAGTCGGGCAGCAGGCCAATGTCAGTGCCAAGGGCGAGGGCGGTGCAGCCGATTCCGGCCCCGCGACCGGCGCCGACGGCGGTCAAGCCTATCGCGATCCCTTCGATCCGGATTTCTGGACGAAGCAGGTCGAGGTGACGCGCGCCGACAATCCTGGCAAGACGCCGGCGACCAAGGACGCCAAGGAACAGCCTGACGCGACCGAGCTGGCAAAGCTCGAAGCCGAGAAGCCGGACACCGACACCGCGGACGTCAAGCCTGCCGACCAGCACGCAAAGCCGGCCGACAAGCAGCACGACAAGACCGCAGACGGCAAGGCGGACGATCAGAAGCCTGACGATGCCGCAAAGACCGAAGAAGAAAAGTCCGATCCGGTCAAGCAGGCCGAGGAAGAGAAGAAGGCCGACGAACTGAAGCAGGAGATCGCCAAGCAAATCACCGGCGTCGCCGGCAAGCTTGCCGAGGGTCTCACCGTCGTTCCGGCGGAAGGCGGGTTGCTGGTCAGTCTGTCGGACCAGGCGAACGACTCCATGTTCAATGTCGGCTCGGCCGTTCCCCGCAAGGAAATGGTTCTGGCGATGGAGAAGATCGGCGAAGTGCTGAAGGCCCGCCAGGGTGCGGTCGTCATCCGCGGCCATACCGACGCGCGCCAGTACAAGGGCGCCGATAACGAGAACTGGCGCCTGTCCATGGACCGCGCCCAGGCTGCCTACTACATGCTGGTTCGCGGCGGTCTCGGAGAGGGGCGTGTCTCGCAGGTCTCCGGCTTTGCCGATCGCAAGCTGAAGCTGCCCGATGATCCGCTCAATGCCGCAAACCGCCGTATCGAAATCCTCGTCCAGGGGGATCAGGGGTAAGCCATGGCGCGCCGCAAGCACCATCGTCTTCTGTCGATCGCACTCGGGCTGGCGCTTGCAGCGCCCGCGGCCGCGCGCGCCGACGAGCAGGAAGATCTGGCGCCTTACAAGATGCTGCGCTCGCTGCAGTTCGTGCAGGATTCCGTTGTCTCAGGCGATCACTCCGCCGCGGAAATGCAGCGCTTCATGCTGGGCACGATCGATCAGCGCCTACGCACCGTCGATCCAGCCGTCTTTGATGACGATCGCAACGTCGATGCGGCGCTTGTCTATGCGATGAGCGGCGGTAACCCCGCCACGCTCGAATATCTCGTCTCCCGCGACGTCAACGGCTATTTCGACAATCGCGTCACCGATGTGCTGCGCAAGTATCTGAGCGGCAAGGGCCTGCTCGTCGCCAAGACGCTTGTCGAGACCGCAAACGAATATCGCGACAAGAAGATCGGCCCCTATCTCTCGCTGGTCGGCGGCAACGTCATGGTTGCCCGCAGCCCGCTCGAGGCGCTGAAGCTCTACGATCAAGCGCGCCTGTCGGCGCCCGGCACCATCGTCGAGGAAGCGGCGCTGCGCCGCTCCGTGGCGATCAGCGTCGAGGCCGGGCTTGTCGACAAGGGCATGGCCTATTCGCAGCGCTATGTTCGCCGCTTCCTGCACTCCCCCTATGCCAGCCAGTTCGCCGATCTCTTCGTCAAGCTGATCGTCGATCATGAGCATGACGTGAAGACCGAGGACGTCGTCAGCATCCTGAGTTTCATGGATGATGCGCGTCAGCGCGAAGTCTATCTCCGCATCGCGCGCGCGGCAGGCATTGCCGGCAAGGTCGAGCTCTCCAAGACGGCCGCGGAACACGCCCAGGCCCTGTCGGGCGGCGAAACCGATCCGCTCGGCGCGCTGGCGAGCTTCTATGGCAATATGGCCTCGGTCTCGACGCCGGACGTCGATTCGGCGGCCCAGCATATCGGCAAGGTCGCCGATGGCGATCTCTCGGATCGCGACAAGGCGCTGCGGGCCGCTGCCCGCTCCGTGGCAGAACAAGTATTGAAAGCGCCTGACCCTGCAAGCTTGACGCAAGCAAGCGATTCTACTTCTTCTAATGAAGAGAATACTTCAGAACAGGCCGCTGTTACTACGGACGCCGAATCGCAATCGCCCACCGCTCCCCCATCGGAACCGGTTGACGACGGAGCGGCACCGGCGCTCCCGGCAGACAGCAGCCAGGACCAGCAGAATGCTGATCCTGCCTACAAATCCTTTATGGCTGCGAACCGGTCCAAGCTTGACGATATCGACAAGCTGCTGGGCGAAGAGGGCAATTGAGATCATGGATATCAGCGTTTCGGGGGGAACGGCACCGGTTGAGGCGCCGTCAGCGAAATCCAATCGCCCTGTCGGCAAGGACGATGATGGCGGCAAGGGCGGCTTTTCGGACGTCCTGCAGAAAGCCGGCGATAACGGCCAGGGCGCCAACGACGCTCAGACCGCTGACGGCTCGCAGCCCGCTGACACCCAGGCCGATGCCAGCGTCATCGCCCGGTCGCGCCAGCATCCGAAGCCGATCATTGATCTCAGCGACACCTCGCTGAAGCAGCAGGCCGAAACCAAGCCGGAAACGGTCTCGGTCGGCAAGACGCTGAAGGAACAGTTGCAGGAAGCCGCTGCGCTGCCGAAGGAAAAGAATACCAAGGACAAGTCCGACAAGCTCGACGAAGACACCCTGCCGCAGGCGGCCAAGGGCGCCAAGCCGGCAAAGGGCGAAGAAACCAAGAAGTCTTCCAAGGGCGAGACCGAGGATGCCGCAAGCGATGCGCTCGATCTCCTGAAGAAAGACGTCCCGCAGCAGCCTGCCGTGATCACCACGGTCATGCAGGGCACCGCCGTGAAGGCGAAGGACGACACCGCGCCTGGCAAGGACAAGAAGGACGATAAGGTCGAGGCAACCGGCAAGGCGGAAACGCATGCCACGGACGCGCTGGCGGCGATCAGCGGCCCGAAGGCTGCCGAGGTTCCCGTGCCCGGCGCTGAGGGCTCCGAGGCTGCCGATGGCAAGATCTTCCGTTTGAGCCGCGCCGATGGCCGCGGTGAATCGATGGATATTCATATCGGCACCGAAAATGCCGGAGAGACCGGCGCCAAGGCCAAGACGGATATCGAGAACGTCACCGTGCTCGAATCGCGCCGCTATATCGGCCTCGCTCAGAACTCCGCTTCGGTCACCGCTGCCATCAGCGGCGACAAGGAATGGGCGCAGGCCATGCAGCCTGGCTCGGCGCTGTCGAACGCCGCCGAGTGGACGAGCACCGGCAAGGTCGTCAATACGCTGAAGATCCAGATGACGCCGATCGATCTCGGTCTCGTCACGGCGACGATGCGCCTGTCCGGCGATGCCCTCAACGTCGATCTGAAGGTCGAGACGGGCGCGGCCTACCGTCAGCTCAAGGAAGATCACAGCAAGATCCTCGAATCGCTGCGCAGCCAGGGCTACACGGTCGACAACGTCACCATCAGCATGGCGCCGGTCGAAAAGACCGACACCAGCGCGCAGGCGAACGCACAGGGCCAGTCCGGCCAGCAATACCTGCAGCAGGGACAGGGCGGGGAGGCGCGTGAGCGCCAGTCGCAGACCGCACAGCGAGGGAATGGAGGCTTTGATGGCGCAGCTGAGACCGGCGTGGAAGGCGCTGCTTCTGGCTCCGATCGCAGCAGCGGTTCTGGCGGCGTTTACCTCTGAGGCAGCCGCCTCCAACGGTGCCTGCGAGAAGGAAATCCAGTCGGCCGCTGCCAAGTACGGCATCCCCGAAGGCATCCTCTACTCGGTCGGTTTGACGGAGACGGGACGCAAGGGATCGTTGTATCCCTTCGCGCTCAATATCGAGGGAAAGGCGGTCTTTCCACCCTCCGAAGCAGATGCCATGCGCCAGTTCGATACGGCGACCCGCGCGGGCGCGAAACTGATCGACGTCGGCTGCATGCAGATCAACCATTACTTTCATGGCGAGAACTTCCGCTCCGCCGAGGAGATGTTTGACCCGCACACCAATGTGGAATATGCGGCGAAGTTCCTGCGCAACCTCCACGACCGTCACGAAACCTGGACGATGGCGGTAGCGAGATACCATGCAGGACCCAACAACGACCCCGCGCAGAAGCAGTATGTCTGCCGGGTGATCGCCAATCTGGTCGCCACCGGCTACGGCAAGTGGACTCCTAATGCGAGTAACTTCTGTCAGAATTGATGCAATCAAAGATGGCAAAAAGAGAACAAAGCGGAATCGTGTCGAAATGTGGCAGGAATCCGCCAGAATCTGGCCACGCAAGACCTAATTTACCAGCTGTTAACTTTTCCACGAAATTTTTGTGTGCATAAGTCCGGTGACCTACTATATGTAGAGCAAATCGGGACGCAAAGGTTAAGCAACTATTAATTCCTGCCATTAACTTCCAACACCTTGTTCCAGATTCGTACGATTCGTACCCATAGATCATCGAAGTGCCACACTGATTCGGAGGCGGACGAATGATCGTCGTGGTTGATGAGCGCGAGCTCGTTAAGGATGGATATACATCTCTATTTGGCCGGGAAGGCATTCCTTCGACAGGCTTTGATCCAAACGAATTTGGCGAATGGGTGCAGACGGCGGCGGACTCGGATATCGCTGCTGTTGAAGCATTCCTGATCGGCCAGGGCCAGCAGACCTTCGAGCTGCCGCGGGCAATCCGCGATCGCTCCCAGGCGCCTGTCATCGCGGTCAGCGATCAGCCCTCGCTCGAAACGACGCTTGCACTTTTTGATTGCGGTGTCGACGACGTGGTCCGCAAGCCGGTCCACCCCCGTGAAATCCTCGCTCGCGCTGCGGCCATCCGCCGCCGCCTGAAAGCGATTGCAAGCCACACCGATATCGGCGCCATCCGCGTCTTCTCGGACGGCCGCGATCCCGAGATTCACGGCGAAGTTTTCGCGCTGCCGCGCCGCGAGCGCCGCATCCTCGAATATTTGATTGCCAACCGTGGACGCCGCGTCACGAAGACCCAGATCTTCAACGCCATCTACGGCATCTTCGACGAGGAAGTCGAAGAGAACGTCGTCGAAAGCCATATCTCCAAGCTGCGCAAGAAGCTGCGCAAGAAGCTCGGTTTCGACCCGGTCGATTCGAAGCGCTTCCTTGGCTACTGCATCGACTGGAACTGATTTCAGTGCTGGGCCCTGCTGCGCGGGCGCCCGTTCAACATTTCGAACGGTCCGCTCGCCACCAGACAGCTTCACGCAAGGCCCGCCAAATACTCTCCAAGCTATCAAGGAAAACGAGGTTTTCAGATGAGCATTTTTGGCAGCATGAAGACGGCAGTGTCCGGCATGAATGCCCAGGCAAACCGCCTGAGCACCGTCGCCGACAACATCGCGAACGCAAACACCACGGGCTACAAGTCGGTATCGACGGCATTTTCGTCGCTCGTCCTGCCGTCCTCGGCCGGCAACTACAACTCCGGTGGTGTTCAGACGTCCGTCCGCCAGTCCGTGACTTCCCAGGGTGATCTCTCCTACACGACCTCGGGCACCGACCTCGCCATTTCGGGCGATGGCTTCTTCATCGTCCAGAGCCCGGACGGAACCTCGGTTCTGACCCGCGCCGGCGATTTCACCAAGGACAAGAACGGCAACCTGGTCAACGCCGCCGGCTTCACGCTGATGGGCTACCCCTACACGGCAGGCCCGCCGGCAGTCGTCGTCAACGGCTTCGATGGCCTCGTTCCCGTCAACGTCAACCAGTCCGGCCTGACCGCGATCGAATCGACGAGCGCCACCTTCTCCGGCAACTTGAACTCCGACATGCCCGTTGTGCCGGCTGCCGACTTGCCGAGCGCAAACGTCGACCCGGGCGTCAGCGCGGCCGGTACGCCCAACACCTACAAGACGTCGATGGTTGTCTTCGACAAGCTTGGTGGCAAGGTTCAGTACGATTTCTACTTCACGAAGTCAGCCGCAGCCACTGCGACGACGTCCGGTGAATGGGACGTGGCGATCTACCGCAAGGACGCGGCGGCAACGTCGGGCACGAGCTCGTTCCCGTATACCCCGGCTACTCCGGTTGCCAGCGGCACGATGGTCTTCGACAAGAGCGGCAATCTGATTACCGACCCGGCCGACGCGGACGCCGGTTCGATTACCGGAAACGTCACCATTGCAGATACGACGAGCGATCTCAGCATCGATCTCGATCTTTCGAAGTACACGCAGAAGGCCTCTGCCAACAGCGGTACGGGTTCGCCGAACGGTCAGCCGGCCAGCGAAGTTACCGGCGTCACCATCGACAAGGATGGCACGGTTTACGCCAACTACAAGGAAGGCGATCCGAAGCCGGTCTTCCGCATTCCTCTGGCGACTGTTGCCAGCCCGGACGAGCTGACGCTTCTCAGCGGCAACGTCTATCAGGCAAATGGCCGATCGGGCGTTACGGTCACCGGCTACCCGCAGACCAACGGTTTCGGCTCCATCCAGGCCGGCGCACTCGAAGGCTCGAACGTCGACCTCGCAGGTGAGCTGACCGAGATGATCGAATCTCAGCGCAGCTACACCGCCAATTCCAAGGTCTTCCAGACGGGTTCGGACATCATGGACGTCCTCGTCAACCTCAAGCGATAATCTAGGGTAACCGGTAAGCCATGTCGCTCACGTCAGCACTTAATACGGCTCAAAGCATCTTCAACAACACGGGCACGCAGAGCGCGATCGTGTCGGGGAATATCGCCAATGCCGGCAACAAGGACTATGTGCGCCGGCAGGCGATGATCAGCACGTCGCTGGATGGCGCATCGGTAGTCAAGATCGACCGTGCGCAGGAGGATGCTCTCCTGCGCCAGTACCTTGCAAGCAACTCGCAGGACAGTGCACAGCAGACGCTGTTGAACGGCCTTGAAGACGTCAAGAGCATTCTCGGCGGTAACGATTATGAGACGTCCCCGTCCTCATACCTCGCCGCCTTCCAGCAAAAGCTCGGCGCATTCCAGACGTCCCCGAACAACGCCGTCGCCGCACAGGGCGCGATCAGCGCAGCGCAAGACCTTGCAAACTCGCTGAACAACGCTACGGCATCGGTTCAGAATACCCGAGCGGCCGCAGACAAGTCGATCGCGACCCAGGTTGACACGCTGAACTCGTTGCTCTCGCAGTTCGAGACGGCCAACAACGCCGTCAAGAATGCAGTCAACACCAACTCCGACCCGTCGGATGCATTGGATCAGCGCGACAAGCTGCTGAAGCAGATCTCCAGCATCGTCAGCGTCAATCCGGTGTCGCGCAGCGGCAACGACATGGCGCTTTACACTGCCGATGGCGTCGTACTCTTCGACACCGTTCCGCGCTCGGTTCAATTCACGCCGACGCCGACCTACCAGGCGAGCGACAAGGGCAACGGTGTCTATATTGACGGCGTGGCTCTCGCCATGGGGCAGGGCGGCACGACCTCCGGCCAGGGAAGCCTTCAGGCGCTTCTGCAGATTCGCGATGACGTCGCGCCGAAGTTCCAGAACCAGCTGGACGAAATCGCCAAGGGCCTCATCAACATGTTCGCGGAGACCAACTCCGACGGCAGTTCGACGAAGCCAGGCTTGTTCACATGGACGGATTCGACCGGCGCTGTCGGCGGAATGCCGCCGATCGATACGACCACGAACCCAGCCACCAGCCCGATCATCTCAGGCTTGGCAGGTTCGATCAAGGTAAGCTCCGCGGTCATCACCTCACAAGGTGGCGACCCCATGAAGCTTCGTGACGGTTCGATCAACGATCCGGTACCTGCCCCGACGACGCCGCCCTATTTCAATACGAATCCTACGGGCAATGGCGGTTACACGGCGCAGCTCGACAAATACTACAATGC
The DNA here is from genome assembly GCF_057808655.1 of Rhizobium sp. FG96. Lineage (NCBI taxonomy): Bacteria > Pseudomonadati > Pseudomonadota > Alphaproteobacteria > Hyphomicrobiales > Rhizobiaceae > Rhizobium > Rhizobium sp. FG96. Next base: position 71,730 of record NZ_JBMDIL010000014.1, on the reverse strand, counting down.
CATGAGCGCGAAGGTCGATTTCGACCCGGGCACCGGCGTAGTCGGTTTCAACACCGGCTCGGGCATCGATTCCAACGTCAGCATCATGGACTTTGCCGCCAACTCTGTCGGTTGGCTCGAACAGTACCGCAGCAGCGCCAGCGATGCCTCTGAGAACACGTCGGCTGCTCTGTCGCGCTCGGACCAGGCCTATTCAAACGAGACTGGCGTCAACCTCGACGAGGAGCTGACGCTGATGCTCGATATCGAGCAGTCCTACAAGGCGGCGACGAAGATTTTGAACGCCGTCGATGAAATGCTGAAGTCATTGCTGGATATTGCGAGTTAACGATGAAAAGCTCATTCATTTCTAGTTCGGCCATTCAGAACGCCATGCGGTTGACGATCCGTCAGTCGCAGAACCAGATGGTTCAGTCGGCAGTCGAGGCCAGCACCAAGATGTACGCCGACGTCGGCGTAGCGCTCGGTGTGAATACGGCGAAGAGCATCGACTTCAACCGCGAAATCGACCGTATCAAGTCGATCAAGGACAGCAATTCCGTCGTCAACCTTCGCCTGGAAATGTCGCAGAACGGTCTCGGTGACCTGAACAGCTCTGCCGACGATCTGATGGCCAAGCTGACGGCGCTTAAGGGCAGCGAAAGCGCGACGACGATCAGCGTCACATTGCAGCAGGCATCCAGCGCGTTCTCGACGCTGATGGGGACTGCGAACTCCTCTGCCAACGGCGAGTACCTCTTCTCCGGCGTCAACACCGATGTGCCGCCGCTGACCGACCAGAGCTCTGCAGCAATCAGCGCCATGCAGACCAATCTGCAGGCCTATGCCAGCGGCCTGACCAATCCCGTCACCGGCAATCCCAAGACGGTTGCCGATCTCGATGAAACCGACATGAAGAATTTCATGACGACGTTCGTCGAGCCGATGTTCACCGGTGACACGTTGCCGGCAGGCTATCCGGTCGGCGCACCGGTGCCGACGTCAGGCGCTTACGTCACGAACCCGCCGGCTTGGGGCGATTGGTCTTCTGCATCGAACCAGAACATGACCAGCCGCATCAGCAATTCGGAAGTCGTCACGTCTTCGACCAATGCCAATTCGGACGGCATGCGCTATTTCGCCATGGCGACGATCATGACGCAGGCCCTGGCCGGTCAGGGGCTTGGAACGGCCGGCATGGCGGGTCTGTCGGATGGCGCAATTGACTATGCAGGCCGGGCCGTTGACGGTCTGACGGGCCAGCAGAGCCAGCTTGGTCTCTCGCAGGAGCGTGTGACGAAGTCCAACGATGCGTTGGATGCTCAGTCCACCATTCTGCAGGGCAAACTCATCGATCTCACGGGCGTGGATCCGGTCGAGGCGACCACGATCGTCAAGAACATGGAAACCCAGCTTCAGACCTCTTACACGATCATCTCGAAGATCCAGCAGTTGAGCCTCGTAAACTACCTTTGATGATCAAAGGTACCTAGAAGGATGCATGAATGTATCAGTTCTCTTATGCCGAGGTCATGCAAGACTCGGTGGCCGATGCAAAAGAAAGGGAACGACAAGTTCTCGATCGGTCTATCGAAATGCTTGCCGCGGCGCGCGACAAGGGAAAATACGGCCGGGAAGCCATCGAGGCGCTGTTTTACACCCGCCGCGTTTGGGTCAGCTTCGTGGAGGACTTGAAGCACCCGGACAATCAGCTTGAGATTGAGCTCCGCGCCAATCTGATTTCGATCGCAATCTGGATTTTGAAGGAATGCGACAGGATCAGACGGCGGCAATCGGACAACTACCAGGGCATTATCGACATTACCACCATCATCAGGGATGGACTTAAATGAAAAGTACACTTCGCATTTCACTTAAAGCCGGGGAAAGAATCTTCATCAACGGCGCGGTTTTGCGCGTTGACCGCAAGGTCGCGCTGGAATTCCTGAATGATGTGACCTTCCTTCTCGAAAATCACGTCTTGCAGCCGGAAGATGCCACGACGCCTCTGCGCCAGCTTTACTTCATCGCGCAGATGATCCTCATCAATCCGGAAGGCAAGGAACAGTCGACGGCGATGTTCCGCAAGTCGATCACCATGCTGCTCACCTGCTTCCGCAACGAGGAAGTTCTGGCCGAACTGAAGCGCATCGACGGTCTGGTTTCGACCGGCCGCGCCTTTGATGCTCTCAAGGCGATCCGCTCGCTCTACGCCATTGAGGACAACATCCTCAACACGCAGGAAATGGCGCCGGCGATGGTCGAACAGATCCGCAAGGAGATCGCACCATGGCGGTAAGCGGCGTCGGAGCGACGGACACTTCGTCCTCGTCGAGCAGCACGTCTTCTGCCCAGCAGAAGGCGACGCTGAACTACGATAACTTCCTTCAGCTGCTGATCGCGCAGATGAAGAACCAGGATCCGACCGATCCCGTAGATGCCAGCGAGCAAATGTCTCAGCTCGCCAGCTTCTCGCAGGTCGAACAGACGATCCAGACGAATACCAAGCTCGACACGCTGCTTTCCAGCTCCAGCCTCACTCAGGCCGGCAGCTACATCGGCAAGTACATGGAAAGCGCGGACGGTAGCGTCAAAGGCGTCATCTCCTCGGTCAAGGTTTATTCCGACGGCATCATTGCAACGACGAAGGATGGCGGTAAAATTCTCGTCCAGACTGGCGTCACGATCTCTGATTCGGCGCCGGCGACGACCCCGACGGACGGCTCGACCACGACAGGCGATAACAGCAGCTCTGGCAGCTCGTCCAACACCTAAGTCCGGCTCGCGCCGGACTTTTCTCCCAGGGCGATATGAGGTTGCCTGATGAATGAAGCTGATGCACTCGATCTGTTCCAGGCAGCCATCTGGACCGTGCTTGTCGCGGCGGGCCCCGCGGTTGCTGCGGCCATGGTCGTCGGTCTGATCATCGCGCTCATTCAGGCCCTTACGCAGATCCAGGAAGCGACGCTGACCTTCGTTCCGAAGATCGTCGCCGTCCTGATTACCGTCGGCATCTCGGCGCCCTTCGTCGGCTCGCAGATTTCGATTTTCACGGACATGGTTTTCTCGCGCATCCAGTCCGGCTTCTGAGCCATCTTCGCGCAAGCTTCGCCATTTAACTGTCGATCCGAATAGGGCGGGTCCCGGTATCCGCCTCCTCTCATGAAGAGACGGAACCAGTTATGGCGCAACCACCTGCACTACCGCTTCCCAAATCCGCACCGAGTTTGCGCGATATCGGCTTTGCCTTCGGCATCATCGTTATCATCTGCATTCTCTTCCTGCCGATTCCGCCATTTCTGATCGACCTCGGCCTGGCATTCTCGATCGCTTTCTCGGTGCTGATCCTCATGGTCGCACTGTGGATCAAGAAGCCGCTGGAATTCTCGTCATTCCCGACCATTCTGCTGATCGCGACCATGACGCGATTGGCGCTGAACATCGCCACGACGCGCGTCATCCTTTCGCACGGCAACGAAGGTCATGATGCGGCCGGTGGCGTTATCGCCGGCTTTGCAAGCCTCGTCATGTCCGGCGACTTCGTGATCGGTCTGATCGTCTTCCTGATCCTGATCACCATCAACTTCATCGTCATCACCAAGGGTGCGACGCGTATCGCGGAAGTCGGCGCGCGTTTCACCTTGGACGCCATTCCCGGTAAGCAGATGTCGATCGACGCCGACCTTTCGGCTGGCATCATCGACGAGAAGGAAGCCCAGCGCCGCCGTAAGGAACTCGAAGAAGAAAGCTCCTTCTTCGGTGCCATGGACGGTGCGTCCAAGTTCGTGCGCGGTGACGCTGTCGCCGGCCTTCTGATCACCGGCATCAACGTCTTCGGCGGCATCATCATCGGCTATTTCCGCCACGGCATGCCGATCGGCGAAGCGGCTGACGTCTTCGTCAAGCTGTCTGTCGGCGACGGTCTCGTGTCGCAGATGCCGGCTCTTATCGTTTCGCTCGCTGCAGGCCTCCTGGTTTCGCGCGGCGGCAATGTCGGCTCCACCGACGAAGCGGTTATCGGTCAGCTCTCCGGCTATCCGCGCGCTCTCTCGGTCTCGGCCGCCCTCATGGCCATCCTCGGCCTGATGCCCGGTCTGCCGACCGTCCCCTTCATGCTGCTCGGCGGCCTGATGGCTTTCGGCGCCTGGTTCATCCCGCGCCAGATCGAGGCTGAGAACAAGATCCGCCGCGAACAGGAAGAAAAGAAGGTCGTCCAGAGCAAGGAGCTCGAGAAGGACTCGGTCAAGTCGGTCCTGCGTACCTCGGAAATCGAGCTCGCACTCGGCAAGATGGTCTCGACCCGCCTGCTCGGCGCACATCAGGAACTCGCCTTCCGCGTCGGCAAGATGCGCAAGAAGTTCGCGACGCAATACGGTTTCGTCGTTCCCGAGATCAAGGTCACCGACGATATCGCGATCGCCGAAAAGTCCTACCAGATCCGCATCCACGGCACGACCGTCGCATCGAACCAGCTGCGTGTCGGCGAAGTGCTCGTCGTCACCGGTTCTGGCCGCAAGCCGCGCATTCCGGGAGACGAAATCCGCGAACCCGCTTTCGGCATGCCGGCGGTTTCGGTTCTCGAAGCCTTTACCGAAGATCTGAAGCGCGAAGGCTTCCAGCCGATCGACAACGTCTCCGTCGTCCTGACGCATATGAGCGAAGTCATCCGCAACAACCTGCCGCAGCTCCTGTCCTATAAGGACGTCAAGGTGCTGATCGACCGGCTCGATCCGGAATACAAGAAGCTGGCGGACGAAATCTGCACCTCGCACATGTCCTATTCGGGCCTGCAGGCGGTGCTGAAGCTGCTGCTCGCCGAGCGCGTCTCGATCCGCAACCTGCACCTGATCCTCGAAGCCGTCGCCGAGCTCGCGCCGCATGTCCGCAAGACCGAGCAGATCGTCGAACACGTCCGCATCCGCATGGCGCAGCAGATTTGCGGCGACCTTGCCGACAACGGCGTGCTCCGCGTCCTGCGACTCGGCAGCAAGTGGGATCTCGCCTTCCACCAGGCTCTGAAGCGCGACAACAAGGGCGAAGTTGTCGAATTCGACATCGATCCGCGTGCTCTCGAAGAGTTCAGCGAGCAGGCGACGAAGGTTATCCGTGAATTCATGGATCGCGGCCTGCCTTTCTGCCTTGTCACGTCGCCGGAAACGCGCTCCTATGTGCGCATGATCATCGAACGCTTGTTCGCGACGCTTCCGGTTCTGTCCCACGTCGAGTTGGCGAAGGGCATCGAGATAAAGATTTTGGGCTCGGTTTCATGATAACAGACCCGCAGGGCACCATCCTTGCGCTCTTTCTGATCTTTTGCAGGGTTGGTGGTTGCGTCTTGGCGATGCCGGGGTTTTCCTCGGCACGCGTGCCTGAAATCCTGCGGGTTTTCGTTGCTGCCGGTCTGTCTCTCGCCCTGCTGCCGATGATGTGGGATACGGTCTATCCCTCGGTCAGCGGCACCAGCGCCACCTATATCGGCCTGATCTTCACCGAATCGCTGATCGGCGTCATGTACGGCCTTCTGGCCCGCGTCTACACGATGGGCTTCCAGTTCGCGGCGACGATCATCGCCATGATGGTCGGCTACACCTCGCCGGCCGGTAACGACGTCGTCGAAGATTCGCAGGAAACCAGCCTGTCCGGTTTCATCACCTTCGCCGGCATCATGGTTCTCTTCCTGATGGACTTCCATCACATCGTCTTCAAGGCGCTGGTCGATTCCTACACGACCATGCCCTTCGGCGGCCCCGGCGACATGCGCGCCAACCTGATCTCGCTCACCGATACGCTGGTCTCGACCACCTACATCATGCTCCGGCTCTCGAGCCCGTTCCTGATCTACAGCATGATGTTCAACGTCTCGATCGGCTTCATCAACAAGCTGGCGCCGCAGATCCCGGTCTACTTCATCTCGACGCCTTATCTGCTGCTCGGCGGGCTCTTCCTGTTCTATTTCTCGGTCGCGGCCCTGATCAGCCAGTTTGCGCAGTCCTTCCCCACTGTCTTCATAGGGCTCTAGAGCAATGGCGGAACAGACCCGGTCTCAGAAGCTGAAGCGCCTGGTCGCGGTGCAGCGTCATCTCGAGCAGATGGCCGAATACGACCTGGCCGAAACGGCGCGCCAGCGCGTCGAGGTCAATCAGTCGATGGACAATGTCATCGATGCGTTGGGCTCCGTCGATCCGATTCACCGCGCCTTCTCGCAGAGCTATGCCGACCGCTTCGAGCGACTCAGCACCAAGGACAAACAGCTGACGGGCATCCAGCAGCTGCACGAAATGCGCCTGCAGCGCGAGCGCGCAAAGGGTGACAGGCTGGAGGAGGGGATGAAAGAAGCCCTGGAATCCGAGCGCCGCGAGGCCGATGACAATGCGGTCTACGATATCATCGACCAGAAATTTGCAACGCCAGCCTCCAGCAAGCTTCAAAAATAATAATCGCCACAACCTTACATTAGAGGATTGTGACATTGGCTATCTCGCCCCCCAGTGATCTTGTCCTGGACGTTGTCAAAGCTGCCGACCCGACAGAGGTCGCGGCCGCCCAGGAGAAACTGAAGGCAGCCCGTGCTGCGTTCCGGGCAACCAGCCTTGCCGAGAACGGCAATGGCTTCTCCTCGAAGATCGAAGGACTCGAAAGCACGGCGAAAACCGGCCTCGACGACGTCAAGAATCGCGAAAAGACCGAACAGATTCCGGAAACCTACCGGAAGTTCGAATCTATGGTTCTGCAGAACTTCATCAAGAACATGCTGCCGAGCGACAGCGAGCAGGTCTACGGCAAGGGCGCCACCGGCGACATCTGGAAGGGCATGATGGCCGAGCAGCTCGGTAACGTCATCTCCAAGGGTGACGGCATCGGCATCGCCAAGCAGCTCTATCACGATGCCCTTCGCAAGAAGGAAGGCGGCATCGTCAACGCCACTGCCGACCAGGATGACCGCAAGGTCGCCTTCAGCATGATCGACGAATTCCAGCGCAAGACATTTGGCACGCCGACGGCGGAGACCAAGTCCAGTAAAGAAGCATAGCCGAGGATAAAAATGGAAATAATCTCGAACGAATATCGTATCAAATCGGTCCTCGGCCGCCTGGAAATGATCATCGATAACGAGAATACGCGCATCGGTGCCGATCCGCAGTTCGACCTCAAGGTATCGAACGCGCACAAGAGCCGTTGCCTGTATGAGCTGTCGATGCTGTTCCGCGATACCGATCCGGCTGAACTTGCCGCTTCGCATCTCGACCAGCTGCATGGTCTGAAGAAGAAGCTGACGCTCAACGCGCGCCGCGTCGAGGCTCACCTCGAAGCCGTCCGTGCCGTCGCCGATCTCCTGAAGAGCGCCGTGCAGGATGCGGATGCCGATGGCACCTATTCCCAGGAACAATTCGTCGCGCGTGATAACTGATGCTTAAACTCGTCTTTACAGGCATCTGGGTCTGCGTCATCACGCTGGCTTCGGTCTATTTCTCGGTGAAGATGGCTACCGCGCCAGCGCCGCCGCCGGACGATTCCAAGCAGGCGCAGCTCGAGCTTGTCAAAGGCGAGACCGTCACCATTCCGATCATCGGCGATGGCGCAGTAACCGGCTATTTCATCGGCCAGCTGAACTTCATGATGAACAAGGATGTCGTGAAGGGCGCCACGCTGCCGCTGACGGAAATGACGACGGATCAGCTGTTCACGCTGCTCGTCGGCAACAAGATGGTCGATATCAGCAAGGTGAAGTCCTTCGATCCGCAGGCATTCCGCGATGCGGTCAAGAAGGGCATGAACGAGCGGCTGGGCGGCGACTACATCGCCGACGTCATGCTGCAGCAGCTCGATTATCTGTCGAAGGAAGATCAGAAAGCCGCCACCTCCGGCCAGCAGCCGAAGATGGGCAAGCCGGTCAAGATCGTCGAAGCTGCACCTGCAGAGGATGCGGCAGCGGCGCCGGCCGCGCACTGATCGTATTCATCGTCCAGATCGAGATGGCGCCCCACGGGCGCCATCTGCATTTTCGGGGCGGTGATGGTTAACCGTTGCTTTCCCCGGTTCCCGCAATGCGACGGGTTTTCCTAAAGGTTGTTTGAAATTGAGCTGATATACCCTTGGTTCAGGCCTGTCATGGCTCTGCATCCGGGATAGCGGCTGCAGGCTCTGCCAGCCACGCTCCCCGCCATCACCGGCAGGAGTGCCGTCTGTCGCTTGTTTTCCGGGATGCTGGGCGCATGAAGCACCCCCTGCAGGAGGTTGGGATGAATCTGATCGCGAATTTCGCGGTTATGGCCTCGCGCCGCACGATTTTCGACGTGCCGGTCTGCGATCTCGGATGGGACGACGCGCTCGTCTTCATCAACGAACTGGCGTCGCTGCCGGTCGGCCAGACGGTCATCTCCTTCGTCAATGCCCACAACATGCTGATGACGCTGCGCGATCCGGAATATCGCGACATCCTCGAACAGAACCTGGTTCTGCCCGATGGTATCGGCCTCAACATCGCCTCGCAGGTTTCGCATGGCGGCCCGTTCCCGGCCAATCTCAACGGCACGGATTTCGTCCCCGCACTGCTGACCTTCATGGAGACGCCGCGCCGCGTCGGCCTGATCGGCGGCAAGCGCGCCGTCGTCGAGCGCGCTGCGGCGAATTTCGCCAAGCATGCGCCCTGGCACGAATTCGTCGTCATTTCCGATGGTTATTTCGACAAGGACAATCCCGTCGATGTCATCGCCGAGCTCGACGCCCAGAAGGTCGACATGCTGATCATCGGTATGGGCACGCCGCTGCAGGAAAAGTGGGCGCATCGCCATGTCCGCCCGGAACATGCCCGTCTCGTGCTGACGGTCGGCGCGCTCTTCGATTTCGTCTCGGGCGAGATCCCGCGCGCGCCGGAAACGGTGCGGATGATGCGGCTCGAATGGGCCTACCGATTGGTCCAGGAGCCATCCCGCCTCTGGCGCCGTTATGTCGTCGGCATTCCGGTCTTCCTGTTTCATGTGCTGCAATACCGGTTCAGCCGGCGCGAGCGGATGTTGAAGCTTGATGGTGATCGCGGCAATTCTCTGCCGCCGCAGAAGCGCAGCGGAACGCATCAATAGCGGCCTCCTGAACCGTTCATTAACCATTTCTTTGCCATGATTGTTTAGGCTCGATTAATACTCGCTGAGCCGCGGGTAATGGCCGGACCATCACGTGCGTGAGAAGTGGCATCCATGTATGACAATAAGGCATTGAACGGCAGACGGACAGGCGCCCCGCTCGGCGCGCGGGAAGCATCGCGCGGCGGTCATGCGCCTGCGGTTCGTCCCTCCGAAGCCGAATTGCTGCGTGTCATCGAAAAGGCGCTCGAAGAGCAACGCCAGGCGCGGGCGAGGGCAGAGGCTCCGCTGACAAGCCGTATCGAAGCCATTCTCGCTCCGCAGTTCGCGCCCGCCAATGACGCGCCATCGCAGCCGGTGAAAGCAGAAAAGCCCCCGGTCCAGCCTGCCGCCATTCCGCAGCTGCCGGAACCGGTATTCGTCCCCGCCAATACCAACGACATCCCCGCAGCCGTCGATGACGAGCCGCTCCATCTTCCCTTGAAGCCGATTGCGTTTGCGCTTGTTGGCCTGATGCTCGGCGCGGCCTTTCCGCTCATGATGCCGCAGGCGCCCGTCCGCTATGCCGCCGCCACCGTGCTGCATGTCGGCGGCGATACGGCGACTCGTCCGGCGCTGACGCAGGCGGCCGCGAAGAAGCTGGTCTCCGCCCCGATGATCGCCGCGGCCGTGGTGTCGCTGAAGCTCGACCGCGATCCTGAATTCGCTGGCGAGAAGCCCAACGCCGTCGGCATCGCCCTCGATCTTTTGTCCGGCAACGGGGCGGCGGCAGACGCCGCGTCCCGCGCCGAGGCGTCTCTGGCAGCAGCCGTCGAAGCCGTGCCGGATGGCGGCACCGGGCTCGTCAGGCTCAATGTCTCCACCGCAAGCGCCGAGAAATCCCGCCAGATCGCCGCGCGCCTGTCAGGCATGCTGCTCGCGTCGCCGGCAGGCAGTGCTGCCGGATCGGACGGCACGTTGAAGAAGGCCTATGAGCAGGCCCGCGCCGAACTTGACGCTTTCACGGCCAAGACCGGTGAAGGCAACGTCAAGGTTGCCATCGACCTTCAGCAGCGGATCAACCAGCTGGATGCCGATCTCAAGGTTGCCGAACAGCGTATTACCCTCTCGAAGGAGCGCGCCGATCGCCTGAAGGCGGCCAAACCGGCCGATGTCGTCGATGGCGTGCTGCCCACCGATATGATGTCGCCAGTGCTGCTGGACGCGCGTGACAGATATGCCGCCGAGAAGGCAACGCTTTCGCAGCTCTCGATCGATCTCGGCCCGCGTCACCCGAAGCTTCTTGCCCAGCAGGGGATCGTCGATGGACTTCGCGACAAGCTCTCCCGCGAAGTCTCGGTGCAGGCGAAGGATGCCGCCGTCGATGCCAAATCCGCCGTCGACGCGCGCCGCAAGCTCAGCGACGAACGCAACGGCCTGATCGCCCAGAGCCGCGATACCGGCGTCGATCTCGCCAAGCTGACTGAGCTGCGCGACAAGGCGGATGCAGCCAAGTCGCGGCTCGATACGACCCTGCCTCAGGCTGGCATGGGCGACGGCAACATCTCCATGCAGGTCGCTCCGCAGGTCTTCGCGATCGCGACCGGCTACAGCACGCCCCTTCGCTCCGCGATCGGCGGCGGCATCGGCCTGATCATCGGTCTCGCGGCCTCGATGCTGTCAGGCCTGTTTCGCAGGCGACAGGAAGACCCGCTCGATCTCCTGGATATCCCGGTGATCGTCGAGCCGCCCGCCGTCCAGCAGCCGGAGCCCGAGCCGGAGCAGCCGGACGATCTCACCGCGCTGCGGGCCGAACTGGCAGAGTTGCGCAGCCGCTTCCAGAGCTATGCGGCAACTGGCCGCTAACTGCGATTTCTCCTCGCGCGGCGGCATCATTGCCCTTGCATTTGCCGCTTTTAAACAGGATAGGGCGTTCTGAGGCAAACGGCGTGGCGGGCGAAGGCCTAGCTTCGCACGCGATGGCACAGGCGGGAGAGACGCGTGACGACAGTGATCGATGGCAAGCAGGTAGCCGCTTCGGTGATCGAAACCGTGAAGGCGGCGACGGCATCGCTCGAAAAGCAGAGCGGCGTGAAGGCGGGTCTTGCAGTGGTGATCGTCGGCGATGACCCGGCAAGCCATGCCTATGTCAATTCCAAGAGCAAGATGGCGAAGGAATGCGGCTTCAAGTCGGTGCAGTACACGCTGCCGGCCGAAACCAAGCAGGAAGAGCTTGCCGCTCTCGTCGCATCGCTGAACGATGACGCCTCGATCCACGGCATTCTCGTGCAGCTGCCGCTGCCGAAGCCGCTGAACAGCGAGCCGATCATCCAGTCGATCCTGCCGGAAAAGGATGTCGACGGCCTGCACGTTGTCAACGCCGGCAAGCTCGCCACCGGCGATCTCGAAACCGGTCTTGTCTCCTGCACGCCGGCCGGCGCCATGGTCTTCGTTCGCCGCACGCATGGTGAAGACCTCTCCGGTCTGAACGCCGTCGTCATCGGCCGCTCGAACCTCTTCGGTAAGCCGATGGCGCAGCTGCTGCTGAACGCCAATGCGACCGTCACCATCGCGCACTCGCGCACCAAGGATCTGCCGGCCGTCTGCCGCAATGCCGATATTCTGGTCGCAGCCGTCGGCCGTCCCGAGATGGTCAAGGCCGATTGGGTAAAGCCCGGCGCAACCGTCATCGATGTCGGTATCAACCGCGTTCCGGCACCGGAAAAGGGTGAAGGCAAGACCCGCCTCGTCGGCGACGTCGCCTTTGCGGAAGCCGAACAGGTTGCCTCGGTCATCACCCCGGTTCCGGGTGGAGTCGGCCCGATGACGATCGCCATGCTGATGGCCAATACCGTGATCGCCGCTCACCGCACCGCAGGCCAGAAGCCGCCGCAGTTCTGATCAGCTGCGCGGGGCAGGGCCTGTCGATCCCCTGACGATCAGTTCCGCTTTCCAGAGCTCCTGCTCGGGGAAGGCGGCGGTCTGCTTGACCGTTCCGATCAGGCGCTGCGCGATGCGGGCGCCTGCGGCGCGCAGCGACGAGCGCGTTGTCGTCAGCGGCACGGAAAAATTCTCCGGCTTCAGAAGCGGCAGCACGTCGTCATGGGCGATCAGCGAGATGTCTTCACCGAGCTTCAGTCCCGCCTGGTTGACGGCGCGGATGGCGCCGAGCGCCAGCACCGTACTTGAACAGAGGATCGCCGTCGGCCGCTCCGGCAGCTGCAGGAACTGCTCCATCGCCACCATCCCCTGTTCGTCCGTCATCAGCGAGTGGCTCATGCAGTCTTCGTTGAGATGCAGCCCGCGCTCGCCAAGCGCGGCCTCGACGCCTTCTCTCCGCCGGATTGCGAAATCCAGATGCGCCGGGCCGTTCATGAGCCCGAAGCGCGTATGCCCGAGCTGCAGTAGGAGCTTCGTCGCATCGTAGAAGGCGGCTTCGTTGTCGATGTCGAGATAGGGGTAGTCGGGCTCCGTTCCATGCGACCGGCCATGGACGACAAAGGGCGTCGAAAGCGATTTCAGCATCGCAAGCCGGGGATCGTGGCCGCGCATATAGGCGACGAACAGCGCATCCACATTGCCGCTGATCGCCAGCCGCCGCAGCGCGCCGACCTCGTCATCGGGGTCCGATGGCATGATCACGAAATGGAAGTCGTGACGCAGCGCTTCCTCGCCAAGCCCCGCCAGGAATTCGCCGAAATGCACGTCGGACTGATGGCCGGGAGCGGTCGGCATCACGAGGCCGATCGAGCCCGCCTTGCCGGTCGCCAGGCGCTGGGCCGCCTTGTTCGGGCGATAGCCGGTTTCCTTGACAGCCTGGAGCACACGCTCGCGCGTCGCCTCATTGACTTCGGGGTAGCCATTGAGGGCGCGGCTGACGGTCGTCTGGGAAAGACCGAGCAATTCCGATAGCTGTTTGAGATTCACGTGCTATGCTTCCTCCGCCGGTTTCTGCACGCAACGGTTTCTCCCGGACCGTTCAAAGCGCTTTTAAATTATGTAGCATTTGGTCCGCTTGACTCAAGAAAAATCGCTCCATATTCCCGTGTAAGCGTTGCTGCAACGCGAAATTTGCCAGTGTTTGCGCGGTATTCGCGAATTAGCTTGACTCCGTTCGGAGGAAAGTGGAATGACTTTGTTGTCAAAGCGCTTTGAAAGGCTCCGGTGAGAGGCTGAAAGTGCGGTTGGGATTGTGATGGGAGGTTGATCACATGAAAAAGATTTTTCTGATGGGCGTCGCTGCGGCGGCGCTTTTTGCAGGTAGCGTCTCTGCTGCCGATCTCAAGTTTCCTCCGGGGCAGGACGCCAAGTTCAACTGGAAGAGCTACGACGAATTCAAGGCATCGCATGCCGACCTCAAGGGTCAGCCGCTGACGATCTTCGGACCGTGGCGCGGCGAAGATGAAGCCTTCTTCCGCAGCATTCTTGCTTATTTCACCGAAGCGACCGGTATCGAAGCCACCTACTCGTCCTCGGAAAACTACGAGCAGCAGATCGTCATCGACACCCAGGCCGGTTCGCCGCCGAACGTCGCGATCCTGCCGCAGCCGGGCCTTCTTGCTGACCTCGCCAGCAAGGGCTTCCTGACGCCGCTCGGCGACGATACCTCCAAGTGGGTCAAGGACAATTACGGCGCCGGCGACAGCTGGGTCGGTTACGGCACCTACAAGGGCAAGGACGGCAAGGAAGGCTTTTACGCATTCCCTTACAAGGCCGACGTGAAGTCGCTGGTCTGGTATGTGCCTGAAAACTTCAAGGAAGCGGGCTACAAGGTCCCGACGACCATGGAAGAGCTCTTCGCTCTCACCGACCAGATCGTTAAGGACGGCGGCGTTCCGTGGTGCATCGGTCTCGGTTCTGGCGGCGCAACCGGCTGGCCGGCGACCGACTGGATCGAAGACATCATGCTGCGCACGCAGAAGCCTGACGTCTACGACAAGTGGACGACGAACGAAGTGAAGTTCACCGATCCGGCCGTCGTTGCCGCGATCGAGGAATTCGGCAAGTTCGCCAAGAACGAGAAGTATGTCGATGGCGGCGTTGCAGCCGTGGCTTCGACCGACTTCCGCGACAGCCCGAAGGGCCTCTTCGCCGTTCCGCCGAAGTGCTACCTGCATCACCAGGCTTCGTTCATCCCGTCCTTCTTCCCGGAAGGCACGAAGCTCGGCCAGGACGCCGACTTCTTCTACATGCCGACCTATGCCTCGCATGCCGATCTCGGCAAGCCGGTTCTCGGTGCAGGCACGCTGGTCTCGATCGCCAAGGACTCGAAGACGGCCCGCGCCTTCGTCGACTTCCTGAAGACCCCGATCGCCCATGAAGTCTGGATGGCTCAGTCGAGCTTCCTGACGCCTTACAAGGGTGTCAGCACGGCGGCTTACGCCAACGAGCAGATGAAGCGCGAAGGGGAAATCCTGACCACGGCCACGACCTTCCGCTTCGACGGTTCGGACCTGATGCCGGGCAAGATCGGCGCCGGTGCCTTCTGGACCGGCATGGTCGATTTCGTCGGCGGCAAGTCTGCCGAAGATACCGGCAAGGAAATCCAGGCTGCCTGGGACGCCATCAAGTAATCATCGTTGTCAGATGCCGCGGCTCGGCCGCGGCATCGCTGCATGCAGGGCCGGATCCTCAAAGGGGTTCGGCCGGCGCCAGCACTGTGGTCAAACGCGTAGAGAAGTTGACGCAGGCCGGCGTAAGCCCTTCAGATAGACAGGGGTAGCAGGGGAGGGACGAATGCTATCGCAGATAGTTTCCGCTTTGGGCGTGGTGGTCGTGGCGGTTTTCGCCTGCTCGGCCTACTTTTATTTCTCGAACAAGATCTTGGATCTGGCGCTGCCGGTGAAGGATGGCGACATCCGCGCCGCATCGCGCAATCTCAATCGCCGCGGCTTGATTCGCCCCTGGCTGTTCATCGGCCCGGCGCTGCTTCTGCTCGTCGTCTATCTCGTCTATCCCGTCGTCGCGACGCTGATCCTGTCGTTCTACGATCGCTCGGGCGTCAATTTCGTCGGCTTCGCCAACTATCAATGGGCGCTGGGCGATCGCGAATTCCGCCAGTCGATCTTCAACAACATCCTCTGGCTTGCCGTTGTGCCCGCCGCCTGCACCTTCTTCGGTCTCGTCATCGCCGTGATGACCGACCGCATCTGGTGGGGCAATATCGCCAAAAGCATCGTCTTCATGCCGATGGCGATCTCCTTCGTCGGCGCCTCCGTCATCTGGAAGTTCATCTACGAATATCGCGGCGGCAACGACGTCCAGATCGGCCTGCTGAACGCTATCGTCCAGCTCTTTGGCGGCACGCCCGAAGTCTGGATCTCGGTTCCCTTCTGGAACAATTTCTTCCTGATGGTCATCCTCATCTGGATCCAGACCGGCTTCGCCATGGTCATCCTCTCGGCTGCCCTTCGCGGCATTCCCGAGGAGACGATCGAGGCCGCCGTCATCGACGGCGCCAATGGCTGGCAGATTTTCTGGCGCATCATGGTGCCGCAGGTCTGGGGCACGATCGCCGTCGTCTGGACGACCATCACCATTCTCGTCCTCAAGGTCTTCGACATCGTTCTGACGATGACCAACGGCCAGTGGCAGACCATGGTGCTCGCCAACCTGATGTTCGACTGGATGTTCCGCGGAGGCGGGGATTCCGGCCGAAGCGCCGTCATCGCGCTGATCATCATGCTGGCCGTGACGCCGATCATGGTCTGGAACGTCCGCCGCGCCAACCGCGAACTCGGAGGCCACTGAGATGACTGCGACTGCAAGCTTCTTCAAGATCGGCCCCGCCCGTCTGTTCGTTCACGCCTGCGTTCTCCTGATCGTCATCATCTGGCTGATCCCGACGCTCGGCATCTTCGTCAGCGCGCTGCGTGACAAGGACCAGATCGTCGTCTCCGGCTGGTGGACTTCGTTCGCGGGTTCCACCCGCACCGTCGCCGCCCGCGTCGGCGGCGTCGACCAGCAGAAACAGGAAGGCGCGACCTATGTGATCGCGGGCAACCTGTTGCAGGGCCAGGAAGGTCATTCGCTGACCGCCTTCGGTACCCGCGTCCAGCAGCCCTCCGCCTACAAGGCCGGCGAAACCGCCGATCTCGGCGAGGGCCTGTCGCTGCAGGTCAATGCCGACGGCAGCTACCGCTATTCGAAGCCGGCGGCCTTCACCGATGACGATGCCGGCCGCCGCGTCTATGTCGCGGTCTCGACGCCGCCGGAATTCACCCTCGACAATTACCGCACCGTTTTGACGGGCGAGGGGATCGGCCAGTCCTTCATCAACTCGCTGACGGTGACCATCCCGGCAACCATCATTCCGATCCTGATCGCGGCTTTCGCGGCCTATGCGCTGAGCTGGATGGAATTCCCCGGCCGCGCGCTGCTAATCGCGCTGGTCGTCGGCCTCATCGTCGTGCCGCTGCAGATGTCGCTGATCCCGCTTCTGCGGCTCTACAATCAGGTCGGCATGCTGCTCGACGCGCCGTCCAAGACCTATCCCGGCATCTGGCTGGCGCATACCGCCTTCGGTATGCCGCTCGCCATCTATCTGCTCCGCGCCTATATCGCGGGGCTGCCGAAGGAGATCATCGAGTCCGCCCGCGTAGACGGCGCCAGCGATTTCGAGATCTTCGTGAAAATCGTTTTGCCCTTGTCCTTCCCCGCGCTCGCGTCCTTCGCGATCTTCCAGTTCCTGTGGGTGTGGAACGACCTGCTCGTCGCCATGGTTTTCCTCGGCACCGACAGGCAACACCTCGTGCTTACAGGTGCGCTCAATGCGCTCCTCGGTTCGCGCGGCGGCAACTGGGAAATCCTGACGGCCTCGGCCTTCGTCACCATCATCGTGCCGCTCTGCGTCTTCTTCGCGCTGCAACGGTATCTGGTGCGCGGCCTGCTGGCGGGCTCGGTCAAGGGCGGTTGATCAATCCCAAGACCTGACTTCGCATAGGAAAGCACATGAGCGTGGCATCTCAACCCCAACTGGCTGACGACAAGGACTGGTGGCGTGGCGCGGTGATCTATCAGATCTATCCGCGCTCCTACCAGGACTCCAACGGCGACGGCATCGGCGACCTCAAGGGCATCACCGCCCGGTTGCCACATGTCGCAAGCCTCGGCGCCGACGCCATCTGGATCTCGCCGTTCTTCACCTCGCCGATGCGCGACTTCGGTTACGACGTGTCGGATTACGAGAATGTCGACGCGATCTTCGGCACGCTCGTCGATTTCGACACGCTGATCGCCGAAGCCCATCGTCTCGGCATCCGCGTCATGATCGATCTGGTCATCTCGCACTCGTCGGACCAGCATCCCTGGTTCGTCGAGAGCCGCTCCAGCCGCACCAATGCCAAGGCCGACTGGTATGTCTGGGCGGATGCGAAGCCGGATGGCACGCCGCCGAACAACTGGCTGTCGATCTTCGGCGGCTCCGCATGGGCGTGGGATCCGACGCGCATGCAATATTACATGCACAACTTCCTGACCTCGCAGCCGGACATGAACCTTCATAATCCGGAGGTGCAGAACCGTCTGCTCGATGTCGTCCGCTTCTGGCTGAAGCGCGGCGTCGATGGCTTCCGCCTGGATACGATCAACTTCTACTTTCACGACAAGCAGCTGCGCGACAACCCGGCGCTGGCACCTGAACGCCGCAACGCCTCCACTGCGCCGGCCGTGAACCCCTATAATTTCCAGGAGCATATCTACGACAAGAATCGCCCCGAAAATCTCGAGTTCCTGAAGCGCTTCCGCGCCGTGCTCGAAGAATTTCCGGCGATCGCCGCCGTCGGCGAAGTCGGCGACAGCCAGCGCGGCCTAGAGATCGTCGGCGAATACACGTCCGGAAACGACAAGATGCATATGTGCTATGCCTTCGAGTTCCTGGCGCCCGATCCGCTGTCGCCCGATCGCGTCGAAGAGGTGATGAAGGATTTCGGCCGTGCGGCGCCCGATGGCTGGGCCTGCTGGGCCTTCTCCAACCACGACGTCATGCGCCATGTCAGCCGCTGGGGCTCGCTGGTCTCCGATCACGATGCCTTCGCCAAGCAATATGCATCGCTGTTGATGACGCTGCGCGGTTCGGTCTGCCTCTATCAGGGCGAAGAACTCGGGCTGACCGAAGCCGACCTGGCCTATCAGGATCTTCAGGATCCCTACGGCATCCAGTTCTGGCCGGAATTCAAGGGTCGCGACGGCTGCCGTACGCCAATGGTCTGGGACAGCCAGGTCGCCCAGGGCGGTTTCTCCACGGTCAAGCCGTGGCTGCCGGTTCCGGTCGAACACATCCTGCGCGCCGTCAGCGTTCAGCAGGGTGACGAGAACTCGGTGCTGGAGCATTACCGCCGCTTCCTCGCCTTCCGCAAGCAGTTCCCGGCTTTTGCAAAGGGCGAGATCGCTTTTGCCGAGCCGCAGGGCGACGCGCTGATCTTCATGCGCGAATATGGAAACGAGAAGCTGCTCTGCGTCTTCAATATGGGCGCTGCCGAAACCGCCGTGGCGCTGCCCGAGGGCAACTGGCAGGCGTTGACGGGTCACGGCTTCACCAGCAATAACTACGGTGGGAAGATAGATATTCCGGCGTGGGGCGCATATTTCGCCCGGCTCGCCTAAGAAATCAGAGGGAGGCACTGATGACAGGACTGTCGCTTAAGGAAATTCGCAAGTCATACGGTTCCGTGGACGTGCTCCACGGCATCGACCTTGAGATCAATCAGGGCGAGTTCATCGTTTTCGTTGGTCCTTCCGGCTGCGGCAAGTCTACGCTGCTGCGCATGATTGCCGGCCTCGAGAACATCACTGGCGGCGACATGTACATCGACGGCCAGCACGTCAATGACGTGCCGCCGTCGAAGCGCGGCATCGCCATGGTCTTCCAGTCCTACGCGCTCTACCCGCACATGACGGTCTTCGATAACATGGCCTTCGGCATGAAGATCGCCGGCGAGAGCAAGCAGGAGATCGACCGTCGCGTCCGCGCCGCTGCCGAGAGCCTGCAGCTCACCAAATATCTCGACCGCCTCCCGAAGGCGCTCTCCGGCGGTCAGCGCCAGCGTGTCGCCATCGGCCGCGCCATCTGCCGCAACCCGAAGGTCTTCCTCTTCGACGAGCCGCTGTCAAACCTCGACGCGGCCCTTCGCGTCGCAACCCGTATCGAGATCGCCCGTCTGAACGAGCAGATGGCCGATACGACGATGATCTACGTCACCCACGACCAGGTCGAGGCGATGACGCTGGCGGACCGCATCGTCGTTCTTTCCGCCGGCCATATCGAACAGGTCGGCGCCCCGCTCGAACTCTACGAGCGCCCGGCAAACCTCTTCGTCGCCAAGTTCATCGGCTCGCCGGCCATGAACATTATCCCGGCTGTCGTTGCCGAGGCTGGTAGCGCCACGACGGTGACGCTCACCGGCGGCAAGTCGGTCACGCTCGATATCGCAACTGCGGCGTCGGAGAAGGGCAAGTCGGCAAGCTTCGGTGTGCGCCCCGAGGATCTGATCATCGCCTCGGGCGACGACTACCTGTTCGAGGGCGAAGTCTCGATCGTCGAAGCGCTCGGCGAAGTGACGCTGCTTTATATCGAAGGCCTCGTTCAGGGCGAACCGATCATCGTCAAGCTGCCGGGCACCATCGACATCAAGAAGGGTCAGAAGATGCGGTTCTCGGCCGATCGCCAGAAGCTGCATCTCTTCGATGCCGAAGGCCGCACCTATCGCCGCTGAGGATGTCGCGGCCAAATTTGGGGGCTTTGAAAACAAGCCCCCAAACGTGTCTCTCCAATACCTTCTGTTAAGTCCCGGCTGCTAGCATTCCCCCATTGTATTGAGTGGGGTTACGGTCTTGGGTATTGCCAATCCATCGCCATCTGGGCATTTTTTGAATAAGGAAGAATCCTTCATGTACGACCGCGAACAGCGGTTCAAAATGGAGGACACGATGAACGCGGCGCGTCTCGAATATACCGAGAAGGGCGTCATGCACATGGCCTCGCGCCGTTGCGATATCATCCGCATTTCCATGAGCTCGGCGGTTCTCGCCATCCTGACGCAGTTCAATCTGCCGAAGCAGTTCTATCTGGATATTCCGGATGCGCGCATCACCAAGGTCGGCTGCATGCTGATGCGGGTGAATGCCAACAACACCGTCGAAGTCCGCTTCCTGCGCCTGCTGACGCAGAAGGAGCTGAACAAGATCTTCGTCTACAGCACGCATCCCGCTCATCGCGACTACGTTCTCGACGTACGCGGCTGATCGGCTGCAAGGCACGAAAGAAAAAGCCCGCGATCGTCTCGCGGGCTTTTTTCGTTTCAGTGGAAGAGAACGCTCGCCCCGTGGTCGGAGGCGCCGACCGCCCGGCGGAAGGGCGCGAAGAGCTCGCGGCCCATGCCATATTCGTTCTCGGAGAGGTCGGCCGTCACCGGCTCGCGCTCGGCCATGGTCGCGGCGTCGACGAGCACTTCGAGCGTGCCGCGGATCGCGTCGAGACGGATGATATCGCCATCCTTGATGCGCGCGATCGGGCCGCCCTCGACAGCCTCGGGGGTGACATGGATTGCAGCCGGAACCTTGCCCGATGCGCCGGACATGCGCCCGTCGGTCAGCAGCGCCACGCGGAAGCCGCGGTCCTGCAGCACGCCGAGCGGCGGCGTCAGCTTGTGCAGCTCAGGCATGCCGTTTGCCTTCGGACCCTGGAAGCGCACGACGGCAACGAAATCGCGGTTGAGCTTGCCTTCCTTGAAGGCGTCCTGCAGCTCCTGCTGGCTGTGGAAGACGATCGCCGGTGCCTCGATGATGTGGCGCTCCGGCTTGACGGCGGAGATCTTGATGACCGCCTTGCCGAGATTGCCGCGCAACATCTTCAGGCCGCCATTCGCCTGGAACGGCGTCTCGATGCTGGCGAGCACCTTCGGATCGTGGCTCTTCTCAGGGGAGGGCTCGCGCACGACAGTGTTGTTCTCGCCGAGGCGGGCGTCGATCGTATAGGCTTCAAGGCCCTGACCGGCGACTGTGCGCACGTCGTCGTGCAGCATGCCCTGCTTCAGCAGTTCCTTGATCAGGAAGCCCATGCCGCCTGCCGCGTGGAAGTGGTTCACGTCGGCAAGACCGTTCGGATAGACGCGGGCCAGCAGCGGGATCTCTTCCGAGAGCTCGGCAATATCCTGCCACGTCAGCTGGATGCCGGCGGCGCGTGCCATCGCCACGAGATGCAGCGTATGGTTCGTCGAACCGCCCGTTGCGTGCAGGCCGACGACGCCGTTGACCACCGAGCGCTCGTCGATCATCTCGCCGGCCGGCGTGAACTCGTTGCCGAGCGCGGTGATCGCCAGCGCACGCTTCGCGGCTTCACGAGTCAGCGCTTCGCGCAGCGGCGTGCCGGGATTGATGAAGGACGAACCGGGCAGATGGAAGCCCATGATCTCCATCAGCATCTGGTTCGAATTGGCGGTGCCGTAGAAGGTGCAGGTGCCCGGGCCGTGATAGGACTTGGATTCTGCTTCCAGCAGTTCGGCGCGGCCGACTTTGCCTTCGGCATAGAGCTGGCGCACGCGCGACTTCTCGTCGTTCGGCAAGCCCGTCGTCATCGGGCCTGCGGGCACGAAGATCGACGGAAGGTGGCCGAAGGAGAGGGCGGCGATGACCAGGCCCGGAACGATCTTGTCGCAGACGCCGAGGAACAGCGCCGCATCGAACATGTTGTGCGACAGGCCGACGCCTGCCGACATGGCGATCAGGTCGCGCGAGAAGAGCGAGAGCTCCATGCCCGGCTGTCCCTGGGTAACGCCATCGCACATGGCAGGCACGCCGCCCGCGACCTGGGCGATGCCGCCGGCTTCGGCGGCCGCTTGCCGAATGATCGCCGGATAGGTCTCGAACGGCTGGTGGGCCGAGAGCATGTCGTTATAGGCGGTGATGATGCCGAGGTTCGGAACGCGGTCGCCGGCGAGCGCGTCCTTTTCGGCGGGGGAACAGACCGCGAAGCCGTGGGCGAGGTTGGCGCAGCCGAGGATCGACCGGACGGCACCCTTCGATGCCGCGCCGCGCAGGCGCTCCAGATATCGCTCGCGCGTCGGTTTGGATCTCTCGACAATGCGGGACGTGATCGCAGAAATGCGTGCGTTAGCGGACATGGGAGTTATCCTGCCTTGGTTGCTGTTCAAATTGTATGTTCGCGGCTCGGCCCGAAGGCTTGGTTTACGGAGCCCAGTAGATATCGACAGGCGTCGCCGCCCGCCGCAGCACGGCCCGGATCGGCATCTCTGCCTCGTCTCCGGCGCCTTCAGCCTTCGTTAGCACGTCCTTCTTGCCCTGGCCTTCGATATGAAGCACCAGGAGCTTGGCGTCCTGAAGGCTGGAGAAAGTGAAGGTCAGGCGCGGTTCGCCCGCATCCTGCGCTTCCATGGTGATGATGCCGCGCGGCGTCTTTGGATCCAGCGCAACAGCCAGGTTGTTGCCGCCGGGGAAGAACGAGGCGGTATGACCGTCGCCGCCCATGCCGAGGATGACGATATCGAACGGGTTGCCGATCGATGCCGTCTCCGCGGCGGCAAGCTTCGCGGCCGTTTCCGCGGAGCCCGTGTCGTGGAACAGCGGCAGGAACCGCGCCGCCTTTGCCTTGTTCTGCAGCAGGTTGCTGGCAACCAGCAGATGGTTGGAGCGGTCGCTGGTCGCGGGCACGAAACGCTCGTCGACGAGCGTGATCGTCACCTTCGGCCAGTCGAGGTCCCGCGTCGAAAGCGCCTGGAAGAAGGCTTTCGGCGTGGAGCCGCCGGAAACGGCGATGGTGGCCGTTCCCTTCGCTGCGATCGCCTTGGAAAGCTCGTCCGCTACCTTGTCTGCAAGGTTGGCGGCCAGTTCCGCGGCATTGGCAAAAGCATGCATGGTCGCTGCCATCGCTGTTGATCCTAGATGTTGTCGTGCCAGGTGCGGCCGTCGCGCTCGATGAGTGCGATAGCTTGGCTCGGGCCCCAGGTGCCTGCGGTGTAACCTTGAACCAGCTGGCCGGTGGATTCCCAGCCCTTCAGGATCGGGTCAACCCAGTCCCATGCCGCCTCGACTTCGTCGCGGCGCATGAACAGCGTCTGGTTGGAGCGGATGACGTCCATCAGCAGGCGCTCGTAAGCATCCGGGTTACGGACATGGAACGCTTCCGCAAAGCTCATGTCGAGCGAAACGTTGCGCAGGCGCATGCCGCCCGGACCCGGGTCCTTGATCATCAGCGACTGCTTGACGCCTTCGTCCGGCTGCAGGCGGATGATCAGCTGGTTCTGGCTGATGCGGCCGGCAGACTGGTCGAAGACCGAGTGCGGGATCGACTTGAAGGTGATGACGATTTCCGACATGCGGCCGGCAAGACGCTTGCCGGTGCGGATGAAGAAGGGAACGCCGGCCCAGCGCCAGTTGTTGATCTCGGCCTTGATGGCGACGAAGGTTTCGGTATTGGAAACGCCGCCTTCCAGCTCTTCGAGATAACCCTTGACCGGACCGGTGCCGGACGCGCCGGCGCGGTACTGGCCGCGAACGGTGAACTGCTCGACATTCGAGGCGTCGATCGGCTTCAGGGCGCGCAGCACCTTGAGCTTCTCGTCGCGAACGGCTTCGGAGTCCATCGAGGAGGGAACTTCCATCGCCGTCAGGCAGAGCAGCTGCAGGATGTGGTTCTGCACCATGTCGCGCAGCGCGCCAGCCGTGTCGTAGTAACCGGCGCGGCCTTCGAGGCCAACGGCTTCAGCCACGGTGATCTGTACGTGGTCGATATAGTTGGCGTTCCACAGCGGCTCGTAGAGAGCGTTGGCAAAGCGCAGCGCCATCAGGTTCTGCACGGTTTCCTTGCCGAGATAGTGGTCGATACGGAAGATCTGCTCTTCTTTGAAGACCTTGCCGATCGTGTCGTTCAGCTGCAGGGCGGAAGCCAGGTCGCGGCCGATGGGCTTCTCGACGACGATGCGCGTCGACTTGGTGATCAGCTTGTGCTCGTGAATCTTCTGCGAGATATCGCCGAAAATGCCCGGGGCAACGGCGAGATAGAAGGCGCGAACGCGATCCTTGCCGTCGTCGAGCAGCTTCTTCAGCTTGTCCCAGCCGCCGTCGGAGCGGGCGTCGACCGATACGTAGTGCAGGCGCTTGCAGAACTTCTCGACTTCAGCCTCGTCATACTCGCCCTTCTTCAGGTGCTCCTTGAGAGCTTCCTGGGCGAATTTGCGGTATTCCTCGTCGGTCAGCGGGCTGCGCGAAGCGCCGATGATGCGGGTCGGCTCGGTGAACTGGCCCTCGATCTGGCGGTGATAGAGCGCCGGCAGAAGCTTGCGCTCGGCGAGATCGCCACTGCCGCCGAAGACGACATAGTCAAAGGGTTCAACGGGAATGATTTGGCTGCTCATGAGCTTTTCTCTCAATCAGTCTGGTTGGCGGCCGTTTTAATCTAATCGATTTAAAAAAGCCAGTGTGCGATGCAATGAATCTCTCGGGTCCCGGTTTTAAAGCGAATTGACCCGAGAGGAAATCCCGCAATCGCCCTAAAACTTGTCGCGCAGCGCGAACCAGGACAAGGCTAGAAACAGCAGTGGGGCACGCATTGCCGCACCGCCTGGAAAAGCCGGGATATCGAGCTCCTTGAAGAGATCGAGATCGGCGGATTTTCCAAGCACTGTTTCTGCATAAAGTTTGCCGCAGTAATTTGACAGCATGACGCCGTGCCCGGAATAACCGCCGATCGATGTGACATTTGGCATCACTTCGCGCACGAACGGCTGCCGCGGCATCGTGATCCCGACGGAGCCGCCCCAGGCATGCGTGATCTCGACATCCTTGAGAGCCGGATAGATCTCGGTGATCTGCCGGCGGATATGATCGGAAATGTCGCGCGGGTTATCCGCCGTATAGGCCTCGCGCCCGCCAAACAGCAGCCGGCCATCCCTGGATTTGCGGAAGTAGCGCACCACGAAGCGCGAGTCCGCCACCGCCTCGCTGCCTGGAATTACCGAGGGAAAGCTGTCGAGCGGTGCCGTCGCGCCGATGAAGGAGCGGATCGGCATCACATGGCTTGCGGTGACCGGTTCCAGATTGCCGATATAGCCGTTGCAGGCAATCAGCGCCTTGTCCGCGGTGATCGTCCCCTTCGGCGTATCGATCTTTACCTTGCCGCCTTCGTTGCGCACGGCATTTGCCGGCGTCATCTCGAAGATCTGCGCGCCCGCATTGGCTGCGACACGGGCGAGCCCGATCAGAAGCTTCAGCGGGTGGATATGCCCGGTGCCGGTGTCGCGTACGCCGCAGTAATAACGCTTCGAACCCAGTCGTTCCTGCGTCTCCTGCCTGTCCATGAACTGGACATGCGGATAGCCGTAACGTGAGGCAGCGATCTCCGCGTTTTCGATATAGGAGCGCTTGTAGCTCTCCTTGTGCGCCACGTTGATTTGCCCGGGCATGAACTCGATGTCGATCTGGTGTTCGCTGGCGAAATCGAGAAGATGCTTCTTCGCCCCTTCCGCCAGGTCGAACAGCGCCCTGGAGCGCTCGTAGCCGATCTTCTCTTCTAGTTCCTCCGGCCACCAGCGCTGGCCGGTGCCAAGCTGACCACCGTTGCGGCCGGATGCGCCATCGCCGAAGCGGTTGGCGTCGATCAATACGACCGACACCCCCGCCTTGGCGAGATTATAGGCTGCCTGCAGCCCTGTATATCCGCCGCCGACGATGGCGACGTCGCATGTCTTCGATCCGTCAAGTTCCGGATAGGTCGCCCGCTCGCCCGCCGTTGCCTGATACCAGGAAACGCCGGGCGCGATGGGGCTCTGCCAGTCTTGCTTCACAGCCATGAGGAACGCCTCCTCACACGTTGAGCAACAGGAACTCGCGCTCCCAGGGGCTGATCACTTCCATGAAGGTCTCGAACTCGCCGCGCTTGACGCCGGCATAGAGGCCGATGAACTCTTCGCCAAATACCTCTTCGAAGGCCGGCTCGTCTTCCATCAGCGCGATCGCTTCCAGCAGGCCACGCGGCAGGTCGATCGATCCCTCGTTGGCGGAATCCTCGGTCGGGGCGGTCGGCTCGATCTGCTTGGTGATGCCGAGCAGACCCGATGCCAGCGATGCGGCAAGCGCCAGATACGGATTGGCATCCGAGCTCGGCAGCCGGTTCTCGACGCGCCGCGCCTGCGGATCCGAAACCGGAACGCGGAAGGCGGTCGTGCGGTTGTCGTAGCCCCAGGCGTTGTTGACAGGGCAGGACATGTTCGGTGCCAGGCGGCGGTAGGAATTCACGTAAGGCGCCAGCATTGCCAGCGCGCTCGGCACGTATTTCTGCATGCCGCCGATGAAGTGGAAGAATTCCTTGGAGGGCGAACCGTCCGGATTGGAGAAGATGTTCTTGCCCGTGCCTTCATGCACCACCGACTGGTGGATGTGCATCGCCGAACCCGGCTGGCCCTGCATCGGCTTGGCCATGAAGGTGGCGTAGATGCCGTGCTTCAGCGCCGCCTCGCGGATCGTGCGCTTGAACATGAATACCTGGTCGGCAAGCTCGATCGGATTGCCGTGGCGCAGGTTGATTTCCAGCTGCGCCGGGCCCTCTTCATGGATCAGCGTGTCGATCTCGAGACCCTGCTTTTCCGAGAAGTGATAGATGTCGTCGATCAGTTCGTCGAACTCGTTGATCCCGGCGATCGAATAGCCCTGACCGCCGAGGATCGAACGGCCGGAGCGGCCCTTCGGCGGATGCAGCGGATAATCCGGGTCGTCGTTGGTGGCGACCAGATAGAACTCGATTTCGGGCGCGACGACCGGCTTCCAGCCGCGGGCGCTGTAGAGCCCCATGATGCGCTTCAAGACGTTGCGCGGCGTGTAGGACACCTCGGCGCCGTCGGAATTGACGATATCGCAGATCACCTGCGCCGTCGGATCGGTTTCCCACGGCACCACCGACAGCGTCGAAAGGTCGGGCACCAGCTTCAGGTCGCTGTCGCGCGGCTCGTAGCGGAAGCTTTCGGTCTCCTCGGGATAGGCACCGGAGATCGTGTGGCGGTAGATTGCCGAAGGCAGTGCGAGCGAGGTGTTGGAGGTGAATTTCGATGTCGGCATCATCTTGCCGCGCGGAACCCCGGCAAGGTCCGGCGTGATGCATTCGATGTCTTCGATGCCGCGTGCCCGTAGCCACTGTGCCGCTTCCTTCCAATTCGCTACGCCGCGCGACGACCCAGGGTCAGGGGGAGTCTTGATCGTGGGGCGGACGTTCTTGGCAGGCTTAAGCGTCGTCTTTTTTGGAGACATGACACACCGGTTACGTTGATCGGAAGGCCATCATAGCCAGAGTTTGGCAATTGGCGAGGGGGGTAGAGACGTTGACTTTCGCCATTTGATAGAAAAAGAAGACGCCGTTCAGAGAAGGATCGGGGCGTGGCAGAAAAAAGCGATGTGATCGTCATCGGCGCGGGCGCCGCCGGCATGATGTGCGCCATTCGCGCCGGTCAGCGCGGCCGCTCCGTGCTCGTCCTCGATCACGCCAAGACGCCGGGCGAGAAGATCCGGATTTCCGGCGGCGGCCGCTGCAACTTCACCAATATCCATGCCGGCCCGAAGAATTTCCTCTCGGCCAATCCGCATTTCTGCAAGTCGGCGCTCGCCCGCTTCACCCCCGCCGATTTCGTTGCCATGGTCGATCGCCACAAGATCGCCTGGTACGAGAAGACCCTCGGTCAGCTGTTCTGCGACGACAGCGCCAAGGACATCATCCATATGCTGCTCGACGAGATGCGGTCGGCCGGTGCCGAATGGCAGCTGCGCACCGAGATTACCGGCATCGAGAAGACCGATGGCGGCTTTCGCGTCAGCACATCGGAAGGCGCCTACGATTGCGCCTCGCTTGTCATCGCCACCGGCGGCAAGTCGATCCCGAAGATGGGCGCCACCGGCTTTGCCTATCGCATCGCCGAGCAGTTCGGTCTCGCCATGACCGAAACCCGCCCCGGCCTCGTGCCGCTGACGCTCGATCCCGTCCTGCTTGAAGCGATCGCACCGCTCTCGGGTATCGCCGCCCCGGCAGAAATCCGCCACGGCAAGACGGCATTCCGGGAAGCGCTGCTTTTCACCCATCGCGGCCTCAGCGGTCCTGCCATCCTGCAGATTTCGTCCTACTGGCGTGAAGGCGAGGGAATTACCGTCGATATCGAACCCGATGTCGATCTGCTCCAGCATCTGAAGAAAGCCAAGCAGGTGAACGGCCGCCAGTCGGCGCAGACGGCGCTCGCGGAAATCCTGCCGAAGCGTCTCGCCCAATATCTTACCGAGCGCGAAGGCATCTCCGGCAACATGGCCGATCTCTCCGACAAGGCGCTTTCAAGGCTTGCCGATGCCGCGCAGAACTGGACCGTCAAACCTTCGGGTTCCGAAGGATACCGAACGGCGGAAGTGACGCTCGGCGGCATCGACACATCGGCGCTTGACTCCAAGACGATGGAAGCGAAGGCCGTTCCCGGTCTCTATTTTATCGGCGAATGCGTCGATGTTACCGGCTGGCTCGGCGGCTATAACTTCCAATGGGCCTGGGCCTCGGGCTTTGCGGCAGGTGAATCCTTATAGGGTCGAATCCGGATCAATAGATTCAAGACTTCTTAAGCCGGGTGCGCCATCGTGTCCCAATGGCGTCCATGGAACAAGCTGCCCATTTAAAGCTTTACCGGACAGCCATTTTGATGGATTGTTACAGTATTGAGAAAGTGAGGTCCTTTACATGAATAGGAACACACGCCGCGCTCGCGCCATCGCAATCGCCCAGGCAAAGCCTGATACCAAGCTTGCGACGCTCCGCTTTCTCATGTTGGCCACCGGTGCAACTGCCGCGATTATCGCACTTCTGATCGCCCACACCATCTGACCATTCCCGCAATTGTCATATAAATAGCGGCTAGCCCTTTCGTGCCAGCCGCTTACGGGCGGCCATAAGTACGATTTCAAACGATTTGGCTTATCCGAAAATTAATATCTCTTCTGTCACACTTGCTGAAACTATGGGCATCCCGTTCGCGCGGCGATGACTTGGCAATGACTGCCGCCTGAGCCCTCGGGTTTCCCATTATTCCAAAAAAGTCAGCTCGATGCACTCGGCCGGCGCCGCAACAGCAGCCGGTGGGAGGAGTGGTGTATGGAAGGCCGGTATAGCCATGTTCATTGATAAGATCCTGTCGCGCTTCAAGATCAAGACGAAGGTGTTGATCTTCGTTCTGCCTTTCGTCGTCGCCATCTCGGCCGTCGGCCTTACCGGGCTTTATGCCTCGGGCATGCTGCAAGGGCGCATGGAGATTTCGAACAGCATCCTGCAGTCGCTCAGCGGCTTCAAGGATCTCTACGGTTCGATGGACGACTTCCTGCAGAACACCAATGAGCAGGCTCGCGACAAGCTCTATACGGATATCAAGACGCAGGGCCAGACGCTGAATTCCACGCTGTCGCAGATCGGCGAGAATGCCGGCCGCGAGAACCTGCAGGCCGCGATCGATGGCACCAGCGCCATCTCGGGTACTGTCGGCAAGCTCTGGACGCTGCATGAGCAGGAAGTCACGCTGCGCCAGCAGATCGAAGACTCCCAGAAGGTGATGATCACCAACCGCTTCAACGTCAGCTATGACGCCCGCCAGCTCGAAGAGAGCGTGCGCACCGATGAAGGCAACGCGACCGCGACGCTGCGCGCCGCCGACCGTCTGCTCAAGGGCGGCGACACGCTGGCGACGGCCATGAACGATTTCAGCAAGGCGCAGCTTCCTGCCGACAAGCTGAAAGTGGTGACCACGGCGCTGCCGTCGATCATCAAGGCCCAGCGCATGATCGAAATCTCGGTTCCGCAGAACCAGAAGAGCATGACGCAGTCGATGGCCCAGACCATCAGCGACCTGAAGACCCAGGCAGCCGCACCTGATGCCGGCACCGATGACGGTGTCGCCAATCTCGGCCGCCTCGTCTCGCGCTTCCGCCAGATGTCGACCTACACGCAGCTCACGGCAACGCAGATGATGCGCGAAGCCACCACCACCTTCGTCCAGCTCGACAGCCGCATCGCCCAGACCAACTCGGTTCTGGAAGACACCCGCCGTCTCGAGACCTCGATCTATTCGCTCCAGCTCGTTCTCGCCGATTTCAGCGCCAAGCCGAGCAAGGAAAACCGCGTTCGCCTGAACCAGGAAATCGCCACCCTCAACACCATGCTGAACACCCTGCAGGCCAGCGCCAAGGGCATGGATTTCGCCAGCGACATCATCGCTGCGATCAATCCGGCACTGGTCTCGATGGACAAGGACGCACAGAGCCTCGTCGACGTCATCAACCAGCGCGTTGCCGACTATGCCGCTGCCCGCCAGGAGCTCGACAGTGTCTGGGGCCAGCTGACGAGCTTCGCCGAACTGCAGAAGCAGACGGCCGGCGCCGAGCGCGATCAGGCCAACAGCATCTCCGTCGGCACCACCGGCCTCGGCATCCTGGTCTCGATCATCGGCGGTATCGCCCTGGTCCTGACCCTGCAGCGCCCGATCGGCCAGATCACCGCCGCAATGCGCCGCATCGCAGACGGCGCGCTCGACACCAGCATTTCCGGTGAGCAGCGCTTCGACGAAATCGGCGACATGGCCCGTGCACTGGGCATCTTCAAGGAAAACGCAATCTCCAAGATCCGTATCGAGGAGCAGAGCGACGAGGAGCGTCAGGCCGCCGAACACGAGCGCCAGCGCAACGATGCCGAAAAGCGCGAGATGGACCGCCAGATCGAATTCGCGGTCAACGAGCTCGCTGCCGGCCTCGAGCGCATGTCGCAGGGCGATATCTCCACGACTATCGACACGCCGTTCATCGGCCGCCTCGAGCAGCTGCGTGAAGACTTCAACGGCTCGATGCTCCGCCTCCAGGCAACGATGAGCCAGATCCGCGACAACGTGCAGATGATCCAGGGCAACGGCAACCAGATGGCCCAATCGGCCGAAGATCTCGCCAAGCGTACGGAACAGCAGGCGGCGTCTCTCGAAGAAACCGCCGCTGCCGTCGACGAGATCACCGTCACCGTCCGTTCGTCTGCCGAACGCGCCAAGGATGCCGACCAGATCGTCCGCCAGGCCAAGCGCAGCGCCGATGACTCGGCGACCGTCGTCGGCAAGGCGATCGACGCCATGGGCCGCATCGAGGATGCATCGCGTCAGATCGAGCAGATCATCGGCGTCATCGACGAGATCGCCTTCCAGACCAACCTGCTCGCTCTCAACGCCGGTATCGAAGCCGCGCGTGCCGGTGAGGCGGGCAAGGGCTTTGCCGTCGTCGCCATGGAAGTCCGTGAACTCGCCCAGCGCTCCGCCGCTGCCGCGCAGGAGATCAAGGGCCTGATCAACAAGTCGACCACCGAAGTCAGCTCCGGTTCGCAGTCCGTCCAGGAAACCGGCACGGTGCTCGCGAAGATCAGCGCCCAGATCGTCACCATCAGCCAGCATGTCGAGATGATCGCCCGCGCCAGCCACGATCAGTCCGGTGCGCTGCAGGAAGTCAACGCCACCGTCAACTCGATGGATCAGATGACCCAGCAGAACGCCGCGATGGTAGAGGAAACGACCGCCGCCAGCCGCGAGCTCGCCTCGCAGGCCGACAGCCTGCTGGCCCTCGTGCAGCAGTTCAAGATCGACGGCGAAACGCACGCGACCTACTATCGCGCCGCCTGAGACCAGCGAAAATTCAGACTATGAGAACGGCGCCGCAAGGCGCCGTTTTGTTTGTGCGGAATGTCTGAAATATGGACGCAAAGGTTGTGTTTCGAACGCGACGTCGCTGATTTTCTACCGATGTTCGAAAAGATGCTGACGAATAGTCATATTTATACAAGTTATTACAGCGTTTTCAGATAATTAGCGGATAATTTTCCTTAACGTTTAACGCATAGGATAGCTGCAATTCGTATTGCAGAGGATTGCTATGCTGCGCTTTTTCTCGACATCCATCGTCCGCCAGGCGGTTGCCATCACACTCGGCTTGCTTGTGGTCAGCACCGGCGCGATCGTTGCCGTGACCTATTATGACCTCAGCCGCTATGTCATGGACAATGCGGTGGCCGACGCCAAAGATGCCAGCCGCACGATGGCGATCCTCTACGGCGCGGCCGACGACAGCGCGAAGATCGCCGTCAAGGATGCGCAGCTCTCTACGGTCACCGAAGAAAAGATCCCCGCATTCACCGATCACTCGCTGGTGGATCGTACGGCTGAATCCATTGCCGGTGTCGCGACGATCTTCGACAAGCAGGGCAGCGATTACGTCCGCGTCTCCACCAATGTGAAGAAGGAAGACGGTAGCCGCGCCGTTGGCACCAACCTCGCCGCCGATCACCCGGCGCAGACCGCGCTCGCCAAAGGCGACGCCTATTACGGTCCGGCAGTGCTGTTCGGAAAGAACTACATGACCGGCTATTTCCCGGTGAAGAATGCCGCTGGCGCCAATACCGGCATCCTCTTCATCGGCATTCCGATGGAAGTCTATTTTGCCCGTCTCCAGCATCTGCAGATCCTCGTGATCGGCGCCGGTGCCGCCGTCATGCTGGTCGTCAGCCTGCTCGCCTTCTTCGCGATCCGCCGCACCGTCAGCCCGCTCCAGGCGCTGACCAAGACCGTGCATTCGATCTCCGCCGGCAATCTCTCCGGCGCGATCCCCTGCGTCGACAAGCCGAACGAATTCGGCGAGATCGGCCGGGCGCTGTCGGCCTTCCGCGATAGTGCCAAGGCGCGCCTGGATCTCGAAACGCAGGCCGCCGAGCAGCGTGCGCTGACCGAAGCCGAGCGCACCCGCAACGATGCCGAAAAGCGCACGCTCGACGGCCAGATCGATTTTGCCGTCAACCAGCTCGCCGCCGGTCTCGGCCGTCTGGCACAGGGCGATGTGTCCGAAACCATCGAGACGCCCTTCGTCGGCCGCCTCGAACAGCTGCGCGTCGATTTCAACAGTTCGCTGCTGCGCCTGCAGGACACGCTGACCCGCATCCGTGACAATGCCAACGCCATCCAGCGCAACAGTGGTGCAATGTTGGCTTCTGCCGGTGAGCTCTCGAAGCGCACGGAAGCACAGGCCGCCAGCCTTGAAGAAACCGCCGCCGCCGTCGAGGAGATCACGGTCACCGTGCGCTCATCCGCCGATCGCGCCCGCGAAGCCAACAATACGGTGGCACTGACCAAGAAGACCGCCGACAGCTCCGGCGCCGTCGTCGGCGATGCTGTTGCCGCCATGGGCCGCATCGAGGAAGCCTCGCAGCAGATCGAGCAGATCATCGAGGTCATCGACGACATCGCCTTCCAGACCAACCTTCTGGCACTGAATGCCGGCATCGAAGCGGCGCGCGCCGGTGAAGCCGGCAAGGGCTTTGCCGTCGTCGCGCAGGAAGTCCGCGAACTGGCCCAGCGCTCCGCCGATGCCGCCCGCGAGATCAAGGGCCTGATCGAAAAGTCGAGCCGAGAAGTCACCGCCGGTTCCGAGCTGGTGCAGAAAACCGGCAATGTTCTCGCCTCGATCAGCCAGGAAATCATCGTCATCAGCAAGCATGTCGATACGATCGCGACGGCAAGCCAGGATCAGTCGGCGGCTCTTCAGGAAGTCAACGGCTCCGTCAACGCGATGGACCAGATGACCCAGAAGAATGCCTCGATGGTCGAGGAGACGACGCAGGCAAGCCGCCAGCTTGCCGACGAGGCCGATGCCTTGATGGGCCTGCTTCAGCAGTTCCGCATCGGCAACGGTGCGGCCGCTCACCGCCCGGCAAGGCAGGCTGCCTGATCCAAGCGCTTTACACGAGTATCCTTGGGCCGCGCCTCGACAGCGCGGCCTTTGCTTTTCAGGCCTATGTCGGTCAGCCAGGCGACGGCGCGGATGATGCGCGAGCCGCCATATTGCTCATAGAATTCGTCTTCGGATGTCTGGCAGGCAATCCGGCCGCCCCGTGAGAAGCCGAGCATGCTGGCGATGGCGATCTGGTCGATCATGGTGATGTCCTCCGTTTCAAAGACATCACTTCAGATACACATCAAAAATCGCTTCTTAAACAGCTGAAATCGGCATACGATTTTCACCGATGAAAAACACGGCTTGGGATTCCTATCAGCTCTTCCTCCAGGTCGCCCGTCTCGGCGGCCTCACCGGCGCGAGCGGCACCAGTGGCCTCAGCCCGGCAACCGTCGGCCGCCGCATGCTGGAGCTCGAGCAGGAAACCGGCCGCACGCTCTTCGTCCGCAGCCAGACCGGTTACCGCTTGACGCCGGATGGTCAGGCTCTCCTCGATCACCTGCAGGAGATGGAGGCCGCCGCCCGCAAGGTCGATGCCTGGCGCCAGTCGGGCGAGGGCGGAGCGACGGTAAGGGTTGCGGCGGGAACCTGGGTTGCCTGGCTGCTGACCGAGAATTTCTCGGCGATCCGCATGCCCGGCGATGGCTTTGCCATCTCGCTGACGATCGGCGAAACCCGCGCCAATCTTTCCTACCGGGAGAGCGATATCGGCATCCGCGCCTTCGAACCCGACGAGGCAAACCTTGCCGCGCGTCTGCTCGGAGAGGTCGCCTATGCCGTCTATGTCAGGCGCAATGCTGCCGAGGCTGCGGAGCAATGGGTGGCCGTTGCCGAGGACGAGGCGATCTCCGGCTATCTGCGCTGGCCCTATCGCAACGCATCCGGCCCGATCGCCGCCACCGTCAACCGGCCGCGGTCGCTGCCGGATCTGGTGCGCGCTGGGGCGGGCAGGGCGGTGCTCCCCTGCTTCGTCGGCGATCTCGATCCGGAGCTTCAGCGTCTCGGCGGCGAAATTCCCGAGCTCAAGCATCGCCAGTGGATCGTCATGAACAACGAAGACCGCCACCGGCCGGAAATCCGCGCCGTTGCCGATCGGATGACCAAATTGCTGAAAAGCTATTCCGATCTTTTCGCCGGCAAGCGCGCCAGCCGCAGCTAGCTCACGGTATCAGTCTTCGTACCAAGGCCACCTGGCTGTTGACGCCGAGCTTGGAGAAGATGTTCTTCAGGTGCGAGCGCGCCGTCTCGTAGCTGATGTCGTTCAGCTTGGCGGTATCGCGCAGCGACAGGCCGCTGGCGATCGACGAGGCGATGCGCAGTTCGGCGGCGGTCAGGTGCTCGTTGCCGCTCAGCCTGTCGTTCAGATGGGCGCAGATGCCGCCGGAGCGCTCGATGATCAGCGCCGAGGTCGGCTCCTGCAGGAACTCGCTCATGAAATCGGACTGCAGCCGTACCAGCGTGTATTTGATGTTGCCGATGCGCCCGCTGCAAACCGGCTGCAGCGGCTCGCCGGAGCGGCCGGTGGCGCGCAGCTGCTCGTTGACATTGGCGTCGTTGACGTTCAGCCGCCCGGTCGGGGTCACGCTGATGCCGCATCCCTCCGTCAGCATCATCTGCGCCGCGGTGTTCATCGAGCGCACCTTGCGCTCCTCGCCGAGATAGATCAGTCCGACGCCGATCGCATCGAGCAGCGGCTTGCCGCCTGCCTCGTTGCTTCGCTCGCGGCGCAGGTAATCGAAGGCCCGACGCAGATGCGGGGCGAGTTCGGTCAGCACCTGGGCGTTGGCGCGGTTATAGCCGGCGTCGGTGCTCGATGTCAGCGTCGAGAGATTGAAGGACCGCCCCTTCTCCCGCATGATCGTCACACCGATGCTGCTGCGGCAGCCGATGCTGCGCAGGTAGTCGTGATAGAATTCGGTTTTCAGCAGCTCTTCGTGTGGCAGCATCTGATCGGCGATGACGCCGAGCCCGACGGGGCGCACGGCGGCCTTCGCCATCCACGGGTTCACGGTGCTGAAATGGGTGTTGTAAGCTTTCGCGGCAGCGTCTTCGAGGCCGGATGAAAGCGACAGCCCGCCGGAGCCGAGAACCGCATCATGAAAAAAGAGCGTCGACTTTCCATCCGGCATGCGCGTGTTCAGCGTATCCAGAAAACCCTGCCAGCTGGTTTCCCCGAGCAGTGCCCCATAGACCATATCGGTCAGGGACTGCACGTCCGCGCGTATTGTTGCAGGCATATGACGTCCCATAAGAGCTTGATGATATTATGCTCGCCTTTGCTGGGACTGACAATTGCGTCAAATGACGCAGAAGGCGCCGGTTTTCCCGGCGCCTTCTCACTCTTTAGGTGCGGTTGGCAACGACAACCGGGATCATCAGATCGCCCCAGTTGCCGTCGCCGCCGTGATGGCGGGCGGACCGGACAAGCTCTACCGAAATACCGGATTCAACCGCCTTCATGACAGACTGATTGAGCCGGTGCAGATCGTTGGCGAGCATGCGGATCATGCTCTGCTGGTCCGGCGTCATCGTCGAGGACTGCTCTTCCGCGCGTTCGCGGACACGTGAGATGGAAGCCATGGTCTTCTCCTCCTGTTGCGCGGTCATTCCGCTGCGGGCTTGAACTGTGCGTGCTCGGTGGATTCCCTCATCGCGGTCGTCGAGGACAGGCCGCCGGTGATGGCAAGCGATACGGCATCGAAATAGCCGGTGCCGACTTCGCGCTGGTGCTTGGTCGCGGTGTAGCCGTTGACCTCGGCGGCAAACTCCGCCTGCTGCAGCTCGGAATAGGCGGCCATCTGCCGGCTCTTGTAGCCGCGCGCCAGCTCGAACATGCCGAAGTTCAGCTGATGGAAGCCGGCAAGCGTGATGAACTGGAACTTGTAGCCCATGGCGCCGAGTTCGCGCTGGAACCTGGCGATCGTCGCCTCGTCCAGGTTTTTGCGCCAGTTGAAGGACGGCGAGCAGTTATAGGCAAGCAACTTGCCCGGGTGCACCTTGTGCACGCCTTCGGCAAAGCGCCGCGCCTGATCGAGATCG
Organism: Rhizobium sp. FG96; assembly: GCF_057808655.1. Lineage (NCBI taxonomy): Bacteria > Pseudomonadati > Pseudomonadota > Alphaproteobacteria > Hyphomicrobiales > Rhizobiaceae > Rhizobium > Rhizobium sp. FG96. The sequence continues at coordinate 34,882 of NZ_JBMDIL010000014.1, read as the reverse complement.
GGCTTCGACGTCTCGCACCAGATCAGATCGCAATAGGGCGCATAGGCGACCGCGCGGGCAATGCAGGGCTCCAACCCGTTGCGGACCTGATAGAAGCCCTCGACGGTGCGCCCGGCATCGTAATCGACGAAGGGCTGGTCGCGCTCGTCGATATCGGAAGTCAAAAGCTTTGCTGCCTCGGCATCCGTGCGCGCAATCACCAGCGTCGAAACGCCCATGACATCGGCTGCCAGACGCGCCGCGTTGAGATTGCGGATATGCGCCGCCGTCGGGATCAGAACCTTGCCGCCGAGATGGCCGCATTTCTTCTCTGATGCCAGCTGGTCCTCGAAATGGACGCCCGCAACGCCCGCCTCGATATAGGCCTTCATGATCTCGAAGGCGTTCAGCGGCCCGCCGAAACCGGCCTCGGCATCGGCAACGATTGGCGCAAACCAGTTCTCGACGGAGAGGCCCTTGCCTTCGGAGGTCTCGATCTGGTCGGCGCGCTGCAGTGTGCGGTTGATGCGCTTGGCAAGCTCCGGCCCGGCATTGGCGGGATAGAGCGACTGGTCCGGATACATCGCCGAGGCGGTATTGGCGTCTGCCGCGACCTGCCAGCCGGAGAGATAGATCGCCTTCAGTCCTGCGCGGACCATCTGCATGGCCTGACTGCCGGAGAGAGCGCCGAGCGCATTGACGAAATCGTCGCGGTGCAGCAGCTCCCAGAGCCTCGCAGCACCCATTTCTGCCAGCGAGTGGCTGATCTCCACGGAACCGCGCAGCCGTCTGACGTCCTCGGCGGAATAGGGGCGCTCGATGCCGTCGAAACGGCCAGCCGGTGCGTTGCGGATCAGCTTGTCAAACTCAGTCACAATATCCTCCTTCAGCTCGATTGCTTGTGTGACAGAATTTACAAGATCACCGCCAAAAGCCAGAAAAGACTTGCTTAAGTGCCTGAGAAAGAGGTTATATTGGCGCGAGATTTACAAGTTGGCTTTGTCAATTTGTAAAATTTTGTAAAAGGCATCGACATGGAACGGAAGATCTTTGCCGGACCGAAAGTCAGGCGCATCCGCAATGGCCTCGGCGTCACGCAGACGGCGATGGCCGAAGCCCTCGGCATCTCGCCGTCCTATCTGAACCTGATCGAACGCAACCAACGGCCGCTCACCGTTCAGCTGCTGTTGAAGCTCGCCTCGGTCTACAAGGTCGACCTCGATGAGCTCCAGAGCGAGCCGGGCAATAATCTCGCCGAACTGCGCGAAGTCTTTGCCGACCCGCTACTGTCGGGTGAGCTTCCCGGCGATCAGGAGCTGGTGGAGATATCGGACGCTGCGCCCAATGCGGCGAGCGGCATGGTGAAGCTCTACCGCGCCTACCGCGAACAGGCTGCCCGGCTTTCGGATCTCGGCGCGCTGATGGCTGACGGTGCGCAAGTCCCCGCTGCCGGTGCGCGCCTTCCGGCCGACGAGGTGCGCGACGCGCTGGAGCGGCGCCCGGCCTATTTCGCCGTCATCGAGGATGCCGCCGAACAGTTCTTCATGACGCTTCCCTCTGGCGATCTGCAACAGGTGTTGAGGGATTGGCTACAGAAGGAGCGCGGCATTACCGTGCGCGTCCTGCCTGTCCATGTCATGCCGGATCTGCGACGCCGCTTCGATCGCCACTCCATGCGGCTTTTCCTCTCCGAACGCCTGTCGCCGCAGGACCAGCTGCAGGAGATAGCCATCGAGGCCGCAACGCTCGCCCTGAAGGCGGCGATCGGCAAGGAGCTGGAAGGGCTCGCTCTGTCGACGCCGGAAGCCCAGCGCATCGCCCGCTTCGAGCTCGCCCGCGCTGCCGCACTGGCGCTGATGATGCCTTACGAGGCCTTCCTGACGGCGGCAAAAGCCGTGCGCTACGACATCGATCTGCTGCGTAGCCGCTTCGGCTGTTCCTTCGGCCAGGCGGCGGCTCGGCTCACGATGCTGCAGCGGCCGTCGAACAGCGCCGTGCCATTCTTCTTGATGGAGATCGATGCGGCAGGAAGCCGTCTGCGCCGGGCAGGGGCGTCGGGCTTCCCGCAGGCTCGCTTCGGCGGCGGCTGTCCCAAGCTGAATATTCACGCCGCCTTCCTGCAGCCCGGCCAGATCCTGGCGGAAACCGTAGAGACGCCGGATGGCAGCGCCTTTCTGACGATCGCACGAACGCTGGAAGGCCCGGCAGCCCCCTTCGGCGAGAGGGTCAGGCGCACTGCGCTGCTCATTGCCTGCGACGCCCAGTTCAGGGATGCGACCGTCTACGCCCTGGCGGCGTCATCTTCGCCACATGCAGTTGCAATTGGCCCGGCCTGCCGCCTTTGTGAACGAAAGGGCTGTCTTGCCCGCGCCGAGCCGCCGGTCACTCGCCCGCTTGGGCTAGACGAGATGGTGGCCGGTCTCAGCGCCTTTGATTTTCAGTGATAGTTGAAATCATTGAGAGCGCAGGATTTTGCGCTTGTCGGCTCTCAAAATCCTTCTTAGTCTAGCTAAAAATCCAGAGGGAATGGGTGTCCGGGGGCGTGATACCTAATAATTATAAGCCACAGGAGAGATTATGAGGTCAGTCATTGCAAAGCTCGCGGCAACTGTTGCCGTGGCCATTCTTGCCGCCGCGCCGTCCTACGCCCAGGAACGCGTCGTCAATGTCTACAACTGGTCCGATTATATCGACAGCTCGATCCTTGAGGACTTCACCAAGGAAACCGGCATCAAGGTCGTCTACGACACCTTCGATTCCAACGAGACGCTGGAGACCAAGCTGCTCGCGGGCGGCACCGGCTATGACGTCGTTGTTCCGACCGTTTCCTTCATGCAGCGCCAGATCGCTGCCGGTGTCTATCAGAAGCTCGACAAGTCGAAGCTGCCGAACCTGAAGAACATGTGGGACGTCGTCATGAAGGGCGTCGCGACCTTCGACCCCGGCAATGAATACAGCGTCGACTACATGTGGGGCACCACCGGCATTGGCTACAATGTCGACAAGGTCAAGGCCGCGCTCGGCACCGACGAGAAGCCCAACTGGGATGCGCTCTTCGACCCGGCAAAGGCCGAGAAGCTCAAGGATTGCGGCATCTACATGCTGGATTCGCCGACCGACGTCATCCCGTCGGTTCTCGCCTATCTCGGCCTCGACCCGAACAGCAAGAAGCAGGCCGATCTCGACAAGGCGCAGGAAGTCCTGCTCAAGGTTCGTCCCTTCGTGCGCAAGTTCCACTCGTCCGAATATATCAGCGCGCTCGCCAACGGCGATATCTGCATCGCGCTCGGCTATTCCGGCGACATGTTCCAGGCCCGCGACCGCGCTGCCGAAGCCAAGGCCGGCGTGACGATCGACTACTCGGTTCCGAGCCAGGGCGCGCAGATCTTCTTCGATGTCTTCGGTATCCCGAAGGATGCTCCGCATGTCGAGGAAGCGCATGAATTCATCAATTACATGATGAAGCCCGAAGTTGCCGCCAAGGCATCGAACTTCGTCTTCTACGCCAACGGCAACAAGGCCTCGCAGGAGTTCCTGGACAAGGAAGTCATCGGCGATACGGCGATCTATCCGACGCCCGAGGTCATGGCCAAGCTCTTCACGGTGCCGCCGCTCGATCCAAAAACGCAGCGCCTCGTGACACGAATCTGGACAAAGGTCGTCACCGGCCAGTAATCGAGACTTCGGCCCGGACGGCAACGCCCGGGCCTTTTATTGACGTGCCGGCCGTCGGGGGAGCGCCGGTTTCAAATTCATAATTTCGGGGAAAACCATGAAGTCTCTTGGCAATATTCGCCGCTCCTTCGCGCCCTGGGCCGATCCTGCCTCCAAGCCTTTTATCTCATTCAAGAACGTCACGAAGCGCTTCGGCGATTTCACCGCCGTCAACGATCTCAGCCTCAACATTTACCACCGCGAATTCTTCGCCCTTCTCGGCGCTTCCGGCTGCGGCAAGTCCACGCTGCTGCGCATGCTGGCCGGCTTCGAGCAGCCGACCGCGGGCGAGGTCATCCTCGACGGCACCGACATGGCCGGCACGCCGCCCTACAAGCGTCCCGTCAACATGATGTTCCAGAGCTACGCGCTCTTCCCGCATATGACCGTCGAGAAGAACATCGCCTTCGGCCTACGCCAGGATGGCATGGGCAAGGACGAGATCGCCGAGCGCGTGTCGCAGATGCTGAAGATGGTCAAGCTCGAGCAGTTCGCCTCGCGCAAGCCCAACCAGCTTTCCGGTGGCCAGCGCCAACGCGTCGCACTCGCCCGCTCGCTTGCCAAGCGCCCGAAGGTGCTGCTGCTCGACGAGCCGCTCGGTGCGCTCGACAAGAAGCTGCGCGAGGAAACCCAGTTCGAACTGATGGACCTGCAGCAGAATCTCGGCCTCACCTTCGTCGTCGTCACCCACGACCAGGAAGAAGCGATGACGATGGCAGACCGCATCGCCGTCATGAGCCATGGCAAGGTTGTGCAGGTCGCAACGCCCGCCGAAATCTACGAAGCACCGAACTGCCGCTTCGTCGCCGACTTCATCGGTGACGTGAACATTTTCGACGGCAAGGTGGTCTCCGCCGATGGCACGAGTGTCGAGCTCGCCATCGATGCCGGCTTCAGCGTCAAGGTCGCGACATCAGACATGCCCGCCAAGGGCAGCACTGCCGGTTTCGCGATCCGCCCGGAAAAGCTGAAGGTCACCCGCCAGCCACCGGCCAATCCCAATGTCAACGCCTCCTCGGGCGAGCTCTGGGACATCGCCTATCTCGGCGACATGACCGTCTTCCACGTCAAGCTGAAGAGCGGCCAGGTGGTCAAGGCCTCGCTGCTCAATGCCCAGCGCGCCGTCGACGATCCCTTCACCTACGACCAGGAAGTCTGGGTCACCTTCGCCGAAGACGCCGGCGTGCTCTTGAAGGATTGATCATGGGCAAGCTCGGTTCAGCCATCTACAGCCGCCTGGTCATTATCGTTCCCTATGCCTGGCTGCTGATCTTCTTCCTGGCGCCGTTCTTCATCGTCTTCCGCATCTCGCTGTCGACGACCGCGATCGCCATGCCGCCCTATGAACCGGCCTTCTCGTTTAGCGATGGCTGGGCCGGTTTCATGGAGAAGATTTCGACCTTCTCCTTCGACAATTACAGCTACCTGATCGACGACCCGCTCTATTTCAACGCCTATATATCGAGCCTCGTCATCGCCGGCGTCTCGACCTTCCTGACGCTGCTGATCGCCTATCCGATCGCTTACGGCATGGCGCAGGCGCCGCGCAGCATCCGCCCGACGCTGCTGATGCTGGTCATCCTGCCGTTCTGGACGAGCTTCCTGATCCGCGTCTATGCCTGGATCGCGATCCTCAAGCCGGAGGGACTGCTGAACCAGCTGCTGATCGGAACGGGTATCATCGATACGCCGCTGATCATCCTGAACACCAACATCGCTGTCTATATCGGCATCGTCTATTCCTACCTGCCGTTCATGGTGCTGCCGCTCTATTCCTCGCTCGAGAAGATGGACGGCACGCTGATCGAGGCGGCGCAGGATCTCGGCTGCACGCCGATCCGTGCCTTCTGGCGGGTGACGTTCCCGCTGTCGCTGCCCGGCGTCGTCGCCGGCTGCATGCTGGTCTTCATCCCCGCCGTCGGCGAATTCGTCATCCCCGACCTGCTCGGCGGGTCGCAGACGCTGATGATCGGCAAGACGTTGTGGAACGAGTTCAATTCGAACCGCGACTGGCCGGTGTCTTCGGCCGTGGCGACCATCCTTCTCTTGATCCTCGTGGTGCCGATCGTGTTCTTCCAGAATGCCCAGGCCAAAGCCGACGAGCAGGGGAGATAAGAGATGCTACGCTGGACACGCTTCAACATCATCTCGGTCACGCTCGGCTTCGCCTTCCTCTATCTGCCGATCGTGCTTCTGGTGATCTTCTCCTTCAACGAGTCGAAACTCGTCACCGTCTGGGGTGGCTTCTCGACCAAGTGGTACGTGTCGTTGATGCACAATGACGCCCTGCTGGATGCGGCCTGGGTCACGGTCCGCGTCGGCGTCCTGTCAGCAACGGCGGCAACCATTCTCGGAACGCTGGCGGCCATCACGCTGGTGCGCCACACGCGCTTTCGCGGCCGCATGCTGTTTTCGGGCATGGTCTATGCACCGCTCGTCATGCCCGAAGTCATCACCGGCCTGTCGCTGCTGCTGCTCTTCGTGGCGATCGGCCTCGACCGCGGCTTCTGGACGATTACGCTGGCGCATACGACGCTGACCATGTGCTTCGTCGCCGTCGTCGTGCAGTCGCGCCTGATGAGCTTCGATCAGTCGATCGAGGAAGCCGCGCAGGATCTCGGCGCCCCGCCGGTGCGCACCTTCTTCGAGGTGACGCTGCCGATCATCGCACCGGCCGTTTTCTCCGGCTGGATCCTGGCCTTCACCCTGTCGCTGGACGATCTGGTTATCGCCAGCTTCACCTCCGGCCCGGGCGCGACGACGCTGCCGATGAGGATCTACAGCCAGGTGCGATTGGGCGTGACGCCGGAGATCAATGCGGTCTGCACCATCCTGATCGCCGTCGTTGCGGTCGGGGTCATCGCGGCATCGGTGATCACCAAGCGCCGCGAAGTCCAGCGTGAACGCGACGAACGCGCTGCCGCCAACGCGCCCTGATTACTGAGCGCTGGGTGCCGGCTGCGTCAGCACCGGCACCGGGGATATCACCGGATTGGGCCAGGAACCGCCGATGAAGAAGGGGAGCAGCGGTAGCTCGGCTGCCCGCGTATCGTCGGTCGCCTGCAGTGAGCCGGAAAGCGCCAGCCCGTTGGATTCGTAGGGGATGATGCCGGAGAGCGTCAGCGTTTCCACCGCGCCCTTGATGCTGACGCCTTCAAGCTCTGCCGAACCAGCCGAGAAATTCGCCGTCAGCTGCGCCTCGGTGAACGGGAACGAATGATCGCCCGCGGCACTCAGCGGGAAGAACTTCTGCTGCGCAGACTGATTGCGGATCGCTTCGACATCGAGATTGGCGATCGAGCCGGTTCCCGCATGGAAGGTGAGCTGACCGGTCACGTCGCCGAGTCCAGCCGTCCAAAGCGGCTTTGCCGTCTTCAGGTTCAAGTCGAGTGACCCGGTCGTCAGCGGCAAGGGCCCTTTGAGCTGCAGCCGTTCGACCAGTGCGCCGAAATCCGCACCGCGGATCGACATCTGCAGCTTGCCGCCACCATCGAAATCGCCGCGCGTTGCTTCCAGATGCGCCAGCATCGTGCCGCCCTCGAACTGGCTGTCGCCGATATCGAACTTGGCCTCGTTGCTGGAAACGATGACGCTGGCCCCGACATCCGACAGGTTGAAGGGCGCAAGCTGCATCTCCTTGGCGGAGAAGCGCAGATCGAGATCGAGACGCTGCAACGGCCCACCGTCCGGCGTTGCCGTTTCTTCACCGGCCGCAAGGCGCAGCGCGAAGGCGTCGAAGAACGGCTTCAGGTTCATGGTGTCGAAGGCGAGTGTCCCACCGAGCTTCGCCCGGTTGTTGCGCACGCTGGAAATGTCCATCACGCCGGTTGCCGTCGCGCCGTTCAGCCCGAGTGTCACATTGTTGAAGCGCAGGCCATTGGCGGCCGAGAGCACATCGCTGCTGATCGAAAACGACTTGAGGCTCTCGATCCCCGGGATCGACTTGCCCGACCATGCAAGCAGGGCCGGCATGTCGCCGATCGTGGCGCTGATATTGCCGGAGAGACCGGTCAAGTTGGTGATGCTGCCGAGACCCGAGAAAGAGGCGGTGACGAGGTTCGAGGCAAGCGATGCCTTCAGCTCGGTGGTCTTGCCGCCGAAGACCAGCAGTGGATTACGCGAGGAGAAGTCGAGCTTCAAGTCCTGACCGGCGGTCCGCGCAATCAGCACGGCCGACATGCCGCTCGAAAGCCGCGGCCAGTTGATATCGGCCGTCACACCCTCGAAGTGATAGGTCTTGGATGTCGCGAGATCGGTAACATTGAGCGTCCCGTCCTCGACGGTAATGGCGCCGACTTCGGCATCAAGCTTGCGGTCGAGTACCTGCGCATTGCCATCCTGGTGCGCGCCGTCGATCGCCTTGGCGAGCTGGCCGGCATAGGTCCAGTCGATCAGGCCCTGCTGGTCGCGCGTCAGCGAGAGGTTCGGGCGCAAGAGATGGAATTCATGGAAGCTGGCATGGCCGCGCAGCGCCTCAATCAGGCTGAAATCGGCCGAGAGGCTGTCGATCGTGCCAAGCAGCTTGTTGCCGGCGTTCGGCGGCTGACGGATGGCGATCTGGTGTAGCGTGATGCGCGGCGTCGGCCAGAATTCGAGTTCCGGGCTGCCCTTGATCTCGGCCTTGTAGCCGGTCCAGCGCGACAGCGCATCCTCGATGCCGGAGCGCACCATCCCAGTCGAAACCACGAAAGGTGCGGCGACGCGCAGGGCGACAAAGATCACGGCGGAAATAAGCAAGAGCAGGGTTGCGAGACGTGTAATACCCGGAAGCCAGCGGGAAACGGGGGCCATCTTTTTACGCCACTTCGGTTGTCTTGACGTACTCATGAGCTCTGCCAGTATTTTCAGTCGCTTACCCGTTAGGCGCTGATCTTGCGGGATATATGAAATACGCGCCATATGCAATTCGGACGGCCGATCGCAGAGCGCCATGCACACTTTATAATGCAGTGCAGCATGTTATATAGCGAATAAACGGGAGGAAATGGGAATGAACGACACAGTGCCGCTCTGGACGCCGTCGCGGGAGTTCATCGAGAAGAGCCCGATGTATGCCTTCATGCAGCGCTGCAACGAGGCGTTCGGCCTGTCACTTCAAGACTATGCCGGCCTGCATGCCTGGTCGATCGCCGAGCGCGAGCATTTCTGGTCCACCCTCTGGGATTTCTGCGGCGTGCGCGGCGAACGCGGCGAGCGGGTGCTGGCCGATGGCGATCTCATGCTGAAGGCGCGCTTTTTCCCCGATGCCCGGCTGAACTTCGCCGAAAACCTGCTGCGCAATACCGGTGAGGGCGATGCGCTGATCTTCCGCGGTGAGGACAAGGTGCAGGATCGCTGGTCCTGGAACCGCCTGCACGAAATGGTCTCTAAGCTGCAGCAGGCCTACCGGGCGCTCGGTATCGGCGAGGGCGATCGTATCGCCGCGATGATGCCGAACATGCCGGAGACTATCGCCTGCATGCTGGCCGCGGCCTCGATCGGCGCGATCTGGTCCTCCTGTTCTCCTGATTTCGGCGAACAGGGCGTGCTCGACCGCTTCGGCCAGATCGGCCCGAAGCTGTTCATCGCCTGCGATGCCTATTGGTATAACGGCAAGCTGCAGGATGTCTCCGCCAAGGTCGGAACGGTCGCCGGAAAATTGCAGGCGCCGTCGATGATCGTCCATTATGCCGGCGATGCCGATGCCGTGGCCGCTGCTATACCGGGCGCCAAGACCTTCGATGCGATGATCGCGCCTTATCAGGCAAAGCCGGTCGAATTCGCCCAGCTGCCTTTCGCGCACCCGCTCTACATTCTCTTTTCCTCAGGCACGACCGGCGTGCCGAAATGCATCGTCCATTCCGCCGGCGGCACGCTGCTGCAGCACCTCAAGGAACACCGCCTGCATTGCGGCATCGAGCCGGGCGACAAGCTTTTCTACTTCACCACCTGCGGCTGGATGATGTGGAACTGGCTGGCGAGCGGCCTTGCTGCGGGTGCAACCCTCTGCCTCTTCGACGGCTCACCTTTCGCGCCCGATGGCAATGTCCTGTTCGACTATGCCGAGGCGGAGAAATTTGCCGTCTTTGGCACCTCGGCCAAATATATCGACGCCGTCCGCAAGAGCGGTCTGACGCCGCGCAGCAGCCATGACCTTTCGAGCCTGCGCCTGATGACCTCGACGGGATCGCCGCTCTCGCCCGAAGGCTTCACCTTCGTCTATGAAGGTATCAAGGAGGACATCCAGCTGGCCTCGATTTCCGGCGGCACCGATATCGTCTCCTGCTTCGTGCTCGGCAATCCGCTGCAGCCGGTCTGGCGCGGCGAGATCCAGGGCGCCGGTCTCGGCCTTGCGGTCGATGTCTGGAACGATGACGGCAATCCGGTGCGCCAGGAAAAGGGCGAGCTCGTCTGCACCAAGGCCTTTCCCTCCATGCCGGTCGGCTTCTGGAACGATGCCGATGGCGCCAAGTATCGCGCCGCCTATTTCGAGCGCTTCGACAATATCTGGTGTCATGGCGACTTTGCCGAATGGACGGAGCATGGCGGCCTCGTCATCCATGGCCGTTCGGATGCGACGCTGAATCCTGGCGGCGTGCGTATCGGTACCGCCGAGATCTACAATCAGGTGGAGCAGATGGAAGAAGTCGCCGAGGCGCTCTGCATCGGCCAGGACTGGGATGATGACGTCCGCGTTGTGCTCTTCGTTCGCCTGGCGCCCGGGGTCGCGCTCAGCGAGGATCTGGCGAAAGCGATCAAGAACCGCATCCGCACCGGCGCCTCGCCGCGCCACGTTCCGGCAAAGATCATTGCCGTCGCCGATATCCCGCGTACCAAGTCGGGAAAGATCGTCGAGCTCGCCGTTCGCGAGGTGGTTCACGGCCGCCCCGTTAAGAACAAGGAGGCGCTCGCAAATCCTGAAGCGCTTGAGCTATTTGCGGGATTGGCCGAGTTAAACGTTTAAAGTCGCGTAAAATGCGCCCGAAACTACAAGCTTCCACCCTTCAGAGCTTCCCGGTCCCGGCAACCATTCGTTAACGGAGGTCCGTCAAAGGTGATGGCACTTGGAGCTGTGAATGATAGGCAGCTAGGAGCACTTGGCTCCCGTGACATGACGTTGAGCGACTGAGCCCCTTGTTGAACAGCACCAAACTCCAGGCAGCCTAAACCCCAGGCTGCCTTTTTTCGTTTCAGCCGGCCAGAACCCGCTGCGACGGAAAGGTGATCTCCACAAGCGTGCCTTCATTCGGTGCCGAGTTGATTGCAAAGATCGCCCGGTTGGCATCGACCATCGCCTTGGTCAGCGGCAGGCCAAGACCGGTGCCGTCACCGCGGTGGCGCGATTGCGCCGAGACCTGCCGGAACGGCTTCATCGCTTGGTCGAGCTCGCTGCGGGTCATGCCGATGCCGGTATCGCGGACGCGAAGCACGACGCTGCCATTGCTCTCATAGGAAGTCGAGACGACGATCTGGCCGCCTGACGGCGTGAAGCGGATCGCATTCGACAGGATGTTCAGCGCGATCTGTTTGACGGAGCGCAGGTCGGCAACGACATTCGGAACCGATTGCGACAGCGCCGTGCGGATGATCACCCGCTGCCCGTTCGCCTGCGGCTGCACCAGCGCCACGGCCTCTGACACAGCATCGTTCAGGCCGACCGAAGCGAAATCGAGATCCATCTCGCCTGCCTCGATCTTCGAGATGTCGAGCAGGTCGTTGACGATATCCAGCACATGGCGGCCGGAGCGGCCGATGTCGTTGGCATATTCGATATAGCGCGGGTGGCCGATCGGTCCGAAACGCTCGCTCGCCATCATGTCGGAGAAGCCGATGATGGCATTCAGCGGCGTGCGGATTTCGTGGCTGATGCGCGCCAGGAAATCGGTCTTGTGGGCATTGGCGGTTTCGGCCGCGCCCTTGGCGCTGCGCAGCTCGTCTTCCGTTCGCTTCCACTGGGTAATGTCGCGGATGACGGCGCAATAGCCGCTGGAGGAGGTGAGGCGGCCCATCGTCATGAACAGCGGCACGAAACCGCCGGACGCTTCGCGGCCGATCACTTCGCGCCCATCGTTCAGCACGCTGGCAACGCCGTGGCCCGAGAGGCCGTTCAGATAGTCGAGCACCGCCTTCTGGCTTTCATGAGCGAAGAGCATGACGAAGGGTTTGCCGCGCGTTTCCTCTTCGTCGTAGTTGAAGAGCGCGCTTGCCGAGCGGTTCATCGAGCGGATATCGCCCTCGGCGCCGATCACCACGACGCCATCGGTGGCCGTCTCCAGGATCGAGCGCAGTTCCTCGACTTCGACCTGCAGCTTAGCGACCTTCTCGACCATGCGGTCGGAGCGGTTTTCCTGGCGCGGCTCTTCTTCCACCTTCGCGGGCGGCACGTCCTTTGCCTCGACCGGCATCAGCGCCAGCATCAGCGCGCTCGCATCTTCCCAACGAACCGACTGCAGCCGTGCCGTCACCGGCACCAGGCTGTCATCGGCGGTAACAAGCATCATCGCGCCCGGACGGCCGGTATTTTCTTCCAGCTCCCGGCGCTGTAGCAGCGCATCGAGACCGCCGACCTCGTCGAGCGCCTCGAGCGAGGCATAGCCGGTCAGGCGCATGAATTCCGGATTGGCATGCATCAGCTCGTCACCGGCATGGATCAGCACCGCGACCGGCAGCTGATCGACGGTGGCGGAAGACAGCCCGTCCGTCATCTTCACGCGGGGCGGGATGACGCTGCTCAGCATGTCGAGCGGGCTCACCGACGTTTCCGGCAATCCCTCGGTGGCATCGTCATCGCTATCGTCGGCAACGGCCTCGTCTTCTGCGGCTTCTGCAGAAACATCATCGTTTTCGTTGGCAGCCTCGAAGCTCGCAACGTCTTCGGTGCCTGAAATCTCCTCAGCAGGAGCAGCCGTCTCGATCTCCACCGGAGCCGCATCGTTGGCAGCAGCCGGCGTTTCCGGCTGTACCGGTTCGCCGGCTTCATCTTCGGTATCGCGTACGCCAAAAGCCTCGAGGCGCTTGGCGATCTCGCGGAAATTTGCCTGCTCGGCAGCGCTGAGCCCCGGTCCGGCATTGTGCAGCTGCACGATCTTGTCGGTCAGGCGGCGGCTCGGCGTTTCCGCCATGCGCAGCACCGGCGGCTCTTCGCGCGGCAACGGGATTTCGACAGGTGCGGGAGCTTCGGCTTCTACAGTCGCCGGCTCTTCGGCAATCGGTTCCTCCGGCACGTCGACCGGCTGGTCAAGGCTGGCAGCATCCCGGCCGATGCCATCAGGGCCGAGCGTCAGGCCAAGGGCGAGCGGATCTTCCGCCGCATCCGACAGGCGCACGACGCCGAAGCCGCGGAAGCCGTCGAATTCGCGCTGGCGCGTATAGGTTGGCAGGGCCGCGAGATCGACGGGCACGACGAGGCTGGTGCCTTCGATCGGCCAATGGATGGTCTTGCCCGACCAGGTGTCGCGGCGCTCCAGCGCCTCGGCGATCTTGCCTTCGGGGTCGAGATTGAAGAGGGCGGAAATATCGCTGAAGGCAACGCCGATGACATTCGCCGCATTCGGGCCGACCGCCTCGGCAAACTCGTTCGACACTTCGCTGAAACAGCCAGCCGAATCGATCTTCCAGACAAAGCGCGTGGCGCGGCTGTTCGGCTGGAACTTGAAGCCGGAGGAGGGCTCTGCAGCAACGGCTTCAACCGGAGCAACTTCGGGAACGCTCTCTTGTTCGGGCTCTTCCGAAACCGCGCTTACCGGCTCTTCTTCCGCAACATCCTCGGCAGGGGCGTCCAGAGGCTCCGCATCCAGCACGACATTCGGTTCCGGCTCGATCGCGATGGGGCCGTCGTCTTCGGCGGCGGTTGCCTCCAGCTCGGCAGCCTCGGGAAGCGTCTCTTCTTCCTCGACAGCGCCTTCCGCCAGATCCGCCTGCGCCTCTACGTCGGCAACGAGTTCTTCGACTTCGGGCTCTTCGGCAACAGGCTCCTCAGCCTCGGCGACGCTCTCCAGAACCTCTTCGACATCCTCGATGCCGGCGACCGCATTGAGCGCCTCGTCGAATTTCGGTGGCTCGATATGGTTAACGGCGGCTGTGGATAAGGCTGGTTCCGGCACCGCAGCATCGATCGGGTCGAGGTGGCCGAGCACGGTTTCGACGGCGAAAAGCAGGTTGAGGACCGGTTCGTCGCTGAGCTTGCCGACGGCGGCCGGCAGGTAGCCCTTGCCGGTCGCAACAGGGCGCTTCACCAGCCGGTCCGGATGGGCGGCGGCAAGGCCCGTCAGGCTCTTTGCGGTCTGCTGGGTGATTCCGAGAGAGGCATAGCCGGGCGAGGAGGCGATCACTTCGCCCTCTGCGCCGATCACCGCCATATGCGTATCGGGATCGTCGAGACCCTGGATCATCTGCGCTGCCGAAGCGCTGGCCGGCAAGGCCTTGCCCGCAACGGGAACCGAAAACAGGATGGCCCGCTCGCCGGTCGAAAGCGCGATGCGCTCGACCACGGCCTGCACCGGCACGCGCTGAAAGCCCTTGACGATACGGATCATCAGATTGCGGCTGTCGCCGGTCGATGTCAGCTGCCGCGCCGTCGTCTCCAGCTGGCGGAAGGTGATGTCGCCATTGCCGACGCCCTGATCGAGCAGGTCATAGACGGCTGAGTGGCCGAAAAGCTCGGCGCCGGTGCCGTTTGCCCAGAGCAGGCGGGTCAGATCGGCGGAGAACAGCACCATGGCTTCCCCGCGCGAAAAGCGCTCCCGCACCCGCTGATGCACGGCAATATCGATGAACGGGTACTGGACAGCGGGCATGGGAAACCTTGCTACCTTCGGCCTCATTTAAATTAACGGTCTATTAATAACGATGCGCCGGAAAGGGGTCCAGCTTGAGGCCGCCTTTTCGGGCGGAAAGGTTAATGCGTTGTGCGTCGCACAATTATGTTGCAATGCACAATAAGATCGTCTATATAAGCTATATCCAAACTAAAGGGCGTCAAACGCCCGGACTCAAGGAGCTCGCATCCATGGCTACCATAAAGACAGACGACGTTTTTTCAATGGCTGCATTCGATCCGTCCAAGTTCGCAGAATCCTTCCGCGATTTTGCTGAAAAGGGCGCACAGCAGTCCCGTGATGCCTATTCCAAGATGAAGTCTGCCGGTGAAGAAGCTGGCAAGACCCTGGAAGCCACCGTTCAGACGGCTCAGGCCGGTTCTGTCGAGATCGGCCTCAAGGCGATCGACGCCCTGCGCACCAACGCAGAAAACTCCCTGTCGCACATGGAAGCGCTCCTCGGCGTCAAGTCCATTGCCGAATTCGTCGAGCTGCAGACCGCTTTCGTCCGCAAGCAGGCCGAGCTGACCGTCGAGCAGGCAAAGTCGATGCAGGAAACCTCCAAGCAGGTTGCCGAAAAGCTGGCAAAGCCTTCCAAGGAAGCCGCTGAAAAGGTCATGGCCTCCTTCAAGGTCGCCTGATCCGCTGATCGAAAATCAAAGAAAGGCTGGACCCCTCGTCCAGCCTTTTTGTATATTGAGGGGAGATAGGGCTTGAATTAATTTTCAAGTCCTCGTATGTGACCCCCGTCGCGCCGAGCGCGGCATTGTGCGGTTGTAGCTCAGTTGGTTAGAGCGCAGGTTTGTGGCACCTGAGGTCGGAGGTTCGAGACCCCCCAACCGTACCATTCCTCTCAAAACATCGAAGTGAATGGTGCGTGATCGCCCGATCCGCATGACGAATCCCCCGGCTATTGCCCTGTGGCGCCGCCCGCCTATCTACCGGCTGCGGCACAAGTAAACTTTCTCTTATATTGCGTTGCAAAATGTGAGCGGGAGTGCCATTTTGTGCCGGGGGTTACTTGAGTGCTTTTAGAAGGAGACTTTAATGTCCATTTCTCTCAAGAATCTAGATCAATCCAAAGCCACCGCCATTTCAGCCATCAATGTCGCCGCTGAGGTCAAGAAGGCCCGCGAAGCTGTTGGGTACAGTGTTGATGATCTGGCGGTAACCTGTGGCCTGGTGGCTGCGGAAATTACTGAAATTGAAAATGGGGAACATGCCGACCCGGCAAAGCTGAAGCGCATCGCCGCTGCCTTGCAGGTTCCGGTTTCTGCTTTCGTCCCGATGTAATTGCCTTCAGGGCGAACCAAAAGAGCCGGTCGATCTGACCGGCTTTTTTCGTTTCAGGACCTCGTTCCCGGTAATCATGGAACTCCCGGTTCCCTCCAGCCGTTCTATCCGTGGACAGGAGAACGGAATGTCGAAGACGCTTCTATACGGTGCGACCAAGGTGGACGAGACGAATGTCGCCTATGCGGCAATCGCCAGCCTCGAGCAGTTCCAGTGGAAGAACCGCGTCTTCGTGATTTTCTCCGACAGGGATAACAGTCGCGCCGCGCGCCAGGAGAACCAGTTGCTGGCCGACCGGCCGGCACTCGACGAGCGCGACATGATCGTCCTGAAAGTCGCGGGCAACAGCGTCAAGCCGGTCTTCGGTTCCGCCGAACCGATCGCGGCGGAGGCGCTGCGCACCGAACTCGATGCGCCCGATGCCGGAGATTTCCATGCGGCGCTGATCGGCAAGGACGGAACGGTGAAGCTGAAGGTCAGTGAGCCCGTGAGCAATGGCGAGCTGTTCGCCATCATCGACAGCATGCCGATGCGCGCTGCCGAGGCCCTGAAGCCGGACAACTGAACAATCCAACAAGACGGAAGGAGCAGGATATGTCCGTACCGAACGAACCTATCCCCGATCAGCCGCCGATGCCGGGACCCGGCTGGAAGCCGGAGCCGCCGATCAAGGAGCCGGAGCCCGACAGGCTTCCGGATGAGGCTCCCAACCCCAATCCCGACGAGAACGAGGAGCCGCCGAAGCATCTCCTATAGGAAAATGTGCCTGTCGGCGGCGACGAGCTCCTGCAGGAAATCGGAAACGGTGCGCACGCGCACCAGTTCGCGCGCACTCTCGTGGAACGTCGTCCAGTAGGCCCGCCGGATCGAGATTTCCGGCAGGATGCGGATCAGCTTGTCGTGCTGGCGGGCGATATAGTCATGCAGGATGCCGATGCCGGCGCCTGAAAGCACAGCTTCGGTCTGCCCCGTGGCGGATGAAATCTCGAAAGCGGCATCCCAGTTGCGCATCACTTCGCCGGTAAAGTTCAGCGACTGCGAAAAGAGCAGGTCTTCGACATAGCCGATGCGGCGGTGCTGCTTCAGCGCTTCGGCATCGGCAGGCAGCCCATTGGCGTCGGCGTAGCTCTGAGAGGCGTAAAGGCCGAGCGTGTAATCGGTGAGCTTGGCGGAAACCAGCCGTCCCTGTTCCGGCCGCTCCAGCGTGATGGCTATATCGGCCTCGCGCTGCGACAGCGAGAAGGAGCGGGGCACCGGCACCAGCTGGATCTTCAATTCCGGGTGACGCTCGATCAGCCGCCCCATGCGCGGCGCCAGAAACGATACGCCAAAACCATCGGGAGCGCCGACCCGCACCGTGCCGGCGATCGCCGTGTCGGTGCGGCCGAGGTTGGCCTGTGCCGCCAGCATCTCGGTTTCCATCCGTTCGGCGGAGGCCAGGAACACCTCGCCCTCGGCGGTCAGCTCGCAGCCATTGGTCCGGCGCACGAAGAGGCGCGTCTTCAGCGCTTCCTCCAGCGAAGTCAGCCGCCGCGACAGCGTCGCATGGTTCAGCCCCAGCCGCTTCGAGGCGGCAAGGATCTGCCCGGTGCGGGCAACGGCGAGGAAGATGCGAACGTCGTCCCAGTTCATGGCTTGCTGCACATGATGATCGGTTCGACATCGAGAAGCGTCAGTGATGTCACCATGCCGGCCGTGCCGGTCTTGTATTTCAGGAAGTGCGGCGTCTGCAGATGCGCCTCATAGGCCTCCCGGTTGGCATAGACCTCAAGAATGCGGATCTTTTCCGGAGAACCGACGACGGCGACGGCATTGAGCGACAGCACGCCGTCTTCGAAGGCGACCGATGCCGAAATCTCCTCGGCAAGCAGCGCGCGGTAGGCGTCGAGATGCCTGATATCGATCTCGATTTCCGCCATTCTGACGACACGGTCTTCACTCATCGATGGATCGCCTTATCTTGCGTTTTCCCGCTTGCCCGATCATCGGGCGCTTCGGCCGTATTTCGCATCGCGCTATAATTTATGCACAACGGTTGCTTATCTCAGCTCATTGATTTGTGCAAATTGAAGTGCGATTGTTCGCCATCCAAAAAATAGGAGGAGCACTTCTCATGCGTCAGATCGGACATTTCATCGGCGGCAAGCAGGTTGCAGGCACCAGCGGCCGCACCAGCAACGTCTATAACCCGGCAACCGGCGAAGTTCAGGCAACGGTCGCGCTCGCCAGCGATGCCGAAATGGATGCAGCGGTACAGAGCGCCAAGGCTGCTCAGCCGAAGTGGGCTGCCACCAACCCGCAGCGCCGCGCCCGTGTGTTCATGAAGTTCGTTCAGCTGCTCAATGACAACATGAACGAGCTCGCCGAGCTGCTTTCCAAGGAACATGGCAAGACCATCGAAGACTCCAAGGGCGATATCATTCGCGGCCTCGAAGTCTGCGAATTCGTCATCGGCATTCCGCATCTCGCCAAGAGCGAATTCACCGAAGGCGCAGGTCCGAATATCGACATGTATTCGATCCGCCAGGCCGTCGGCATCGGCGCCGGCATCACGCCGTTCAACTTCCCGGCCATGATCCCGATGTGGATGTTCGCCCCGGCGATCGCCTGCGGCAACGCCTTCATCCTGAAGCCGTCGGAGCGCGATCCGTCCGTTCCGATCCGTCTTGCCGAACTGATGATCGAAGCAGGACTGCCGGCCGGCATCCTGAACGTCGTCAATGGCGACAAGGGTGCGGTCGACGCGATCCTGACGCATCCGGATATCTCGGCCGTCTCCTTCGTCGGCTCCACGCCGATCGCCCGTTACGTCTATGGCACCGCTGCCCAGAACGGCAAGCGCGCCCAGTGCTTCGGCGGCGCCAAGAACCACATGATCATCATGCCGGATGCCGATCTCGATCAGGCTGCCAACGCGCTGATGGGCGCAGGTTACGGTTCTGCAGGCGAGCGCTGCATGGCGATCTCGGTTGCCGTTCCGGTCGGCGAGGAAACTGCCAACCGCCTGATCGCCAAGCTGACCCCGATGGTCGAGTCGCTGCGCATCGGTCCCTACACCGACGACAAGGCGGACATGGGCCCGGTTGTCACCAAGGAAGCCCAGGCGCGCATCATGGGCCTGATCAACAAGGGTGTCGATGAAGGCGCAAAGCTCGTCGTCGACGGCCGCGACTTCAAGCTTCAGGGCTATGAAGACGGCTATTTCGTCGGCGGCTGCCTGTTCGACAACGTCACGCCCGATATGGAGATCTACAAGACCGAAATCTTCGGACCGGTTCTCTCGGTTGTCCGTGCCAAGAACTACGAGGAAGCCCTCGAACTGCCGATGAAGCATGAATATGGCAACGGCGTCGCGATCTATACCCGTGACGGCGATGCAGCCCGTGACTTCGCCTCCCGCATCAATATCGGCATGGTCGGCGTCAATGTTCCGATCCCGGTTCCGCTCGCCTACCACTCCTTCGGCGGCTGGAAGTCCTCGTCCTTCGGCGATCTCAACCAGCACGGTACCGACTCGATCAAGTTCTGGACCCGCACCAAGACCGTGACCAGCCGCTGGCCGTCGGGCATCAAGGATGGCGCCGAGTTCGTCATGCCGACGATGAAGTAAGCGATCTTCATTATAGGATCAGGAAAACGGGCTCCCGGCGGGGCCCGTTTTTCGTTTGACGCTATGCGGCGAGGGGCCGCATAAACGTGACTCCGATTTTCATATTTTGGAATTGTTCAAAACTATCAAAGCCACTATATAGGCTTCAGCCCCTATCGAGTCAGGAGAACGGCATGCGATTGACGAAGCAGACCAACTATGCGGTTCGCATGTTGATGTATTGCGCTGCCAATGAAGGACATCTGAGCCGGATCCCCGAAATCGCCAAGGCATATGGTGTTTCCGAGCTTTTCCTTTTCAAGATCCTGCAGCCGCTGAACAAGGCGGGTCTCGTCGAAACCGTTCGTGGCCGCAATGGCGGCGTGCGCCTTGGCAAGCCGGCAACCGATATCAGCCTGTTCGATGTCGTGCGCGTCACCGAAGACAGCTTCGCGATGGCCGAGTGCTTTGAAGATGGCGCGGTCGAGTGCCCGCTGGTCGATAGCTGCGGTCTGAACTCGGCACTGCGCAAGGCGCTGAACGCCTTCTTCGACGTGCTGACCGAGTATTCCATCGACGACCTCGTGAAGGCCCGCCCGCAGATCAACTTCCTGCTCGGCCTCACCGGCGACCAGGCTTTTCGCAAGCCTGCGATACCCGCTCCGGCTGCCTAATATTGGAATAGTCGAAAATCGTCATGAAGCCGCAGCTACTCCCGGTAGCTGCGGTTTCTCGTTTCCGGTCACGTCTTGTTGATATATCACAGCCTCTTGAAACCGCTTTCAATGCCGTCGAGAGACGCGAAATTATACCAAATGCGACAGAATCGCGGGCGAATGTGCCTCAATCTTGCAAATTTTGGCCTATTTTTGACCGAAAATTTCTAAAGTTGCTTTTACGGAAAAATTTTCTGCGGATGGCGTTGCTTTCAGCAAATAAATGTCGTTCCATCGGCCCGCCGATCGGGATAACTAGCGCCGATCTCCAAAGATCAAAAAGAACAAACCTGGGAAACAACATCATGAAAAAGTTCTCTGTCCTGCTGGCAGCGACAGCCCTGGCTTCGGTCATGGCCACCGCCGCCTACTCCAAGACGCTTGTCTACTGCTCTGAGGGATCGCCGGAAGGCTTCGATCCGAGCCTCTACACCGCAGGCACGACCTTTGACGCTTCCTCGCGTACGGTTTACAGCCGCCTCGTCGAATTCAAGCACGGCGGTACGGAGATCGAGCCCGGCGTTGCCGACAGCTGGACCGTTTCGGACGACGGCAAGGAATACACTTTCAAGCTGCATCCGGGCGTAAAGTTCCAGACGACCGACTTCTTCACGCCGACGCGTGACCTGACGGCCGATGACGTCGTTTTCTCGTTCGAGCGCCAGCTGCGCGCCGACAATCCGTGGAACAAGTATGTTGAAGGCGGTTCTTACGAATACGCTGCCGGCATGGGCTTCCCGGATCTCGTCAAGTCGATCGAAAAGGTTGACGACCTGACGGTCAAGTTCACGCTGAACCGTCCGGAAGCTCCGTTCCTGGCGGACCTCGCCATGGACTTTGCATCGATCGTTTCCAAGGAATATGCCGACAAGCTCGCAGCTGACGGCAAGATGGCTCAGCTGAACCAGCAGCCGCTCGGCACCGGTCCGTTCACCTTCGTTGCCTACCAGCCGGATGCCGTCATCCGCTACAAGGCCAACGAAACCTACTTCAAGGGCAAGGAAAAGATCGACGATCTCGTATTCGCGATCACCACGGACGCTTCGGTCCGCGCCCAGAAGCTGAAGGCTGGCGAATGCCACATCGTTCCTTATCCGAACGCTGCTGACGTTTCCGAGCTGAAGAAGGACGAGAACCTCACCGTTGCCGAACAGCCGGGCCTCAACATCGGCTTCCTCGCCTACAACACGCAGATGGCTCCCTTCGACAAGCCGGAAGTCCGCCGCGCGCTGAACATGGCGATCAACAAGCAGGCTATCGTTGACGCCGTCTTCCAGGGCGCCGCCACCGTTGCCAAGAACCCGATCCCGCCGACAATGTGGTCGTACAATGATGCCGTCGTTGACGACAAGTACGATCCGGAAGGCTCGAAGAAGGCTCTTGAAGCTGCAGGCATCAAGGATCTTTCGATGAAGATCTGGGCAATGCCGGTTTCGCGTCCGTACATGCTGAACGCACGCCGCGCAGCTGAACTGATGCAGGCCGACTTCGCCAAGGTTGGCGTCAAGGTCGAGATCGTTACCCATGAATGGGCCGAATACCTGAAGCTCTCCTCCGACGTGAAGCGCGATGGCGCCGTCATCCTCGGCTGGACCGGCGACAACGGCGACCCGGACAACTTCATGGACACGCTGCTCGGCTGCACGGCTGTTGGCGGTAACAACCGCGCTCAGTGGTGCAACAAGGACTATGACGATCTGATGAAGAAGGCCAAGCAGACGGCCGACGTCGCAGAACGCACCAAGCTCTATGAGCAGGCTCAGCTGATCTTCAAGAAGGAAGCTCCTTGGGCAACGATCGACCACTCGGTCGTCTTCGTTCCGATGAGCAAGAAGGTCACGGGCTTCCACATGGACCCGCTCGGTATCCACCGCTTCGACGGCGTGGACATTTCCGAATAATAGAAAATCTGTAAACTGTCCGGCGAGAGCCGGGCTTGGCCGGCGGTCAGGATCATCCTGACCGCCGGAAACTGTTGGACACCTGCCATGTTACGTTTTTTCATCGGCCGCCTCGCGGTGCTGATCCCAACGTTCCTCGGCGTTTCGCTCATCGCCTTTTCGTTCATCCGCCTGCTTCCGGGCGACCCCGTCATGTTGTTGTCGGGCGAACGAGTCATGGCGCCTGAACGTCACGCCCAGATCATGCATGATCTCGGCTTCGACAGGCCGATG
Source organism: Rhizobium sp. FG96 (assembly GCF_057808655.1). NCBI lineage: Bacteria > Pseudomonadati > Pseudomonadota > Alphaproteobacteria > Hyphomicrobiales > Rhizobiaceae > Rhizobium > Rhizobium sp. FG96. The sequence continues at coordinate 12,621 of NZ_JBMDIL010000014.1, read as the reverse complement.
TACGTGCAGTATTTCGATTACTTGGGTAAGGTCTTGCACGGCGATCTCGGAACCTCGATCGTCACCAAGCGCCCGGTTCTCGGCGAATTCTTCACGCTCTTCCCGGCTACGCTGGAACTGTCGCTCTGCGCCATCATCCTGGCGGCTCTGCTCGGCATTCCCGCCGGCGTCTTTGCAGCGGTCAAGCGAGGGACCTGGTTCGACCAGAGTGTGATGGGCGTTGCCCTTATCGGCTATTCGATGCCGATCTTCTGGTGGGGCCTGCTGCTCGTCATCTTCTTCTCCGGCTATCTCGGCTGGACGCCGGTTTCGGGCCGCATCTCGCTGATGTATTTCTTCAAGCCGGTCACCGGCTTCATGCTGATCGACAGTCTGCTGTCCGGCCAGGCCGGCGCCTTCAAGTCCGCCGTCAGCTATCTCATTCTGCCGACCATCGTTCTCGCTACCATTCCGCTGGCCGTCATCGCGCGCCAGACGCGCTCGGCGATGCTCGAAGTGCTGGGTGAGGACTATGTGCGCACTGCCCGCTCCAAGGGTCTGAAGCCCTTGCGTGTCGTCGGCGTCCATGCGCTGCGCAACGCCATGATCCCCGTTATCACGACCATCGGTCTTCAGGTCGGCGTGCTTCTCGCAGGCGCGATCCTGACCGAGACGATCTTCTCCTGGCCGGGTATCGGCAAGTGGATGGTCGATGCGGTCTTCAAGCGTGACTATGCGGTCGTCCAGGGTGGTCTTCTGCTGATCGCCGGCATCATCATGCTGGTCAATCTGCTCGTCGACGTCACCTATGGCCTTATCAACCCGCGTATTCGTCACTAGGAGCGGCCCATGAGCACGGTATCTACCAAAACCGGCCAGCCATCCGCCCTCGCGGAGTTCTGGTACTATTTCTCGCGAAACAAGGGCGCCGTCATCGGCCTCTTCATCTTCCTGCTGATCCTCGTCATCGCCATCGGTGCGCCAATTGTCGCCCCGCATGCGCCGGACGAGCAGAACCGCCAGCTTCTGCTGTCGGTGCCGTTCTGGATGGACGGCGGCAGCTTCTCCTATCCGCTCGGCACCGATGCCGTCGGCCGTGATATCCTGTCGCGTCTGATCTATGGCGCGCGCTTCTCGCTGTTCATCGGCGTCGTCGTCGTCACGCTCTCGGTCGTCGCCGGCGTTCTGATCGGCCTCGTTGCCGGTTATTTCCGCGGCCGTGTCGACATCGTCATCATGCGCCTGATGGATATCATCCTGGCCTTCCCGTCTCTGCTGCTCGCCCTGGTGCTGGTCGCGGTTCTCGGCCCGGGCCTGACCAATGCGATGATCGCCATCTCGATCGTCAACCAGCCGCACTTCGTCCGCCTGACGCGCGCTGCCGTCATGAGCGAACGCGAGAAGGAATATGTCGTCGCCTCCCGCGTTGCCGGTGCCGGCACCCTGCGCCTGATGTTCAAGACCATCCTGCCGAACTGCCTGGCCTCGCTGATCGTTCAGGCAACGCTCGCCTTCTCGGCGGCGATCCTCGATGCAGCCGCCCTCGGCTTCCTCGGCATGGGCGCACAGCCGCCGACACCCGAATGGGGCACGATGCTTGCCGAAGCGCGCGAGTTCATCCAGCGCGCCTGGTGGGTGGTCACTTTCCCGGGTCTCGCGATCCTCATCACCGTCGTTGCCATCAACCTGATGGGTGACGGCCTGCGTGATGCGCTCGATCCCAAGCTGAAGAGGTCCTGATATGGCACTTCTCGAAATCGAAAATCTCGTCGTCGAGTTTCAGACGTCGACCGGTGCCTTCCGTGCCGTGGACGGCGTCTCCCTGAAGGTCGATCCGGGCGAAGTTCTCGCCATCGTCGGTGAATCCGGTTCCGGCAAGTCGGTCTCGATGCTGGCCGCCATGGGCCTTCTGCCCTGGACCGCCAAGGTCACCGCCGACAAGATGGTCTTCGACGGCCGGAACCTGCTCGGCATGTCCGGTGCTCAGCGCCGCCAGATCATCGGCAAGGACATGTCGATGATCTTCCAGGAACCGATCGCCAGCCTCAATCCGTGCTTCACGGTCGGCTTCCAGATCGAGGAAGTCTTGAAGATCCATCTCGGCCTCGACAAGGCCGCGCGCCGCAAGCGTGCGATCGAACTCTTCGAGGCGGTCGGTATTCCGAACCCGGCCGAGCGGCTCAACCACTTCCCGCACCAGATGTCGGGCGGTCAGTGCCAGCGCGTGATGATCGCCATCGCGATTGCCTGCAATCCGAAGCTGCTGATCGCCGACGAGCCGACCACCGCGCTTGATGTGACGATCCAGAAGCAGATCCTCGATCTGCTGATGCGCTTGCAGACGGAACATCGCATGGGCCTGATCATGATCACCCACAACATGGGCGTGGTCGCGGAAACCGCCGATCGCGTGATCGTTCAGTACAAGGGCAAGAAGATGGAAGAGGCCGACGTCCTGTCGCTCTTCGAAGCGCCGAAGAGCGATTACACGCGCGCTCTGCTCGCCGCTCTTCCCGACAACGCCACCGGTGATCGCCTGCCGACCATCGGCGAGCTTTTCAATCAGGGAGCGGCTCAATGACGCCAGTCCTCGAAGCCAAGAATATCGTCCGCGACTACTATCTGCCGGGCGGCCTGTTCAAGCAGGCAAAGACCGTTCACGCCGTCAAGGGCGTGAGCTTCAAGGTCGAGCAGGGCAAGACGCTGGCAATCGTCGGCGAAAGCGGCTGCGGCAAGTCCACGCTTGCCCGTATCGTCACCATGATCGACCCTGCCACGGCGGGCGAACTGATGATCGACGGCAAGAAGGTGGATATCGCCGCCGGCGACCTGACGCCGGAGATCCGCCGCAAGGTGCAGATCGTCTTCCAGAACCCCTATGGTTCGCTGAACCCGCGCAAGAAGATCGGCGACATCCTGATGGAGCCGCTGATCATCAACACCAATACGCCCGCGGCCGAACGGCGCGAACTGGCGATGGCGATGCTCAAGAAGGTCGGTCTCCAGGAGATCCACTTCAATCGCTATCCGCACATGTTCTCCGGCGGTCAGCGCCAGCGTATCGCCATTGCGCGCGCTCTGATGCTGAAGCCGCGGCTTCTGGTTCTCGACGAGCCGGTCTCGGCGCTCGACCTCTCGGTGCAGGCACAGGTGCTGAACCTGCTCGCCGACCTGCAGGACGAGCTGAACCTCACCTACGTCTTCATCAGCCACGACCTCTCGGTCGTTCGCTACATGGCAGATGACGTCATGGTGATGTATTTCGGCGAAGCAGTCGAATACGGTAGCCGCGATCAGGTTTTCAGCGATCCGCAGCACAGCTATACCAAGACGCTGTTTGCGGCGACGCCGCGAGCCGATGTCGACACCATCCGGGCACGTTTGGCCCGCAAGGCGGCCGTTGCTTCCTGAGGCACGATACCGAAAACGAGGATCAGAAATGCCGGAGATCAACCGCAAGCCCCATGCCATCATCGTCATGGGCGTCAGCGGCTCCGGCAAATCCTCGATCGGCGAGAAACTGGCGGAGGCGCTCAGCCTCCGCTTCGTCGAAGGCGACCAGCTTCATCCACGCGCCAATGTCGAGAAGATGTCCAAGGGTATCCCTTTGACAGACGACGACCGGATGCCTTGGCTCGATCTCATCGGCGAGACGATCAAGGCCGCGCTCGCCAGGGGCGAGGGCGTCATCGTCTCCTGCTCCGCGCTGAAGCGCATCTACCGCGAGCGGCTGCGCAGTGCCGCCGGCGGCAATCTCTTCTTTGTCTATCTTGACGGCTCGAAGGAGCTGCTGACCGACCGCATGGGTCACCGCACCGGCCATTTCATGCCGGCCTCGCTGCTCGAAAGCCAGCTCGCAACCCTCGAAGTTCCGACCGGCGAACCCGGCGTCGTTACCGTCGATATCGACGATACGATCGAGGGAATTGCGGAAGCGGCGCGAAAGAAGCTCGCGCCGCTCGGTATTTCCTAGCCGTCGATCCGGCGGAGGTTCTTCTTCTCCAGGAAGAAGAACGGACGGAACTTCACGCCGACGATATTCCCCGCAAAGGCCGAGAGCGCCCAGAGGTAGCCATGCAGGCTGCCTGATGCGATGCCGGAGAAATAGGCGCCGATATTGCAGCCATAGGCGATGCGCGCGCCATAGCCGAGCAGCAGGCCGCCGACGACGGCAGCAACGACCGAGCGCAGCGGAATATCCCAGCTCGGCGAGAAACGTCCGGCAAGCGACGACGCGAGCATCGCACCGGCAATGATGCCGAAATCCATGACCGAGGTGATATCGGCAAAGACGCTATCGGAAAGCGCCTTGGCATTGGCCGGCGTCTGCCAGTAGGCCCAGGCGGTCGGGTCGATGCCGAGCAGCAGCGCGCCCTTCGCACCCCAAAGCGCGAAGGCCGAAGTGATGCCCCAGGGGCGGCCGGCGATCGCGAGCGTCACGAAGTTGAGAAGCGCAAGCGCCACGGCACCGAGCACCAGCGGCCAGGGACCGCGCAGGAAGCGCGAGAGGCCCTGGCGCGGCGAGGGGGCCGGCTGCTCAAGCGAGCCATGCCAGCGCTTTTCGACGATGACGCTGATCCAGGCGACGGCGGCGAAGATCAGAAGCGAAACCGCGATACCGCCCACGGCGCCGAAGCTCTGCACGAGCGAGGTCGGCGGCAGCGACGGCAGGCTCACCCACCAGTCGAAATTCACGGTGCCGAGCACAGAGCCGATGACGAAGAACAAGAGCGTGATCAGCATGCGCGCATTGCCGCCACCGGCGGTAAACAGCGTGCCCGAAGCGCACCCGCCGCCAAGCTGCATGCCGATGCCGAACATGAAGGATCCGGCGATGACGCCGAGGCCCGCAGGCGAAACCGAGCCCTTCACCTCATGGCCGAACAGCGTGCCGCTTGCGAGGAACGGGAAGAACAGCACCACGGCGATCGCAAGCAGGATCATCTGCACCCGCAAGCCGCGGCCGCGGCCGTCGAGAATGAGAACGCGCCAGGCAGAAGTGAAGCCGAAGGCGGCATGATAGAGCGCCATACCGAGCGCCCCGCCGACGAGGAAGAGCGCGCCCTGCGCCGGTCCGTAGTAATAGCCGAGCAGCAGCGTGCCGAGAACGAGGACGGCAAGCGAGCCGAGGCCCGGCGTTCCGAGCGATGGTTCTTTCAGCCCGGGAAGGCTGGGTGAAGCGATGGACATGGGATTCTCCTGAAATTCTAGCGCAATACTAGAACTTCAGTCTCCACATTTGGAGGAATCCTATTTCCTTGAAGCGGCGCGATGCGGATTCATCTGGCGCCGAAAAGCTAAATTACGCAAGCGCTTAGGCATTGAAGCGCTGCGGCGAATAGGCCGAGATATCGATGAACGGCGTCTCGCCGGTGATCAGCTCCGCCAGCACCCGGCCGGTCACCGGCCCGAGCGTCAGCCCGTGATGGGCATGGCCGAAGGCGAACCACAGGCCGTTATGGCGCGGCGCCTTTCCGATGATGGGCATCATATCCGGCGTGCAGGGGCGGGCGCCCATCCACGGTTCGGGGTCGAGGCGCTCGCCGAGAGGGAAGATGGTGCGGGCCACCTTCTCGGCGCGATCGAGCTGCACCGGGGTCTTCGGCGCATCGAGCGTTGCGAATTCCGCTCCGGTCGTCAGGCGGATGCCCTTGTTCATCGGTGCCAGGAAATAGCCGCGCTCGGCATCGAGCGTCCAGTTGTTGAGCACGGTATTGCCCTGCGCGGCGTAATGCATGTGATAGCCGCGCTTGACGCCGAGCGGGAAGGAGTAGCCGAGCCGCTTCGTCGCCACCGCCGCCCAGGGGCCAAGCGCCAGCACCGCGTCATCGGCATCGACCGGCCCTTCGACGGTCGCGATCCGCCAGCCGGAACCGGCCTGTCCCAGCGAGTTGGCATCACCGCTGACGAAGCGGCCGCCGATGCTTTCGAAATAGGCGCAATAGGCGGCCGTCAGCGCATGCGGATCCAGCACGGACCACGGATCGCGCCAGCGCAGGCCGCCCTTGAAGGTCTGCGTCAGCCCCGGCTCGATGCCGGCAACATCGGCGGAACCGAGCTTGTCATAGGTGACGCCGAATTCGCGCTCCCAGAGCGCTGCCTCGGCCACCGCCTCATCGAACTTCTCCTGGGTCCGGAACACCCGCATCCAGCCGTCCTTGCGGATCAGCGCCTCCGCATTCGAGGATTCGATCAGGTCGCGGTGTTCGGAAACCGAGTTCTCGATCAGCGGCGCATAGGCGCGGGTGATCGCCTCGTGGCGGCGCGCATTGGAGTTCCACCAGTAGCGGGCGAGGAACGCCACCTGCTTCGGCAGCGTCTTCAGGTGATAATGGGCGTCGATGCGGTTGTTCAGCGCATAACGCAGCAACAGGCCAAGCTGCTGCGGAAAGCCGTAGGGCACCACGCCCTCGCGCTGGATGAGACCGGCATTGCCGAACGACGTTTCGTTGCCGGGTGCCTTGCGATCGACCAGCACCACCTGCCGCCCGCGGCGTTGCAGATGAATGGCAGTCGAAACGCCGATGATGCCGGCACCGAGAACGATCGCAGTCTTGGTCATTTTTTCTTGCAGCCCACTGAGTTCCAAGACCCGAAAATGCCCTTAGGCTGGCCGCGGTGCAAACGAAAAATCGCCTTTCATTTCAATTTCATTGCCCGCTCAGTGCGGCATTTTCAACGCGGATGCGCACCCACAGCATCGCCGCGTTGAGAATGGAGAAAAGCAGGGCGTAGAGGGGGAGGCCAAAGGCAAGTGGCAGCGCCGCGATCTCGCCTGCCACGATCACGTAATTCGGATGCCTGAAGAGCCTGTAGGGGCCCGCTGTCACCAGCTGCTCGCCGGGCAGCACGATCACCCGCGTCGTCCATCGCCCTTTCAATGTCATCAGCACCCAGACTCGCAGCGCCTGCAGCAGCAGAAACACCGCCAGCCAGCCAACCTGCACCTGATGCCCAAGCGCCAGTAGCCACAGACCGCCGAGCCAGGCCAAGTGCAGCGCGACCATGACAGGATAATGCGCGGCCCCTGCCTCTCGTGCACCGCGGGCCATGAGCGCCCGCGTGTTGCGTCTCGCAATCAGCAGTTCGGTCAGCCGCTGCAGTGTCACGAAGCCGAGAAGAAGGAGGGAAGGCATCATCATCCGATCCTCTTCAGCGTCACGCAGCTTGCCGAAAAGCCGGGTCCCATGGCGATGACGGCGGCGCGCTCCGGCAGGTCCGCGCGGATGGCGCGCTCCAGCACGAAGAGCACTGTCGGCGACGACATGTTGCCGAATTCGGCAAGCACCGCGCGCTCGTGATCGAGACTTCCCGGCTCCAGCCCAAGCGTCGTCTCCATCGCGCCGATCACCTTCGCGCCGCCCGGATGACAGATGAAGCGGCCGATATCCCGGCGGGCGAGCCCGCTGCGCGAAAGGATGCCATCGATCGCCGGACCAAGCTCGCGCTCGGCAAAGGGCGGTAGCGATTGCGCCAGGAGGATGCCGAAGCCGGTATCGTCGATCTTCCAGCCCATGATATCGAGCGTATCCGGAAAGAGATGCTCGCCCGAGGACTCCACCTCGGCGATCCCGCGCTCGCCATTCTGCAGCACGCAGGCAGCCGCCCCATCGGCAAACAGCGCGGTGGCGATAATGTTCGGCCGCGTCAGCTCGTCCAGCCGGAAGGCCAGCGTGCAGAGCTCAAGCGCCACGAAAAGCACCGTCTTGCCCGGCCGCACCGCCGCCATCCGCGACGCAATCCCGAGACCGGAAACACCGGCCGCACAGCCGAGCCCGAAAACGGGCACACGTTCGATATCCGCCCTGAACCCTAGCTTTCTGGCAAGACGCGCATCGAGGCTCGGCGTCACGATCCCGGTCGAGGAGACCGTCACCACGCAGTCGATGTCGCTTCCGGACATACCGGCCTGCGCCAGCGCCTTTTCCGCCGCCTCGGCAAAGAGCTGGCTGGCGACCTCAGTATAGGCCTCCATCCGGTCCTGCCAGCCGTGATGCGCCTCGAACCATTCGAGCGGCCGTGCTGCATACCGCTTGCTGATCCCGGCATTCTCGAACACGCCGGCAAGATGCCGGAAATCCTTGAAGCGATGCGCAAACAGCCGCGCGGAGGCAGCCGCGGCCTCCTCCTGCGTGATGATATCAGTCGGAACGGCGGTCGCGAGACTGAGCAGTTTTACCGTTGGGTTCACGGAGTTCTCCTTGTTCTGCCGGCGGGCGGAGAACACCCGGGCACCGGCTTTATTCGGCGCGCGGCCCTCACAAAAAGGTGATCGGAGAAAATCGTCAGCCCCGCCGAATAAAATCCCGGCGAGCGGTGTTCTCGGCGTGCAACGTCATTTTCCCTGGAGATTTTCCCATGACGACCACGACTGTCCGTATCGCTTCTCTCGTCCTCGGCGGCCTTATTGCCGCATCGGCATTCTCCGTCCCGGTCTTCGCTGCGGGCGACGACAGCGAGACCATGCCGGTCTGCAAGAAGGGCGAGGTCTACGACAAGAAGGCCAAGAAGTGCGTGAAGCAGAGCAGCGCCAACATCACCGACGAGAACCGCACCGACTATGCGTATTCGCTGGCAAAGGCCGCCCGCTATGACGAAGCGCTCGCCATGCTCGACACCGTCAAGGGCCAGAACAATGCCGAAGTGCTGAATTACCGCGGCTATGCCACCCGCAAGCTCGGCCGCACCGATGAAGGCATTTCCTACTACCTGCAGTCCGTGAAGCTCGATCCGCAATATGCCAAGGTTCGCGAATATCTCGGCGAGGCCTACGTCATCAAGGGCCAGCTCGACATGGCCAAGGACCAGCTGGCAACGATCAAGACGATCTGCGGCACCGGCTGCGAGGAATATCAGGATCTGAACGCCGCGATCATCGATCCCTCGAAGATCTGAGGGCCAGGAAATGGGCGAAGCCGGCTGCAAAGGATTGCTCTGATGGCGGTCGCACACGCCCCGTTTCTTGCCTATAGTCGCGCGAAATCGGAGTCGCCGGTCAAACCGGCGGCACCGCCGAAAACAGCAGGCGCGGAGGCGGCTATCGCGAGCGAAGCGGATATCAGGACGGGCCTGACGGAGCACCTCTCCCGGCTCTGGCGCTACGGCCTCGTGCTGTCGCGCAAGCGGGATACCGCCGAGGATCTCGTGCAGCAGACCTGCGTGCGGGCGCTGGAACGCGCCGCCCAGTTCGAGCCGGGCACCCGGCTGGACCGCTGGCTGTTTTCCATTCTCCATTCCATCTGGCTGAACGAGATCAAGGCCAGCAAGGTGCGGCAGGGCCAAGGCTTCGCCGATGCCGAGGAAGCCCTGGTTTTCGATGGGGCAGAGGCAACGGAAACCCATGTCGCGGCCGCCCAGCTGCTGCGCAAGGTCGATGCCCTGCCGGAGGCTCAGCGCAGTGCCGTCTTCCTGGCCTATGTCGAAGGGCTCGCCTATCGTGAGGTCGCAGAAATCTTGAACATACCGATCGGAACCGTGATGAGCCGCCTTGCCGCCGCCCGCGCCAGGCTCTCCGCCGAAACAGCCGAAGGAGGGCGCCCATGACCAGCGATATCCGCATGCCTTCCGACGAACAGCTGACCGCTTTCCTCGACGGCGAACTGCCGCAGCAGGAGATGGCGCGCATCGAAGCGCTTGCCAATGAAGACGAGGAAGTCGCCGCCCGTATCGAGTTTCTGGCAAATGGCAGCATGCCGTTCCGCGACGCTTTCGCGCCGCTTCTCGACGAAGCGCCGCAGCAGCAGCTCGAGGCCATGCTCGCCGCGATCCCGGCGCCCGCTGCCGCTGCCACGGTGGAGCGCTCCGCCATCACCCGCCGCAGTCTCTTCGGCGCGCTCGCCGCATCGCTTGCCGTCGGGATCATCGCGGACCGCGCCTATCTCGGGATTGGCCGCAGTCTCGGCCGTGACGAGGGGAGCGAGTGGCGCAGCGTCGTTGCCGAATATATCGCGCTCTATACACCGGATACGCTGGCAGGCCCGGTTCCCCCCGCCGATGTCCAGGCCGCCCAGCTTGCCCGCGTCGATGGCAAGCTCGGCCTCAATCTCTCGCCGGAGGCCGTCGCCCTGCCGGGTGTCGATTTCAAGCGCGCCCAGCTGCTCGAATATGACGATCAGCCCCTGGCGCAGATCGCCTATCTCGATCCCGAGACCGGGCCTATGGCGCTCTGCATCGTCCGCTCCGGCAAGGGGGCCAAGGAGCCCGATATCGAGGGACGAAAGGGCATGAACGTCATCTACTGGTCGACGGCCACCCATGCCTTCATGCTGATCGGCCATGCACCGGTCGATCGCATGCGCGAAATTGCCGATGCAGTCAGGCCAAAACTGACGGCTTGAGGCGCTCTCGCCATCTTCATGCCGATTTTGCGTGGTTTTGGCTGAGCCTCTCCTAATGAAGGGGCGCATCAGCGTGGATTGGATCAATCGTTATATCGACGAGCCGTTGCTTGACGGCGCGGCGAGCGTGCTCAGGGCATGGCATATCCGCACCGGCCAGGCGCCGGAGCGGCTGGAGCCGGTCTGGAATCTCACCGTTATCTCGCTCCTGACAGCAGGCTGCTGGTATGGCCTCTCGGGCATGCCGCTGGCGCTCAGCATCGCTGCGCTTGTGGCGCTCGCTCTGCCGTCGCTGCGCAAGCTGCTGCGGCTGAAGAAATCCAATGCCTATGATGCCCGCCAATACAAGTCGGCCCGCGCCCGCGCCGTCTCGAAGCGTGAGGCCGAATGGTCGCTGCGCATGACGGTGCTGTCGGTCTCCGGCGGCCTTCCGTTCCTTGCCGATAGCGACGATCCTGTCGGTCACGCCTTCATGGCGGGCGCCTGCGTCTGGTTCGTGCTGACGGCTCCCGTGAAGTTCTATTTGGATGCTGCCGAGCCGCCCGCACCCGATCAGGGCGACCGCGCCGAACGCGCCGTTTTCAACTTCGGCTGAGCCTCTTAGCCAATCTGTGCCGGATCCGGCCGCCCGATGGAACTAAGTCCTTGGGCGGCCGTTATTATGTCAGTCCAACGCATAGGAGATCGCCATGCTGTATTACGCTCTGGTATTCCTCGTCGTGGCACTGATTGCCGGCGTGCTCGGCTTCGGCGGCATTGCAGGCGCTTCGGCGTCCATAGCGCAGGTTCTTTTCTTCATATTCCTGGTTCTCTTCGTCGTATCGCTCGTCATGCGCCTGATGCGCCGCTGACGGCACGAATGAACAGGATCGCATCCGGACCCGGCGGTGAAACGCCGGGTTTTCTGCGTCTGGATCAGCCCGCCTTCGTGCGGAAATGACACGCCCGTCCGGAAAATTCCGGCGTAAAGATTGGATTCAACATTTCCCAGTAAACTGCCGTTAGCCATTCGTCCGGCCTCGTTCAGGCTGGATGTGTCAGTGTCGTTTTCTGTGTTGTGTACGAGTTCCATGCGTTTTTCGGCTGTACCCGCGATCTTTCTTGCCTGCCTGACCATTTCGGGCTGCGCATCCAGCACGACCCCGGAGGGCCTGGTATCAGGCGTCGTGTCGAAGGAAACGACGAGCTCGGTTTCCGCTTCACCGCCGCCTGCCGCCGTTCCGGCAGCCCCCGTCATGGCCGAAGCCGCCCCGCCCGCCGCCGTTCCGCATCAGGAAGAACTCGCCTGGGCAGGCCGCGTGCCGCAGCCGCAGGCTTTCGAGCCGGTTGACCGCATGGTCGGCGCCCCTGTTCCGGCAGAGCGCCCCGAAGCGCTGATGGCAGCACCGCCGCCCGTTGCCGAACCCGCCTACTCTCCGCGCACCCGCTCGCGCATCTATGCCCACCGCTTCCGCGATGCCAAGCCGATCAATTTCGGCCGCGCTTCGCCGCGCAAGCTTGCCGTTCACGGCGTCGACGTCTCGCGCTGGCAGGGCGATATCGACTGGGTGACGCTGCGCAGCCAGGGCGCCAATTTCGCCTATATCAAGTCGACCGACGGCGGCGACCATCTCGACCCGATGTTCCGCACCAACTGGCAGCGCGCCAAGGCCGCCGGCATGAAGCGCGGCGCCTATCACTTCTTCTACTGGTGCCGCACCGCCGGCGAACAGGCCGACTGGTTCATCCGCAACGTCCCGCGCGATCCGGACGCCCTGCCGCCGGTGATCGACGTCGAATGGAACGGCGAATCCAGCTGCAAGCGCCGCCCGTCACCCGAGCGCGTCGTCGAAAAGATGCAGGTCTTCATGGACAAGCTGGAGCGCCACTACGGCAAGCGCCCGATCATCTACACCGCGCCCGACTTCTACCGCGACAACCTGCGCGGCCAGTTCCAGAACCACCCCTTCTGGCTCCGCTCCGTCGCCGCCCACCCCGCCACGGTCTATCCCGGCCGCCGCTGGATGCTCTGGCAATATTCGGGCTCTGGGCTTTCCCAGGGCGTGGAAGGGAAGATCGATCTGAACGTGTTCCATGGGTCCGAGGCGGAATGGCATGAGTTTGCCTCGCCGCGGGAGGGGTGACAAACCATAGCAAGCGTCACGTATATGGTGCCTCGTAGCGACGGCTAAACCATCACACCAAATACTCCACGTGATTCTGTAGGCTATGGTCGAATCTAAAATGCCACACTAGCAAAAGGGGGCGCATGTGACCTTGCCCCGTTGAAATAATCCATTTTGAAGTAAGCTCTGGCCCATCGAGA
>NZ_JBMDIL010000013.1:0-215129 GCF_057808655.1 Rhizobium sp. FG96 | reverse complement strand
CGCTGCTCGACGTTCTCGACTCGCAGCGCAACGTCTCGACCGCCCAGGCAAGCCTGGCTGCTGCCGTCCAGCAGATGGCCAAGGACTACGTCTCGCTCAACGTCGCCATCGGCGGTGGTTATGCGCCCGCAGGGGCCAAACCCTCCTCCGAAGCCAAGGCTGATACGGTCGCCGCCACCAGGGGCAGCTGAACCCTCCGAACCACCGCTCGCAGCGCCGATTCATCGGCCGCTGTGGCGGTTTTGCCTTAGCCCAAAGGGATTAATTGATTTCGCTCGCTGATATGGCATCCTGCTGATGGGATCGGGGACAGTAGCGAGTAGAACCAATTCCAAATGCGGCAGCTAATACTCGCGGACTACATCCCGCGACCTGGCTCCTTGCGGAAGGGCTCGCTTCGAAACACGGAGCGAGCCCGGTTTCGTTGCCACGCAAGGAGAGTGGCTGGCGCGGCCCCTGCCCGCGCCGCCTCCAAGGCTGAACCAGCCCCTCCCCATCCCGATAAGCCGAAATGATCATCACTGGTCTCATCACGCACGCCCTCATGTGCGCGCGAGCTACCGCCTGCGGCCAAAAGGACTAACTGCACCTACCGCCTCCAGGGGATTTTACTCGCCACCGTTTCGTCTGATCATCCCTGACACTATGCCCGGCGGCCGTCCGCCAGGCCATGCGAACCGTGAGGCCGTAACATGACGATAGGCGCAAAGGGGCGCGGAACCTTGTCCGCGAGGGTTGTGGGCGCCACCCTGCTACTGTGTTCCGCAGCAATGCCAGCGGCAGCGCTCGCCGGCGCTGCCTACCAGGTCCGCCCGGAAACCCACCTCAAGGTCAGCGTCGTCGAATGGGTCGCGGCCACCGGCGACTACAAGGAATGGACGGCGCTGAACGGCGAGTTCACCGTCACGCCGGCCGGCAACATCTTCATCCCGATGATCGGCCAGCTGAATGTCGAGGACAAGACCGTCGACGAGATCTCGCAGCTGATCGGCACCAACCTGAAGCGCATCACCGGCCTTGCCACCGCGCCGACCGCCTCGGTCGAAGTGGTCAAATATCCGATGATCTATGTCAGCGGCTCAGTGGAGCGCGCCGGCGAATTCGAGTTCCGCCCGGGCCTCACCGTCAAGCAGGCAATGGCGCTCGCCGGCGGCAAGGAGCGCCGCAGCAGCCCGCAGGGCGAATATTCCGATGCCGAGCAGATTCGTTATGCCGGCGATCTCGGCCGCCTGGAACTGCAGCTGAAGCAGCAGATGGCCAAGCGCGCCCGCCTGATGGCCGAGTTTTCCGGCAAGGACGCAATCGAATTCCCGCCGGAGATCGCCGCAGCCAGCCAGGATCCGATCATCGGCCAGATCATCCAGAGCGAGACGGCGCTGTTTACCGCCCGCGCCGATGCGTTGAACCGCGCACTGCAGTCGGCAAGCGAGCTCGAAACGCTGCTGACCAGCGAAATCAGCGTGCTCGACGAGAAGATGGCGACGCAGGACCGCCAGGTCACCATCGCCCAGGACGAACTGACCGACATTTCCAAGCTCGTCGACACCAAGATCCTGACGACCTCGCGCAAGACCTCGCTGGAGCGCACGGTCGCCGAAATGCAGGGCAGCAAGCTCGACCTCGTCGTCGCCTCGATGCAGGCCAAGCAGAAGCTCAGCGAAACCAAGCGCGATGCCGAAACCCTGAAGAGCCAACGCACGACGGAAGCCGGCCAGGAGCTGCAGGCGACCGAAGCCGATATCGAAGACACCAAGCTGAAACGCACCACGACGCTGCAGCTGCTGCAGATCGCCGGTGCATCCGTCTCCCGCTACCAGAGCCTGAAAGCCGTCGACCTGCAGCCGCTGGAATTCTGGCTGACACGCAGCGCGGCCGACATTCCGACGACGAGCGAAGTCGCCGAAACCGAAGAACTCCAGCCCGGCGACGTTCTGGACGTTCGCTACAACGTGTCATCCAGCCTCCAGGGGACGGTCGTTTCCGCCCTCGAGCCTGAACAAAAACAAACGCCTTAGGGAGCTCAGCGAGGATAGACATGGTCATTCAAGAGATCGGCAAAATCGTTCCCGGCAACCATCATGGTTTCGATGAGGCGCAGCGCGAATATATCTCCTTCCGCGATATCTGGCGGTTCCTGAAACGCCATGCCTCCCGCCTGGCGATCTGCACCGCGATCGGCGTTGTCGCCGGCGGGCTCTATATCTTCAGCACCGAGCCGATGTTCTCGGCAACGACCCGCCTCGTCATGGACCCGGAACAGGGCCGCATCGCCTCGCAGGACGCCTTCAGCGGCACGATCATCATCGAAGCCGCCGAAATCGCCAGCCAGGTGGAAATCGTCAAGTCGGAATCGATCGCCCGCGACGTCATCGCCAAGCTGAAGCTCGACCATGATCCTGAAATCATCGGCGGCACCTCCTGGCGCGGCGCGATCACACAGGGGATCAAGGAGATCATCCACGGCTTCCGCAAGCCCGAGGCCGCAACGGAATCAGCCACCGAGACGCCCGAGGAAGCGCTGATGCGCCGGACCATGGCGTCCTTCCTGTCGCGCGTCACCGTCACCCGCGTCGGCCAGTCCTACATTCTCGAAATCGGCTACAGCTCGACCGACCCCGAAAAGGCCGCCCGCGTCGCCAATGCGATCGCCGATGCCTATATCCGCTCCGGCCTTGCCGAGCGTGCCGCCGCCGCACAGAGCGGCGCCAAGTGGCTGGAAAGCCGCCTGATCGAAGTCGGCCGCAAGGCCCGCGAGACCGCCATGCAGGCCGAGGAATTCCGCGCCAAGAACGGCATCATGGAAATCAACGCCACCTCCTCGCTCGACCAGCAGCAGCTCTCCGAAATCAGCACTCAGGAACTCGCCGCCCGCACCCAGACGGCGGCCGAGGCCGCCAAATACGACGCCATCTCCCGCCTGAAGAGCGGCGAGGCGCCGGATACGACGGTGCAGGAAGCGGTCAACAATCCGCGCATCCAGAAGCTCCAGGAAGACCTGAGCATCTCGGTGTCGAAGCTCAACAACCTGATGAGCCGCTACGACGCCGGCAATCCCGCCGTCGTCGCCGCGCAGGATGAGGTCGCCGGTCTGAAGAAGGCGATCGACGACGAATATTCGCGCATCCAGTCGCTCTACGCGACCAATCTCGAAGTGGCCAAGGGCCGCGAGCAGCTGTTGAAGAACCAGCTGGATACGCTGACCGCCGCCGGGACCGACAAGAACCTCGCCCGCGTCGAACTGACCGAGATGGAAAGCCAGGCGACCACCTACCGCCGGATCTATGAGACCATCCTGCAGCAGGTGACCGGCGCCATCCAGCGCCAGTCCTTCCCGATCGGCAACGCCCGTATCGTCACGGCCGCAACCGCGCCGCTTTCGAAGAACTGGCCGAAGCCGAGCCTGATCATTCCGCTGACCGGCATGCTCGGTCTCGCCGGCGGCCTCGGCATGGCGCTGTTCAGCGATGGCTACCGCCGCCGCCTCAATGTCGTCGGCCGCCTGCGCAACGAGCTCGGCATCAATTCGCTTGGCACCATCCCGCTGATCTCCCGCGAGGGCGATCTTGCCGCTGCGGTCTCGCCTGTTGCGATCGACGTCGCCTATCGCCGCGTCCTCGACGCACCCTACTCGCGCTTCACCGAGGCGTTGCGCAGCATCCGCGGATCGATCGACGCCGCCTTCCGCTCCAACAACTCGACCGTCATCGGCATCACCTCGATCGCCCCGAATACCGGCAAGACGACGCTCGCCGTCAACCTGGCGCAGGTCTACAAGCATGAAGGCAGCAACGTCGTTCTCGTCGATGCCGATTTCATCAGCGCCCGGCTGAGCGCGATCGCCGCCGATAGCGGCCAGTCTTTCGGGCTCAAGGTGCTTGGCCCCGACTACGCCGCGCCGCGCAAGGGCAATCGCCCCAACGCCGAGGCCGAACCGGTAACGGATGGCGAAGGCGCGCTGTCGACCGTCATCGTCCCCGATATCCTGCGCACCGCCGGTCCGCACCAGCGTTTCGGCCACCTGATGGCACTGCGCCAGGAAATCGAGGCGCTGCGCCGCAAGTTCAAGATCGTCATCGTCGACATGTCGCCCTTCGAGGGTTCGGCCGATACGCGCCAGATCTGCAGCTTCATGGACGGTGTCCTGCTGGTGCTCGGCAACGGCAATCCGATGACGGCCGAGCGCATCCAGAATGCGCTGGCCGAATTCGCCACCAGCCGCATCAACCTGCTCGGCATCGTGACGACACAGCTCGGACCGGAAAAGACCAAGCCGGTCACCGGCCGCCACCGCTTGCTGAAGCCGGCACCGCCATCGGCGCCGAGCCGCACCGTATCGTCGGTGCCGGCGATCATCAGCCGCGCCACGACCTCGCCGCTGAAGATGACGATCGGCATCGCCAGCTCCGGCCGCCGCGACATCCTCTCGGCGATCCTGCCGCAGATCTCCAAGCAGACGCGCCAGCCCGATGAAGTCATCGTCTGCGTCACCTCGACCAGCGATATCGATCAGGTTTCGCTCGCCTCGCTTGCCTGCCCTGTCCGCATCATCATTTCCGAGCGCGGCCTCTGCCGCCAGCGCAACGAGATCGTCGCAAATGCCGACGATGCCGACGTCATCCTCTTCCTCGACGACGATTTCATCATGGTGCCGAATTATGTCGAGCGGCTGGAATCGATCTTCCAGACCAACCCCGATGTCGCCATGTGCACCGGCAAGGTCCTGGCAGACGGCATCATCGGCCCCGGCATCTCGGTTCATGACGGCCTTAAGCTCGTCAGCGATCGCGCCCGCCAGGCGTCCAACCTGCCGATGACCATCAGCCCGATCTACAATGCCTATGGCTGCAACATGGCGATCCGCATGTCGGCCGTCAGCGCCGGCCAGATCCGCTTCGACGAGAACCTGCCGGCTTATGGCTGGCTTGAGGATGTCGATTTCAGCCGCCGCATCGCCGAATATGGCGGCGTCGTCTCGGCCGATTGCCTCGAGGGCGTGCATCTCGGCGTCAAGGTCGCCCGTACCGCCGGTATGAAACTCGGCTACTCGCAGATCGCCAATCCGATCTACCTGATGCGCAAGCAGACGATGGGCACCCGCTACGGCGCCGTCCAGATCGGCCGCAATCTCGCCGCCAACGTCGCCAAGTGCCTACGTCCGGAACCCTGGGTCGACCGCCGCGGCCGCCTGAAGGGCAACATGATCGCGCTCTTCGACCTGGTGCGCGGCAGGCTCACCCCGCGGCGTATCGAGAGTATGGATTGACCGGATGCGACACCACCAGCCCGATCGCGTCGTCATCATCAACGATCGTTCAGAGCGGGTTGGCGGCGCATCCAACCTCGCCGTTCTCTCCGCCGAGCTGATCCGCGAACGCGGCATTCCGGTGACCTATTTCGCCGGCGACACCATTGGCGCCGCCATCGGCACCGCCGAGATGGTCGGCGTCGGCGGCCAGCCGCTGGTCAACCAGGGCAAGCTGACGGCAACGATCGGCGGCCTCTACAATCAGGCCGCCTATGACAGCCTGCGCACCGTCATCGCCCGCACGGATTCGCCCGGCACCATCTATCATGTCCATGGCTGGTCGAAGATCCTGTCGCCGTCGATCTTCCGGGCGCTGTGGCGCGTCCGGTCCCGCGTCGTCCTGCATGCGCACGACTATTTCCTCTCCTGCCCGAATGGCGGCTATGCCAATTACCAGAGCCACCGGGTCTGCAATCTGACGCCGATGTCGGCGCGCTGCCTGACGACGCAATGCGACAAGCGCGGCTATCACGAAAAGGTCTGGCGCTCGACGCGCCATCTGATCCGCGAGCACTTCTTCCCGACGCGCTATACGCCCGCCAATATCGTCATCGTGCACCAGCACATGCATGAATATTTCACCCGCGCCGGCATCAATGCGGAATATATCCGCACCATCCGCAATCCGGTGGAGCCCTTCCTGCATGCGCCGCCGAGCCCGGCCGCCAACAAGCCGTTCTTCTTCATCGGAAGACTGGAACCCGAAAAGGGTTTCGAGGATGCCGCCAAGGCGGCGCGGCTTGCCAATGTTCCGCTGCATGTCATCGGCGACGGCGCCGGGCGCGCCGTTCTCGAGCGCGATTATCCCGAAGTCGTCCTGCATGGCTGGAAGAACAAGGACGAGATCGCCGCACTCGTCACCGCCGCGCGCTGCATCGTCATCTCCTCGCGCGTGCCGGAGCCTTTCGGCCTCGCAGCCGTCGAAGCGGTCGCGAGCGGCATTCCGGTGATCATTCCGCAGGCGGCACTGCTTGCCCGCGAGATCGCCGAGCTCGGCTGCGGCCTGCCCTTCGAGAACGGCAATATAGCGGCGCTAGCCGCCGCCATGACCAGGCTTGCCGGCGACGACGCCATGGTTCGCGCAATGAGCGAGAATTGCCTGCGCCAGCGCGGCAGCATGGCGCATACCTCGCTCTCCTGGGCGGAAGCGCTTTTCGAGCTCTACGACGAAATCCTCGAACGCGCCCACCCCGGTCAACAAGCTGCACTTGCTGGGTAATTCGGCCCGGCAAGGCAACGATTGGACGCTCCGGCTTACCTCTATCTGACTAGCCGACTACCCTCTGGATGAATTGTAAATGGCTGGATGCGCTGGCAACCTCACGATGGGTTCAAGGGTAAATGGGGTTTGACATGTTATCTGCTTTCGACGGCTTTGCCCGCGGCGATCAGGCCACGCCGGAGACCCGCGTCGTTGCTGCCGGCTACCGGCTGAAGCGCACGCTCGACATCCTGCTTGCCGGTGGCGGCTTGCTGTTTCTCGCGCCGGCCCTGATCCTGATCGTCATCGCATTGCTCATCGTCGACGGCCGCCCGATTTCCTTCAGCCATACCCGCGTCGGCCGCTATGGCCGCCCATTCCGCTGCCTGAAATTTCGCTCCATGCGCACCGATGCCGCCGAACGGCTGGCCGAAATCCTGGCGACCGATCCGGTGCGCCGCGCCGAGTGGCAGGAAACCCAGAAGCTGATGAACGACCCGCGTGTCCACTGGCTCGGCAAGCTTCTGCGCATGACCAGCGCCGACGAGCTGCCGCAGCTGATCAACGTGCTGCGCGGCGAGATGAGCCTTGTCGGCCCGCGCCCGATCATCGCCGAGGAAATCGAGCGCTACGGCGCCAATGCGCATGTCTACCTGTCGATGACACCGGGGCTTACCGGCATGTGGCAGGTCAACCGCCGTCAGGACACGTCATACGAGGAACGCGTCCAGTACGATCTCGACTACTATCGCACCTGTTCCTTCACCACGGATATCGGCATTCTCTGGAAGACGGTGGGTGTCGTGTTTTTCGCTCAGAACGAGAAAGAGCGGCTCACCAAATGAAAATGGCGGCGAGAACGACCCAGAAGGCGAGGCAGAAAAGCGCCAAGCCCCAACGGAGTTTGTATTTCAGGAACGACGGCCGGGTATCCGGCGCCTGCTGCCCGGAAGCGGCATTTTCGGACAGATCACCGAAGCTGGCTGCGTTCTGCGCATATGCAGAATTTCGTGCCGCCTTTGACTCTGTGACCATGACATTGTCTCCCTACCGTCTCGGCAGCCGACTCAGTACAAGCTCTCCGTCCTGCCGGAAATCGCATACCGCGCCAGCCTTGTCCAACGATTGTTTCCGCGTTGGCAGCCGCCGTAGCATGTCATCCAAGCTTTCCCTAATAACACCGCAGCCGCCTCCTGGTTCAATTTCTGCCGGGGTTTGCTGAGATGATTGGGGAGGAAGACAGCAACAAACGGCCGGAAAAGCCCGGAAAATCAAAGCGGATCAAGATGCCCGCCTTTGTTGGTGCCGGTCTGTGGACGCTGACGGCAAAGATCGTCTCGCAGGTCGCACAGCTGCTCGCCTTCCTGATCGCCGCCCGCGTTCTGGAATCGGCGCAATTCGGCTTCTATGCCTATAGTTCCGCCATAGCCATCCTTCTCGTGCTCTGCGCCGAGGGCGGCTGGGGCGAATATGTGATGAAGTCGCATTGCACCGGCGACGAGCTCGACCAGATCGGCACGATCGCCGTCATCTCCGGCCTACTCTGCACGGGCGTCGGTTTCGCGTTGTCGATCATCCTGCATTATTGGGGCGATCCCTGGCTCGGTGTGCTGATCGCGCTCTATAGCTGCTGGTTCCTGCCTTCCTCGCTCTCGGTCGTCTATGACGGGCTGCTCGTCAATCGCGGCCAGCTGAAGCAGCAGTCGATCATCCGCATCATCGCCGAATGTCTCGGCCTCGCCGTCACCATCGCCGGCCTGCATGTCGGCTTCCATGTCGCCTCGCTGATCGTCGGCCGCCTGGTGATGCAGACCGCCTGCCTGATCGGATCGCAGATCGTCGTGCGCTGGTATCCGCGCGTCCACCTGACCCGCGCCTTCCTGTTGGAAATTCTCGAGTTCTCGCGCCACATCCTGTCGAACCGCATCATCTTCTATCTGCGCTCCTATTCCGGAACGCTGGCGCTCGGCAGCTTCCTCGGCCTTGCGGAAGCAGGTTACTACCGCGCCGCCGAGCGCATCGTCGGCGCCATATCGGAGCTTCTCGGCGAACCGGCGCGTATGCTCGCCTGGACCGCCTTCCGCAAGATCCGCAACCAGCAGAACGACGCACTGCGCTTCGAGGAGCTCGGCCGGACCGCCACGCATTTCATGACGGCGCTGATGATCGTCTCGGCCCCCGTGTACATCGGCCTGGCGCTGGTCTCGCCCGCCCTCGTCGATATCGCGCTCGGCGATGCCTGGGCGCCGACGGCAGCGCTCGTCTCGATCCTTGCGATCAAGCAGGTTCTGCTGATCCCGGGCTATGTCACCGAGCCGCTGCTGTCGATCACCGGAAACATTGCCCGCATGCCGCGGCTGATGCTGCTGAACGGCGTCGTCGCCATCGGCCTGATCGTCGCCGCAGCGCCCTTCGGCGTCGAAGCCGCCGCCTTCGGCCAGTGCGTCGCGGCACTGATCAGCCTGAAGATTTCCACGCATCTGCAGGGCCGCTACGGCGGCCTCGACTGGAAGCGCGTGTTCAGCGATTGCGGCTACGTATTCGTCGCGATCCTTGCGATGTCGGCCATCGTCTATGCCTTCGGCTACATCGGCGAAGCAACGGCGATGACCCGCATCGAGATGATCTCTTTTCAGGTGCTCTCGGGCGCCGTCACATACTTTGCAGCACTGGGGGTGATGCATCGTATCCATGGCGGCGTCGTTCCGATCTGGGAGGTGAAAGACCATCCGAAAAGCTAATGCCCATTCATCAACACCGGGGGAAAGCCGATGACGACTGTAACGCTGAAAGGCCGCACATCGACTTTGCGTGACGCAAGACGGCGTGCTGAGAAATTCGTGGTACCACTGCAGGCCCTGAGCGGGCGCCTGCGCTATTTTCTTCCTATCCCGCGCCGCTTTACCGGCGCCTATTCAAGCTATCAGGAAGCGCTTGCCGCAGCCAAAAACGGCGCCCTTGCGGGCTACGATCACGATGAGATCGCGCCCGTCGCCTTCGAGCAGATGTGCCGCCTCGCCGCCTGGGATTATCCCGTCCTCTTCTGGATGCGCGACCTCGTGCGCGAGACCGGCAGCCTCGTCGATGCCGGCGGTCACATGGGCACCAAATATCGCGCCTTCCGCTCGCATCTGCCGCTCGGCGAGAATTTCCGCTGGGTGGTCTACGACCTGCCGGCCATCGTCCGCGCCGGCCAGAAGCTCGCCGACAAGGACCAGCTGACCCGGCTCTCCTTCGTCGACAGGATGGCCGATGCCGGACCGACGCCGCTCTTCCTCGGCTCGGGCCTGATGCAGTATCTCGACGTGCCGCTCGGCAAGCTGATCGGCGAGATGCCGGAAGCGCCGAAGCATATCCTTCTGAACAAGGTCGCCCTGCGCAAGGGACCGACCGTCGTGACGCTGGAACAGATCGGCCGCGCCAGGGTGCCCTACCAGATCCGCAACGAAGCCGAATTCCTGCAGCACGTCACCGGCCTCGGATACGAGCTCGTCGACCGCTGGGCGATCCCCTCGCTCTCGACACGGATCGACACCCATCCCGAACTCGGCAGGACCGAAAGCGCCGGCTTCTACTTCCGCAAGATTTGACTGAGTAAGTGGTGAGAACTGAGCCCGCCATCGCAAGATGGCGGGTGCTTTTTTAGCTCACCTGCCGCGAGGGCTGCGAGCCCGGCAGCGGACGCCGCTCTTCGGCGAGACGCTCCTGCAGGTGGTCGGCAAGCCGCATCGACAGCGCCACCAGCATCAGCGTCGGGTTCGCATGCCCGGCTGTCGGGAAGACCGAGCTTCCGGCCACATAGAGCCCCTCGACCCCATGAACCATCGAATTGCCATCAACGACGCTGGTCGCGGGATCGCTGCCCATGCGCGTCGTGCAGGAGGGGTGCGCCATGTCCATGAAGGCAGCGGCCGACGGGTCGCCGGCGGCGATCCAGTCTGCGAGCTCCGGCTCCGGCAGACCGAGGCGGCGGAACTCGGCCGACATCGTCTGCGCCAGCCTTGCGATGCTTTCGATCTCCGTCTCGCCGATCTTCCAGTTGACGCGGGCGATCGGCTTGCCGAAGCGGTCGAGCTTCTCCGATAGCGTCACGCGGCTCTCCGGATCCAATTGCTGCTCGGCCATCACGTCGAAGCGCAGCTCCGCCGAGCGATGCGGCAGGCCACGCAGCTTGACGAGGCGCTGATAGGCACCCGAGGTCAGCATGCCCGGTGAACCGAGCACCGTCATGAGATCGCCGAGCGCGCGCTTGCCCTCGCCCTTAGCCAGACGCTTCAGCGCCGCCCAGGGATCGTCGGCCGCATGGATCTGCACCGGATAGGCGGCGCAATTGGTCAGCCCCTCGCGCGCCTGGATCATCGGGCTGAGCGACAGGCCGCGCAGATAGAAATGCGGCGCTCCGTCATGCTTCAGACCGTAGAAATTGAAGTGCCGGGCGACGGCATCGATATCGCTGCTCTTGCGGAATCGCATCAGCGTGGTGCGCGGGTGATCGGCGAGATAGCGCCCGACCGTGCCGCGCGCATTGCCGAGACCGGCTGAGGACATCGAGTTGGAGGCGAGCAGCAGCCGGGCATTTTCGACGCCGCCGCAGCAGAGCACCACCATCTTCGTCCTGACCGTCGCCATATTGCCCTCGGGGCTGGCAACCGAGAGCGAATGATGTCCGCGCTGCTCGGCGCGGATCTCCGTCACATTGGCATTGGTGAGGAATTTCGTCCCTGATAGCGCCAGACTGCGCGCCACATTGGCAAAGCGCATCGGCTCGCCGCGCTTCTGCCGCTCATGGCTGAACTGCCAGAAGAAATAGCGCAGCGTCCGGTCGTCGAAATTGAGCTTCTCGGGCGCGGTCCTCAGCAGCGCATGCAGCCCGGCGTCATAGACGTTCGGGCCGAGATTGAGGAGCTCGGCGCCACGGTCGAGATGCGGCATCAGCTCGCTGCGCTCGAACGGCCAGCCGGAGAGCCTGAGCCAGGGCCTGAGCGCGAAATCCATCTCGTCGAAAGCCGCGCATTTGCCGACCCACGTATGGGTGCTGCCGCCGAGCATGCGATTGCGCAGCTCGAAGGCCGGGATGTCGTTCAGCCAAGAGAGACTGCCATTATAGCCGCGTCCTTCCGGCGCGCGACGATCGCCGGAGGGCTCGCCGGTATTCTCAACCGCGTTCAGAATCTGCGGTCCTGGCTCGTAGGAAAGGCCGCCGCTGTCGAGCACGAGGACGTCGGCCTTGCGCGACAGTTCGCGCGCGATGGTCAGTCCCGCAGGGCCGGCGCCGATGATTGCGACATCCGCCTGCAGCAGCGTGTGGACAGGCATGGATCTGAGGTCGAGAATGCTCAAAGCCTTTTCCCCTTCAATATCTTGCCCTCCTTGATAGCAAGACTGCAAACGCGGCTAAATCGTCCAATGAGGTCCAGCCGATTAGATCGCCTACCGACTTCGGATAGTCCGCCACCCCACACCGCCCTCACCTAAGCCGGAAGGATATGCTGAACGGCCCGACGCTCCGTTTTAAGGTTCGACGTCGCGCGGCAGGAGCGCCGCGGATTGGGAGCGCAGGAGACTTGACCAATGGCCCGTGTCGGAGTTCGTGAATGGCTGGCGCTTGCGCCGGTAATGCTGTCCGGAAAGCTTGCCCGCTACAGCGATGACACCGGAGGGCCTCTGAAGCGCTTCGAAACGGATTTCTGCGAGAAATTCGGCGTCGCCCATGCGCTGACCATGTGCAACGGCACGGCAGCGCTGATCTCGGCCGTCGCCGCCGCCGGCATCGGCCCGGGCGACGAAGTTCTGGTTCCCGCCTATACCTGGATCGCCACGGCAGCCGCACCGCTCGCCGCCGGCGCCGTTCCCGTGCTCGTCGATATCGACCACACGCTGACGATGGATCCGGCCGATATCCTGCGCAAGATCACCCCGCGCACCAAGGCGATCATCCCGGTGCACATGTCGAACATGGTCTGCGACATGGATGCCATCATGCGCATCGCCAAGGAGCATAATCTCATCGTCATCGAGGATGCCTGCCAGGCCGTCGGCCTGACCTACAAGGGCAAGCGCACCGGCTCCTTCGGCCATGCCTCGGCCTATAGTTTCAACCAGTTCAAGAACATCAACATCGGCGAAGGCGGGGCGCTGGCGACCGGCGACCACACGCTCTTTGCCCGCGCCCGCATGTTCCACGATATCGGCGCGCTCTTCCGCGGCCACCTCGAATTCATCAAGGAACCGCCGATCCTCGGCGTCAACTTCAAGGCCAACCAGATCCAGGGCGCGATGCTGAACGTCCAGCTGAGCAAGCTCGACCCGATGATCGCCAAGATGCGCCGCCGCTACGACGTGATGGCCGAGATCCTCTCGCATAGCGACGTCATGCGCGTCGGCCCGCATAATGACATCGCCGCCGCCGCCGGCCTGCATGTGATCTTCGACACCGAGGACGATGCCAAGCGCTTTGCCGCCGAGCACAAGCGCGGCGTCTACCGCCTTTACGATTCCAGCCGCCACGTCTTCACCAACTGGCAGCCGATCCTGCAGAAGCGTACCGCCCACCCGGCCATGAACCCTTATAACTGGGCCGACAAGGCCGTCGATTACGGCGGCGACACCTGCACCCAGTCGCTGGATATCCTGCGGCGCACCTGCCGCATCAGCCTCGGCGAAAACTATCCGCTGATGCTGATGGCGCATCTTGCCAAGCGCATGGTGCAGCAGCGCCCGGCCGGCGGACAGCTCGCCTATGCGACCTGACGCGGGCGGCAGCGACGGTATCATCGACCTCTGGCTGTTCGATATCGAGCCGCCGCTGCATCAGCTGCGAAGCCTTGGACCGCATCTCGGCGAAGACGAGCGGGCGCGAGCCGCCAGCTTCGTCTTCGATGCCGACCGCAACCGCTACATCGCCGGCCGCGGCCGCCTGCGGCAGATCCTCGCAAGCTATCTTGACGTCGCCCCGGGCCATGTCCGCTTCACCTATAACGGCTACGGCAAGCCGTCGCTCGACGATGTCCATGCCACGGACCTTCAGTTCAACCTCAGTCACAGCGCCGGCCTGGCGCTGCTGGCGGTTTCGGACCGCTATACGATCGGGGCCGATATTGAACGGGTGGCGCCGCTGAAGGAAGATGTCGCCGGCTATTTCTTCTCGGATGCCGAACGCCGCGACCTCTCGGTCCTCCCACAAGCCGAGTATCTCGAAGGCTTCTTCCGCTGCTGGACGCGCAAGGAGGCTTTCGTCAAGGCGCATGGCGAAGGGCTCTCCCTGCCGCTGCAATCCTTCGACGTCTCGATCGGAACGGAACCCGCCCCTCTCCTTACGCGACTGGACTCAGATCCCTCAGGTCCGGAAAACTGGAAGCTCTTCAACCTGGCGCCGGCGGCAGGCTTTGCCGCCGCACTTGCGGTTTTCACCCGCGGCGGCTCGCCGGAGCTGCGCTGGCGCAGCCTCGACGAGCTCATAGACCCACTGGTCTACGCCGTCAGCCGCGCATCCAGTATGTAGCGCCCACCAGCCTCATCGAAATGATGGCAGCCATGCAGCCCGGTCTTGAAATCGGGTGTGATGACGCGCACGCAGCGCTCGCGATAGGCCTCCGGGCTCAGCTCGTCGATCTCCATGATGTTGAGGCCATAGCCGTAGATGCCGTTGGTATTGCGCTGCGAGGGCCGGTAGAGATGGCCGTCGCACTCGAACATCCGTCCGCCATTGCGCGCCGCGACACTGCCGAGCACGACGGGATTGTGCCGGTGTGGCTTCAGCCCCTTCAGATCGGGGCCGTCGACCTCGTAGATATAGAGCTCGCTACAGTGATCCTCATAGGCGTGATAGTCGGAGAGATTGCTGAACAGCCACCACTTGCCGCCATGCCGGACGAGCATGTTGTCGGCCGCGGATTGTCCTTCCAGCGCCGTCGAGTAAAGCTCCCATTTCAGCGGAAACTCGACGCAGCGCCAGATTTCGACACGCTTGGTCGCATGCGTCTCCGGCATCATGAAGATGTCGTGACCATCCCGGAAGACATAGGGATAGGAGAGATGATGCTCGCAATTCAGCGCGATACCAACAGGCACCAACCGGTCGTCCTCGAAGCGGCCGACGGAAATATGCGCCTTGTGCCCTCCGGTCGAATAGGACTCGTAGAACAGGTAGCAGTTGCCCTCGTGTTCGAAGAGGAAGGGATCGGCCTTGATGTCGTCCTTGGTCGGCGGCACCTCGATCGATTGCGACGGATCGAAGTCGTCGATCTTGCCGTGCCCGGTATAGAGCGTCCAGACGGCAGCGCGCAGATGCATGCGCCGCCCGGCGGCCGCGGCGGCACGCTCGAAGAGATGCAGGCCGAGTGCCGCGCCATAGCGCATGACGGTCGATAGCCTCGGCGGCGGCGCCGGATTGCGCAGGCGGCCGGGCACGGTCGAAAGCTCGCCCGCCGCCGCCTTGCGCAGCTCGCGCAGCAGCAGCGTCACCGCCCGCTCCTTGATGAAGGCGGTGTTGCGGGCGGCTGAAATCTTGATGTTGAAGCTGCAGGCGGCGATCGTCACCTTGCCGGCAGCGCCTCGATCGGCCGAAAGCACGAGCTCGGTCGCCGGCGCCTTGGTCAGCAGATCGCGGTAACCGAACCAGCTGCCATCGGCCGAGCACTCGTCCAGGAAATTGAACGACCAGACACCGAGCGGCAGAAGGTTCGCCACCGATGCCGGCAGGCTGGCGGGCGTCATCCGCACGATCAGGTCGAGGCCGAGCTCCGACGCCAGTCTCGATACATAATTGCCCCGCGCCGCCTCGTCGGCCATCGCGTGCATCACGTCGAAGCGCTGGTCCTGCGCCTGGAAGGTGCCGGGCAGGTATTTCGGCTGGCGGGCAAGCAGGCGGTTCTCGATCTGCCATTGCAGCCGGAACAGCCTGGAGGCTCGCGCCTCGCCCTCCGGACGGTCATGGACGATGACCGTTTCCAGCACGAAGCGCTTGTCGGCCTTGATCCGGTCGAGGATGGCCAGCTGCCAGTTTTCCAGCGCATCCTTGGTTCCGGCCAGAACGCCGATCCTCAGCGGTCTGTCTTGTTCCATGTCGTCGCTCCGTATCACCGGGTTGCGGTTCATTGTGCGCTCTGGGATTCCAGTTTCTTCGAGATCGCCGAGGCGAGCTCGCGGATGCCGTCGCTGCCGAGCGAGTCTTCATGCCAGCCGCTGAGGCTCACAACCGCCGTATCCTTGGCGACCGCATCCCCCCAGCCGAAGCGCAGCTTGGCGGCGCGTGGGTGATGCGCCTCGCTGCGCAGGAAGACGATCGACGGATCCTGCGTCTGCGCCGGCTTGTATTGCCGCGAGGCGCGGACCAGCAGGCCGGTTACCGCTTCGTTGGCGACTTCCTCGGGCGAATACTCGCCCTTGCGGACACCGAAGAAACGCAGCAGGCCAAGTGTCAGGTTGAACTCCTTGAGATAGTCGATCAGCCGCATGCGGCCGCCGAGCACCTTCTGCGTGAAGTAGATCGACCGCTTGACGCGCCGTTCCATGTTCCAGCGCTTCTGCGTCAGCTTCGGCTGCGCCCGGAAGTAACCCGGTGCCCAGGCGTCGATCATCGCGGTGAACTGCACCTCCTTGCCCGCCTCGCGCAGCTGCCGGGCGATCTCGAAGGCGAGGATGCCATTGACGCAGAGGCCGACGATCGCAACAGAGGTCACCTGCGGCGGGATTTCCATCGCCTCGATCGCCAGGGCGGCGATCTCCTCGAAGGACTTGCCGGCAAGCGCATCGTCGAGACGCGCATTGAACATGTTGACGTTGTAGACGGGCGTGCTCTCGGGAAGCGCCCCAGCGAGCTTGTAGTAAAGGAACGGGTGGTTCAGCGTATAGACCGCGGAGGCCCCGCTCCCCTGCTTGCAGGTCATCAGTTCCCAGGGATTGCCGGGGACTACGGCCGGTGCTTCCACCGGTTCCGCCTTGGCGGGCGCCGCCTGGGAGACACCGAACACCGCGCCCGTGAAGCGCTCCAGCGTCGGTTCGCGGAAGAGCAGCTCGAGATTGGGCTTCTCCTCGAATTTCTCGCGAACCGCCGAGAGCATGCGCAGCGCCAGCAGCGAGTGGCCACCGAGCGCGAAGAAATCGCTGCCGGGCTCGACGGAAGGCACGTTCAGCACCTGCTTCCAGATCGCCGCAACCGCCGCCATCTTCTCCGGATCGGCTTTCAACGAAGCTGTGTTCTTAGGCTTTGCCGCAGCGACCGGCGCGGCTGGCGCCTTCGCCGGCAGGCGGAGCGCAGAGCGATCGACCGAACCGTCAGCCATCTTCGGAAGCCGCATCAGGACGCTGATTTCCTTCGGCAATTTCGCCGCCGGAACTTGCGCTTCGAGATGGCGCATCAACAGCGCAGGCAACTGGTCGAGCGCCTCGTCGCAGGTCGGCGACGGCACGATGAAGGCAACCGAGCCGGTCTCGCCACCGGCCGATATGACCGCGGCTTCGCCGACAGCCGGATGCGAACGCAGCACGCCCTCGACACTGCCAGGATCGAGACGGCGGGCCTCCGCCGGCGAGCCGGCGCGCAGCGGCACCGTCAATGCCGAGAGGTGAACCTCCGGATCGGCAAGCACCGCGTCATAGGTTTCCTTCCAGTAGCGCAGGAAGGTCTCGATCGTCGCACGGTCGAACAGGTCGGTATTGTACTCGATCGACATGCGCCAGCCGCTCGGGCGGCCGACCATCATGAAGCTCAGGTCGTAGATCACGCCAGGCGACTGCGACGGCGCGCTGATCAGTTCGAACTCGCCATAACGGCGGTCTTCGAGGAAGGCTTTCGACAGGTTGAAATTGACCGAGATCAGCGGATTGCGCGATGGATCACGCGGCGGATTGATCATCCCTACAAGCTCGTTGAACGGCATGCGCTGATGGGCGAGAACGCCTTCCAGCATCTCGTTTGCCGCATGCACATGCTCGGTAAAGGTCGGATCGCCGCCGATGTCGTATTTCAGCACCAGCGTGTTGATGAAGACGCCGATCAGGTTTTCGAGATCGGTATCCTCGCGTCCCGCGACATTCGAGCCGAACAGCACGCACTTGTCGCCGGTTAACCGGTGGAGCATGGCGCTGATGACGGCCGCACCATAACTGTAGAGCGAGACGCGCGCCTTGCGGGCGGCGGCATCGATCCTGTCGCCGAAATCCATCGGCTGCAGGATCGAGATCAGGTCGGCATTGGTGGTCTTGACCGGACCGCGCGGGCGGTCCGGCTGCACTTCGAAATAGGGCACATCGGTCAGCTTCTCGCGCCAGAAGGTGCTCTCGGTCTCGAAACCGTAGCTTTCCAGATATTCGGCCTGCCAGAGCGCGTAGTCGCCATATTGAAGCGCCAGTTCCGGTACGTCGGGTGTGCGCCCGGCATCGATGGCGGCGGCGATCTCGCCGAGCTCGCGGCCAAGCACACGGATCGACCAGCCGTCGAAGCAGCTCTGATGCGCGGTGATCAGGAGCACGCCGACATCGTTTTCCATCATCAGCAGCGTGACGCGGAACAGTCCGGCCTTGCCGAGATCGAAGGGCACCCGCGCCGTTTCCTCGCCGATCGACGGCACGCGGCTCTTGCGGGTTTCCGGCGTCATGTTGCGCAGGTCGATGACCGGCATCTTGAAATCGACGCTCTGGACCACCTGCTGGTAGGGACGGCCGTCCTTCTCGATGATCCTGGTGCGCAGCACCTCATGGCGCTGGATGATCTTGCGGAAGGCCGCTTCCAGCGTTGCCGCCTTGAAGTTTCCGCGGATCTCCCAGCGAACCGCCACGTTCAGGCCGGGATTGCCGGGATTGAGCTGGTTCAGGATCCAGCAGCGCAGCTGTGTCTGCGTGCAGGGAAACTCGCCGATGATCTCCTGGTCGTCTTCCGGCTGTGACGGTGTCTTTTCGAATACGCTCATGATGCTCTCCCCAGCCCGTTGCGGCGAGCGCCGTTACGGAAGTCCTTCAGCGACGGAACGTGATACTGAGCCGCTGTCTGGCTCATCGTGTTCTGCTCCTCGGCGAAGGCCGCAAGTTCGGCGATCGACGGATGGCGCAGCAGGTGCTTGGCTTCGAGCGGCAGGCCGGCATCCAGCATGCGGGCAGCGATGCGGAAGATGGCGAGCGAGTCGGTGCCAAGTGCGTAGAGATTGTCCTCGACGCCGACGTCAGGGAGGTTCAGCACTTCCTGCCAGATGGCGAGCAGCTTGGCCTCCATGTCGGTCCGCGGCTTGACGGTGATGATCTGCGTTTCGCGCTTCGGCAGGCCGCGCAGCTTCAGCGTCTTGCGGTCGAGCTTGCCGTTTGCGGTCTGCGGCAGCTGGGTTTCAGGTACCCAGAAGGCGGGAACCATGTAGCCCGGCAGCTTCGCCTTGGCATGAGCGGCGAGTTCGGCGGGCGACGGTTCACTTGCTCCTGCGGCCGGGACGACATAGGCGACCAGCGACTTGTCGCCCTTCTCGTTCTCGGCAAGAACCACGGCGCATTGCGCGATCCCCGGTACCTGGGCGACGACGGATTCGATGTCGCCGAGTTCGATGCGGAAGCCTCTGAGCTTGATCTGCTGGTCGCGGCGGCCGAGCAGCTGCAGCGAACCATCCACCAGCCGCTTGCCGACATCGCCCGTCCTGTAGAGGCGGTGTGGCTTGCCCTGGTCGAAGGCGACGGGAACGAAGGCCTTCTCGGTGAGATCGAGCCGGTCGAAGTAGCCGTTCGCCAGGCCGTCGCCGCCGATGCAGAGCTCGCCGGTGACGCCGATCGGCGCGATCTGGTTGCTCTCGTCGAGGATATAGAGCTGGGTATTGGCGATCGGGTGGCCGATGGTGATCGGCTTGGCCGCATCGGTGACCTGCTCGACCGAGGACCAGATGGTGGTTTCGGTCGGGCCGTACATGTTCCAGAGCTCGCCACCGATCGTCAACAGCGTCCGGGCCAGGTCCTTCGGCATCGGCTCGCCGCCGCAGAGCATCCTCAGCGAAGGCTGGTTCTTCAGCCCGGCCTCGACCAGCATCTGCCAGAGGGTCGGCGTTGCCTGCAGGACGGTTGCCCCGCTCTTGTTGACGAGATCGACCAGCGCAAAGCCATCCTGCACCGTCTGGCGGTCGGCGATGATCACCTTGCCGCCGGAGATCAGCGGCAGGTAGAGCTCGAGTGCGGCGATATCGAAGGAGATCGTGGTGACCGCGACGATGCTGTCGTCTGCCGTGAACTTCGGCTCGCGCTGCATCGACAGGAGGAAGTTGGTCAGCGCCCGGTGCGGAACCTCGACACCTTTCGGCACGCCGGTCGAACCCGAGGTGAAGATGACATAGGCGGCCGCACTGGCCTCAGGCAAGTTTTTT
This sequence comes from Rhizobium sp. FG96, assembly GCF_057808655.1. Taxonomy (NCBI): domain Bacteria; kingdom Pseudomonadati; phylum Pseudomonadota; class Alphaproteobacteria; order Hyphomicrobiales; family Rhizobiaceae; genus Rhizobium; species Rhizobium sp. FG96. The sequence goes on along the minus strand of NZ_JBMDIL010000013.1, from coordinate 195,292 downwards.
AGGACCGCCTCCGTCAGCGACGCAGCATCCCGAGTCTTGTCGAGGCGAATGACCGGAACGCCGGCGGCAAGGGCCGCCATCTCGTCGCTATCGGCAATCATCGCGCCGATACGGGCGGCATCGATGGTCTGGCTGAGGCGCTCGACCGGATGGCCGGGATCCATGGGCACATAGGCATGGCCGGATTTCATGATCGCCAGCAGGGCGACGACCATGGCGATCGAACGGTCGCAGAGCAGCGCGATGCGCTGGCCGGGCTGCGGCACCGCCATCTGGATCTCCAGCGCCAGGGCGTTCGAGCGGGCCTCGAGATCTCCGTAGCTGATCGTCTCGGCGCCGTACTGGACGGCAGTCGCATCGGGATGCTCGGCAGCACGCTTGGCGAAGAGCGAGACGGCGAGTTCTTCCTGGTCGTAGCTGGAAGCCGTATCGTTGAGATCGCCGATCAGCCACGAGCGTTCTTCGGCCGAAAGCATCGGCACCTGTTCGATCGCCATCGTCAGATCGTCGGCAAGGGCGCTGACCATCGTGTCGAAGTGGCCGATCCAGCGCTCGACCGTTTCGCGGTCGAAGACATCGGCATTGTAGTCGACGTCGATGCGGACGCTGTCGCGGCCTTCGATCATGTTGAAGAACAGGTCGAAGTTGGAGAAGGCCTTGGCATTCGGCGCCATCTGCGCCTTCAGATCGCCGAAGCTTTCGTCACCGGCAACACGCTCCAGGTTGAACTGGATTTCCGTCAGCGGCAGGCGGCGGGCGTCGCGCTTGACGCCGAGCTTCCTGACCAGCGTGCCGTAGGTATAGGCCTGGTTTTCGAAGGCCTTGAACACCAGCTGCTGGGTGGCCTTCAGATGCGTCAGGAAGCTCTCATGCGCATCGACGGTCTGGCGCAGCGGCAGCAGGTTGACGCAGTGGCCGAAGAGCACCTCGTCACCGGCGAGCGTCTGGCCGGCAGACGGGATGGCGATGACGATGTCCTGCTGGCCGGAGAGCCTTGCGACCATCACCTGCAGGGCGGCGAGCAGCGTCGAGAACAGCGTTGCTCCCGACTTCGCACCGGCCTTCTTCAGCGACTTGTAGTGCTTGCTCGAAATGAAGCCGGTGCAGGTGCCGCCCGCAAAGGTACGCGGCTCCTGGCGCGGGCGGTCGAGCGGCAACTCGGGCAGTTCGGGAATGGTCTTGAACTGATCGAGCCAGAAGGCTTCGGTCGCCGGATCGGTATCGGAATTCGGCGCATATTGCGTCGCATAGGTGGCGAAGGACATGGCCGCCGGCAGCTCCGCCTCCTTGCCTTCCTTGATCGCCGAATAGACGGTCGAGAGCTCGTTGACGAAGATGTTCAGCGACCAGCCGTCACAGATGATGTGGTGACCGGTGAAGACGAAGACATGCTGGTCCGCAGCGAGCTTGATGATCGCGGCGCGAGCGAGATAGCCCTCGACGAGATCGAAGGGCGTGCGCGCCTCGCCATCGAGGATTTCCTGCAGGCGGGCTTCCGGATCGCTGTCGCCGGACATGTCGATCAGCGGCACTTCGAGGCGGAAGTCCGGAATGAACTCGAAGTTTTCGCCGGTGCGCGAGAACTTGATGGACAGCGCATCGTGGCGTGCCGCGACACGATCGACGGCCTGCTGGAAGACCGCATGGTCGAAATCGCCTTCGAGCCGCAGCAGGAAGGATTCGTTGAAGGCGCAGGATGCCTCGTCACCGGCCTGGGCGGCGAGCCAGACTTCCTTCTGTGCCTCGGTCAGCGGCGCCGAGTGCAGCCGCGGCTTGTCCTCAGACTTGAAAGGGTTGGAAACACCATTGGTCTTGCGTTCCGCCGGAGCGAGGATACCGACGCCTTGCAGGGCATCGAGCGCCTTGCGGAAGGCAGCCGCGATGGCGTTGAAGTCTTCCTCGACATGCGCCGTCGTCAGGAAGCAGGGATAGCCTTCCTGGATATGGATGCCGTTCAGGCGCATATGCGGATAGACGAGTGCGCCGAGCGGATCTTCACCGCCGAAATCGGTGATGAACCAGCTCTTGTAGCCGTGGATCGTCATGCTGATGCCGCGCTTGGCGAGATCGGCATTCATTTCGGCAATCAGCGCCTGGGTGCGTTCTGCGACCCAATCATAAAGAATGGCACCATCGCCCTTGATATGGTCGATGACCGCGCGCATGGCGGCAAGAACCAGAGGATGGCGGACGAAGGTGCCGGCGAAGAAGGTCGGTGCCGTCATCGGCACCGAGTCATCGCCATAATTCCAGTGGCCGCCGTCGAGAGCGTCCATGAAGCGGGCATTGCCGGTCAGGACACCGATCGGCATGCCGCCACCGATGACCTTGCCGTAGGTGGCCATGTCGCCCTTGATGCCCCAGATCGCCTGCATGCCGCCCGGATCGACGCGGAAGCCGGTGACGACCTCGTCGAAGACCAGCGCGAATTCGGCATCGGTGGCGATCTGGCGCAGCGAACGGACGAACTCGACCGGGCGCAGTTCCGGATGGCGGCTCTGCACCGGCTCGATGATGACGGCGGCGATATCGTCGGCATTGCCGCGGATATAGTCGAGGCTCTCCGGTGCGCCGTAGCGCAGCACGACCATGTTCGAGACCGAAGCAGCCGGGATGCCCGAAGCAATCGGGATCGCCGACGGATTGTCGGCGCGGTTGCGGCCCTTGACCAGCACTTCGTCGAACTGGCCGTGATAGTCGTTGGAGAACACCACGATCTTGTCGCGGCCGGTGACGGCACGCGCCAGGCGCATCGCCGCCATGACCGCTTCCGAGCCGGTATTGCAGAAGGTGACGCGCTCGTGGCCGGTCAGCGTCGCGATCGCGTCGGCGACTTCACCGGCAAGCGGCGTCTGCGGGCCGATGGCAAAGCCGTCATCGGCCTGATCCTTGACGGCACGGACGACGAAATCAGGCGCATGGCCGAAGGCCGTCTGGCCGAAGCCGTTGACCAGATCGATATATTCGTTGCCATCGATATCCCAGAGGCGCGAGCCCTTCGAGCGGTCGCAGACCAGCGGGAAGATCATTTCCTTCCATTCGGGGCGGAAGCCGGAGGCCGTGCGCGGATCGGCAAGGCGGCGGCGATAGCGGGCGGTCGAGGACTTCGACCGGCGCGTCTTGGTTTCATAGGCGGCAATAAGATCCGAGATGAACTGGCGTTTTTCCGGCGACAGCTCGGAAACCGTGCTCTTGGTGCCCGGCTTGTAGAGCTTCATGCGGCGCGAGGCCTGCGGAGCATCGCCACCACCCTCGCCTTCCGGCGCAGTGGGTGCTGCAACAGCGGCAGGCGCTGCGGGCGCGGCTTCAGTGACTGGCTGCGGTGCAGGAGCGGCAGGCACGACGACCTGCGCCGGCATCAGCGCGGCTTCGGAGACGCCACCCTGCATCAGCGCCATCTGCTGAGCAAACAGCGACTGCATGACCTGCAGCTGCGACTGCATCAGAGCTTCGAGGCCCGTACCGGAAGCCGCCGGTAGCGGATTGATGCGTGGTGCGGCAACCGGCATGACCGGCTGCGACACCACCTGGACCGGAGCGGCAGCAGCGGCTTGAGCTGCGACAGGTGCGGCAGCGGCCGGCGCCTTGTCGGCAGGCATCTCGCGGTCGAGATGGCGGGCGAGATCGGCGATCGAGGGGATGTTGCTCAAGAGCTCGCGGAAGGAGATCTTGACCTTGTATTCGCGCTCCACCTTCTGGGCGAATTGGCCGATCAGAAGGGAATCGAAGCCGAGTTCGAGGAAGGTTGCGGAACTATCGCTGGCACTGAGCGACTCGCCCGAAATGTCGCTCAGAATCCGAAGCAGGGAAGCTTCGATGACAGGAACACGATCGACAACGGATGCAACGGTCATTGGTTTACTCTCACCGGTAGGTTGCTCTTGAATGCTGGTGGCGGGGGTTGCCACGGGTACGGAAACGGGTTGTGAAGCAGCGCCTGCCGCGGCGCGGCGTGCCGAAGGCGGCGCGTCGATCCAGTGGCGCTTGCGCTGGAAGGGATAGGTCGGCAGATGAACCTTGCTGCCGCCGCGCGACCAGGCCGACCAGTCGATGTTGCAGCCGGCCATCCAGAGCTTGCCGACGGCATCGCCGAGCGTCTCCGGCGCCGCATCGGCGCGGTCATGCTCGGGCAGCGACTGGATGATCGTCGCGACATTTTCCTTGGCGAGCGTCTGCGAGGCGAAGGTCGAGAGCGCACGGCCGGGGCCGATCTCCATCAGTACCGGCTTGACACCGCGGCAGAGCGTTTCGAGGCCGGCGGCGAAGCGCACGGTTTCGCGGCAATGGCGTGCCCAGTAATCCGGCGACGTGCCCCGCTCGCCGGTCTGCCAGTCACCGGTGACGCAGGAGATATAGGGAAGCGTCGCCGTGCCATAGGTAACGCGGGCGGTCTCGTCGCGCAGCGCATCGGCTGCCGCATCCATCATCGCCGAGTGGAAGGCGTGCGACGTATGCAGGCGGCTATAGGCGATACCGGCGCTGTCGAGCGAGGCGCAGGCGGCATCGACAGCAGCAAAGGTGCCGGAGATGACGCAGAGCTTCGGCGCGTTGACGGCAGCGATCTCGACACCCTCGCGCAGATGCGCCGAGACCGTCTCGATATCGGAGCGCACCGAGACCATCGCCCCATGCGGCTGGTTCTGCATCAGGCGGCCACGGGTGGCGACCAGACGAAGACCGTCTTCGAAGGAAATGACATTGGCGAGCGTCGCGGCAACGAATTCGCCGACGCTGTGGCCGATCATCGCGAAGGGACGCACGCCGCGGCTCATCCAGAGGCGGGCCAGCGCATGCTCGACGAGATAGAGGCAGGGCTGGGCGATTTGCGTCTCGCGCTGCTCGTCCATCATCGTCTGCGTCACGGCGCCGGAATGGCAGATATATTCGCGCAGATCCGCATTCAGCGTCATCTTCAGCAGTTCGGCGCCACGGTCGATCCAGCGGGTGAATTCCGGCTCGCGGCTATAGAGGGCAGCGCCCATGCCGACATATTGCGCGCCCTGCCCCGGGAACATGAAGGCGATCGGCGGCGCTGTGTCCTCGGCGGTCATCGACGTGTAGCGCTCGGACTTCAGCCGCTCGATCGCGTCGTCGCGGTTCATGGCGGCGAAGGCGCTTCTGTGGGCGAAGGTGCGGCGGCCGGTCTGCAGCGTGTGGGCGGCATCGGCAAGCGTCACATCCGGCTTGCTTTCGAGATGGGCACGCAGATTGCCGCGCATCGCGGCAAGCGCCTCAGGCGTGCGGGCCGAGAGCGGCACGATGAACGGACCCTGGGCCGCCGCCGCCTCGGCAACGGCAGGCGCTTCCTGCAGCACGACGTGAATATTGGTGCCGCCGACGCCGAAGGCGCTGACACCTGCCCGGCGGGGCGTATCGGAGGCCGGCCAGTCAGCCATTTCGTTGAGGATGTAGAAGGGGCTGTTGGCAAGGTCGATGCGCGGGTTCGGCGAACGGTAGTTCGGCATGCCCGGGAGCTTGGCATTCTTCAGCGCCAGCGCCGTCTTGATCAGGCCGCAGACACCGGCAGCCGCATCCATATGGCCGACCGTGCCCTTGACGGAGCTCAGCGCCACATTGCGGCGGCGGCCGGAAATGCTGGAAAAGGCCTCGCTGAGGCCGCCGAACTCGATCGGATCACCGAGCGGCGTGGCCGTGCCGTGGCACTCGATATAGCCAATGGTTTCAGGCTCGATACCGGCATTGGCGATGGCTGCCGAGATAACATTGGCCTGGCCGGCGATGCTGGGCGCCGTGAAGCCGACCTTTTCGGAGCCGTCATTGTTGACGGCATAGCCGCGGATCACGGCATAGACGCGGTCGCCGTCGCGCAGCGCATCTTCGAGACGCTTCAGCGCCACCACACCGGCGCCGCTGGCAAAGACGGTTCCGGCGGCATCGGCATCGAACGGGCGGCAGACGCCATCCGGCGAGACCATGCCGCCTTCCTGGTACATGTAGCCGCGCTTCTGCGGCAGGGTCACGGAGACGCCGCCGGCAAGCGCCATGTCGCAGCTATAGGTGAGCAGGTTCTGGCAGGCCTGGGAGACGGCAAGCAGCGAGGTCGAGCAGGCCGACTGCAGCGAGAAGGCCGGACCCTGGAGATCGAGCTTGTAGGCAACGCGGGTGGCGAGCGCGTCGGTCAGCGATCCGACGATCTGCTGGTAGAAGCCGATCTGGTAGTTCGAGGTCATCTCCTCGGCCGTCTGGCGGTCGCGGAGCACGTTGTTGATCAGGTAGGTCGGCATCGAGGCGCCCGCGAAGACGCCGATCAGGCCTTCATACTTGGCAGGGTCGTAGGCGGCGTCTTCCAGCGCTTCCCAGCAGATCTCCAGGAAGATGCGGTGCTGCGGATCGGTGACCGCGGCTTCCTTCGGGAACATCCCGAAGAAATCGGCATCGAACATGTCGACATCGGCGAGCGCCGGGCGTGCCGGGACGAAATTCGGAAGAGCCCTCTCCTCGTCGGTAAAGGAGTCTTCGAGCTCATCCAGCTTGTACTTGTAGAAGCTGTTCTCGCCGGATGCGACGAGGTCCCAGAGCGCATCGACGTTCTTCGCTCCGGGAAACCGTCCCGACATGCCGACGATTGCGATCTGCCCTGCATCAGGCAAGGCTTCTCCGGCGTCGCCCCCACGATCCCCTGTCATTTCGTGTTCCTCCGGAACCGAGCCATATTGTTGCGCTGCTGTTCGGCGCGCAGGGCTGCCGCAGCGTCCCGGCCCGAATTGTCGTGTTTGCCCTCGAGGAAGCGCGACAGTTCGCGGATCGTCGAGTGCTTGAAGAGCTGGACGACCGGAACCTGGCGGCCGAGCTCGGCCTCCATGCGGGCGTGGATCTGCATCAGCTGCAGCGAGGTGCCGCCGAGATCGAAGAAGTTGGTGTCGAGATCGACGGGCTTGTTGCCCAGCGCATCGCGCCACAGCCGCGTCAGCATCGCCTCGCTGCCGGTGTCAGCAGTAATCTCGATCGCGCTCGGCGCAGCCTCGACAACCGGAGCCAGAAGCTTCGAGCGATCGATCTTGCCGGCCCGGGTCATCGGCATCTGATCGATGACGATTGCCGAGTTCGGGATCATGAAGGCCGGCAGGCGGCCGCGCAGCGTCGCCATGACATCGCGCGTCAACTCCTGGTCCCTGCCGCGCAGATCCTCGCGCGGGCAGAGGAAGGCGATCATCTGCTTCAGTTCCGGTCCCATCACCTGGCAGACGACGGCCGCTTCCGAAAGCCGCGTATCGTTGCGCAGCGCCGTCTCGATCTCGTCGAGTTCGATGCGCTTGCCGTTGATCTTCACCTGGCGGTCGCGGCGGCCGTGGAAATGAACGGTGCCGTCGGCATCCATCGTGCCTAGATCGCCGGTCAGGTAGCAGCGGACCGGACCATCGCGGGTCTCGACCATGACGAAGCGCTCGCGCGTCAGCTCCGGCCGGTTGAAATAGCCGAGGCCGAGCCCCTCGCCGGCGAGAGCGATCTGGCCCTCTTCGCCGACAGGCACTTCATGCAGATGATCGTCGAGGATGAGGATCTGCGTGTTGCCGATCGCCTTGCCGATCGGCATTTCGGTGCCCTTGAAATCGGCCGGGATATTATAGCCTGTCACCAGCACCGTCGCTTCGGTCGGGCCGTAGGCGTTGGTGAGGCGGCAGTTCGGATGCGACTGCAGGAAGCGCAGCGAATGGGCGACCGAGGCGACATCGCCGCCGAACAGCACATGGCGCAGCGACTGAACCCGGTCACGGCCGAAATCGGCGAGCAGATTGAACAGGCCGGGCGTCGAGGCATGGAAGGTGACGCCGTGCTCTTCGATCAGGTCGCAAAGGCGGCTGATCGAGAAGTTCAGATCCGGCATGCCGACCAGCTTGCAGCCGTTCAGCAGCGCGCTCCAGATTTCCAATGTCGAGGCATCGAAGGAGATCGTCATCGCATGCAGCACGACATCCTTGCTGGTGAGCGGATTGAAATCCTGTTCCAGCACCAGATTGGCAATGCCGCGATGCGCCACGACGACACCCTTCGGGCGGCCGGTCGAGCCAGAGGTGAACATCACATAGGCGACGTCGCCGCCGGCCGGCCGCGCGGCCGGGCGGACCGTCGGAGATGCGGAAGCTTCAGCGATAACCGCCCGTGCATCGAAAACCTTGCTCGGAAGGCCCGGGATCAGCGCCAGCTTCTGGATCGACGCCGCTTCGGCGAAGATCACCTTCGGAGCGCATTCACGGATAACATAGTCGAGATGTTCGGCCGGATAGGCCGGATCGAGCGGCAGATACGCGGCGCCCGCCTTGAGGGCGGCCAGCATGCAGACGATCGTTTCCAGGCTGCGCGGCAGAAGAAGACCGACGACGTCACCCCTCGAGACGCCCCGTTCTTCCAGCGTCACGGCCACCTTGTCGGAGAGCTCGTCGAGCTCGCGATAGGTCAGCGAGACGCTGCCGAAAACCAATGCCGTGGCCGAGGGATTCTTCTGCACATGCGCGCGAAAGATCTCCGGCAATCCCTTGTCGCGGTCGTAGCTGACCGTATCGCTTCTCTCGATCGTCCCTGGATATGCTAGGCCCGTCATTGCACTTCCCCCTTGTCGTCTGCTGGCGGGTTTCTGCTGCGCGGCATTCGTGTGGCGACCTTCCCATTTCAGCGGGATTTCGCCAGATGATCATTGGGATGACCCCTTCGCCAAACCGGCCCTCCAAATCGCTAGAGGGTGTAGAAAAGCCGACGCATGGGGCTATCCGGTAGTGCCCTACCTAGCCGAAAGAATTAGCCTGCCCGGGAGGGCCGCAAATGCGCCGGGAGCGGCATCTCTGCCGCTCCCGCAATTGCTTGTGAAACCTGGAAATTACGGCTGCTGCGGCAGCGCGTAGACATGCACGTAATCGACATACATATGCGATGGATCGGGTGCGCTCGCCTTGGTGACATTGTCGACCAGGCCGAGATTGAGCAGCACATACATCGGCTGCTGGTGTTCCGGCCGCGTCTCGGTCTTCCAGACCATCTGCCGGTCGAAATACATGCGGATGTATTTCTCGTCGATCTTCACCCCATAGGTATGAAAATCGCCGGGCTTGTTCTTCAGGAAGGCGTTGATGCGCGAGAATTTCGAATAGTGGTCGCCGTTGCGGTACCAGACGTGAACGGTCGAGGAATAGCCGTCGGGCTTGTCGCCGTAATATTCCATCACGTCGATCTCGGCGGTCGATTTCGAGCGGTCCTTGCCGATCAGCCAGAAGGCCGGCCAGAGACCCGGTCCGGTCGGCAGCTGCGCTCGGGTCTCGAAGTATCCGTACTGCTGCGCGAAGCCATTGCCCTTCGGATCGACGGAGGCAAGCAGGCCGGAGCGCCACTCACCCTTGCCGTCCTTCGAGGATTCGATGCGCAGCACGCCGTCGTCGACGGTGAACGGAAAGCCGTCCTTGGGATTGGCAAAGCGCGCGCCGCCGAAATCGCCCGACCACGGCGTATGGGCAATCCAGCGCGTTCCCGGCCCCCAGGCCGAAACGCTGAGATCGTCGAACTCGTCGGCGAAGGTCATCTTCATCTTGTCGAGATCGAGCCCGTCACCGGTATCGCCGGTTACAGCCGCATCCTCGGCAAAAACAGGCGCCGGTGCGGCCATCGCGAGAGCGGCCGCACAGAGCGCCAGCAGCAAAGGCCGCCGGCCGCCCGTCAATTCATCACTGCGAGAAGTCTTCGATAGCTTTGACATGCCGCGAACGATAGGCAGAGCGCAAAACCGGGTGAAGAACCACGTTCGGCCGAAGCCCTGCCCGAAAGAAGTAGTCCGGGGCGTAAATACGCGCCGGTTCCGAGCATGCTAGTCTTTTGCTAAATCGGGCGGGACAACGACTTCCATGCACTTTCAGATCATGGGACTGCTGACGTTGGTACTTGGCGCGGCGGCACTCTATATGCCGCCGGTCTGGTCGTTCCTGTTCATGTTCGCCTCCACCGTCTTCGGCTCGGCCGCCGCCTTCAACCTGTCAGGCCTCGGCGGCGCATCGGTGCTGGTTCCCAACCTGTTTCTGGTCTTCTTCTGCACCCGCGTCATCATGAGCTGCGGCGAAGGCCGGGTCTTTGCGGCCTTCGTGCCGCCACGCATCGGCTTCTTCCTGTTGACGCTGACCATATTCGGCCTGGTGACGGCAGTCTTCTTCCCGCGCCTGTTCGCCGGCATGGCCGAGACCATGGTCGTCGAGCGGCAGGTCGGCGCCCGCAGCTTCATTGCGCTCACGCCGCTGCGCTTCTCCTCCAACAACATCACGCAGACGGTCTATGCGATCGGCGGCCTGCTCTGCTTCGGCTGCACATTCGCCTGGTTCCGCCGCGAAGGGATCGCCACCTCGCTGGTGACGGCGCTGATCGCCACCACCACTATCAACCTCGCCTTCGCCCTCGCCGATATCCTCACCTATTATTCGCGCACCGAATGGCTGATGGGCTTCGTGCGCACCGCCAATTACGCGCTGCTGACGGGTGCCGAAAAAGGCGGCCTGAAGCGTATTTCCGGTACGTTCCCGGAGGCGTCCGCCTTCGCCGACTACACGCTGGTGTTCTTCGCCGCGATCTCAAGCCTGTGGCTTGACGGCATCCGCACGCGCGTCACCGGCATCCTGGCGCTGTCACTGCTGGCGGCCCTGCTGCTCTCGACCTCGGCGACCGCCCTCGTCGGCGTTGCCGCGGTGATGCCCTTCCTGCTGCTGCGGGCGATCCGCGGCCGCCATGCGCTGGCAATCACCGTCGGCGCGGCAGCCCTGCCGCTGGTGGCCATCATCGTCGTCGTCGCCCTGCCCGACATGGCGGCCGGCCTCCACGACTTCCTCGACGAAATGGTGCTCTCCAAGGCCGACAGCCAATCCGGCCGCGAGCGCTTCATGTGGAATGCCGTTGCCTATGAAAGCTTCGTCAACACCTACGGCTTCGGCGCCGGCCTTGGCAGCGCCCGCGCCTCGAGCTTCGTGCTGGTGCTGCTCTCCAATCTCGGCGTCGTGGGCACGATGATCTTCGTCATCTTCGCGATCGCCGTCTTCACCGCCCGGCTGCCGAAATATGATCCGGAACGCAACGAAGACATCGCCGCCGTGCGCGCCGCCAAGCTCGGCTTCTATGCCGTGCTGGTGACGGCAACCATATCGGGCACCGTCTACGATCTCGGCCTGACCTTCTACATCCTGGCGGGTGGCGTTGCCGCCCTGTCGCTGCCGCGCTCCGTCAGCCGCCCGGCCCATAACAATCCGGCATTACGCTTTGCGGGCGCGCATCAGGATGCTGCACAGGCCCGCTCATGAAAATCCTGGTCTTCAACGTCAAATACAGCGAGAATCTCGGCGACGGCCTGCTGGCCGATTGCATCGAGGAGACCCTGCGGGCCGAAGGCGACGAGGTGGAGACGCTGGATCTCGCCGGGCGCACCACCGTCGGCACCAGCCGCAACCGCGCGCTCATCCTCAATATCCTCCGGCACCTGCCCGCCCCGCTGCGCCGCGCCGTCGTCACCCGCGCGCTCGCAAAATCCTTGAAGGCGAGCCGCAGCCTGTGGGACGCGAAGATCGCCGCTGCGGACGCCGTCATTCTTGGTGGCGGCAACCTCTTCCAGGACGACGACCTGAATTTCCCGCTGAAGGTCGGCACGCTGCTCGATTGCGTCGCTCGCTCGAAGAAGCCGCTCGCGATCTACGCCGTCGGCGTCGGCCCGCACTGGTCGGAACCGGCAAAACGGCTGTTCGGCCGCCTGCTCGGCACCAACCTGAAGCATCTCTCGGTGCGTGACGGCTTTGCATACCGCAACTGGCTGCAGCATTTCCCAACCGGCCCCATTCCCGAGATCGAGCCCGATCCCGGCTTGCTGGCAGGCTCTCTCGCACCTGCCGCCTCCCCCATCCAGGGCAATGTCGGCCTCTGCGTCACCGAACCGAAGATTCTCGCCCGCCACGCCTCGCGCGCCGGCGCTGCCATTCCGGTGACCTCGGTCGGCGACTACCTGGCGCTGATTGCCGAGCTGACCGGCACCGGCTACCGCGTCACGCTCTTCTCCAACGGCGCAAGCGAAGACCAGCGGCTGGCGGAAGCGGTGTTCGCCGCGGCAGAAACTGCCGGCATCGGCACAGCAGGAGAGCTGGCACTTGCCGGCCGCCCGCAGGACCCGCAGCAGCTGCTTTCGATCCTTGCCGAAAACAGCGTCATCGTCGCCCACCGCCTGCATGCCTGCATTGCCGCACATGCGATGCAGATCCCGGCCGTCGGCATTTCCTGGGATGGAAAGGTGGAAGGTTTCTTCAAGGCGATGGACCGCGCAGGCTTCTTTGCCGCCGCCGGAACCACCCCATCAGAGATCGCCGCGATGGTCGCCAGCGCGGAGCGCGAAGGCATCGATCCGGCCCGTCATCACGAACAAGTGACTTCAGCCAAATCTGCGCTTTTGAACGTGCGGTCGATTTTGCGCGGCGATGAATACTTTAACGCGAGTCCAAAGGCCAAAAAACGTAATAAATTGACACAGAGTGTATAAATACGAGAATTATTCTGCACCACTATTGAAAATAACCATTCCCGCAAATCTATCCCCACCAACAATGGCATCGGCGAGACAACGATAAATATTCATGTTACGATCTTCTCATATTTAATGGTTAAAAGGTAATTAAGGGGAAAGAGAACCACGAAGTTTGCTGGAGGCGGGGCGTGGCGATATACGAAGGGTCGGACCACGAAAATCTTGGGCTGGTCAGAATACAAGGGCAAAGAGTTTCGCTATCGGGCGGGAGTTACCGCGCCTATGACGACGGCGATATCGTCTTTGACCCGGAAGCCAGAAAAGCGGCGCTGCTTATTCTTGTGAGCGGCTGGGCCGTATCTTGCAAATCGCTGCCCAACGGTACGCGCGTCATTCTCGAATTCATTCTCCCCGGCGACATCATCTGGACGCCATCGGTGGCAATCGCCCGTGAGATGATCGAAGCGATTTCGCCTACTCAATTCTACGAGCTCAGCGGCATGACGCTGGCCCGCTATCTCGACAGCACCACCGGCCAGGACATCGTGATGGCCGAGATGATGCGCTGTCACGCCCGGATGTCCGAGCGCCTGGCCAATGTCGGCCGCCGCGACGCGCTGGCCCGCACCGGCCACCTTCTCCTTGAACTTGCCGCCCGTATCGGGCCTGACCGGAAGCGCCCCGGCATGGATGGTTTCCAGTGCCCGCTGACACAGTCCGATATCGGCGACGCCGTCGGCCTCTCGACCGTTCATATCAACCGTGTCCTCAAAGATCTTCGCGTCAACGCACTTGTTTCTTTCAGAAACGGGATCGTCGAATTCCTGAACCGCAGGAAGCTTGAAGAGCTTGTCGAATTTGACGACAGTTATTTGTCATCACAACCGCAGATTATTCCACGGTAAATCAATAGTACGAATTAAGTAGGATAGCCATTTCTGGGCTAATTACTTCTACTTTGGATATTTTAATAGAACCTTAACCTATGTTAATGCCACCGCTTTTGGCTTCATCCATATTACATTCAAGAGATAAATTCCGGAGCCAAGGAATTTAATAAATCATAGCACATAGTGCTAAGTAATAATTCTCGGGCTTACTTCTCTTGCACGTTTAGTATTGAGTTCAACCAATGTAGGGGCGTGAAATGGAAGGTCTTACAACAACAAGTGATCAGATTCGAACTGACACAGCAGCTCACCTCATCTCTCTTCGCACATCGGATTCCCTGAGGCACTTTTCCTCATCCTCCCGGGCGGACGCCCAGGAAGACCTGCCGGAATACGTGCTTCTTCTGGATCCCCGTTCGCTGCAGAGCGAATGCCTGTCGCGCAGCCTTTCCGAATATGACGAGGACCTCAAGGTCATCACTGCGACCTCGATCGAAGACTGGCAGCGCAAGCGCATGCGGTTCGAGCCGGCGCTGATCCTCTATATGATCGGCGGCAAGCACGTCTCGGACCCGGATGTGAGCGATAAGATTGCCAAGCTCACTCAGAAATTTCCATCGGTACCGGTTGTCGTCGGCGCAGAGGGCGACGAGATCCAGCAGGTGCTGAAGGCGCTGGAATGCGGAGCAAAGGGATACATTCCGGCCAACATCGGTATCGGCGTTGCCGCCGAAGCCATTGCACTTGCTCGTGCGGGCGGCGTCTTCATTCCGGCCAGCAGCCTGCTCGCCGCCAAGGAGATGATCACCTCCAGCACCACGGCAGCCAAATGCGGCGATCATTCCTTCACGCCGCGCGAAATGTCTGTCGCCGACGCTCTGCGCCGCGGCAAGTCCAACAAGATCATCGCTTATGAAATGAACCTCTGCGAAAGCACCGTGAAGGTTCACATTCGCAACATCATGAAGAAGCTGCATGCGACGAACCGCACGGAAGTCGCCTACAAAATCCGCGAGTTCGCTCAATAATGTTTCATATCGCAGGAAATTGAGCCGGAGCGCCACAAACGCTCCGGTTCTTTTTGCGTGCCGTGCATTCAGCTGCCGCTGGGGTCTAACGCCCTGAGAATGCATAACACTTTCGGCTAGCCCCCTACCCCTATTTGATCCGCCGGCCACCGATGGAAGCGCTAGGGCGCACGCCCGCCTTCGCCGATGATGGCACCGCTTCAATCGAGGGGACATCCATGCGCGTTGCAATCGTTCATTACTGGCTCGTGTCCATGCGCGGCGGCGAAAAGGTCGTCGAGGCGCTCTGCGACATGTATCCGGAAGCGGACATCTTCACGCTGGTCTATGACGAAAGCCGCGTCTCCGAGAAGATCAAGCGCCACAAGGTGACCTCTTCCTTCCTGCAGAAGATCCCGGGCGCGGTGAAGCATTACCAGTCGCTGCTGCCGCTGATGCCCTTCGCCCTCGAAAGCCTTGATCTCAGCGGCTACGACCTGATCATCTCGAGCGAATCCGGCCCGGCCAAGGGCATCATCGCCCCGCCGCATTCGACGCATGTCTGCTACTGCCACTCGCCGATGCGCTATATCTGGGATCACTACCATTCCTACCGCGCCAATGCCGGCCTCGCCTCGCGCATGCTGCTGCCGTGGATGGCGCCGCTGCTGCGCTCATGGGATGTCAGCACCAGCATGCGCGTCGACCGCTTCGTCGCCAATTCGCATCACGTCAGGGCCCGCATCGGCAAATATTACGGCCGCTCGGCAACCGTCATCTATCCGCCGGTTGCCGTCGACGACTACGCGCCCGCGACTGAAACCGGAGACTTCTATCTCTGCGCCGGCCAGCTCGTGTCCTACAAGCGCATCGACCTCGCCGTTCGCGCCTTCACCAAGATGGGCCGCAATCTCGTCGTCATCGGCGAAGGCAAGGAACTGGCTGCACTCAAGGCAATTGCCGGTCCGACCATCACCTTCCTCGGCCGCGCCCCCTTCCCCGTGCTCAAGGAGAAGCTCGCCCGCTGCAAGGCACTGATCTTCCCCGGCGAAGAGGATTTCGGCCTGATCCCCGTCGAGACCATGGCGAGCGGCCGCCCGGTCATCGCCTTCGGCAGCGGCGGCGCGCTGGAAACCGTCGTCCCCGGCCTCAGCGGCGTGCTCTTCCACGAGCAGACGCCGGAGGCGATCATCGAGGCCGTGCACGCCTTCGAGGCAGAATCCGCAGCCTTCGACCCCGTCGCCATCCGCGAACACGCCGCCCGCTTCAGCACCCGCAATTTCAAGCTCGGCATGGATCTCGTCATTCAGGAAGAACTGCGCGCCCGCAAGACCGCCTCGCTGCAGACCACCCCCCACGGCGAAACCCGCCGCTTCCCCTTCGAACCGGCCTTCCCGGCCGCGGCGGTGGAAACCGACAGGGTGCATTGAGGCAATTCGGCCGTTGCTCACGCCATGTGACCACTACGCGGAAAGCGTGATTCCTGCCCGGGAACAACTGATAACGTGCATCGTTTTCTCCCCGCAAACCGAGCTAAGGAGAAACGAAAATGTACAAGATCCTACTTGTGTCCAGCGCGCTGGCGCTGTCGTCCCTGGCCACGAATGCGCTGGCTGATGGTGCTGTGACCGGCGCTGCCGGTGGTGCCGTGACGGGTGCAATTGTCGGCGGTCCCGTGGGCGCTGCCGTGGGTGGTGTCGCCGGCGCCGTTGCCGGTGCCGTGATCGATCCGCCGCCGCGCGAGGTCGTCACCTATGTCGAGGCCCAGCCAGCCCCGCCGCAGGCCGTGGTCGTCCAGCAGCCGATCGTCGTCGGCAAACCGCTTCCGGCCGAAGTTCAGGTCATGCCGGTGCCAGAAAATCCGAAATATGCCTACACGGTGGTCAACAACCAGCGTGTGATCGTCGAGCCGCAGACGCACCGCGTCGTGCAGGTCATCCAGTAACGATCCCGGTTGCAGGCAACGCTCCAGACCCCGCTTCGGCGGGGTCTTTTCGTTTGCGGAGATGCAGGCGAAAAGCGAGGCGGCGAAGAAGCGAAAGACGCGGCGGCGCGGGCAGCACCGGCAGATCATCTACCGGGATCCGATCGCCATAGAGCTTGCCCTGATCGAGCGAAACGATGCTGAGTGCCGAGAGCATGGAAACCTCCCCTGATGGTGAGATCATCCTGCGGCAGCGCGGCGCGCGGGTCCTTAAACCGCGTGTGAAAACTTCCTAAAAGATGCAAAAGCTATTCCGCCTGCAGCCCGGCAAGCGCCAGGCCTTCCAGCACGATGGCGAACCGGCTCGGGTCCTTCGCAGGCTGCCCCGCCCGGATACTGGCGAGCGAGACGCCGGGCGCGATCCGGCGCAGGCTTTCGAGATGGCGATGCGCCTCGCCGAGCTCGCCGCGATGGGCATGGGCGGAGATCAGCATCCAATAGGTGGCATCGAAATGCGCATTCAGCGCCAGGGATCGCGTCGCCCAGGAGATCGCCGCCTCGAAATCCCGCTGAAACAGCGCCGCCATGGCAAGCCCCGTCAGCGAGAAACGGGCATCGGCATCGCGCGGGCCGAGGGCGACTGCGCGCTGGAGACGCTCGACGCCAATGCCGGCATCGCCACAATGAAGCAGGGCGATGCCCGAGGCGGCAGCGACCATGAGATCATTGGGATTGGCCGCGAAAGCCGCCTCCAGCACGGCGACGCCGCCCTCGTAATCACGCCCCGCCTGCAGCAACGCCATGCCGCAATGGGTCATCACCCGCGGATCGCCGGCGCAATACTGCAAAGCGCGGCGCGCCAGCTCGACGCTCTCGGCCGCATCATCTGTGGTAAAGGGCGGCCAGCCCATCGCGTGCCGGTGTTCCAGCACCCAGGCGGCGTGGGAAAGAAGCATCGCATTGTCCGGCTCGATCGTCAGCGCCTGCTGCAGCAGCGTATGGGCGGCCGCATTTCCCTCCATCGACTCGTCATGAAGGGCGGCAAGCGCCCGGAGATAAAGATCGTAGACGGCGACGCTCTGCGGCCGCTCGCGGCGGGAGCGCTGCATCTCGGCAATCTCGATCGACGGCTCGACGGTGGAGGCGACGCGCTCGGTGATCAGATCCTGAAAATCGAAGATATGGCCGATGACATCCTCGAAGCGCTCGGCCCAGAGATGCCCCGCCGTGACGCCATCGATGAGTTGGACATCGAGCCGGATACGCTCGCCGTCGCGCCTGACGCTGCCTTCGAGCAGATAGCGGACGCCAAGCTCCGATGCCACCTGGCGGATATCGACGGCCCGGCCCTTATAGGCAAAGGAAGAACTGCGCGACACCACCGAAAAGGAGCGGAACCGCGCCAGCGCCGTGATGATCTCGGCCGCGACGCCATCGGCGAAATAGTCCTGCTCGGCGCCGGCGCCGAGATTGACGAAGGGCAGGACGGCAACGGCGGGCGGATGCGGATCATCGGCGGCAACGGCACTTTCCAGCGCCAGCCGGTAGCCGAGCCGCGGGATCGTCACGATCCATTCCGTGCCATCGTTGCGCTGGCCGAGCGCCTTGCGCAGCGATGCGATCTGCACAGTCAGATTGCCCTCTTCGACGGCAAGACCCGGCCAGCCGCATTCCATCAGCGCGGCCTTGGAGACGGCCTTGCCCTCCTCCGCCGCAAGTGCCGCCAGCAGGAGAGCGCTCTTCCGGCCGATCGCCATGGGCTTGCCCTCCCGCGCCAGATCACCCGTCGCGACATCGATGCGGAATGGACCGAAGGAGACAACCGGCTTGCCCATGCGCCACAATAGCGCGGAACCGGGTGGCGGGAGAAACGGATTCAGCCGGGGGGATGCAGGGGCCGCAACAGCAAGGCTGCGGCCCCCGAAAATTACACCTTCAGCTCGCGCCGTTCCCGCTCGGTAACGACGGAGAGGTCGATCACCTTCTGAAGGTTGGCGGCATGGCGGAAGTTCGGATCGGGCTGGACGCCTGTCATCACCGCTTCGGCGAAGCGCTGGTAGTTGGTCGGCACGGCGGGAACCTCGATATCGCTCCAGGTCGCCGTCTCCACATCGTCTCCAAGGCAGCCGCGCAGCGACGAGCCGTTCGGATTGTGGTTGACCTCCAGGCTGCCGCGCTCGCCATAGATGCGCAGTTTCAGCTCGTTCAGATGCCCCGTCGCCCAGCGGCTGGCATGGACGACGCCGAGCGCACCATTGGCGAAATCGACCGACATGGTGAAGCTGTCATTGGCATCCAGCATATATTCGCCGATCTGGCCGCCCGGCGCCTTGTTGAAGGTCTTCAGGCGGGCAAAGACATGGTCGATATCGGTCGCCGCGCCATAGGCCGCGAAGTCGAGAATGTGGATGCCGACATCGCCGAGCACGCCGTTCGAGCCGTGGCCGGTCGACAGGCGCCAGAGCCAGGTCGATTCCGTGCGCCAGTCGCCCCAGGCGCGCGACACCAGCCAGCTCTGCAGATAGGACGCTTCCACATGCTTGATCGTGCCGAGCTCGCCCGACAGAACCATTTCGCGGGCGCGCTGTAGCGGCGCGACATTACGATAGGTGAGGTTCACCATGTTGATGACACCGGCCGCCTCGGCGGCTTCCGTCATCTCCAGCGCCTTCGGATAATTCTCCGCCAGCGGTTTTTCACAGAAGACATGCTTGCCCGCCGCAATCAGCGCCATGGTCGTCGGGTGGTGGATCCTGTCAGGCGTGACATTGGTCGCCGCGTCGAATTCGCCCCAGGCGATCGCCTCGTCGAGGGTCAGGAAACGCTTTTCGATGTTGAACTTGTCGGCGAAGGCCGCAAGGCGGACGGTGTCGGTATCGACAGCGCCGACCACTTCCACGCCGTCAATGCGGGTAAAGTGGTCGAGCTGGTTCTTCGCCATCACGCCCGTTCCGAGAACGAGTAGTCGCATGGATGCTCCTCAGCGGTAACCGGCTTCGCCGGCCTGGTGCAATCTTGGGCCGCGTTCTTCGATCGGCTCCAGTGCCTTCTCAACCGGCACATTTGGAGCATCGTGGATGGCAGTCAACGCGCCGGCCGGGTTATGGGCCCATTTAACGCCGTTGATAAGCACCTTCTTGACGTTGGCATCGTGATAGGTCGGGTAGGTTTCGTGGCCCGGGCGGAAATAGAAGATGTTGCCGGCGCCGCGGCGCCAGGTCATGCCCGAGCGGAACACTTCGCCACCCTGGAACCA
This sequence comes from Rhizobium sp. FG96, assembly GCF_057808655.1. Classification (NCBI taxonomy): domain Bacteria; kingdom Pseudomonadati; phylum Pseudomonadota; class Alphaproteobacteria; order Hyphomicrobiales; family Rhizobiaceae; genus Rhizobium; species Rhizobium sp. FG96. Next base: position 175,728 of record NZ_JBMDIL010000013.1, on the reverse strand, counting down.
GGAGATGAACACCGTTTCCAGCGGCTCGGGAACCGAAAACTGCTCGCCATACATCTCTTCGTTCTCGAGCACGAAATTCTCGTCGAGACCGGCCGCGATCGGATGGCGCGGATTGATGACCCACAGCCGCTCGCGCTCGCCCGCCTCACGCCATTTCAACGCGCAGGGCGTGCCCATCAGCCGCTTGAAAATCTTCGAGAAATGGCCGGAATGCAGAACGATCAGGCCCATGCCCTCCCAGACGCGCTTGGCAACGCGCTCGACGATCTCGTCGGAAACGGCGCCGTGATCCTTGTGGCCCCACCACAGCAGCACGTCGGTCTCGTCGAGCCGCGACTGCGGCAAGCCATGTTCGGCCTCCTGCAGCGTTGCAGTCGTCGCATTGATGCCGGGGTCGCTGTTCAGCGCCTTGGCAATCGTCGTGTGCATGCCCTCCGGGTAGATCCCCCTGACGATCTCGTTGGTATTCTCGTGAATATTCTCTCCCCAGACGACGGTACGAATGGCCATGCTGGTGCTCCTCTAGGCTTTCGGGGTTGTCAAAACTGGCAGGTCGAGAAGAATTCAAAGCGCTTTGGGAAAATGCCCAAAACTGCGCCGTGCCTCCTCCAAGTCACAAGAAGACATAGACCTTTGGCCGCAATTTGACAAAGGGGAAAATTCCGCGCGGTGATGCGGCGCAGGAATACGCACAAACCCTAATGAAATCAGTGCGAAACGGACTTGGAGAAGAGATTGACGACGAGCACGCCGGTGATGATGAGACCGAGGCCGATCATCGCCGGAAGGTCGAGGCGCTGCTTGAAACAGATGAGCCCGACGGCCGAAATCAGCACGATTCCCAAAGCGCTCCAAATCGCATAGGCGATGCCGACGGGGATCGATTTCAGTGTCAGCGACAGCACATAGAAGGCCGCCGCATAGCAGATGACGACCACAGCAGTTGGCAGCAGCTTCGTGAACTGCTGCGACATCTGCAGCGCCGTCGTGCCGATGACTTCGAGCACGATCGCGAGGAAAAGCAGCGCATAGACGGCAGCCGGGTTCATGGTCTTCAATCCTGGAATTATCGCTTGGTCAGTTCGGCGAGGCGCGCAATCAGCGCCCGGCGCTCGGCGGGGCCGAGATCGTGGCTCTCCGTCGTATCCGAAAGCCAGAGCCCATCCGCCGCAAAGCGGACGATCTGCGCATCGACGGAGGAGTCGGTGCCGACATATTCATCGGCCCGCGCCTGCACCCATTCGCGCCAGCGCTGGCGAAGCCGCGGCTCGGCGAGCATGGCGATCGTCACCTGCGCCCAGTGACGCGAGTCCTCGCGGTCGTCCTGGATATCGGCGACAGCCAGCAGATAGGCGCGCGTGAAGCGGCCATGCGAAACAGGATCGACCCGCATCCGCTCCTCGATATCGGCATCGAACCGCTCGAGCAGGCTTTCAAACAAGGCATCGAGCAGCGCATTCTTCGTCGGGAAATGATGCAGCAGCCCGCCCTTGCTGACGCCGGACGCGCCGGAGACCGCATCAAGCGTCACAGACGCCATGCCATTCTCCGTCGCCAGACGCGCGGCGACATCCAGCAGCTGCCGGCGGACGAGTTCGGGTTGTTTCTTGCGGTGATGTGCGAGTGCCATGATCACTAAAAATACCGGCTGGACGGTTTTGTCAATCAAAATCGGGGGAAGTGTCCGCGAATGCGGGCATCCGGGCGAATTGCCGCGCCTTGGAGCCGTCAGGTTGCGCTCGCCGCCTGTCCGTTGCATGACAGATGCGGGGTATCAAGGGATGGTTCAGTGGCTGAAGAGGTAATCACGCTCTATCAGGCGATCGGTGGCGACGACACGGTAAAGGCGCTGTCGCACCGCTTCTACGAGCTGATGGATACGCTGCCGGAGGCAAGGCATGTGCGGGCCGTTCACCCGCCGAGCCTTCAGGGCAGCGAAGAGAAATTCTACGAATATCTGACCGGATATCTCGGCGGCCCGCCGCTCTATACCGACAAGCGCGGCCATCCGCGCCTGCGCAGCCGCCATTTTGTTGCGCAGATCGGCCCGGTCGAACGCGACGAGTGGCTGCTCTGCTTCCGCCGGGCGATGGACGAGACGATCGCCAATCCGAAACTCCGCGAGATCATCTGGCCGCCGATCGAACGGCTCGCCTTCCACATGCAGAACAAGGAATAGAGCGCATGCTCGACAATCACCGCATCGCACCTCTCTTCTTCCTGTTCGCCGGCCTCTTCGGCGTCGCCGGTGTCGGCCTTGCCGCCGTCGCCGCCCATGGCGGCGGCGATGCCAGCCTCGCCGCCTCGGCCTCCGCCATGTGCCTGGCACACGCACCCGCCTTGCTCGGCGTGGCGCTCGCAGGCGAGAAGCTGAAAACCGCCTGGCTGGCCGGTTTGCTGATGATTCTGGGCACCGCCCTCTTTTCCGGCGACCTCGTCTCGCTGCGTTTCGCCGGCCACGGCCTCTTCCCCTATGCGGCGCCAACAGGCGGCTGGGCGATGATGCTCGGCTGGCTGGCGATCGCCATCGGCGGCTTCCTGCGCCGCCCGGCCCGATGACCGCCACGACGATCCGCCCGGCACGCGAGAGCGAGCTCGAAACGCTCCGCGCCATCGAGATGGATGCCGCAGGCGCACTCATCGACGCCGGCGTCCCCTTCCCGGGCGAGCCGCATCCGCTCTCGCTGCAGCAGCTCGGCGCTTACCTGGCGGACGGCCTGCTACTCGTTGCAGCGGACGGCGGTGATGTGGCGGTTGGTTTCCTTGCCGCAGAGGAGATCGACGGCATGTTCTATATCGCCGAGGTCGACGTGATCAGGCACCTCCACGGCAAGGGCATCGGCCGGTCGCTGATGCTGGCGGCGATCGATATTGCGCGGGCGCGTGAGCTGTCGGCGGCGATGCTGACGACGGACCGCTTTGTCGTGTTCAATTATCAGTTCTACCGGTCGATGGGGTTTGAAGAACCCGCTGACATGCCCGCGGGTTTGTGGGCGATCCTGGAGGGTGAGATCGCCAACGGTATGGATGCCGGGCGGCGTGTGGGGATGGTGCTGGAGCTCTGAGAGTGGCGGGCGGATAGTGTCGAGCCCGCGGCCCCCTCACCCTAGCCCTCTCCCCGTCGGGGAGAGGGGAAAGTCGCGATTGGGGCTGGGCTTCCGCGCCTTCGCCAGCACGGTCAACGCCACGGAACGCGCTACCCCTCCCATCTCACCTCCAGAGCAAGACGGTCGAGCCGGGCGGCCGCCACACATCCCTTCTCCCCTCGGGGAGAAGGTGGCGGCAGCCGGATGAGGGGGCTGCTGGCTCTGACATTCGAAACCGATGCGCCGGCCATATTTGCGGTGCGGCTAACTGTTACGTGAACGAGCGCCTTCTCCTCCCTCACCCCTGTGACGAGCACCCCACCCCTTCACGAATGCGCCATAAACCGGCTGAGATAGGCAAAACTCGTCTGCGCAAATTCAAACGGCCGCTTCGGGCTGTCGTGCTCGACCACCAGCGTCCGCGCCCCGTTCGCCAGCGCCAGCCGCCAGAGCGACGGCCACATCAGCGTGCCGGCGCCGACATCGGCCCAGCCGTCCTCGTCGGCATTGGCGCCTTCAGGCGCGCGGTCCTTCACATGGGCGGAGACCAGAACCTTGGCGTAGCGGTGCAGCCAGTCGGCCGGGTTGACGCCGGCCCGCGAAATCCAGGCGATATCGGCCTGCCAGACGAGCGGCGTGCCGCGTGCTGCCTCGAACATCACCTCGAAGCCGTAGCGCGCCGTCGGCAGCAGCGAGAAACCCGCCATCTTGTTGTGATAGCCGATCGAAATACCGTCTGCCGCATAGCGCTCCGCGAGACGGCCGAGTTCGGCGCCGAGGCGCTGCCAGCCGCCCGTCGTCTCCGGCGGCAGGAAGGTGGCCGATTGCGGCACGAAGAGCTCCCTGATGCCGCAGGCGCGGCAGGCATCGGCAACCTGGGCCGGCTCGCTCTGCAGAAATTCGAGGCCGATATGGGCGGTAGGAGAGGTCAGGCCGTGGCGCACAAGCGCTTCGCTCAGCGCCGCTGCATCCTGCAACTGATGTCCGAGCGGCTCGACGGACTGGAAGCCGGCCTTCGCGGCCGCGGAAAGCTGGGCGTCGAGCGATCCGAGTTCGCGCAGCGAGAAAAGTTGCAGGGATAGGACAGGCTTCGTCATATCATGACGATAGCACGGGCGATGGGCCAAACCATAGCGCGTCCTCGCCGCCGCTCATTGCGGCCAGGGGTCGCAGAAGGACCCCGGGGGTCGCAGTGGGACCCCAGTCGTCGGCAGAACTCAGCGGCCGGGAATGCGCGCGAAGCGCAGCAGGTTGGCGTGCGGATCGTGGATGAAGAACTCTTCCATGTTCCAGGGGCGCAGTTCGAGGGCGCTGAGGCGCGGCACGCCCTTGCCGGAATATTCCTGATGCAGCGCGCCGATCCGCCCACCGCGGATATAGACGGAGCTGCGTTCGCAGAGCGAGCGGTCGTCCGTCAGCCGGAAATGCAGCTCCATCTCCTGGCGCCGGACAATCAGATAATCCGCCGTCTCGTAGGTCGCGGCAAAGCCCAGCTCATCGCGGTAGAAGGCAAGTGTCTCCGCCATATCGAGAGACGGCAGGATCGGAATGACTTCGACGCGCTGCGGGTCTTCCATCGCTCAGATGCCCTCGACCACGTTGAAACCCTCGAAAACCGGCGACCCCTTGTACATCGCCTTGCGGTCGCCCGCATTGCGATGGGCAGCGCGAAAATTCTCGGATTTCGTCCAGTTGAGGAAGTCCTCCTCGCTCGCCCACAGCGTATGCGAGGAAAACAGCGTATAGCCCTCTTCCGCATTCGCCTTGCCGCGCAGCAGCCGGAATTCGACGAAGCCGGGCACCTGCGACAGGCTGGAATCGCGGTTGCGCCAGACGTCCTCGAATTCGGCTTCCAAACCGTTGGAAACCTTGAAGCGGTTCATTGCGATATACATGCGGGCTCCTCAGCGCTTCCGGCTTTTGCGCACCGGCGCGGCGAAGGCAACGATGTTGTTGCCGTTTGCAGCCTCGCGGCCGAGCGGCCTTTCCGGCTCGACACCCGGCATCCTCGTCTCCCAATAGGGAAATTCGGTGACGTTATCCGCCTGCGCCTCGCGCTCGGCATTCTTCATCAGCAGGTCGTAGAGCTCGGGCACAAGGCCGTCGCCATTCTGTGCGGCGAGCTTGTGCAGGCCGATCATCGTGAAGCCCTCGGGGCGCTGGTCTTTCATCGGGAATTGTCTCGTTCGTTCATCGTGTTCAAGGCCCGCTCGAGGCTGGACTTGCTGCCGCTGCGCAGCGGAATGAAGGCCTTGCCGAATTTCTTGCAGCCGGTCTTCACGCGCACGCAGGCATCATGGCTGATACAGTCGATCGGGCAGAACACGCAGTCGACGGAGGGAAGAACGGTATCGATGCGGGAAACCGCTTCGCGCAAGCCGCCGTCATGATGGATGAGCTCGGCGCCGAAGCTGCTGGCGATCTCGCGAAGATGTGCCACCTGGCAATCCCGGCCGCCGACATAGAGAAAACTGCGGCCATCCAATTTGGACCGTCCCGACGGCTGCGCCTCGGCTGCCGCATCCGCGCTGACGCGGATTTCCCGGTTGGATCCCTTCTTCGCCTTCCGAGCCATTTACCACCCGTTCGCTCGTTGATCGTCACACGATTCCAGTGTGCAAGCGGGACCTTATTAAACTTGATTTTTAGAGTAAAGTATAAAGTTGACTCTTTTGGTCATATTTATTTCAGCGGCCGGTGACCTGGACTTCCTGGGTAAAGGTCCAGCTCGGCTTGCCCCATTCGGACGGCAGCGGCGGGAACGGAGACGCCCGCTGAACGCCAGAGACAACCGCCTGATCGAGCTCGGGAATACCGGAGCTGCGGGCAACCGAAAGGCCGGTCAGCGAGCCGTCGCCGCCGATCGTCAACCTTACGCGAACATTCATCGAGGCGCTCATGCGCTTGTATTCCGACGGCACCCTCACGGCGCGGCGGATGCGCGACTGCACCTTGCCCGGATAGTTGGCGACGGCAGCGCTGCCTGCCCCGCCGGAGCTACCGGCCGAACGCGAATTCTGGTCGGAATTGGCCGTTTCCTGTCCGTCATTGGCACCGCGGCGCGAGTCCTGCTTGTTCTCGCCCTGCGAACCGGCAACCTTTTTCACCACCTTCTTCGGCGGCTCTTTCTTCTCGGCCTTCGGCTTCTCCACCGGCGGCACCGCCTTGGGCTTCGGCGTCGGGGTCGGCGCTTCCTCGGGCTGGATAGCCTCCGGCACAGCTTGCGCCACCTCCGTCCGCTCCACGGGCTTCACCTCTTCCGGCACTTCGGTCGCCATCGGCTGGACGACGGATGTTTCGGCCGGAACGTTGGAGGTCAGCACTTCGGGCTCGGCAGCAGTCACCGTCTCCGGCGAAACGCGGGTTACCTCCTGTGTCGGCTGTACCGGCTGGGCCTCCACCGTTTCCGTGGGCTGCACCTCAGTCGGCTGCACTTCCGTTGGCTGAACCGTTTCCGGCTGCACGCTTTCCGCCACCACTTCCTCGGGCTGCGGCTCGACCTGCAGGTCGGGATCACCAGCCGAGGCCTGGTCGGCTTCGGAATCGCCGAGAATGATGACGCTGACGGCCTCGCCAGCCTCTTCCTCCGGCTGATGCGGCGTCACAACGAAACCAATGGCAAGCGCGGTGAAGACGATCGCATGAAATGCAAATGAGGTCAGGCAGGCCGCAACGACATTGCGCTTGACGGGCTTGACCGCCGCATCCTGCTTCTCGATCGCAGACGTATCCATTGCCGGCGCATCGGCGGCATCGGCTTTCGGTCCCTTGGCATGCTCGGGGAAGGAGCCGATCTGGGCGAAGCGGGCATAGTGGACGACGGCTTCGGCGGCGGGCTGGCGCGGTGCGTTGCGCAGCTCCGGCATTTCATGGCCGGGATGCAGGCCGGGCAGGTTGTCGTTCGACCCGCCCTCTTCCTGATCGGCAAAGAACACCTGCCGTGACTGGGATTTCGCTGAAACTACCATGTGCCTGCCCCGGCCAGTTGGAAACTGAAGCCTCGCCGGGGTTCATCCCCGGCGCATTCATTACCCTTCGAAGGGAACCGAAATCTGCGACCGGGTCACCAGACCCTTCATGCATTCGCCGGCAGCCGGGCCATCGCAGACCGGCGTGTCGTTGATCAGGATGCGGGTCACCGCCTCGCACTTGACGTTCGGGATGTCGAACTGGCGCACGCGCTTCTTGCCCTGCGGCAGATCGCGGAAGTCGAGAACGGTAATCTTGTCGACGGCATTCTTGTCGTTGAAGAAGGCGAGCTCGAAGGAGATCTTGTTGACCGGGGCCGCCAGCTTGTTCAGCGCCACGAAGGTCATCATGCAGCCCTTCTGCGAGGGCGCCAGCGCATTCAGCTCGACCTCGAGAGCATTGGCGGGAGCGGCCGGAGCAGCAGCAGCGGCGTCCTGCGCGTAAGCCGGAAAAACGCTTCCCGCCGCGATCAATCCGCCTGCCACGAGCGCTGCAAAACTGCGTGCCGCCATCATCACTTCTCCATGCGATTTCGAAAACTTGAGTTGATAACTCTTCTATTGCGTCTTTAAAAAATGCTGACTATGAAAGTCAAGATAAATGTATCGGAGCCGCGGGAAAACAAGCCGCGGCACAAGCGGAAATTGCCAACCGAAATGATGGTTGAAAAGCCTGACACCTTTAAGCATGCGCCGTTCGTCAAAGACGCGGCGGAAGTGCGCACGATCGAAAGCGGAGACATCTTCCGCGGCGCGAACGAGATCATGATCCGGCATGAGGGCGTGGTCTATCGCATGAAAATTACCCGTCAGGGCAAGCTCATTCTCAATAAGTAAGGGTAGAACATGACCGAGAACACCAGACCGGCACCGGCCGAAATTCGTGCGTTTCGCGCCGAGAATCCGAAGATGCGCGAGCGCGATATCGCTGCTCAGCTGAAGATCTCCGAGGCTGCCCTCGTTGCCGCCGAAGTCGGCATTTCCGCCACCCGCATCGATGCCAGCGCCAACAAGCTTTTGGAGCGCGTCGCCAGCCTCGGCGAAGTCATGGCTCTGTCGCGCAACGAAAGCGCCGTGCACGAGAAGATCGGCTTCTACGAGAACATCACCACCGGCCAGCACAACGCCATCGTTCTCGGCGAGAATATCGACCTGCGCGTCTTCCCGAGCCGCTGGGCGCATGCCTTCGCGGTCACCAAGAAGGATGGCGATACCGAGCGCCTCAGCCTCCAGTATTTCGACAAGACCGGCAATGCGGTCCATAAGGTCCACCTGCGTCCGTCGTCCAATGTCGAGGCCTATCACGCCATCGTCGCCGAGCTGAAGCTCGAGGACCAGTCGCAGGAATTCGTCGAGCAGGAAGCAAGCTTCGGCGCAGATGAAACCGGCGATGTCAGCCGCGACGAACTGCGCGACAACTGGAGCAAGCTCACCGACACCCACGAATTCTTTGGCATGCTGCGCAAGCTGAAGATCGGCCGCCAGGCAGCCGTGCGCACTGTCGGCGACGACTACGCCTGGAAGCTCGATCCCTCGGCAACGGCAGATCTGCTGCACGCTTCGGTGAAATCCGGCCTGCCGATCATGTGCTTCGTCGCCAATAACGGTATCGTCCAGATCCATTCCGGCCCGATCTTCAACGTCCAGCCGATGGGTCCGTGGATCAACATTATGGACCCGACCTTCCACCTGCATCTGCGCCAGGACCACATCGCCGAGGCCTGGGCCGTACGCAAGCCGACAAAGGACGGCCATGTCACCTCGCTCGAAGCCTACGATGCCAAGGGCGAGATGATCATCCAGTTCTTCGGCAAGCGGAAGGAAGGCACCGACGAGCGCAGCGACTGGCGCGAGATCATCGAGAACCTGCCGCGCGCCGCAAGCGTCGCCGCATAAGGAGCATGGTGATGAAGATGCCCTCCAGCCTGCGCCGCATCCGCCTCTGGGAACTGGCGCTGACGGCGGCCGTCATGGCCCTGCCGCTCATCCCGTCGCCGGTCGCCACGCCCGGCTATTCCTTCGTCCGCTCTGCCCATGCCGCCGAGCCGAAGAAGCTCGACACCTCGCGAGTCGTCTCCGTCGGCGGCGATGTCACCGAGATCATCTATGCGCTCGGCGAAGAAGGCCGCATCATCGCCCGCGACTCGACCAGCATGTATCCCGAAGCGGCGATGAACCTGCCTGACGTCGGCTACATGCGGGCGCTCTCGCCGGAAGGCATTCTCGCCGTTAACCCGTCGGCGATCATCGCCGTCGAGGGCGCCGGCCCGCCGGAAGCGCTGACCGTTCTGAAGAACGCCAGCGTTCCCTTCGAGACCGTGCCGAACACCTATGACCGCGAAGGCATCCTGAAGAAGATCGATCGCGTCGGCACCCTGCTCGGCGTCGAGGACAAGGCCAAGGCGCTTGAAGCCAAGGTCGGCGCCGATCTCGACGCGGCGATCGCCGATGCCGAGAAGCGCCCGGAAGGCGAGCGCAAGCGCGTGCTCTTCATCCTCAGCGCCCAGGGCGGAAAGATCATGGCCTCGGGCACCGGCACGGCCGCCGACGGGATCATCAGCCTCGCAGGCGCCGTCAACGCCGTTGGCACCTTCCCGGGCTACAAGCCGCTGACCGACGAGGCGATCATCGAGGCGAAACCGGACGTGATCCTGATGATGGACCGCGAGGGCGGCCATGCGGCAGCCAATGACGATCTTTTCAAGCAGCCGGCGATCGCGCTGACGCCCGCCGCCCAGAACAAGGCGGTCATCCGCATGGACGGCCTGCATCTTCTCGGCTTCGGCCCGCGCACGGCAAGTGCGGTGCGCGAACTGAACGCCGCGATCTACGGCGGCTGACATGGCAATGCAGGATGCGATGGCGGGTGAAAGACGCTCCCTCTTCTCGATCACGGCGCTGCGCGAACGGCAGCAGGCGGGCGATCGCGCCCGCCTCGCGGTCCTGGTCATCGCCCTGCTCGTCGTCGGCTCGGTCTTCTCGCTGCTGTTTTCGGTAACGACCGGCGCATCGGACGCTTCGATGTTCGATGTCATCGCCAATCTCGGCGGCCAGGCCGATGCGCTCACCATGCGCGACCGGATCATCATCTTCGATATCCGCATGCCGCGCGCCATTCTCGGCTTCCTGGTCGGCGGTTCGCTCGCCGTCTCCGGTGCGGTGATGCAGGGCCTGTTTCGCAATCCGCTCGCCGATCCCGGCCTCGTCGGCGTCTCCTCCGGCGCCGGTTTCGGCGCCGTGGTCATGATCGTGCTCGGCGGCGGCATCGCCATGCCGCTGTTCAATCTGCTCGGCATCTATGCCCTGCCGCTCGCAGCCTTCGGCGGCGGTCTCGCCACCACGCTGCTGCTTTACAGGGTCGCCACCAGCAACGGCCAGACCTCGATCGGGACCATGCTGCTCGCAGGCATCGCGCTCGGCGCTCTCACAGGCGCCCTGACCGGCCTTCTGACCTACATGGCGAACGATCAGCAGCTGCGCGACCTCACCTTCTGGGGCATGGGCTCGCTCTCCGGCGCCACCTGGATGAAGATCGCGGCAGCAGCGCCGATCATCCTGCTCTCCTTCGTCGTCCTCCCATTCATGGCCCGCGGCCTCAACGCCATCACGCTTGGCGAGGCCGCCGCCTTCCACATGGGCGTACCGGTTCAGCGCTTGAAGAATATCGCAATCGTTACCGTCGCGGCCGCCACCGGCGCCTCGGTCGCCGTCAGCGGCGGCATCGGGTTCGTCGGCATCGTCGTGCCACATGTGCTGCGCATGGTGATCGGCCCCGATCACCGCTACCTGCTGCCCGCCTCCGCCCTGCTCGGCGGTTCGCTGCTGATCTTTGCCGACGTCTTGGCGCGCACCATCGTCGCCCCGGCCGAACTGCCGATCGGCATCATCACCGCGGCTGTCGGCGGTCCCTTCTTCCTGTGGATCCTGCTGCGCCAGCGCTCGCGGCTTGCCCTCTGAGAACGCATCCATGATCGAGCTTTCCAATGTTTCCGTCGATCTGTCGGGCAAGACCATCGTCCACGGCGTCAGCTTCACGGCCCGTGCCGGCGAGCTGACGGCAATCGCTGGTCCCAACGGCTCCGGCAAGACGACGACGATGAAAGCCGTCTCCGGCGAGCTTGCCGCCAGGGGGTCGGTGAAGATCAACGGCGCCGAAGTGCGCGACATGGCGCCCTGGAAGCTCGCCGCCATCCGCGGGGTCCTTCCGCAGGCAAGCGCCATCTCCTTCCCCTTCACCGTCCGCGAAATCGTCCGCATGGGCCTGACCACGGGCGTCAATCTTCATCCCGAAAAAGCCGAGGAAACTGCGGCCCGCGCCCTTGGCGCCGTCGACCTGCACGGCTTCGAGGGCCGCTACTATCAGGAACTCTCCGGCGGCGAGCAGCAGCGCGTCCAGCTCGCCCGCGTCCTCTGCCAGATCGCCGAGCCGATCGCCCACGGCAAGCCCTGCTGGCTGCTGCTCGACGAACCGGTCTCCAGCCTCGACATCAGCCATCAGCTGACGATCATGCGGCTTGCGCGCCAGTTCTGCGAAGCCGGCGGCGGCGTCATCGCCGTCATGCACGATCTCAACCTGACGGCCCTCTTTGCCGATCAGATCGTGCTGATGAAATCCGGGCGGCTGGCGGCGGCCGGCAGCGTCCGAGACGTGCTGACGGACGACAACATGCGCTCCGTCTTCGGCTGCGCGCTGCGCATCAACCAGGTGCCGGCTGATGGCACGCCGTTCGTGCTGGCGCATAGCGCTCTCTGAGCTCCTGCAGGGAACCTTTCCGCGCCATTCGCGTTCTCCGTGTCGATGATTTGGGTCATGGCCGGGGCACTCTCCCAACAGCAATGGTCTTGACCTGCGTTTAAACAGGCGGCGCTTCCGTTCGCCCAAAAGCATGGAGAAAAATCATGGCTTCATCCATCCTCCAGTCCGTTCGCGGCTCCCGCAAGGGCAACGGCACGCTCCACAGCATCGAGAGCACGATCGAAGACCAGATCGAGCATCTGCGCGACGAGATCGAGGCGCTGACCAAGATCGCCGCCAAGAATTCCCGCCGCCAGTCCGACAAGATCCGCTATCAGGCCTCTGCCGGTTACGACGAGCTGGTCGGCCGCAGCGAAGATCTGCTGCGCGACCTGCAGGATGGCTATCTGCGCGGCGCCAGCGAAGTCCGCGACACAGTGCGCAAGCATCCGGTCGCCACGATCGGCGCGGCCGCCGCCTTCGGCCTCGTGCTCGCCCTCCTCGCCCGCCGCTAGGAGGCTCGATGCTCTTCCCGATCCTCAGCATGCTGGTGGGAAACAGCGTTCACCGTACCGTTGCGCGGACCAAGCGCAACGGTATTTTCATTGCGATCGCCGCGCTTTTCCTGCTGACAGCCTATGCGCTGGCGGTGACCGCGGGTGCCATCTGGCTTGCGGGCATCTACGGCCCGGTCGGCGCCGCCCTCTTCCTCGCCGCCTGCGCAGTGCTCATTGCCGTCATCGCGCTTATCGTCATGGCGATCCTCAATGCGCAGGAGAAGCGCCGCGTTGAAGAGCGCCGCCTGGCGCTTGAATCCGCAGCAGCGGCCGGCATCGGCCTTCTTCGCTCGCAGCCGTTGTTGACCGCGGGCGTACTGGCTGCACTGGTTGCCTCCACCCTGGTTGGCTCCAAGCGGGACTAATATAGCTGACCGTCAGCGCCCAGAGCCCCCTCATCCAGCCCTACCGGGCCACCTTCTCCCCGCTGGGGAGAAGGGACGGAGGCGGCGCGGCATTCCCCTTCTCCCCTCGGGGAGACGGTGGCGGCAGCCGGATGAGGGGGCTACGCCCACTGCCCCAGAAAACTCCCCCACAAACAAAAAAGCCGGCGCCCACGAGGGGCAGCCGGCTTTTTCCTCCCAAGTATTCCTTGGTTAGAAGGCGAAGGCCTTTGATGTCAGCGGCGCGGATGTCGCGTCCGGTCCGAAATCGGCCTCGCCCGAGATCTGCAGCAGCTCCTGGAGGCGCTGGCGGGCGCGGTTGACACGGCTCTTGATCGTGCCGACAGCGCATTCGCAGATTTCGGCTGCCTCTTCGTAAGAGAAGCCCGATGCACCGACCAGGATGATCGCTTCACGCTGGTCCGGCGGCAGCTGCTCAAGCGCCTTCTTGAAATCCTGCAGGTCGAGCGCGCCGTATTGCGACGGGTGCATCGCCATGGATTCGGTGAACAGGCCATCGCTGTCCTGGATTTCGCGGCCGCTCTTGCGCATCTGGCTGTAAAGCTCGTTGCGCAGGATGGTGAAGAGCCATGCCTTCATGTTGGTGCCCATCTCGAAGTGGTCCTGCTTGGCCCATGCCTTCATGATGGTGTCTTGCACGAGATCATCCGCGCGGTCGTGGCGGCCGATCAGCGAGATTGCGAATGCGCGAAGGCTCGGCAGAGCTGCCAGGAGTTCGCGCTTGAAGCTTGGTTGCGCTTGTTCCATGGGCCCACCTTATTCCGCCATCTTGGCCGAAGCCATCATCTCGGCCTGGTCGAGCTTTTCGAGCAGATCGAGAAAACGGTCCGGGATCGCTTCGTCCTGGACGGCAGCGTAAAGCGACCGCAATTTGACGCCGATCTGGTTGTTGGGATCGAGTATGTCGCCCGCCCGCACATCCAGCCGTTGTTGATCTCTCTCTTCGTTCTGCTGTGTTGTCATTAACTCGTCACTTCTCGTCTGTTGTCTCTCTGTTGTGAGGGGCCGCCCGAGGTCTTGGTGCAGACACGGAAAGCACCGACCGTCCCGGGGACAGTTGATGCCGCAACGCTGCAGATGACATTCTTCAAACCGGCATGCCCTTATTCGTCGGCAGGATAATGCGGGCGCCTGAAAAAAGTTCCGCACTGTCCGGAACTTTTTTAATAGTCTCACGTTTCTGACCCATTAGAGCCAGTTACCGGCCTATAGACGGGAGTTATTAATGACACTTTCAACTCGAATTGCGCCGCACCTTCCTTATCTGCGTCGCTATTCCCGCGCTCTCACCGGCACTCAGACATCTGGCGATGCATATGTTGCCGCAGTGCTTGAAGCGATCATCGCCGACATATCCATTTTCCCGGATACCGCTAACGACCGCGTCGCGCTCTACAAACTGTTCACCGAACTTTTTGGTTCCACCGCAGTCCAGATTCCCGAGCCGGCCTCGCCTTATGCATGGGAACAGCGCGCGACAGTGAACCTCGCCAAGGTTTCGCCGGCGGCACGCCAGGCCTTCATCCTCGCATCGGTCGAGAACTTCCGCGTCGGCGAGATCGCCCTGATCCTCGACGTCGAGGAAAAGGAAGTCATGAGCCTGCTCGACACCGCTTCGCAGGAAATCTCCCGCCAGGTCGCGACCGACATCATGATCATCGAAGATGAACCGCTGATCGCCATGGATATCGAGCAGATGGTCGAAAGCCTTGGCCACAAGGTCACCGGCATCGCCCGCACCCACACGGAAGCCGTCGCGCTCTACAACAAGACCAAGCCGAGCATGGTTCTTGCCGACATCCAGCTTGCCGACGGCAGCTCGGGCATCGATGCGGTCAACGACATTCTGAAGACCTCAAGCGTACCGGTGATCTTCATCACCGCCTTCCCCGAACGTCTGCTGACCGGCGAACGTCCGGAACCGACGTTCCTTGTTACGAAGCCCTTCAATCCCGACATGGTCAAGGCATTGATCAGCCAAGCGCTGTTCTTCAATGAATCGACCAAGGTTGCCGCCTGAAAAGGGTTTTCCGGATAACGGAACAAAGCAAAAGCCGAAGCGTTCCAGCCTGACTGGCGCGCTTCGGGAGCTTTAACTGTTTCTGCAACGCTTGGTCATAAACTGACCGGCGGACGGACCGGCTGAATTGGCAACCTCTTTCCAGCTGCACCAGACGGATAAGGAAAGGCGGCTTGGTGACTACGATGAAACCATTAATCGGCAATGCCTCCCATATGGATGGCAAAGCCGTGATGATGGAACGGGCGCTTCGCAGTGCCGGAATTTCGATTCTCTTTCAGGACTCCCAGCTCGCAATCGCTTACGCCGAGAACCTGCCCGCTCATTTCCAGCATCTCTTCAGACCCGGCGCGACCGATGCCGACCTCTTCGGCCTGGCTTACGGCGAATATCTCCACGCCCTGAAGCTTAAGGTTCTCGAAGGCGGCGCGCCGACGACGGCCGAAGTCGAGGTCAATGTCGACGGCGAGATGCGCAGCTACGAGCTCAAGGTCCAGCGCGTCGCCGAAGGCGGCACTTACGGCATTCTCTCGGTCCTCTCCGAAGTCACCGAGACCCGTCACCGCGAAAAGGTGCTGAAGTCGCTGCTGCGCGAACTCTCGCACCGCTCGAAAAACCTGCTCGCCATCATCCAGGGCATTGCCACGCAGACGGCGCGCAACACGCTGTCGCTCGATGGTTTCCTGGTGAAATTCCGCGGCCGCCTGCAGTCGCTCTCCAATTCGCAGGACCTGATCACCGATTCCAGCTGGCGCGGCGCCTATCTCTTCGAGCTCGCCGAAAAGCAGTTCGCCCCCTACTGGCCGGAGACCGCCGGCACCATGCCGATCTTCGGCATCAACGCCCATATGACACCCAATGCCGCCGTCCATCTCGGCCTGGCGCTGCACGAACTGATCGTCAACTCCGCGTCCTTCGGCGCCATTGCCGGCGGTGCGGCCTCGATCACGCTCAACTGCCGCGAAGCTGAACTCAACGGCAGGAAGGCAATCGAAGTGACCTGGGCGGAGGCCCTGCCGAACAGGACGGAAGTTCACGAATTCAGCGAAAACAGCTTCGGCAAGACCGTGCTCGAGCGCGTCGTGCCCTCATCGATGAACGGCAAGGCAGTGCTCAAGCTGACACCCGGCCGCATCGAATATACATTGCTGATCCCCGAGACCGAATTCGAAATCCTGAAGCGCGCCTGACCGGGCGCTCTACTCCCCAAGACGGCACTGTGTGTGGACAAAATAAAACAGCCAGTGCGAGGGCGGCGCACTGGCTGTTTTCACTCACCGGGAGGGGACCGTGAGTAAATCCGGATGATGGGTTGGGGGCGCGCATGTTGGGTCGATGCGATCATCATCAGGATACCCCAATAACGGGCGCGTTAACCTTTGGTTCCACCCGTCCGGAAAAAAAGTGGACTTTTGTGAATCTTTTTTGTCGAGCCTGTGAAACCCCCGCGAAATCCCTGATGCCGCAGCCAAAATCCCGATGAGAATAGGTATGTAAAATCAGTGGCATAACCTCTATAAGCACTCAAAATTTTACCGTTTGATAAATTTTTAGACCTGAGTTACGCTTTCCCTCACTAGCCGTTTACCAATAATGAGGGAACTTCAATGGAACGACTGGAAACTGGGATTCATGCTGGCCGGCTTTCGCCCGCCGAGTATGACGACAACTTTTCCGATCTGCATCCGCGCCTCGACAAACATGAGGCGCTGGTCGCTTCCGACCGCTGTTATTTCTGCTACGACGCGCCGTGCATGACGGCCTGTCCCACCTCCATCGACATTCCGCTGTTCATCCGCCAGATCTCGACCGGCAATCCGATCGGTTCAGCCAAGACGATCTTCGACCAGAATATCCTGGGCGGCATGTGCGCCCGCGTCTGTCCCACCGAAGAGCTCTGCGAACAGGCCTGCGTGCGCAACACGGCAGAGGAAAAGCCCGTGGAGATCGGCCGTCTGCAGCGCTATGCGACCGACGCCGCGATGAACGCAGGCAAGCAGTTCTATAGCCGCGCCGCTTCCTCGGGTAAGAAGATCGCCGTCATCGGCGCCGGTCCTGCCGGGCTCGCCGCCGCCCACCGCCTGGCGGTCAAGGGCCATGACGTCGTGATCTACGACGCCAAGCCGAAATCCGGCGGCCTCAACGAGTATGGTATCGCCACCTACAAGTCGGTCGACGACTTCGCCCAGAAGGAAGTCGATTACGTCCTGTCGATCGGCGGCATCGAGGTGAAGAACGGCCAGCTGCTCGGCCGCGACTTCTCGCTGTCGGACCTCCAGGCGCAATATGACGCCGTCTTCCTCGGCATCGGTCTTGCTGGTGTCAACGCCCTGAAGGTCGATGGCGAAAGCCTGCCCGGCGTCGAGGACGCCGTCGATTTCATCGCCAAGCTGCGCCAATCCGGCGACAAGGGCACGGTCGCGATCGGCCGCCGCGTCGTCGTTCTCGGCGGCGGCATGACGGCGATCGACGCTGCCGTGCAGGCCAAGCTGCTCGGCGCCGAGGAGGTGACGATCTGCTACCGCCGCGGCAAGGAGCACATGAACGCCTCCGAGTTCGAACAGGATCTCGCGGCTTCCAAGGGCGTCATCATCCGCCACTGGCTGGCGCCGAAATCGATCGTCGCCAAGAATGGCGCCGTCGCCGGTATCGAAGTCGAATATACCGCGCTTGCCGAAGGACGGCTGGTGACGACGGGCGAAACCGGCGTGATCGCCGCCGACCAGATCTTCAAGGCGATCGGCCAGACCTTCGAGGCCTCAGGCCTCGGCGCGCTGCGCACCGAAGGCGGCCGCATCGCCATCGATGGCGAAGGCCGCACCTCGATCGAGGGCGTCTGGGCGGGCGGCGACTGCGTGCTCGGCGGTGACGACCTCACCGTTTCGGCTGTCGCGCAAGGCCGCGATGCCGCCGAATCCATCAACCGCGTGCTTGCTGCAGGGTTGCAGCCGGCCGGCGCCGTCGCCTGAAGGGGAGCATGAACAATGGCTGATCTCCGCAATAATTTCGTCGGCATCAAATCCCCGAACCCGTTCTGGCTCGCCTCCGCGCCGCCGACCGACAAGGCCTATAACGTCGAGCGCGCCTTCAAGGCGGGCTGGGGCGGCGTGGTCTGGAAGACGCTCGGCGAGGAAGGCCCGCCCGTCGTCAATGTCAACGGCCCGCGCTATGGCGCGATCTGGGGCGCCGACCGCCGCCTGCTCGGTTTGAACAATATCGAGCTGATCACCGACCGCGACCTGCAGACCAACCTGCGGGAAATGAAGCAGGTGAAGATGAACTGGCCGGACCGCGCCCTGATCGCCTCGATCATGGTGCCCTGCGAGGAGGAGAGCTGGAAGGCGATCCTGCCGCTGGTGGAAGAAACCGGCGCCGACGGCATCGAACTGAACTTCGGCTGTCCGCACGGCATGTCCGAGCGCGGCATGGGTGCTGCGGTCGGTCAGGTGCCGGAATATATCGAGATGGTCGTGCGCTGGTGCAAGCAGTACACGCGCATGCCCGTCATCACCAAGCTGACGCCCAACATCACCGACATCCGCCGCCCTGCCCGCGCTGCCAAGCAAGGCGGCACGGACGCCGTGTCGCTGATCAACACGATCAACTCGATTACCTCGGTCAATCTCGACACCTTCTCGCCGGAACCGTCGATCGACGGGCGCGGCAGCCACGGCGGCTATTGCGGCCCGGCCGTCAAGCCGATCGCGCTCAACATGGTGGCCGAGATCGCCCGCGATCCTGAGACGTCGGGCCTGCCGATCTCCGGCATCGGCGGCGTCACGACATGGCGCGATGCGGCCGAGTTCCTGGTGCTTGGCGCCGGCAACGTGCAGGTCTGCACCGCGGCGATGACCTACGGCTTCAAGATCGTCGACGAGATGATCTCCGGCCTCGCGGCCTGGATGGACGAAAAGGGCCACCGCACCCTCGACGACATCACCGGTCGCGCCGTCCCGAATGTCTCCGACTGGCAGTACCTGAACCTGAACTACATCGCCAAGGCCAAGATCGACCAGGACGCCTGCATCAAGTGCGGCCGCTGTCACATCGCCTGCGAGGACACCTCGCACCAGGCGATCACCAACTTCGTCGACGGCGTCCGCCACTTCGAAGTCATGGAAGACGAGTGCGTCGGCTGCAACCTCTGCGTCAACGTCTGCCCGGTCGAGAACTGCATCACCATGGAAGGCCTGCCGGCAGGCGCGCTGGACGAACGCACCGGCAAGGTCGTCGAAAGCACCTACGCCAACTGGACGACCCATCCGAACAACCCAATGGCGCGACAGGCCGCGGAGTAATAGATTCGCAAAGCCGCGGCGGATTTCCCGCCGCGGCTTTGCCTACCGGCATATCGGTGCTAAGGATGTGCCGCTGCACTACCGCAGCGTCCCACCAAGAGGAGGCAGCCATGGCTCGCAAACACCTCACCGGCCTCAGCTTTTGAGGTCACGTCCAAGCGACGTAAATCCTACCCCTCCGAAACCTGCGTCAAAACTGGGCGTCAGTTCATCCACGGCGATATCGAACTGATCGAGAAGCTCGGCCGCAACGACCCCTGTCCCTGTGGTTCGCGGAGACGGTTTCAAGAACTGTTGCCTGCAATCTGGCCACTATGACGGCATCCACCGCGACCACTACTTTTAGGGAGCGGGAGTGACGTGGCGAACTTATTTCGCTCTTCCAAGCCGTCTCGCGTTGAGCAACACCCTACGCGGGACGGATCGGACTATCACTAGGAGAGGCCAATGACGGAAGCACTTGGCATTCGCATGAAGAGCCCAGCGCATCCCGGGGACTTTCTCAAGCACGAAGTTCTGGAAGAGCTGGAGCTCTCGGTGACCGATGCGGCGCGCGCCCTCGGCGTCACTCGGCCTGCCCTGTCCGCGTTGCTCAATGAACGCGCATCGCTCTCGCCCGAGATGGCGTTGCGGTTCGAGAAGGCATTCGGCATCTCGATGGATACGCTGATGCGGATGCAGAACAGCTTCGATATCGCCCAGGCGCGGCGCCGCGAGAAGGATATCGACGTCCTGCCCTACCGCGCCCGGTTCTAAGCCACTCCCGCAAACGTCTTCCGATACGCCCCCGGGCTCGTCCCCAGCCGTTTGCGGAAATGGTGCCGCATCGTCGCGACCGTGCCGAATCCGCTCGCCGCAGCGATGTCATCCAGCGATGCCGCACCCTGCTTTTCCAGCAGTTCCCGCGCATGGCGCAGCCGCTCCTTCAACAGCCATTCGCCGACGCTGAGGCCGGTCGTCTTTTCGAAACGCCGCTGGAACGTGCGCTGGCTCATGCCGGCTTTATCAGCGAGGAGACCGATCGGCTGGTCCTCGTCGAGGCGCTCGCGCATCCACTCGATCAGCGGCCCGAGACGGATGCCTTCGCGCGCCTGCGGCACCGGCGCGTGGATGAACTGCGCCTGTCCGCCCTCGCGATGCGGCGGCAGGACGAGGCGCCGCGCCACGCTGTTGGCGGCGTCAGCGCCGAAATCGCCGCGCACCACATGCAGGCAGAGATCGATACCGGCGGCACTTCCCGCCGCCGTCAGGATACTGCCCTCGTCCATGTAGAGAACCCCGGCATCGAAGGCGATGTCGGGATAGCGTGCCGCAATCGCCCCGACATAGCGCCAGTGCGTCGTCGCCCGGCGGCCGGAAAGCAGGCCCGATGCGGCGAGCACGGCGACGCCCGAGCAGAGCGACATGATGCGGGCGCCCCGCCGATGGGCGGCGCTAAGGGCAGCGATGAGATCGTCAGGCACCGGCGCGTCGATCGATCGCCAGCCTGGCACGACGATCAGGTCGGCCTTCTCCAGCACCTCGAGCCCGTGGTCGGCCGCAACCGTCAGCCCTCCTGCCGCGCGCAGCGGCCCGGGCTCGATGCCGCAGACCGAATAGCGGTACCAGCCCTCGCCCATTTCGGGTCGCGCCAAGCCGAAGACTTCGTAGGCGATGCCGAATTCGAAGGTGCAGAGACCGTCATAGGCAAGCACCGCCACTTCCGGTCCGGCAGGATTTGGCATGATCTTTACGCTCATCGTCATTCTGGCCAATTTCGCCAAGCCATAGCATCGGCGATAACGGGCCGCAACCCGAACGAAAGGAAACGCCCATGCCAAGCTTCGTCAGCGAAACCCCGGCCGCCACCCCGGAAGCCACCGCCGCCTATTACGCCCGCAAGCTCGCCTTCGAGACCGACTGCTGGGACGTCAGCGCATCGCTTGCCGCGGGCAAGGCCGATTTCGTGCTGCTCGACGTCCGCTCGCCCGCGATGTTCGCAGCCTCCCACATCCCCGGCGCCATCAACCTGCCGCATGGCAAGATGACTGCCCATCGCATGGCCGAATGGCCCGAAGACACGCTCTTCGTCGTCTATTGCGCCGGGCCGCATTGCAACGGCACCGACAAGGCAGCCCTTCGCCTCGCCCGCCTCGGCAAGCAGGTGAAGGTGATGATCGGCGGCATGACCGGCTGGGCCGACGAAGGCTTCAGCTTCGAGAGCGAAGCGGCTGCGGCATGATGGCGGGCCGCGCCCGTATCTGCATGCGGGAGCGGCAAGGACGAATGAAAAGGCCCGCGGGACTACCCGCGGGCCTGTTGCTATTCAGATGTTGGGCCGGCCGCCTCAGCTCTGCGGGGCAGCCTCGGTGGGCGCGTAGGTGCCGTCTTCGTCCTGCTTCAAGAGCACGGCCTTGTCGGCATCTTCTTCCTTCTCGTCGACCATGCCGGCCTGCTTCTTCAGCGCTTCGGTGACCTTGTCGTCCTGTTCGGGATCGCGCGCGCTGTTGATCACGTCTTCCAGGGAGACGCCGAGCTTGTCGAGGCCGAGATCCTTTTCGATCTTGGCGACAACCTGTTCCCAGCCCTTATGCGCCTTGATGTTCGTGACGACCTTCTTCATCGCCGCGACGAAATCGTCGGTCGAGGCGTAATCGTCCTTCTTGACGCCGAGTTCCTCGCCGGTGCGCTCGATCAGATCGAGCTTCATCTGCGTGATGGAGCGATTGTTGACGCTGAACAGGGCGTCGGAAATCTTCGATTCTGCCTGCGTCGGCTGGGTGCTGACGCCGACCGTCTGCTTCGAAGGCTGGCCATTGGCTGTCGCCACCAGGTCCGGAGCGGCAGCCGTGGTCTTGTCTGTTGCGGCCGACGACTGGGCCTGAAGAATGAGAAGAGCGGAATTAGGACTGGAAGAAATTGATGTCATTAGTGACCCCCAAGCACACTGTTCCACCGTTCATGGCGGCAGTGGCGTAAGCTGATCGGGCAATCATGCCGTGATAAAAATCAATTGAGACACGTTCTGGATAGACGCGATTTATTGATAGAACATTTATGTGTGATTGCAACATCATGGTCGCTTGCCTGCAGGAGTAGCAAGCCTGCGAGTTGATGAAAGGCTCCCGCTGATCCGCGGGAGCCGGTGTTTCAGAAGGTGATGACGATCTTGCCGAAGGGGCCGCGGTCGAGATGCGCCAGCGCTTCCGGCAGGTCCTCGAAGGCATAGGCCTTGTCGATCACCGGCTTGATGCCCGATATATCGACCGCCCGCACCAGATCCTCCAGCGCCCGGCGATGGCCGACGCTGATGCCCTGCACCGTCGGCGACTTCAAAAGCAGCGGCGCAACCGGCCCGGAGATCTCGAAGCCCTCGAGCACGCCGATGACATGGATATGCCCGCCGACCGCCACGGCCTTCAGCGCCTCGCCGAAATTCGTCCCGCCCGCGATTTCAAGAATCTGGTCGGCGCCGTAATCGTTGGTCAGGCCGTAGAGCGTCTCCACCCAGTTTTCCCGGCCGAGGCCGTGATCGGCGCCGATGGCGCGGGCGCGCTCCAGCTTGTCCGTGCTGCCCGACGTGACAAAGACTTCGGCGCCATGCGCCTTGGCGATCTGCACGCCGAACAGCGCCACACCGCCCGTCCCCTGGATCAGCACCTTCTGCCCGGCCTTCAGCTTGCCGCGCTCGACAAGCGCAAACCAGGCCGTCAGACCGGCGCAGGGCAGGGTGCTGGCTTCGGCCGCATCGAGCGTATCCGGCGCCTTGGCGAACCAGTCCTCTGAGAAGGTGAGATAATCCGAGAGCACGCCGGGATAGATGCCGCCGAGCGTGCGGTAGGGCGGATTGCGCGCATCGCCAAGATTCTTGCCGTCGATCCAGCCGGGAGAGAAGGTCGAGATCACCCGGTCGCCCGGCTTGAAGCGCGTCACACCGGGGCCGACCGCCTCGACGATACCGGCCATGTCGGAGGCCGGAACGAAGGGAAACTGCAGCGGCAGGCCCATGCCGGTTTCCAGCACCAGCTTGTCGCGATAATTCAGCGATACCGCCTCCGTGCGCACCAGAACCTGATTGTGCCCAGGATCCTCCGTCCGCGCCTCCGATATCTTCAGGTTCTTCGGGCCGATCCCGTCGATCGTCCACTGCCTTGCCTTGGTCATCGCATCTGCTCCTTTGCCTGTTCAGCGAATAGAGCCATGCTATCGTTGAACTTGGCGCCGCAGTTGCGATATAAATTCCCAAGATCGGCTCCACAGAGGATACAATCATGGAGAAGCTCGGCGGCATCTCCGTCTTCGTCGAAGTCGTGGAAGCCGGCGGCTTCTCGGCGGCGGCAAGCGGGCTCAACCTGACGCGCTCGGCAGTCGGCAAGACCATCGCCCGGCTGGAGGAGCGCCTCGGCGTGCGCCTCTTTCACCGCACCACCCGGGCACAAAGCCTGACCGACGAGGGCCAGTTCTTCTACGAACGCTGCCTGAAGGCGCTGGAGGAAATCCGGATCGGCGAGGCGCTGCTCGAGGCTGGCAAACGCACGGTGCGCGGCAAGCTGCGCGTCTCCATGCCGGTGATCTTCGGACGCCAATGCATCGCCCCGATCCTCGTCTCGATGCTCGACGAACATCCGGAGCTGGAGCTCGACCTCTCCTTCAACGACCGCATCGTCGATCTGCTCGACGACGGCTACGATCTGGCGATCCGCAACGGACCGCTGAAGGACGACGAGAACATGATGGCGCGGCTGATCGCCCACCAGCGGCTGACGGTCTGCGCCTCCCCTTCCTATCTCGAAAAACACGGCACGCCGAAAACGCTGGATGATCTCGCCCGCCACACCGGCATCATCTACGGCAAGCAGGACAGCCACCGCACCTGGGTCTTCCCTGCTGATGACGATCCCTGGAGGCGGGTACAGCCGCAGTCCCGGCTGCGCATGGACGATCTCGCCACCATCTGCGATCTCGCCGTCGACGGCGCCGGCCTCGTCTGGCTGCCCTGTTGGATGGTGCGCGAGCATGTGGCAGCCGGCCGCCTCGTCCGCGTCCTCGCCGATGTCCGCCCGGTCGTCTTCCAGTCCCATGCCGTCTGGCCGCGCTCGCCGGTCATGCTGCCGAAGGTGCGCCTGGCGATCGACACGCTCGTCGAGCGCCTGCCGCGGCTCATGGAGTGAAACCGCGAAATTTACCAAGCCACCGAAGTCCCTGAATTTTTTATCCTATTCACTGGAAATCATGAAAGCCTGCCGTATATCGCTTGAAAGCCGGGCTGCAATGATGCGGCATGTCGGATTATGATCGAACGGAACAGCAGTCATCATGTCACTTCGAAACGCGCTGCGCGCGGGCACCAGCGATTGCCACGCTGACGTCGATGCTCTCTTTGGCCGGTTCGATCTTGGGCGCGAAGCCGATTACCGGGCTTTCCTGTCGGCCCATGCGCGCGCCGTTCCCGCTGTCGAAATCGCCCTTGAGAATTCCGGCATCGAACGGCTGATCCCCGACTGGAAGGAGCGCCGCCGCCGCGATCTGCTGGTGGACGATCTCGCCGCCTTGAACGCGCCGCTGCCGCCCTCGCTCGCGGCACCCGATATGCCCGATGATGCGAGCCTTCTCGGCGCCGTCTATGTGCTCGAAGGCTCCAAGCTCGGTGGCGCCATGCTGGCCAAGGCCGTCGGCGACGGATTACCCGCCGCCTATCTCAGCCCCTTCGGCCCGAAGGGCGGCATGAAGGCCTTCATGGATATGCTGGATGCGTCAGGCGCCGATGAGGCAACCGCCGTCGAAGCCGCCCGCGCCATCTTCGCCCTGTTCCACAAGGCAGCCGCGATGGAACTGGAGATGGCCGCCTCGTGAGCGAAACCTTCGACCGCGTCGACCTCACCAATTGCGACAGAGAACCGATCCACCGCCTCGGCGCCATCCAGCCGTTCGGTTTCCTGCTTGTCTCCTCGCCCGACTGGCTGATTTCCCGCGCCTCCGAAAATCTCGAGCAGTTCCTCGGCGTCAGCCACAGGGATGTGCTGGGTCACCCGCTGTCCGAGGTGATCATGTCGCAGACGCTGCACACGCTGCGCAACCGCCTCGCCGTCATTCGCGGACCGGATATCGTCGAGCGCCTGTTCGGCATCCAGTTTTCCGAAAGCGGCCCGCTCTTCGACGTGGCGCTGCATATCAGCGACGGCCAGGTGGTGATCGAGGCCGAGCCTTCGCAGGACGGCAGCCAGGGCGGAACGACATTGTCGATCCGCAGCATGATGGCCCGCCTCGACCAGGCCGAGACGATGGAAGCCTTCTTCCGCGAAGGCGCCCGCCAGGCCCGTGCACTCACCGGCTTCGACCGCGTCATGGTGTATCGCTTCGACGAGAAGGGTTCCGGCGAAGTCGTGGCGGAAGCGGCGCGGCCCGGCATCGGCTCCTTCCTCGGTCTGCATTACCCGGCCTCCGATATTCCGGTTCAGGCCCGTGCGCTTTATGTGCGCAATCTCTTCCGCATCATCGCCGATGTGAACTCGACGCCTGTCGGCATCCAGCCTGAAGTCGACGAGCACGGCCGCGCGCTCGATCTTTCGATGTCGATCCTGCGCTCGGTGTCGCCGATCCATATCGAGTATCTCAAGAACATGAGCGTCGGCGCCTCGCTGTCGATCTCGATCATCGTCGACGGCAAGCTCTGGGGCCTCTTCGCCTGCCACCATTATTCCGCCCGCCTGCCCTCCTTCGAGCGCCGCTCGACATCAGAGCTGTTCGGCCAGATGTTCGCCTCGCGTCTCGAAAGCCGCGAGCGGCGCCTCGCGCTGGAATTCGAGACCAAGGCCCGGCGCATCGCCGACCGGTTGCTGACCTCGGTTGCAGACAATGCCAGCCTGCTCGACGATCCGACCTGGCTGATCGATGCGCTCTCCGACGCCATCCCTGCCGATGGCATCGGTGTGTGGATCAACGGCCGCTCGGCGCTGACGGGCCTTGCGCCCTCGCAGGAGCAGTTTGCGGGGCTGGTCAGGGTTCTGAACCGTACCTCCTCCGGCCGCGTCTTCACCACTGATCATCTCGAGGAATTCTTCCCGGATTCCGGCATCGACGGCACCGTCGCCGGGCTGATGGCGATCCCGATCTCGCGCTCGCCGCGCGATTACGTCATCCTGTTCCGCCAGGAGATCGTCCGCACCGTCCGCTGGGCCGGCGATCCGCACAAGCCGGTCGAATATGGCCCGAACGGCCCACGGCTGACACCGCGCAAGAGCTTCGAGAGCTGGTCGGAGCTCGTTCGCGGCCGCTCGCAGCCGTTCACGGCAGCCGAAAAGCGGGTGGCCGATACGATCCGCGTGACGCTGATCGAGGTGATCCTGCGCCTGGCCGATGAGGCGAGCGCCGTGCGCCAGCAGGCAAACGAGCGCCAGGAAATCCTGATCGCCGAGCTCAACCACCGCGTCCGCAATATCCTCAGCCTGATCAGCGGCCTGATCCGCCAGTCGCGCACCGGCGATGGCGATATCGGCGAGTTCGTCGGCCAGCTGGAAGGCCGCGTCCAGGCGCTGTCGCGCGCCCATGACCAGATCACCAGGGATCACTGGGCACCGGCCTCGCTGCGTTCGTTGCTGCAGGCGGAAGCCGCCGCCTATCTCGGCAAGAATGCCGCCCGCGTCATCATGCGCGGCGACGAGGTTTTGCTCGGGCCGCAGGCCTTCTCGACCGCAGCGCTCGTCTTCCACGAACTGGTCACCAACAGTGCCAAATATGGCAGCCTCTGCGATAGCGGCACGGTTGCCGTCTCCTGGAAGAAGGATGCCAAGGGCAATCTGCTGATCGAATGGCGCGAGGCCGACGGCCCCGCCGTCAAGGCGCCGAAACGCCAGGGCTTCGGCACGACGATCATCCGCCATTCGATCCCCTACGATCTCGGCGGCAAGGCGGAAGTACGCTACGCGCCGTCGGGCCTGGAAGCCGATTTCACCATTCCGGCGAAATACGTGACCTTTGCCCAGGGGCCGGTCTCGATCCTGCCGGAGACCCGCGAGGAACCTGTCGCGCGTGCAGCAACGGCGATCTCCGAAAAGCCGCTGCAGGGCTGCAGCATCCTGCTCGTCGAGGACAACCTGATCATCGCCATGGACGGCGAGGACATCTTCCTGCAGCTCGGGGCAAAGGACGTGGCGCTGGCGCCAAGCGTTGCCCAGGCGCTCGATATCGTCGCCACAAGGCATTTCGACCTGGCGGTTCTCGACGTCAATCTCGGGGAAGAGACCAGTTTCCCGGTTGCCGAAAAGCTGGTGAAGGCAGGAACGCCGCTCGTCTTTGCAACGGGTTACGGCGAGGCCGTGACTCGAAACTTCAACGGCGCCAATATCCTGCAGAAGCCCTATACGATCGAAAGCGTCGCAGCCGCGCTCGACAAGATGATGCCGCTGAAGAAGGCCTGAAACGTCAGGCGGGCTGCACCATCAGCCCGCCGACGAAGAGCTGTTCGAGAAAGCGTGCGGCATCCTCGAAACGTCCGGTACCGGAATGCTCCTGGCCAAGTACGGCCCGGACCTGCACGTCGAAGTCGGCATAATGCTGCGTGGTCGACCAGATCGAGAAGATCAGGTGATAGGGATCGCATTTGGCGATCTTGCCGGCCTTGGCCCAAGTGCGGATCACCTCGGCCTTCTCGTCGACAAGGCTCTTCAGCGGCCCCTTCAGCTCGTCCTCGATATGCGGCGCGCCCTGCAGCACTTCGTTGGCGAAGAGCCTGCTCTCGCGCGGAAAATCGCGCGCCATCTCAAGCTTGCGGCGAATATAGCTGCGGATTTCCGATTCCGGATTGCCCTCGGCATTGAAGGCGCGCAGCGGCTCCAGCCAGGTGTAGAGCACCCGGTCGATCAGCGCGCGGTGCATCGCTTCCTTGGTGCGGAAATAATAGAGGAGATTGGGCTTCGACATGCCGGCAGCGGCGGCGATCTGGTCGATCGTGGAACCACGGAAGCCGCTGACCGAAAACACGTCGAGCGCCGCTTCGAGAATCTGCTCTTCCTTCTCTTCCTGGATGCGCGTCCGGCGCTGCGTCCTGGCTGCTCTCGGAATGGCCATATGGCTGTCGTTTCCCTCACAAATTCAACTGCTTCAATCAAGTTTTCGGAAGCAGGTCCCCACCCGCAATTTTGTCGGCATTTTTGCTGTTTTACGTCTTGAGCCCAGCGACGGAAGCTGTAATGTTTACCAATCGGTCAAATTATCCGTCAGATGCAAAATAAAGGCAACGGCGGATTTTCCAGCGCAAAGAAAACAAATAATCGCGCCGGGAATTGACCAAGGGAGCAGACCGGACATGCTGATGGCATGACTGATGAAAACAGGCGAGGACTTTCAGATATGGTGGCAGCACCAGGCGAAAACATGCGCGTCAACGGGGACCGTCTGTGGGACAGTCTCATGGACATGGCGAAGATCGGCCCCGGCATTGCCGGCGGCAACAACCGCCAGACGCTGACCGACGCCGATGGCGAGGGCCGCAGCCTCTTCAAGACATGGTGCGATGCCGCGGGCATGACCATGGGCGTTGACAAGATGGGCACGATGTTCGCGACCCGCCCCGGCACCGATCCCGATGCCCTGCCGGTCTATGTCGGCTCGCATCTCGACACCCAGCCGACCGGCGGCAAGTATGACGGCGTGCTCGGCGTGCTCGCCGCCCTCGAGGTCGTGCGCACGATGAACGACCTCGGCATCAAGACCAAGCACCCCATCGTCGTCACCAACTGGGCCAATGAGGAAGGCGCGCGCTTCGCGCCCGCCATGCTGGCGTCCGGCGTCTTCGCCGGTGTTCACAGCATGGATTATGCCTATGGCCGCAAGGACCCCGAGGGTAAGACTTACGGCGACGAGCTGAAGCGCATCGGCTGGCTCGGCGACGAGGAAGTCGGCGCCCGCAAGATGCACGCCTATTTCGAATATCACATCGAGCAGGGCCCGATCCTCGAAGCCGAAAACAAGCAGATCGGCGTCGTGACGCACTGTCAGGGCCTGTGGTGGCTGGAATTCACCCTTACCGGCCGCGAAGCCCATACCGGCTCGACGCCGATGAACATGCGCGTCAATGCCGGTCTCGCCATGTCGCGCATCCTGGAAATGGTCCAGGGCGTCGCCATGAGCGAACAGCCCGGCGCCGTCGGCGGTGTCGGCCAGGTGTTCTTCTCGCCGAATTCCCGCAACGTCCTGCCCGGCAAGGTCGTCTTCACCGTCGACATCCGCACGCCCTCCCAGGAAAAGCTCGACCGCATGCGCGCCAAGATCGAGGCCGAAGCGGCCAAGATCTGCGAAGCGCTCGGCGTCGGCTGCTCCGTCGAGGCCGTTGGCCATTTCGACCCCGTGACCTTCGACCCGGTCCTCGTCGGCCGCGTCCGTGACGCCGCCGAAAAGCTCGGCTACTCCCACATGAACATCATTTCCGGCGCCGGCCACGACGCCTGCTGGGCCGCCAAGGTGGCGCCCTCCACCATGGTCATGTGCCCCTGCGTCGGCGGCCTCAGCCACAACGAGGCCGAAGAGATTTCCAAGGAGTGGGCAACCGCGGGCGCGGACGTGCTGTTCCATGCGGTGGTGGAGACGGCGGAGATTGCCGGATGACGAATGCTCCCTTATATTTTCATATCGAAGGGATTGAGCAATGTCCGACAAGGTCACGAACGAACTTATCTACGAGACGCTCAAGCGGATGCAGGAAACTCTTGCGCTCCACACCCAATACCATCTCGAGACCAAGGAACGGATCGGTTTCCTTGAACAGCAATATGCCAGCATCTCGCGACGCGTGGATCGCATCGATGAACGGCTTGACCGCGTCGAACGCAGGCTCGGTCTCGTCGAGGCCTGAACAAGCATTGCCGGGATTCTCGTCCGGGGAGACATCTGAAAGCGATTAAACTGCTCGGCACGGCGCGACGGCACCGTGAACGGTGTCCCTCGTCTCACAAAGAAAATAGGGAACGATCATGAGCACAGTCATCAAGGGTGGAACCATCGTCACGGCTGACCTGACCTATAAGGCGGACGTTAAGATCGAGGGTGGCAGGATCGTCGAGATCGGGCCGAACCTGTCTGGCAACGAAGTGCTGGACGCCTCCGGCTGCTACGTCATGCCCGGCGGTATCGATCCGCATGTGCATCTCGAAATGCCCTTCATGGGCACCTACTCCTCCGATGACTTCGAAAGCGGCACGCGCGCCGCTCTCGCCGGCGGCACGACGATGGTCGTCGATTTCTGCCTTCCCGATCCCGGCCAGTCGCTGCTCGATGCGCTGAAGCGCTGGGACAACAAATCGACCCGCGCCAATTGCGACTACTCCTTCCACATGTCCGTCACCTGGTGGGGCGAGCAGGTCTTCAACGACATGAAGACCATCGTGCAGGAAAAGGGCATCAACACCTTCAAGCACTTCATGGCCTACAAGGGCGCGTTGATGGTGAACGACGACGAGATGTTCGCCTCGTTCCAACGCTGCGCCGAACTCGGCGCGCTGCCGCTCGTCCATGCCGAAAACGGCGATGTTGTCGCAGCCATGCAGCAGAAGCTGATGGATGAGGGCAATGATGGACCCGAGGGACACGCCTATTCGCGCCCGGCCTCGGTCGAAGGCGAAGCGACCAATCGCGCCATCATCATTGCCGACATGGCGGGCGTGCCGCTCTATGTCGTCCACACCTCCTGTGAACAGGCCCATGAAGCGATCCGCCGCGCCCGCCAGAACGGCATGCGCGTCTATGGCGAGCCGCTGATCCAGCACCTGACACTTGACGAGAGCGAATATTTCAACCGCGACTGGGATCACTCCGCCCGCCGCGTTATGTCCCCGCCCTTCCGCAACAAGCAGCATCAGGACTCACTCTGGGCCGGCCTTTCCGCCGGTTCGCTGCAGGTGGTGGCGACCGACCACTGCGCCTTCACGACCGACCAGAAGCGCACCGGCCTCGGCGACTTCCGCAAGATCCCGAACGGCACCGGCGGCCTCGAAGACCGCATGCCGATGCTCTGGACCTATGGCGTCGCGACCGGCCGCATCACCATGAACGAGTTCGTCGCGGTCACCTCCACCAACATCGCCAAGATCCTCAACGTCTATCCGAAGAAGGGCGCGATCCTCGTCGGCGCCGATGCCGATATCGTCGTCTGGGACCCGAAGCGCTCCAAGACGATCTCGGCCAAGAGCCAGCAGTCGGCGATCGATTACAACGTCTTCGAGGGCAAGGAAGTCACCGGCCTGCCGCGCTATACGCTGACCCGCGGCGTCGTCGCCATCGAGGAGTCGACCATCAAGACGCAAGAGGGCCACGGCCAGTTCGTCAAGCGCGAACCCTTCCAGGCGGTCAACAAGGCGCTCTCGACCTGGAAGGAGCTGACCGCTCCGCGCAAGGTCGAACGCACCGGCATCCCGGCAAGCGGGGTGTGACATCGATGCGCGGCCATGTGATTTTGACGATTGTCTCCCTGGCCGCGCTCTCCACCGCGGCGCTTCCTGCTGCAGTATGGGCCGATACGCTGCCGATCAAGGGCAGCTACGGCAACAAGGATGGCTGCGCCTATGCCAAGTCGGGCGAGAGCACCGGCTCCGACAATTTCTTCCTGCTGACCTCCGAGGCGATCACCACGGCCGCTTCCTATTGCGAGATCAAGAAGCTGGTGAAGACCGAGGGCAAGAATTTCACCGCCACGGTCTCCTGCCAGGCCGAGGGTGAGGAAGGCGAGAGCGAGGATACGGCGAAGATCACCTCCGGCCCCAAGGGCTACACGATCGGCCTTGCCTCGGATGCGGGCATCAAATGGGGGCCGCTGCCGCTATGCAAGTAGGCTCAATCCGGCACGCGGCTGTCGAGTTCCGGCAGCAGAACGACGCTCTCCTGCTCGTTGGGATCTGTCCGCGCGATGATCGCCGTGCAGGGCGTGCTGCTGAGATTGGCGGGCAGATGCGGAACGCCGGCCGGGATGTAGAAAAGTTCGCCGGCATGGACGACAACATGATGCTCCAGCTCGTCGCCATACCAGGTATGAGCCTCGCCGGAGAGCATGTAGATCGCCGTTTCATGCGCCTCGTGCAGATGCGCCTTGGCGCGCACGCCGGGCGGAATCGTCAGAAGATGCATGCAGATGCCTTTCGCGCCGACCGTCTCCGCGGCAATGCCCTCGAAATAGCTGAGCCCCTGCTTGCCGTCATAGGCGTGGCTGGGACGAACAATGTGGCAGGTGGGCTTTGACTTCGCGTCCATTCTCATCCTCCATGGACTTTGCCGCGGTCTTTGCAACCGGGCAGCATCATAACATGCAAACCGCGCCGCTGCGGGGAAAACAGGACTGGTAACCTATCGATGCAAGCAGCCTCCGTCGTATCCGCCAAGGATCTCTGTCTCACCTTCCAGACGAATGACGGGCCGGTGCATGCGCTGAGCAATGTCAATCTCGATGTCAACAAGGGCGATTTCGTCTCCTTCATCGGCCCCTCCGGCTGCGGCAAGACGACGTTCCTGCGCGTCATCGCCGATCTGGAGAAGACGACCTCGGGCGAAATCAGCGTCAACGGCATGACGCCGGAAGAGGCTCGAAAGGCGCGCGCCTACGGTTATGTCTTCCAGGCCGCCGCCCTCTATCCCTGGCGCACGATCGAGAAGAACATCGCCCTTCCCCTTGAAATCATGGGCTATTCCAAGGCCGAGCAGAAGAAGCGCATCTCCGAGGCGCTCGAACTCGTCGAGCTCGTCGGCTTCGACAAGAAATTCCCCTGGCAGCTTTCCGGCGGCATGCAGCAGCGCGCCTCGATCGCTCGCGCGCTCGCCTTCGACGCCGATCTGCTCCTGATGGACGAGCCCTTCGGGGCGCTGGACGAAATCGTCCGCGACCACCTGAACGCCGCGCTCCTGAAGCTCTGGTCGCGCACCAACAAGACGATCTGCTTCGTTACCCACTCGATCCCCGAGGCCGTCTACCTCTCCACCAAGATCGTCGTCATGTCCCCCCGCCCCGGCCGCGTCACCGATATCATCGACTCGACCCTGCCGAAGGAACGCCCCCTCGATATCCGCGAGACGCCGGAGTTCCTGGAGATCGCCCATCGGGTGCGCGATGGCTTGAGAGCGGGGCATAGTTATGAGTGAGTTGATGTTTCAGTCCGCGGCTGCCCCCCTCTGCCCTGCCGGGCATCTCCCCCACAAGGGGGGAGATCGACTCGTGGCGAGCGGGTGCGCCCAGCTAATCTCCCCACCTGTGGGGGAGATGTCCGGCAGGACAGAGGGGGGTAACCCCACCCTCCCAACCCATCGGGAGGCCGCATGAAACCCGACACCCTCAAGGACAAGATCGGCCCCGTCCTCACCATTCTCGCGGCCCTCGTCGTCATCTGGTACGTCGCCGCCGTCTTCATGAACGCGCCGTTCCAGCGCGACATGGACACGCGCAACAACATCACGCCGACGACCTCCGAGTTCATCTCCGCGACACTCTCCCAGCCGAAGCCGATCCTGCCCGCCCCGCATCAGGTGGCGCAGAATGTCTTCGAGAATACGTTTCTCAGAAAACTCTCGAGCAACCGCAGCCTCGTCTATCATGCCGGCGTCACGCTATCCTCCACGGTGCTCGGCTTTGCGCTCGGCACCGTGCTCGGCATCCTGATCGCCGTCGGCATCGTTCATATCAAGGCGCTCGACCGCAGCCTGATGCCGTGGATCATCGCCTCGCAGACGGTGCCGATCCTGGCGATCGCGCCGATGGTCATCGTCGTTCTCGGCTCGATCAACATCACCGGGCTGATCCCCAAGGCGCTGATCTCCACCTATCTCTCCTTCTTCCCAGTCGCCGTCGGCATGGTGAAGGGGTTGCGGTCGCCCGAGGTCATGTATCTCGACCTGATGCGCACCTATAATGCCAGCGCCGCACAAACCTTCTGGAAGCTGCGCGTTCCCGCCTCCGTGCCCTTCCTGTTCACCTCGATGAAGGTGGCGATTGCCGCGAGCCTCGTCGGCGCCATTGTCGGCGAACTGCCGACCGGTGCGGTCGCCGGGATCGGCTCCAAGCTGCTCGCCGGTTCCTATTACAGCCAGACGATCGATATCTGGGCCGCGCTCGTCGCCGGTTCGGTGCTGGCGGCCCTCCTCGTCGCCATCGTCGGGCTCGCCGCCAGGATCGTCGATCGCGCCATGGGCGGGAGGCCGGCATGAAGTACCTGACCTTCTCCTGGCAAAGCGCACTGGCGCTGATCCTCTGTCTGGCAGCGCTCTTCTCTCTGCCGCTGCTGACGGAAGCCGCCCCCGCTCCCTTCAGTAGCCAGACGACGACGCTCGTCATCCTGCTGGTCGCCGCCGCCGCCATCCTGTCGCTGACGGCGCTGCCGTTGCTCTATTCGGCAACGGTGCTGCTGCTTGCCTCCTTCGATGCCGCCTGGCTGCTTTTGTCGGGGATCGCAGGCAACGAGGGGCTGGCGACCCGCTCCTTCTTCCTGCTGATCGCCGCCTGCTGGCTGCTCGCCTGGCGCTCCGTCAGCCTGCTGTCGGAAGTGCGGCCGGTCTCGAACACCGGCAAATCCTTCCTGCGGCTCCTGATCCCGGCGATCTTCGGCGCCTGGATCCTGATCCTCTGGGAAGCGGCCACCCGCGCCGGCGGCATCCCCTTCGTCATCCTGCCGCCGCCGAGCTCCATCGGCCTGCGCATCGTCAACTCCCTGCCGATCCTCGGCGAGGACGTGCGCCAGACGATCTTCAAGGCGGTGCTGTTCGGCTATGTCGTCGGCTGCGCCTCCGGCTTCATCGTCGCGATCCTCGCCGATCGTGTCGCCTTCCTGCGCCGCGGCCTCTTGCCGATCGGCAATATGGTCTCGGCGCTGCCGATCATCGGCGTGGCACCGATCATGGTCATGTGGTTCGGCTTCGACTGGCCGTCGAAAGCCGCCGTCGTCATCATCATGACCTTCTTCCCGATGCTGGTGAACACGGTGGCCGGTCTTTCCGCCTCCGGCGCCATGGAACGGGACCTGATGCGCACCTACGCATCCGACTATTGGCAGACGCTCCTGAAGCTCCGGCTTCCGGCCGCAATGCCGTTCATTTTCAACGCACTGAAGATCAACTCGACGCTGGCGCTGATCGGTGCCATCGTTGCGGAATTCTTCGGAACCCCTATCGTCGGCATGGGCTTCCGCATCTCTACCGAGATCGGCCGCATGAATGTCGACATGGTCTGGGCCGAAATCGCCGTCGCGGCGGTGGCTGGCTCGGTTTTCTACGGGGTCGTCGCCCTTGCCGAACGGGCGGTGACTTTCTGGCATCCGTCTATCCGTGGTGGTTAGACGTCGCTTTATTCCCGCAAATGGGTCTGGGGCATAACTTCAGAGGGAAAAAAGAAAATGAAGAAGTTGATGGTTGCAATGATGGCGAGCGCCATGTCGCTTGCCGCCGCTCACGCGATGGCGGCCGACAAGGTGACGCTGCAGCTGAAGTGGGTCACGCAGAGCCAGTTCGCCGGCTATTACGTCGCCAAGGACAAGGGTTACTACGAAGAAGAAGGCCTCGACGTCGATATCAAGCCGGGCGGCCCGGACATCGCGCCCGAGCAGGTCATTGCCGGCGGCGGCGCCGACGTGATCGTCGACTGGATGGGCGGCGCGCTGGTTGCCCGCGAAAAGGGTGTTCCGCTCGTCAACATCGCCCAGCCCTACCAGAAGTCGGGCATGGAAATGATCTGCCGCAAGGATGGCCCGGTGAAGACCGAAGCCGACTTCAAGGGTCATACACTCGGCGTCTGGTTCTTCGGCAACGAATATCCGTTCTTCGCCTGGATGAACAAGCTCGGCCTGAAGACCGATGGCGGCGCCGATGGCGTGACCGTCCTGAAGCAGAGCTTCGACGTGCAGCCGCTGCTGCAGAAGCAGGCCGACTGCATCTCCGTCATGACCTACAATGAATACTGGCAGGCAATCGATGCCGGCCTGAAGCCGGAAGATCTCACCGTCTTCAACTACACGGCCATGGGCAACGACCTCCTGGAAGACGGCCTCTATGCCATGGAAGACAAGCTGAAGGACCCGGCCTTCAAGGAAAAGATGGTCAAGTTCGTCAAGGCTTCGATGAAGGGCTGGAAATACGCCACCGAAAACCCGGATGAAGCAGCCGGGATCGTCGTCGATGCCGGCGGCCAGGACGAAAATCACCAGAAGCGCATGATGGGCGAAGTGGCCAAGCTGATCGGCGACGGCAGCGGCAAGCTCGACACCACGCTTTACGACCGTACGGCCAAGGCTCTTCTCGACCAGAAGATCATCAGCAAGGAGCCGTCGGGCGCCTGGACGCACGACATCACCGACGCTGCAGCCAAGTAAGCGGCCGGTCTGAAATCACGGGGACGCGCGGAGAAATCCGCGCGTTTTCTGCTTTTTAAGCATCAACGGCGATTTTTTCGAGAGGCGATGTCGGATCAGCCCTGCTTCAATCGTCTTTGGCTTATACGCTGCGATCAATCATCGGAATGCAAACATAACCAGCCGGTGATTGATCTATACGTAAACGGTAATTAATGTGCGCCCACGGGGAATTATTTTCTGCCGGTCTTGTACGTTGCGCAAATCGCTACCACGTACATCACCGGATTTGCCGTTCGGGGGACTTCTCTGTAAGAGAGACGGCAAATAATGCGGGAATACCTCTGAGAGCACAGAGACGGGAATGGCCTGTTCGCAAGCTGCAGCATAGCTGCGCGTTTTTGGCCGACCATTTGACATAACTGGATGATGACGCATGGCACGCACGCTTGAAATACTACGCGCCTCCACCCTCCTGATCGCCGGCATTCTTGCCGCGCCCGTTGCGTTTGCGCAGGAAAACCAGCCGCCGAAGGCGCAGCAGAACCTGCCCGTTATCGTCGTCACGACCGCTACGAAGCGCGCCCTCGTTGACCGCGTGATCGGCACCGGCACCATCCGCCCGGTCGAAGAAGTTTATATTCAGCCGCAGGTGGAAGGTCTTTCGATCCGCGCGCTGAACGTCGATGTCGGCGACAAGGTTGAAGCCAACAGCACGCTGGCGACCCTGAACGAAGACGCCCTCCTGTTGCAGAAGGCGCAAATGATGGCGACCAAGGCCAAGGGTGAGGCAAGCCTCGCCCAGCTGCGCGCCCAGCTTCTGGAAGCCAAGGCGACCGCCGAGCAGGCCCGTCTGCAGCAGACCCGTTCGTCCGAAATGGGCAAGAAGGGCACCGTTTCCACCGCGCAGGTCGAGCAGGCCGATGCCGCCGCCGCCACCGCCAACGCCCGCGTGAGCTCTGCCGAGCAGGCGATCGAAGTTGCCATCGCCGATCTGAAGGTCGCCGACAGCCAGATCGCCGATGCCGATCTGAAGCTGGCGCGCACGGATGTGAAGACCCCGGTTTCCGGCGTCATCTCCGCCAAGAACGCCCGCATCGGCGCCATTGCCGCCGGCAACGGCGATCCGATGTTCACCGTCATCAAGGATAGCGCCATCGAACTGGTCGCCGAGCTCTCCGAAACCGATATCCAGAAGATCGCGGTCGGCCAGCGCGCCATCGTCACGCTGTCGGGCAGCCGCACGAAGATCGAGGGCAAGGTGAGGATCGTCTCTCCGACCGTCGATCAGGCAACCCGCCTCGGCCTCGTGCACATCTCGATCGATGACGAGAGCGCGGCACGCTCCGGCATGTATGCCAGCGCCGAGATCATCGTCGCCGAGAAGAGCGATATCGCCCTGCCGCTGTCTGCCGTCACCACCGGCCGCGATGGCTCGACCGCAAGAAAGGTCGAGGATGGCATCGTCAAGCAGGTGAAGGTCACGACCGGCATCCAGGACGGCGGCTTCGTCGAGATCGCCGACGGCCTCAAGGAAGGCGACACCGTTGTCGCCAAGGCCGGCGCCTTCGTTCGCGACGGCGACAAGATCACAGCTGTTACCGAAGCCGTATCGGCACAATCGAACTGACCGGGGCTAATCCATGAATTTCTCTGCATGGTCCATCCGAAATCCGATTGCGCCGCTGCTCGCTTTCGCGCTGCTGCTCTTCGTGGGCATCCAGGCATTTTACAAGCTGCCGATCACCCGCTTCCCGAATATCGACGTTCCCGTCGTTTCGATCACCGTGACCCAGAGCGGTGCCTCGCCGGCCGAACTCGAAATGCAGGTGACTAAGGAGGTCGAGGACGCTGTCGCCTCGATCAGCGGCATCGATGAAATCCAGTCGACGGTGACCGACGGCCAGTCGCAGACGGTCGTCGTCTTCCGCATCGAGAAGCCGACCGCCGAAGCCGTTCAGGACACCAAGGACGCGATCGACAAGATCCGCAGCGACCTTCCCGCCGGCATCGAGGAACCGATCGTCAGCAAGGTCGATGTCGAAGGACAGGCGATCCAGACCTTCGCCGTCTCCTCCCCCAACATGACGCTGGAAGAGCTCTCGTGGTTCGTCGACGACACCGTCAAGCGCGCCCTGCAGGGCCAGCCCGGCATTGGCCGTATCGACCGTTACGGCGGTGCGGACCGTGAAGTGCGCGTCTCGCTCGATCCCGGCAAGCTCGACGCCTACGGCATCACCGCGACCGACGTGAACCAGCAGCTGCGCGGCACCAACGTCAACCTCGGCTCGGGCCGCGGCCAGGTGGCGGGCAACGAGCAGACGATCCGTACGCTCGGCGACACGCGCGACGTCTCGCAGCTCAATTCCACCACCATCAGCCTGCCGAACGGCCGCTTCGTGAAGCTCTCGGAACTCGGCCGCATCGACGACACCTACGAGGAGCAGAAGTCTTTCTCGCGCTTCAACGGCACGCAGACGGTCACCTTCGCAGTGTTCCGCGCCAAGGGCGCCAGCGAAGTCTCGGTCGCCGAGACCGTCGCCACCAGCCTCGACGAGATCCGCAAGGCCAATCCGAACGTCAAGATCGAGATGGTGGACGACAGCGTCTACTTCACCTATGGCAACTACGAGGCGGCCCTTCATACGCTGATCGAAGGCTCGATCCTCGCCGTCATCGTCGTCTTCCTGTTCC
The DNA here is from genome assembly GCF_057808655.1 of Rhizobium sp. FG96. Classification (NCBI taxonomy): domain Bacteria; kingdom Pseudomonadati; phylum Pseudomonadota; class Alphaproteobacteria; order Hyphomicrobiales; family Rhizobiaceae; genus Rhizobium; species Rhizobium sp. FG96. The sequence goes on along the minus strand of NZ_JBMDIL010000013.1, from coordinate 136,678 downwards.
TGCGCAACTGGCGTGCGACGCTGATCGCCGCCGTGGCGCTCCCCCTGTCGGCCATTCCGACCTTCTGGATCATGGATATCATGGGGTTCTCGCTGAATCTCGTGAGCTTCCTGGCGCTGACGCTGGCAACCGGTATTCTCGTCGACGACGCGATCGTCGAGATCGAGAACATCGCCCGCCATATCAAGATGGGCAAGACGCCCTACAGGGCATCGCTTGAAGCCGCTGACGAAATCGGCCTCGCCGTCATCGCCACCAGCTTCACGATCATCGCCGTCTTCGTGCCCGTTTCCTTCATGCCGGGCATTGCCGGCCAGTACTTCATCCAGTTCGGCCTGACGGTCGCCTTCTCGGTCTTCTTCTCGCTCGTCGTGGCGCGTCTGATCACCCCGCTGATGGCCGCCTACCTGATGCGCGCCGAAGACGGCATGGAAGACCATCATGACAATGACGGCTGGATCATGCGCGGCTATACCCGTCTCGTGACGGGCACGACGCGCAAATGGTACTGGCGCTACACCACGCTGCTCTGCGCCATCGCCTTCCTGATCGGCTCGATGATGCTGCTGAGCCGCGTGCCCGGCAGCTTCATGCCGCCGGACGATTCCTCGCGTGTCGTCCTGTCTGTGGAACTGCCGCCGAACGCCACGCTCGAAGACACTGCCGCCGCCTCCACCAAGGTCTACGATGCCGTGCGCGGGATCGACGGCGTCGAAAGCGTTTTCGTTCTCGGCGGCGCCTCGCCCAAGGGCGATCTGGAGCTGCGCCGCGCCACCGTTCGCGTCATCCTCGGCAATATCGATCATTCGCTGCTGAAGACCCTCGTCAACAAGGGCCTCGGCGGACTGCCTGTTATCGGCAACCTCGTGCCGAAGATGGAAGATCACGGCCGTACGCGTCCGCAGTGGGATGTCGAGAAGGATATCTTCGCCGCCGTGCGCGATATCCCCGACGTGCGCATCTCCAAGGTCAACGACCGCGCCGAGCGCGACCTCTCCTTCAACTTCCTCTCTTCCAACGAGGATGATCTGAACGAGGCCGTCAGCCTGCTGGAATCGAAGCTGCGCGCCTCGCCGATCCTGGCGAACGTGTCCTCGGAAGGCGCCCTGCCCCGTCCGGAACTGCAGATCCGTCCGCGCATGGCCGAAGCCTCGCGCCTCGGCATCACCCCGCAGCAGATCTCCGAGACGGTCCGCGTCGCCACCATCGGCGATATCGACGCCAACCTCGCCAAGATCTCGCTCGACGACCGGCAGATCCCGATCCGCGTGCAGGCATCGCTCGATGTCCGCCGCGATCTCGCCTCCATCCGCGCCATCAAGATCAAGACGGCGAGCGGCGCCAGCGTTCCGCTCTACAGCGTCGCCGATGTCGACTATTCGGAAGGCCCGAGCTCGATCAAGCGCAACAACCGCAACCGCGTCGTGGCCATCGGCTCCGACGTGCCCTTCGGCACGGCGCTCGATACGGCGAGCGCCGAATTCAAGCGCATCGTCGCGGCGACCGAATTGCCGAAAAGCGTGCATCTGGCCGAAAGCGGTGACGCCAAGGTTCAGGGCGAAATGGTCCAGAGTTTCGGCAATGCCATGCTGATGGGCCTGATGCTGGTTCTGGTCGTGCTGATCCTGCTCTTCAAGGACGTCATCCAGCCCTTCACCATCCTGTTCTCGCTGCCGCTTGCGATCGGCGGCGTGGCAGTGGCGCTGATCATCACGCAGAACGCGCTGTCGATGCCGGTGCTGATCGGTATCCTGATGCTGATGGGTATCGTCACCAAGAACGCCATCCTGCTCGTCGATTTCGCGATCGAGATGAAGCGGCACGGCATGGAACGTGTCGAAGCCATGGTCGAAGCCGGCCGCAAGCGCGCCCGCCCGATCATCATGACCTCGATCGCCATGTCGGCTGGCATGCTGCCCTCCGCACTCGGCGTCGGCGAAGGCGGCTCGTTCCGCGCACCGATGGCAATCGCCGTCATCGGCGGCATCATCGTCTCGACGGTCCTGTCGCTCGTCGTCGTGCCCTCGTTCTTCCTGATCATGGACGACCTCTCCCGCCTGCTCGGCTGGATGTTCGGCCGCCTGGTCGGCAAGAAGGACGAAGAGCAGCTCGCCATGTCCCGCGAGCAGCTGACCGACGCCGTCGGCTCCCTCAAGGACCGCGTCACCGCGATCGAGAACCCGGAAGCCAAGCAGAAGAACGCCAACAGCAACGGCAAGAACGTCCTGCGGCTACCGCCGTTTGCGGCGGAGTAGGCGTCTCGCTGAATTCTAAGCAAAACGGCCGGGTATTCCCCGGCCGTTTTTATTTTGTCATGCCGTTCTGTTTGACGGCATACCAAGCACAGGACAGGCCCTCCAACGCCCCCTACACCTCCTCCTCCACCCGCAACTGCGCCACCTGCTTCTCCCCGCCATTGAAATAGGACGCAATCAGGTGCCCCGCCGAAACGGCGGCCACACACAGCACCACCGAAGCGGCGATATTCACCCCCGCCCGCGTCACCGCGCCCGAGCGCATCAGATCGAGCGTCTGCAGGCTGAAGGACGAGAAGGTGGTGTAGCCGCCGCAGAGGCCGATCATCACGAAGAGCCGCATGTTTTCCGAAACCGGAAAGCGGCCATGCGCCAGCGTCAGCGTACCAAACAGGCCGATGATGAAGGATCCGGTGATGTTGATGATGATCGTGCCCCAGGGCAGGTTGCCGCTGATCGGCGCCGCCAGCACCGAAATCAGGTAGCGCGCCAGGGTGCCTAGGGCGCCTCCGGCCATGATGATCAAGCAGGTATAGAGTGACATGCACGCCTCATTGTTTCGGCGGGCAGTAGACACACTCCCACCGTCGATTAAATCGCGGTAGGAGTCATCAGCCATCACGGCGGTTTCGGGGGCACTCCATCCCCATCGCGGCCAAACTAGCCGCAGCACGGACGCAATGCAACGCCCGGCCGCAAGCCGCGTCAATTTGGACGGCAGGGGGCGGGCTCAGAGCCCACCATGCTCCTTCAGGAAGCTGACGATCGGGCCGATGCCGTCGCCGCGCTTCATGTCGGAGAAGACGAAGGGGCGCGTGGCGCGCATGCGCGTCGCATCGCGGTCCATGACGTCGAGATCGGCGCCGACATAGGGCGCCAGGTCCTTCTTGTTGATGACCAGAAGGTCCGACTTGGTGATCCCCGGGCCGCCCTTGCGCGGGATTTCCTCGCCCTGGCAGACCGAGATCACGTAGATGGTGATATCGGCAAGGTCAGGCGAGAAGGTCGCGGCCAGATTGTCGCCGCCGGATTCGATGAAGACGACGTCGAGATCGGGGATGCGCTGATTGAGACCGGCGATCGCCTGCAGATTGATCGTCGCGTCCTCGCGGATGGCGGTATGCGGGCAGCCGCCGGTTTCGACGCCGACGATGCGCTCGGAGGGCAGCGCCTGCATGCGCATCAGCGCCTCGGCATCTTCGGTCGTGTAGATGTCGTTGGTGACGACAGCGACCGAATAATCGTCGCGCATCGCTTTGCAGAGCTTCTCCGTCAGCGCCGTCTTGCCGGAGCCGACAGGCCCGCCGATGCCGACGCGGAGAGGTCCGTTTCTCGATTTCATATATGTCACTCCAATCCGCCCGATGATAGCGCCCGGCTATGACGCCTGCCACCGGCAAATGACGCAGATGCCGGCCTTACGAGCGGAAAAGTCTGGTGCTCTGGGTCTCGTGCCGCAGCGCAGAGATATCGGCCTGGACGGCCGCCGAGCCGAGATCGTCGGTTGTCGCCGCCGACGCCTTCCGGGCAACCCCGGCAATCAGCGGCTCGAGCTTCGCCAGCGTGCCGACGCCATCCTTCTGACCGGCAACGCCGAGGCGGATACCGGCAGAGACGGCCTGCGAGACATAGGCATGCAGGAAGGCGGCCAGCGCCTTGTCGAGTGGAACCTGATGGGCGCCCGCGACCGCGCCGACGGCAACCGGATAGGCTGCCTGTTGCGGCAGCCGGTCGAACACAGGATCAGCCCAGGCCCGCGCTGCCGTCAGAAAGGCATCGCCGAGCAACATCGTCTCCTGATGCCGCTCCCGCGACCCGGCAAGCGCCTCGGCAAGTGCAGCGAGATCACCGATCTCGGCGGCATCCCCCTGCCCGCGCCAGGCGGCGGAGAAGATCACCGCATCGTTCCAGATGCTGCCGTGCGTCAGCAGCGTCGAGATCCAGGTTTCCAGGCCCGCGGCATCGGTCACGAGGCCATCGTGGACCGCGCGCTCCAGACCGCCCGAATAGGCAAAGGAACCGACCGGGAAGGCCGGCGACAGCCACGCCATCAGGCGCAGCAGCGCCTGGAGATCATCCGCTTCCGTCATCGCCGCTCAGTCGTGAGAGTGATGGTGCCCGTCACCATGCTTGTGGTCGTGATCATGATGGTCATGATCATGATCGTGGCCATGCTCATGCTTGTGGTCATGGTCGTGAGAATGGTGATGGCCGTGATCGTGGTTGTCATGAGCGTGATGATCATGTCCATGGCCATGATAGGCGCCGCGCGCCGGCTGGAAGGGCTCGTTGACATCGAGCACGAGGGCGCCGAGACCCTGCAGCATGGTGCGGATCACATGGTCGCGCAGGATCAGGATGCGGTCTTCCTCGATCTGCGCCGCCAGATGCCGGTTGCCGAGATGCCAGGCAAGCTCGGTCAGATGCACCCGGTCCTTGCCGCGCACTTCGAACAGTTTCTCGTCGGCCGCCAGAATCTCGATCAGCTCGCCGTCATCGCGCACCAGGAGATCGCCATTGGCAAACAGCACCGGGTCCTTGAGGTCGAGCATTACCATGCCGCCGCTCTCCAGATGCAGCAGCTTGCGCCTGAGATGGCGCAGATCGTGCGGCAGCTTCACCTGCTCGATCGGGTGGGAGGACGGCGTACCGGCGGGGAGATAGGATGTGACGCGTTGCATGGGCATGTCCGTTTCAATGGGACTTCGACCATGCAAAATAGCGGAAGGACGCGCAAGCGCCAATGCGGATCCGCGCAGTGGCTAAATGCCGTAGGCGCGCTGCGGCTCGTCGTGATCGGCAGCATCGCCCTGCACGCCGAGCCCGCTTTCGACGAGGCGGCTGTGCCAGGCATGATGCAGCCCCTCGCTCTCATGGATGACGCGATTGCGGCCGAGCGCCTTTGCCAGATAGAGCGCCTTGTCCGCCGAGGCATAGACGGCCTCCTTGCTGCGCCCCGTCTCCAGATCGGCGATGCCGGCCGAAATGGTGATGGCGATGCTGCAGCCATCGGCGATGATAGGCTGCTGGGCGATCTGCGCCTTCACCTGCTCTACCTGTTCCAGCCGGGCCGACAGCGGCGAGCCGGTGACGATGACGCCGAACTCCTCGCCGCCGAGACGCGCGACAACCGAGCCGTCATTGAAGGCCGCCGCCAGGATGGCCGAGATGGCGATGATCACCGCATCGCCGCAGGCATGGCCGAAGCGGTCGTTGATCGCCTTGAAGCGGTCGACGTCGAAGATGACGAGCGAGGCATCGCCATCGGCATCCGCCAGCGCCGCCGTGAAGGCGCGCCGGTTGAGGAGACCGGAGAGCATGTCGGTGCGGCTCAGCTTTTCGAACTCGGCCCGCGAGACCGTCAGCTGATGCAGCGCGAAACCGGCGATCAGCGACAGCAGCCCGCAGGCCGCCCCGCCGACGATCCAGGCAAAGACGATGCCGAGGCTCAGCGAATGGGCGAGCGACAGCGGCAGAAGGTCGAGATAGGAGAGCGGCGGCAGCACGATCAGCATGATCAGCGCCGAAAGAATGACGGCCGAAAAGCTCATCTTCAGCGCAAAGCTGATGATGGTGGCGCGATGCTGAAAATTGCCCATCTCCGTCTGGAGCGACATCCAACTTTTCATCCGAATCGACCTCCAGCCCGGCACCCCATGGCATTTGATTAGAATGCATTTGCTGCCGGGGTCTTAAGCCGATCGTTAAGATTTGATCGAATTTGCCCGATTTAACAAACTTGCATTTTCGCGTGCAGGCTGCAGCAATGCTCAACTTGAATCGGAACTGATAAAAAACTGATTAAGCGTTTGATGCGACATTTATATCAGTAAATTTTGATGGGTCGGCAACGCCGCAAATCCACCCAAAAAAATCTGCCCGGCTAAATACAACCGGGCAGAGAATCGGCGTTAACGAATTGCTTCCCCGAGACGGCGACGCTCAGAACAGGAAGTAGCGCTGTGCCATCGGGAGAACGGTCGCCGGCTCGCAGGTCAGGAGCTCGCCATCGGCCCGCACTTCATAGGTCTCGGGATCGACCTCGATATGCGGCATCAGATTGTTATGGACCATCGAGGCCTTGGAGATTCCGCCGCGGGTGTTCTTCACCGCGAGCAGATCCTTGGCAACGCCGAGCCTGCCCTTCAGCCCGCCATCGAGTGCCGCCTGGGAGACGAAGGTGACCGAGGAGTTCGTCAGGCTCTTGCCGTAGGAGGCAAACATCGGACGGTAATGCACCGGCTGCGGTGTCGGGATCGAGGCATTCGGATCGCCCATCGGCGCCGCCGCAATCGAGCCGCCGAGCAGCACCATATCAGGCTTCACGCCGAAGAAGGCCGGGTTCCAGAGCACGAGGTCGGCGCGCTTGCCGACTTCGACCGAACCGATCTCGTGGCTGAGGCCGTGGGCGATCGCCGGGTTGATCGTGTATTTGGCGATGTAGCGGCGCACACGGAAATTGTCGTTCTCGCCCGTCTCTTCCTTCAGGCGACCGCGCTGGCGTTTCATCTTGTCGGCGGTCTGCCAGGTGCGGATCGCCACCTCGCCGACGCGGCCCATGGCCTGGCTGTCCGACGAGATGATCGAGAAGGCGCCGATATCGTGGAGAATGTCTTCGGCAGCGATCGTCTCCTTGCGGATGCGGCTTTCGGCAAACGCGATATCCTCTGGGATCGACGGTGACAGATGGTGGCAGACCATCAGCATGTCGAGATGCTCGGCGATGGTATTGACCGTATAGGGTCGCGTCGGGTTGGTCGAGGATGGGATAACGTTCGGCTGCCCGCAAATCTTGATGATGTCAGGCGCATGTCCGCCGCCCGCACCTTCGGTATGGAAGGCATGGATGGTGCGGCCCCGGATGGCGCCGATCGTATCCTCGACGAAGCCGCTCTCGTTCAGCGTATCGGTGTGGATCATCACCTGCACGTCATACTGATCGGCAACCGTCAGGCAGCAGTCGATGGCGCCGGGCGTCGTGCCCCAGTCCTCATGCAGCTTCAGCGAGGTAGCGCCGGCAAGCACCATTTCCTCCAGCGCGCCGGGCAGCGAGGCATTGCCCTTGCCGGCGAAGGCAAGGTTCATCGGGAAGGCATCGGCGGCCTCGATCATCCGGGCGATATGCCAGGGTCCCGGCGTGCAGGTCGTCGCCAGAGTGCCATGCGCCGGGCCCGTGCCGCCGCCCAGCATGCAGGTGAGACCCGACATCAGCGCTTCCTCGATCTGCTGCGGGCAGATGAAATGGATATGGCTGTCCATGCCACCGGCCGTGACGATCTTGCCCTCGCCCGCAATCGCCTCCGTGCCCGGGCCGACGATGATATTGACGCCCGGCTGCGTATCCGGATTGCCCGCCTTGCCGATCGCCACGATCCGCCCGCCCTTGAGCCCGATATCGGCCTTCACGATGCCGGTGTGATCGACGATCACGGCATTGGTGATAACGGTATCGACTGCGCCATTGGCACGCGTCACCTGGCTCTGCCCCATCCCATCCCGGATCACCTTGCCGCCGCCGAACTTCACCTCTTCGCCATAGGTGGTGAAGTCCTTCTCGATCTCGATGAAGAGCTCGGTATCGGCAAGCCGCACCTTGTCGCCAACGGTCGGTCCGAACATGCTGGCATAAGCGGCGCGGGAGATCTTGTGGGGCATCTGTCAGGCTCCTTGGGAGGAAGAATGAGACTGGTCGGCGGCATAACGAACGAGCCGCCCTTCGGCGATGTAGCGGTCGACGAGCTGGCGTTCGGCGGCGAAGGGGTGGCCGTCCCAGCCGGCGTGGCCGAAGCCGGCAAGGCCGGTCTCGGCGTCGGGGAAGCGGCGGAAGGTTTCGGCGATGGCGATGAGGCCGGTGCTGGGGACGACGTAGGGTGCCGGGCCATAGGCCGAGAGCGCCTCGTCCACCGCCTCATGAATCACTTTCTCAACGACCACATGCCGTTTGCCAGCTTCCTTGCAGAAGGCTTTGAACTGACTCGTGTAATCGTCGCAGAAATCGTCGAGCTCGGGATGCGAGACGGCGAGCGGGCCGCGCATTTCGGCAAACTTTTCCGGATCGCGCACGCACCAGATTTCCGAGGCTTCGACGACGCCTGGCAACGTCCGCCAGCCGGTATCGCCGGTCATCGCCTTGCCGGGACGGCCGGTATTGCAGACGGCGACGACATCGGTTCGGCCGGGGCTCGAAGCGTAGGAGCGGCATTCGTTGAAACGGATGACGAAGTCGGCGGCGGCGATCGCCGCGCGTCCCTCCTCACCCACATCTCCGTTGCCGACGATCATCACCTTCTGTGCCACCTCAATTGCCGCCCATTGCATCCGCCAGAGCCTTGAGCTCCTTCGTGCGGTTATCGCTCATATTGGCGAGGCAGCCGGCCACCAGCATCGGCTCCATCGACCCGCCGCGCGCCTGAAAGCCCTCGGCCTCGCATTGCGCATCGCGATAGGAGATCCAGGCACGCTGTGCCGTCAGCAGCGCCTTCTCGGCGCCGCGATCGCTCTCGTCCAGACCCTCGTCGGTCGCAGCCGCGGCAGCCCGCGTTTCCTTCCACTGGGCGTTCAGCGCCTTGTCGGCCTCGCCATATCGATCCTGCTCGCAGCTCGTCATCTCCGCCTGGGTCTCAGGGTTCTTGCAGTCGGTCTCCTCCTGCGCGAACACACCCGAAGCCATCATCACGCCGCCCGCGAGCGCCAGCAGGCCAATCACCAAACGCATCATTTCCTCCCGTCTTCCGTTATTTTCTTGTGTTTTAAAGCTTGCCCATGACGAGCTGGCGGAAGCCGTAGACTTCGCGCTTGCCCGAGAGCGGGATCAGCGTCACCGAGCGGGTCTGGCCCGGCTCGAAACGCACGGCAGTGCCCGCCGGGATGTCGAGGCGCATGCCCTGCGCCTTCTCGCGCTCGAAGGCCAAGCCGCCATTGGTCTCCGCGAAATGATAGTGGCTGCCGACCTGCACCGGCCGGTCGCCGGTATTCGACACATCGATCGTGATGGTCGGAGCGCCGGAGTTGAGTTCGATATCGCCGCTCGCGGCAATGATTTCGCCTGGGATCATGTCTTCCTCCTCACGCAGCTCAGCGGATCGGTTCGTGGACGGTGACGAGCTTGGTACCGTCAGGAAATGTCGCTTCCACCTGCACGTCGTGGATCATCTCGGCGATGCCCTCCATCACCTGGTGACGGCCGATGACGTGGGCACCAGCCTCCATCAGCTCGGCGACCGGGCGGCCGTCGCGCGCACCTTCGACGACGAAATCGCTGATCAGCGCGATCGCTTCCGGATAGTTAAGCTTGACGCCGCGATCGAGCCGCCGCTGCGCCACCATCGCCGCCATGGAAATCAACAGCTTGTCTTTTTCTCTCGGAGTGAGGTTCATCGTTCTTCCATTCCAGCTGAATTACAGGTTCCAGACTTTCGGCACCGGGGCGCCGTTGCGCAAGGCCGATATGACCGGGATCAGGATTTTTCTGAGCGCGAAGCCATCGGGTGCCGCGGCGCGGATGACGAGCTTGCCGCTCCAGGCGCTGGCGCCCGCCATGTACCCCTCAAGCAGCGGCCGCGCCCTGGCAAGATAGCTCTCGGCGAGCGGCCCGGCATAGAGAAGCGTCGCGAACGCCACCTGCCCGCCGAGCACCGGCTGCCTAGCCGTCAGCGCCGATACCTCGCCCTCGAGCTTCAGTTCCTCCGCATGGATCAGCCGGCCGGCGCGGCGGATGCGCCAGCGGTCGCGGAAGAGGCCTGTCACCATCGCCTCGCCCATCGCCTTGCGGCCGAGCAGGATCGCCTCGACGGCCAGGAACTCGGCGGTCTCGTCGAGATTGACGTCGAGGCGGCGGAAGAGCGAGGCGCGGTCGAAGAGGATGGTTTCCTGCGGCAGCCAGTCGACGCGGGCGCCGGCGCCGGCCTCGATGCGCGTGGTGACTTCGGCAGTGCCCGCCGATGCCTTGTAAATCTTCTCGCAGGCCTGTGTGGTGACGTCGATGCGGGTGCCGGGCCCGGCCGCGACGCTCCAGTTTATCCGGTCGCCGCCCGTCAGCCCGCCCGCGGTGTTGATGATGACGGCCTCCATCGAGGCGTCGAAGGTCTGAGGCAGGCGGATCTTTGCCGCCCCCTCCTGATAGAACTCGCGCAGCCGCGTGCGGCCATCCAGCATGCTCGCCGCCAGATGTCCCCGTCCCTCGGCTCTCTGCGGTCTGGTCGTCGCCGCTGCGCTCGTCATTCCATCCCCTGCAAACAGCCGCCGGTTACCGGCCGCCGCCATTCAATAAGTCCAAACAAATGAAAGCAAGCAATTCTCATGCCGCCCATCCCGCCCGCAACGGCAGGACGGACAGCCGATCGTCGATGGCAGGATTGCCCGCAAAAGCGGCATTTGCCGCTCAGACGGTCAGATGGCGGCGTGCCTCCGGGGTATCCAGCGTCTCGGCCAGACCCTCATGGACGATCTCGCCACGGTCCATGATGTAGACGTAATCGGCAAGCTCGCGGCAGAAATCGAGATATTGCTCGACCAGCAGGATCGCCATGCCGGTGGAATCCCGGAGATAACGGATCGCCCGGCCGATATCCTTGATGATCGACGGCTGGATGCCCTCGGTCGGCTCGTCGAGCACCAGGATCTTCGGCCGCGTCACCATGGCCCGGCCGATCGCCAGCTGCTGTTGCTGCCCGCCGGAAAGATCGCCGCCGCGACGTGACAGCATCGACTTCAGCACCGGGAAGAGACTGAAGATGTCATCGGGGATGTTGCGGTCGCGGCGGCCAAGCGGAGCAAAGCCGGTCTCCAGATTTTCCTTCACCGTCAGCAGCGGAAAGATCTCGCGCCCCTGCGGCACATAGCCGATGCCCTGCTTGGCCCGCGCAAAGGGCGGCAGGCCGTTGAGCCTCGTCTCGTTGAAGGTGACGCTGCCCGCAGACAGCGGATGCTGGCCGGTGACGGCGCGCAGCAGTGAACTCTTGCCGACGCCGTTGCGGCCAAGCACGCAGGTGATCTTGCCCATCTCGGCCTTGATCGAGATGCCGCGCAGCGCCTGTGCCGCGCCGTAGTGGAGGTTTGCGTTTTCGACTGTCAGCATGATGCCGTCTCCTGGCGAAGTGCGGATGCAAAGACCCCTCCCCAACCCCTCCCCACAAGGGGGAGGGACTGACACGGCGCAGCCGCCTCAGAAAATATCACCCCATTGAAGATCGGGAGAGCTTGGCAAGGAGAGGCCGCCTTGGTTAAGCCCCTCCCCCTTGTGGGGAGGGGTTGGGGAGGGGTTTTGGCCTTCGAAGACAATTTGCTCATCCCTCACCGCCCCAGATAGTTCTCGATCACCTTCGGATCGGAACTGACAAAATCGATCGACCCCTCGGCCAGCACCGAGCCTTCGGCCAGGCACGTCACCTTGACGCCGAGGTCGCGGATGAAGCCCATGTCGTGTTCGACGACGACCACCGAGCGGGTCTTGGCGATTTCCTTGAGCAGGATCGCGGTCTCCGCCGTTTCGGCATCGGTCATCCCGGCGACCGGCTCGTCGACGAGCAGCAGCTTCGGCTCCTGGGCGAGCAGCATGCCGATCTCCAGCCACTGCTTCTGCCCATGCGAGAGATTGGCGGCGAGCTCGTCGCGACGATGCGTCAGACGAACGGTCTCGAGGATTTCCTCGATGCGTGCCTTGTCTTCTGCCGACAACCGGTAGAACAGCGTCGAGAACACGCCGCGGCGGCGGTTCAGCGCCAGTTCCAGATTGTCCCAGACCGTGTGGCTTTCGAAGACCGTCGGCTTCTGGAACTTGCGGCCGATGCCGAGCTGGGCGATGTCGGCCTCGTCGAGCTTCGTCAGGTCGGTCTGGCCGTTGAAGAAGACGGCGCCCTCGTCGGGCCGCGTCTTGCCGGTGATGATATCCATCATCGTCGTCTTGCCGGCGCCGTTCGGGCCGATGATGGCGCGCAGCTCACCGGGTTCGATGACGATCGACAGCGAATTCAGCGCCTTGAAGCCATCGAAGGACACCGACACGCCGTCGAGATAGAGCACGCTGTTGGGTTTGACGTCGGGGATCATCGGCGCTCACTCCGCTGGCTGGATTTTCGCATCGACGCCGTCCTCGAGCGAGGGAGGCGTCGCTTCCGTCCGCGGCTTCTTGCGGCCGAAATACTGGGCGATGGTGCCGACAATGCCCTTCGGCAGGAACAGCGTGACGAGCACGAAGAGACCGCCGAGCGCAAAGAGCCAGAACTCTGGGAAGAGGCCGGTGAAGATCGTCTTGCCGCCATTGACGAGGATGGCGCCAAGGATCGGCCCGATCAGCGTCGCCCGGCCGCCGACAGCCGTCCAGATGACCACTTCGATCGAGTTTGCAGGCGCGAATTCGCCAGGATTGATGATGCCGACCTGCGGCACGTAGAGCGCACCCGCAATGCCCGCCATCATCGCCGAGACGACGAAGGTGAAGAGCTTGAAATGCTCGACGCGGTAGCCGAGGAAGCGCGTGCGGCTTTCAGCATCGCGCACGCCGACCAGCACCTTGCCGAACTTGGAGCGCACGATCGCCGAGGAGATCATCAGCGACAGCGCCAGGAAGATCGCGGTCGCGGCAAACAGGCTGGCGCGCGTACCGTCGGCCTGAACGCTGAAGCCAAGGATTTCCTTGAAGTCGGTCATGCCGTTATTGCCGCCGAAGCCCATGTCGTTGCGGAAGAAGGCAAGCAGCAGCGCGTAGGTCATCGCCTGGGTGATGATCGAGAGATAGACGCCGTTGACGCGTGAGCGGAAGGCGAACCAGCCGAAGACGAAGGCAAGCAGGCCGGGCACGAGGAGAACCATCAGCGCCGCAAACCAGAACTGGTCGAAGCCGTACCAGAACCAGGGCAGCTCCTTCCAGTTCAGGAACACCATGAAATCGGGCAGAACAGGATCGCCATAGACGCCGCGCGAGCCGATCTGGCGCATCAGATACATGCCCATCGCATAGCCGCCGAGCGCGAAGAAAGCGCCGTGGCCGAGCGAGAGAATGCCGCAGAAGCCCCAGACGAGATCGAGCGCCAGCGCCAGCAGCGCATAGGTGAGATACTTGCCGAACAGCGCCATGATGTAGGTCGGGATGTGCAGCGGGTTCTCGGGGTCGGTCATCAGGTTGAGAACCGGAACGAGGACGGCGACCATGAGCAGGATGGCGATGGCAATGGAGATCTTGCGATCGAGAGACCGGATAAGGAAGGCCGTAATCATGCTTCCACCGCCCTTCCTTTGAGTGCGAAGAGCCCGCGGGGACGCTTCTGGATGAAGAGGATGATGAGGACGAGCACCAGGATCTTGCCGAGCACGGCGCCGGCGAAGGGTTCCAGGAACTTGTTGACGACGCCGAGCGACAGAGCGCCGACCAGCGTGCCCCAGAGATTGCCGACGCCGCCGAAGACCACGACCATGAAGCTGTCGATGATGTAGCTCTGGCCGAGGTTCGGCGAGACGTTGTCGATCTGGCTGAGTGCGACGCCCGCCATGCCGGCAATGCCGGAGCCGAGCGCGAAGGTGAAGGCATCGACCCAGCCGGTGCGGATCCCCATCGATGAGGCCATACGGCGGTTCTGGGTGACGGCGCGCATCTGCAGACCGAAGGCGGAGCGTTTGAGCAACATCAGCAGCGTCACGAACACCGCCATCGAGAAGACGATGATCCAGAGGCGGTTCCAGGTAATCGACAGGCCGCCGAGCTCGAAAGCGCCCGACATCCAGCTCGGATTGCGCACCTCGCGGTTGGTCGGGCCGAAGATCGTGCGCACCGCCTGCTGCAGGATCAGCGACACGCCCCAGGTGGCCAGCAGCGTTTCCAGCGGCCGGCCGTAGAGATAGCGGATGACGAGGCGCTCGATGATCAGTCCGACGAAGCCGGTGAAGACGAAGGCGGCGGGCACGGCGAAGGCCAGCGAGTAATTGGCCATCTCGGGGAAGTTGGCGGTGATATATTCCTGCACGACATAGGTCGTGTAGGCGCCAATCATCACCATTTCGCCATGCGCCATGTTGATGACGCCCATGACGCCGAAGGTGATCGCAAGGCCAATGGCTGCCAGCAGCAGCACGGAACCGAGCGACAGCCCGTACCAGACGTTCTGCACCACATCCCAGACCGCCAGGTTGCGCTTGATGCCATCGATATCCGACTGGATGGCGGGCTTCAGATCATCGGGTGCGGTTTCCATCGCCGTCGTCAGGATCGTCAGCGCGTTGCGGTCGCCGCGGGCGGCGATGGTGTCGATGGCGGCCTTCTTGTCCTCGGCGCTGACATCGCTTTTCAGCATCATCACGGCGCGCGCGGCTTCCATCGTGTTCTTGACCTCGGCATCCTTCTCGCCCGCAAGCGCGGAGTTCAGAAGCTCGAGATTGGAGGGATCTGCATCGCGCAGCAGGCCTTGCGCCGCTGCAAGCCGCGCGGAACGATCCGGGCTCAGCAGCGTCAGCGTGCTCATGGCGCTGGCGATCGCGCCGCGCAGGGAATTGTTGATCTTCACCTTCGACATGTAATCGGCGTCGACGCCATCGACGGCTTCGCCGCTGATCGGATCGGAAAAGGTCGGCTCGTCCTCGGCGCCGCCCTGGAGCAGCACCGGGCCGCCCTCTTCCGAATTCACGTAGAGCTGGCCGTCGCTGAGCTGCTGCAGGATCTGGCCGACATGCGGGTCCTTGGAGGCAACGAGCGCCTTGATGGCTTCGGCGCGCTGATCGAAATCGCCTTCGCCGAGCGCGTTGACGAGGGCATGAATGTCTTCCTGCGCCTTCAGCGGCGATGCAAGCATCGGAGCCGCGAGGCAGAGGGTAAGAAGGATAAGCTTGAGGGCGCGATACATCGGCTTTCTCGCCTGGACTATCGTTGGCCTTTTGGGCAGCAACCGTTTGGGACGGAGCTTCCGCCCGGAGATAGGATCCGGACGGAAGTCATCAGGCAGGTATCGGATCGGCTAACTCAAGACCCCTTGCCGCCGCACTTGCCGGTCGCAACGTTGAAGTTGCCGCAGTTCATCGGCTTGCGCCAATCGGAGATCAGGTCCTTGGAGTCAGGCAGGTAGTCGGACCATTCGTCACCGACGACGGCAGGCGTCTGCTGCACGATTTCAAACTGGCCGTCGGCCTGGATTTCGCCGATCAGGACAGGCTTGGTGATGTGGTGGTTCGGCATGACGGTTGCCGTGCCGCCGGAGAGGTTCGGAACGGAGACGCCGATGATGGTGTCGAGAACCTTGTCGGTGTCGGTCGTGCCGGCGGCCTGAACGGCCTTAACCCAGGCGTTGAAGCCGATATAGGCAGCTTCCATCGGGTCGTTGGTCACGCGCTTGTCGTTCTTCGTGAAGGCGTGCCATTCCTTGATGAACTTCTTGTTCGCCGGGCTTTCGACCGACTCGAAGTAGTTCCAGGCAGCGAGGTGGCCGACGAGCGGTTTGGTGTCGAGACCGGCAAGTTCTTCTTCGCCGACCGAGAAGGCGACGACGGGGATATCGGTTGCCTTGACGCCCTGGTTGCCGAGTTCCTTGTAGAACGGAACGTTGGCGTCGCCGTTGATCGTCGAGACGACGGCGGTCTTCTTGCCGGCGGCGCCGAATTCCTTGATCTTGGAGACTTCCGTCTGCCAGTCGGAGAAGCCGAACGGCGTGTAGTTGACGATGATGTCTTCCTTCGGAATGCCCTTCGAGATCAGATAGGCTTCCAGGATCTTGTTGGTGGTGCGCGGATAGACGTAGTCGGTGCCTTCGAGAACGAAGCGCTTCACGCCTTCCTTCTCCATCAGGTAGTCGACCGCCGGGATCGCCTGCTGGTTCGGAGCAGCACCCGTGTAGAAGATGTTGCGCGAGGATTCTTCACCCTCGTACTGGACCGGGTAGAACAGGATCGAGTTCAGCTCTTCGAAAACAGGCAGAACCGACTTGCGCGACGAGGAGGTCCAGCAACCGAAAACGGCCGCGACCTTGTCCTTTTCGATCAGCTCGCGTGCCTTTTCGGCAAACAGCGGCCAGTCGGAAGCCGGGTCGACGACGACGGCTTCGAGCTTCTTGCCGAGAAGGCCGCCCTTCTTGTTCTGCTCGTCGATGAGCATCAGCATGGCGTCCTTGAGCGTCGTCTCGGAGATGGCCATGGTGCCGGAGAGCGAGTGCAGAACGCCGACCTTGATCGTGTCGTCGGCGGCAACTGCTCCGTGGAATGCGGCCGTGGCCGACATGACGGCGCCGAGAACGGCACCTGAAACGTATGATCGCAGATTCATCTTGTGATCCCCTCTTCTTGTTCGACAACAGGCCGGAAGGCAAAAATTAACTGTTGCTTAGGGGACTATCCGGTGCTGCACTGCAAAAACACATACGTAATATGACGTAGGCACCGGGGCGAAATCTGCACGCGATTGCTGCGCTGCACTCTTAAGCGCTCCGGCCATCCATGTTACGGAAGTGTGACAAGGGGAACGAAGGGACCGGCAGAGCAGCATGGCAGCGCGGCAACGCATCATTCCGGTCCGGCGCGAGTATAACCGCTGGGTCGCGAACCAGACGCTGGAGGACTATGCGCTGCGCTTCACCGCAAAGAGCGCAAGACAGTTTTCCTCGCAGCGCATCTCGCAGACGGCGATCGGCGCCATCTCCTTCCTGGCGCTGGAGGCGATCGGCGGGGCGATCACGCTCTCCTACGGCACGACCAACGCCTTCTTCGCCATCATCGTCGCCTCGATTGCCATGCTCATGATTGGCTTGCCGATCAGCCGCTACGCGATCCGCCACGGCGTCGATATCGACCTTCTGACGCGTGGCGCCAGCTTCGGCTATATCGGCTCGACCATCACCTCGCTGATCTATGCCAGCTTCACCTTCATGCTGTTTGCGATCGAGGCCTCGATCATGTCCGGCGCGCTGGAGCTGACGCTCGGCATTCCGCTCTGGATCGGCTATATCATCAGCGCCGTGATGGTGATCCCGCTCGTGACGCACGGCGTCAAGCTGATCAGCCGATTCCAGCTCGTCACCCAACCCTTCTGGATCATCCTCAACGTCCTGCCCTTCATCTTCATCGCCTTTCTCGACTGGGAGAAATTCGATGTCTGGCGCGCCTTCGCCGGCATCCGCCATGCCTCGGGACCGCCAGGCACCGTCGCCGATTTCAACCTGGTGGAATTCGGCGCCGCCTCCGCCGTCATCCTGGCGCTGATGTCGCAGATCGGCGAGCAGGCCGACTTCCTGCGCTTCCTGCCGCCGGATGGGCAGCGCAAGTGGCGCCACCGCCTCGCCGTCTTCCTCGCCGGCCCCGGCTGGGTGATCATCGGCGCGCCGAAGCTCCTGGCCGGTTCCTTTCTCGTCGTGCTGACCTTCACGGCCGGCGTGCCCGTCGACCGCGCCGCCGATCCGGCGCAGATGTATCTCACCGCTTTCGGCTACATGATCCCCTGGCACAATGCCGCCCTGCTGTTGATGGCCGCCTTCGTCGTCGTTTCGCAGCTGAAGATCAACGTCATGAACGCCTATGCGGGCTCGCTCGCCTGGTCCAACTTCTTCTCGCGCCTGACCCACAGCCATCCCGGCCGCGTCATCTGGCTGATCTTCAACGTGGCGATCGCGCTCCTCCTGATGGAGCTCGGCATCTACCGGCTGCTGGAGGAGACGCTCGGCATCTTCTCGATCATCGCCATGGCCTGGCTCTGCACGATCTCCGCCGATCTCTTCATCAACAAGCCGCTTGGCCTCGCCCCTCCCGGTATCGAGTTCAAGCGCGCCCATCTCTACGATATCAACCCGGTCGGCCTCGGCGCCATGACGCTCTCGGCCGGCATTTCGCTGATCGCCCATTTCGGCGCCTTCGGCCCGATCGCCGCCTCGCTCGCGCCCTATATCACCCTCGTCATCGCGCTGACCGCCTCGCCGCTGATCGCCTGGGCGACCAAGGGCAAGTTCTACCTCGCCCGCAAGCCGCGCCACAGCTGGAAGAACCTGACAAGCATCACCTGCTCGGTCTGCGAACACCCGTTCGAGCCCGAGGACATGGCCTGGTGCCCTGCCTATGCCGCGCCGATCTGCTCGCTCTGCTGTTCGCTCGACAGCCGCTGCCACGACATGTGCAAGCCGAAGGCGCGGCTGAATGCCCAGGTCGGCACCGTCGCCAAGGCCGTGCTGCCGGAAACCGTGGTGCAGAAACTGACGACCCGCTTGGGACGCTACGGCATCGCCGTGGTGCTGGCGCTGACCGCGGTCGGCGCGATCCTGGCGATGATTGCCCATCAGGTGGCTTCCGCCTCGCCGGAGACGGCCGAAGTCGTCAACCGCACCATCCTGATCGTCTTCTTCGTCTTCGCCGTCATCGCCGGCGTCGTCTGCTGGTTCTATGTGCTCGCCCATGACAGCCGCGTCGTCGCCGAGGAGGAATCCTCGCGCCAGAACACGCTGCTCCTGAAAGAGATCGCCGCCCACAAGAAGACCGACGCTGCGCTGCAGAACGCCAAGGAAACCGCCGAAGCCGCCAACCGCGCCAAGAGCCGCTATGTCGTCGGCCTCAGCCATGAGCTGCGCACGCCGCTCAATGCCGTGCTCGGCTATGCCCAGATCCTCGAGCGCGACGAGACCATCCCGCCGCCGCGCCAATCCTCGATCAAGGTCATCCGCCGCTCGGCCGAGCATCTCTCCGGTCTGATCGACGGGCTGCTGGATATTTCAAAGATCGAGGCCGGTCGCCTGCAGGTCTATTCCAACGAGATCAACATTCAGGATTTCCTCGACCAGATCGTCGACATGTTCCGTCCGCAGGCGCAGGCCAAGGGCCTCGCCTTCATTCACGACCGCACGCCGTCGCTGCCGCAATTCGTGCGCACCGATGAGAAGCGCCTGCGCCAGATCCTCGTCAACCTGCTCTCCAACGCCATCAAGTTCACCGACGAGGGCAGCGTCACCTTCGATGTCGGCTATCGCAGCCAGGTCGCGACCTTCACCGTTTCAGATACCGGCCGCGGCATCGCCGAGAAGGATTTGAGCCGCATCTACGAACCCTTCCAGCGCGGCGAGGCCGACAGCATCCGCCCGATGCCGGGCCTCGGCCTCGGCCTGACGATCACCCGGCTTCTGACCAATACGCTCGGCGGCGAAATCCTGGTGACGAGCGAGAAGGACCAGGGCTCGACCTTCCGCGTCCGCCTGATGCTCTCGGCCGTCATGCGCGAGATGACGGCGCCGCCGCAGGAGAAGAAGATCGTCAGCTACGACGGCCCGCGCCGCACCATCGTCGTCGTCGACGACAACGAGGATCACCGCGAGATGATGCGGGAAATCCTGGCACCGCTCGATTTCGTCGTGCTGACGGCAGCCAGCGGCACCGATTGCCTGACGCTGATCGAGGGCATCCAGCCCGATCTCTTCCTGGTCGATATCTCGATGCCCGGCATGAGCGGCTGGCAACTCGCCTCGCGCCTGCGCGAAAACGGCCAGACCTCGCCTATCGTCATGCTGTCCGCCAATATCGGCGATGCCGCAGCGACAGCCGAAAGCGATGACAGCCATAATGACGCGATCGGCAAGCCCGTCGACATCAGGCAGCTGCGCGACAAGCTGGCGCTGCATCTCGGCCTGAAATGGACCTACGCGGACACGGCGGCGGTGCCCGCTCCGCCGCCAAAACCGCCGCTCGTCAGCCCCGGCATCGCCCATGTCGAGGAACTGATGCGGCTCTGCGAAATCGGCTACATCAGGGGTATCGAAGCCAAGCTCAACGACCTTGCCAAGGACGAGGCAAATCAGCCATTTACCGAGGAACTTCGCGCCTATGTGGCGGCGTTCGATCTCGACGGCTGCATGACTTTCCTGCACCGGTTCAACGAAAAGGTGGAAACCATTGGCTGATCAGGCCCACCCCCGCGATATCGTGCTGCTGGTCGACGACTCGCCCGAGGCGCTCGGCTTTCTCACCGATGCGCTGGAGCAATCCGGCTTCTCCGTGCTGATCGCCACCTCCGGCTCGGCGGCACTCAATATCGTCGAGCGCATCACGCCGGATCTCATCCTGCTCGATGCCGTCATGCCCTCGATGGATGGCTTCGAGACCTGCCGCAAGCTGAAAGAGAACGCCGCCGTCAGCCAGGTGCCGGTGATCTTCATGACCGGGCTGACGGAAACCGAGCATGTGGTCCACGCGCTGGAATCCGGCGGCGTCGACTATCTGACGAAGCCGATCAATATCGACGAGCTGCGCGCCCGCATCCGCGTTCACCTGCGCAACGCCCGCTCGACGCAAAGCGCCCGCGTCGCCCTCGACGCCGCCGGCCGTCATCTGCTGGCGGTGAAGGGCGACGGCAAGGTGCACTGGTCGACCCCGCAGGCAACCCGCCTCGTCAACGCCGCCATGGGCAGCGACGATGCGCTCGCGACCGTCACGGCCCATATCGCCGCCTGGATGAAGGACCGCATGGCGACCGGCCGTGACGCCGCCTTCTCGATCAGCCACGCCGGCCAACCCGCCCTCCAGCTCGCCTTCCTCGGCACCATCGGCCCCGACGAATACCTCTTCCGCCTGACGGCAATCAGCCAGCGCAGCGACGACGCGGTGCTGCGCCAACATTTTTCGCTGACCCAGCGGGAGTCGGAAGTGCTGCTGTGGATCGCCAAGGGCAAGGCCAACCGCGATATCGGCGAGATCCTGGGGCTCTCGGCGCGGACGGTGAACAAGCATCTGGAGCAGATTTATGTGAAACTCGGCGTGGAAAACCGGGCGTCGGCCGCGGTGAAGGCGGCGCATGTGTTGCATGAGGGGTGAGGTTGGGGTCGCTTGAGTCTTAGACTTCGAGCAAGCTCGCCCCCCCTCTGCCCTGCCGGGCATCTCCCCCACAGGTGGGGAGATTGGCTGGGCGCACCCGCTCGCCTTGCCATCCAGAAATCGAAGCTGAGAGCACATTGGTTCAATGAATGCGATGCGCACGCCACGAGTCATCTCCCCACCTGTGGGGGAGATGCCCGGCAGGGCAGAGGGGGGCGAGCTTGCTCGACGCCTACCGGCCTACCGAAACCCTCAAACTACCCGATCCGCAGGCTCCCTGCCCTCGAAGAACGCGGTGACATTGTCCACCACCTTCATCCCCATGGCCGTGCGCGTCTCCTCCGTCGCGCTGCCGAGATGCGGCAGGAGGACGACGTTCTCCATCGCCTTCAAAGCCTCCGGCACCTGCGGCTCCGCCTCGTAGACATCGAGCCCGGCCCCACGGATCACACCGGTCTGCAGCGCCGCAATCAGCGCCGTCTCGTCGACAACATCGCCGCGAGCCGTGTTGATCAGGAACGCCCCCTTCTTCATCGCAGCAAACCGCGCCGCATTCATCAGATGGCGGTTTTCGGCCCCGCCGGGGCAATGCAGCGACACGAAATCGGCGGCGCCGAGCACGTCCTCGACGGTCGCAAGCTGGCGGGCGCCGTAGCGGGCGGCTTCGGCCTCATCGACCTTCGAGCGATTGTAAAACACCACATCCATGCCGAAGCCGAAATGGCAGCGCTGGGCGAAGGCCTTGCCGATGCGGCCGAAGCCGATGATGCCGACGGTCTTGCCGGAGACCTTGGTGCCGATCATATGCGTCGGGCACCAGCCCTTCCATTCATTGGCGCGGACCTGCCGATCACCCTCTCCACCACGGCGGGCGACATCGAGCAGCAGCAGCATGGCGATATCGGCGGTGCAGTCCGTCAGCACGCCCGGTGTATTGGTGACGGCAATACCCTTCGCCTTGGCGGCGTCGATGTCGATGTGATTGTAGCCGACGCCGAAATTGCCGAGGATTTTCGCCCGCGGGCTGCCCTCGAACACGGATGCCGGCAGCTTGTCGGAAACCGTCGGCAGGACAGCGTCATAATCCGCCAGCGCCTGGCGCAGCGCATCGGGACCGAGCGGCACGTCTGCGTCGTTGAAAGTCACGTCGAAACGCTCGGCAAGAGCGGCTTCGGCGGCGGCAGGCCACCGGCGGGTGACGAGAATGCGCGGTCGGGACATCGAAATTTCCATTTCTGAATTCTGGCGGGGCGTGAAAGCTAGCCCATCACATCCCGATTGAAAACGTCACTCCACGCTCCAACCGTCGCCAAAAACAAAGAAGCCCGGTCGAAACCGGGCTTCCTCTAAACGGCATGAACCGTGCAAGCGATGCTTACTTCGCAGCTTCCTGCGGGAAGTAGCTGTACTTGCCGTCCGGACCCTTCTTCCATTCGTACATGATGTAGCCCGGGAGCTTCGGGTCGCCCTTTTCGTCGAACGACATGTCGCCGAGAACGGTCGGGAACGGACCCTTTTCCTTCATGGCCTTGGCAACGGCTTCCGGATCATTGGAACCGGCAGCCTTTGCAGCGCCTGCGATCGACTGCATCGCAGCGTAGGAGTAGAGGGTGTAAGCTTCCGGGTTGAAGCCGGCAGCCTTGAACTTCTCGACGAGGTCCTTGTTGGCCGGGTTCAGCGTCGGATCCGGGCCGAAGGTGTTCAGCGTGCCTTCGACGGCGTCGCCGGCGATCGAAGCCAGTTCGTTCGAAACGATACCGTCACCCGATACGAGCGTTGCCTTCAGGCCCTGGTCCTTCGCCTGGCGGATGATGAGACCGGCTTCGGTGTGGAGACCACCCCAGTAGATGATCGAAACGCCGGCTTCCTTCATCTTGGCGATGAGGGCCGAGAAGTCCTTGTCGCCGACGTTGATGCCTTCGTACAAGGCTTCGGTGATACCAGCGGCGTTCATGGCCTTCTTGGTTTCGTCAGCGAGACCCTGGCCGTAAGGCGTCTTGTCGTGAACGACAGCGATCTTGGCGTCCTTGAAGTGGTCGGCGAGATACTTGCCGGCGATGGCGCCCTGCTGGTCGTCACGGCCGCAGGTACGGAAGGTGTTCCAGAGACCACGCTCGGTGAACTGCGGGTTCGTCGCAGCCGGGGTGATTTCGAGAATGCCGTTTTCGGCGTAGACTTCGGAAGCCGGGATGGAAACGCCCGAGTTGAAGTGGCCAACAACGAACTTGACGCCGTCAGCGACGAACTTGTTGGCGACCGAGATGCCCTGCTTCGGGTCGGAGACGTCGTCACCGAGCTCGACCTTGATCTGCTCGCCGTTGATGCCACCGGCAGCGTTGATGTCAGCGGCTGCCTGTTCGGCACCCTTCTGGAGCTGTGCACCGAACGCAGCGTTCGGGCCGGTCAGCGGACCACCAACACCGACGAGCAGGTCAGCGCGGGCGGCGTTGCTGAAAGCAACCATAGCCGTCAGGGCGACTGCCGACAGAAGATACTTCTTCATGTATTTACTCCCAATTTTTGGGCGGGTTCCGGTCCAAGACCCAGCGCATTACCCACCATCGTCTGCGCCGGGGAAGCTGTTCCACTCTGGGGGCACGAAACCGGATTGTCCGGCTTTTGGCCATGCCCTTCGATTTTTGTCAGTGGCGGATTTCCGTTTCAAGTCGAAGACTTGGGTCACCGCCGCTGAGGCAATTCATGCCTAGTTTCAACGGGCTGTCAATGTTTGTTCTTCCACGAGAAGGCGGAAGTTTTTTCGTACAGCCAGTAATAGTTGTTGACCATCTGATTGGTGCGGCGATAGCGGAAGCCGGCCGTCGAGAAGACCAGCAGCAGCACGAAATCGATGATGTAGTAGAAGCCGCTCAGCATCGGGCCGTCGAACAGCGCGTGATGCAGGAACTGCATCACCCAGGCGAGCAGGAAGGTATAGGCAATCACCAGCGGGTAATTGCTCCAGCCATCGGCTGCGGCCTTGCCGGCGCGCCATGCGGTCCAGAAACCGATCAGCATGACGATGGCGCGGATGACGGTTCTGACGCCCATATCCGGTTCGAAGAAAAGTCCCTGCATGTCAAAGTCTCCCTTCTGCCCGGATCAATGCCGTCCGCCTTCGAGATAGGCGGCGCGGACTTCGGGATTGGCAAGCAGCTCCTTGCCGGAACCGCTCATCGTCACCTTGCCGTTCACCATCACGTAAGCGCGGTGCGAAAGCTTGAGGGCAGCAAATGCGTTCTGCTCGACGAGGAAGACCGTCAGGCCTTCCGTTTCGTTGAGCTTCTTGATCGCCTCGAAAATGCCCTTGACGATCAGCGGTGCGAGACCGAGCGACGGCTCGTCGAGAAGCAGGAGCTTCGGACGGGCCATCAGCGCGCGGCCGATCGACAGCATCTGCTGTTCGCCGCCCGAAAGCGTGCCGCCGCGCTGCGTCTGGCGTTCCTTCAGGCGCGGGAACATGACGAAGATCTTTTCGAGATCCTCGTGGAAATACTTGAGGTTATCGAGGCCCGCGCCCATCTGGAGGTTTTCCAGAACGGTCATGCGCGGGAAGATACGGCGCCCTTCCGGCGACTGCGCGATGCGCAGCCGCGCGATCTCGTGCGTCGGAAGCTTTGTGATATCCTTGCCGTCGAAGATGATCGAGCCGGTGCGCGCCTGCGGGCTGCCGCAGATCGTCATCATCAGCGTCGACTTGCCGGCGCCGTTGGCACCGATCAGGCTGACGATTTCACCTTTGTTGACTTCGACATCGATGCCGGCGAGCGCGCGGATATTGCCGTAATAGGTCTCGACGCCCTGAACCTTGAGAAGCTGTTCCCCGGCCATCAGTGTGCGCCCCCTTCTACGGTCGCGATGACCTCTTCGACTTCTTCGTCTTCGACGCCGAGATAGGCCGCAATGACCTTCGGGTCGTTCTTCACATGATCGGGCGTGCCGTCGGAGATCTTCTGGCCGTATTCGAGGACGACGACGTGGTCGGAGATTTCCATGACGACGGACATGTCGTGCTCGATGAGCAGGATCGACGTGCCGGTTTCGGCACGGATACCCTGCAGCAGCTCGTTGAGCGCCAGCGATTCACGCGGGTTGAGACCGGCGGCCGGTTCGTCGAGGCAGAGCAGTTCCGGACCGGTGCACATCGCACGGGCGATTTCCAGGCGGCGCTGCGCGCCGTAAGGCAGGTCGCCGGCCGGGTCGTCGGCGCGATCGATCAGATCGGCCTTTTCCAGCCAGTAGCGGGCGAGCTCGATGGAAGCAGCAGCCTCCTTCTTGTAGCCGCCGATGCCGAGCAGGCCGAGGATCGTGTAGCCCGAGGCCTTCATCAGCTTGTTGTGCTGCGCGACCAGCAGATTTTCCAGAACCGTCAGGCCCGAGAAAAGGCGGATGTTCTGGAAGGTACGGGCGACCTTGGCTTCCTTGGTGATCCGGAAGTCGGGAAGACGCTCGAGCAGATACTGCTTTCCGTCCTTCTGGTTCATGGTGATCATGCCCATCGTCGGCTTGTAGAAGCCGGTGATGCAGTTGAACACGGTGGTCTTGCCGGCGCCGTTCGGGCCGATCAGCGCGGTGATATCGCCGCGCCTGGCTTCGAAGGAGAGATCGTTGATGGCCATCAGACCACCGAACTTCATCGACAGGTGCTCGACCTTGAGCAGGGTATCTTTCGACATCGTTTCTACAGGGCTCATCAGCCGTGGCCCTCCTTGGTGAAGCTTCCGGATACCGCCTTGCGCTCCTTGAGGAAGGCGGTCGGTTCACGCGAGCCGACAAAACCGCGCGGCTTGAACAGCATGACCACGACCATGGCCAGGCCGAAGAGCAGCATGCGGTAGAGTTCCGGCGTGAAATCGGGGCCGAAGACGACCTTCAGGAAGTCCATTTCGCGCAGCACTTCCGTGCCGCCGACCATGACGACGGCCGCAATCGCGATACCGGTCAGCGAACCCATGCCGCCGAGAACGACGATGGCAAGAATGACGGCCGATTCCAGGAAGACGAAGGATTCAGGCGAGACGAAGCCCTGACGCGCTGCGAAGAACGAGCCGGCGAAACCGCCGAACATGGCGCCCGTCGCAAAGGCGGTGAGCTTGGTCGTGACCGTGTTGATGCCGAGCGAACGGCAGGCGATTTCGTCCTCGCGCAGAGCTTCCCAGGCGCGGCCGATCGGCATGCGGCGAAGCCGGATGGTGACGTAGGCCGTGATCAGGCAGAGCGCCAGGATCAGATAGAACAGGAAGATCTTGTAATAGGCGGACGACATCGGCAGGCCGAGCAGCTTGGCAAAGCCGCCGGCGGACGCATCGAACGGAATGCCGAACAGCGTTGCTTTCGGAATACCGGAGATGCCGAACGTACCCTTGGTCAAATCGGTCCAGTTGATGAGGACGAGACGGATGATTTCACCGAAGGCGAGCGTCACGATGGCGAGGTAATCGCCGCGCAGACGCAGGACCGGGAAGCCGAGGATGATGCCCCAGAGAGCGGCGAAGATGCCCGAAAGCGGCAACAGCACCCAGAAGGACAGGCCGAAATAGCTGGAGAGCAGCGCGTAGGAATAGGCGCCGACAGCGTAGAAGGCGACATAACCGAGGTCGAGAAGACCGGCCAGACCGACGACGATGTTCAGGCCCCAGGCCAGCATCACGTAGATGAGGATCTGGATACCGAAGTTGTCGACCCACTTCAGCGAGCCCTGTGCGCCGACCAGCGCATAGATCACCATCGGGTAGAGCAGCAGCGCCACCAGAGCGATCTTCAGGAAATGCGTGTGGAAGAAGCCCTTGTCCGTCGAGATATCGAGCTCGCCGTGCTTTGCCTTGGCAAGCTTGCGGCGGTTGATGTTCGGCTGGACGAAGACGACCATGATGAAGCGGCCGATGGCGGCGATTGCGACGAAGATCGCAAGCAGGCCCCAGCGCTGAACGATGATCAGTTCGTTATTGATGTTCTGCTGCGTGCCGAGACCGACATAGAGAACGAACAGGCCGAGCGAGACGAGACCGGTGAAGAAAGCTTCACGGATACCCTTCTGGACAAGCCCGGCCTCGGGCTTGTCTGCGGAAGTTTCGATGTTTGCCATGACGTTTATACCTTCTCGACTTCCGGCCGTCCGAGAATACCGGTCGGCTTGAAGATCAGGACGAAAGCCAGGATCGCGAAGGTCGCGACGTCCTTGTAGGCGATGGTGAAATATGCGGACCAGAGCGACTCGATGAGGCCGATCAGCAGACCACCGAAGACTGCACCCGGCAGCGAGCCGATACCGCCGAGAACGGCAGCCGTGAACGCCTTGACGCCAGGGGTGAAGCCATCCGTGAAGGACGCAACGCCATAATACATCAGGTACATCGTACCGGCGACGGCAGCGAGCGCGGCGCCCATGATGAAGGTGATGGAGATCGTCTGGTCGACATTGACGCCGAGAAGCGCCGCCATCTTGCGGTCCTGCTCGGTGGCGCGCTGGGCGCGGCCGAGCGCCGTGCGGTTCACGAGGTACCAGAAGGCAGCCAGAAGAACGACGGTGATGACGATGATGATGATCTGCTTCAGCGAGACCGAGATACCGCCGATATTATAGACCGAACTTACCAGCGGCGGGATCGGCTTGTTGCGCGGGCCCTGCGTCACCTGGATAAAGTTGGAAAGCGTGATCGACATGCCGATCGCGGTGATCAGCGGCGCCAGGCGGAACGAACCGCGCAGCGGACGGTATGCAACTCGCTCGATCGTCCAGTTCCACAAACTCGTCATCAGCATCGCAACAACAAGCATCGCCAGCAGAAGAACTGCTACCGGAAGACCTGCAAAGATGGATGTGAGAACGAGAAAGACGATAAGAGCAGCGAAACCACCGAGCATGAAGACATCGCCATGGGCGAAATTGATCATGCCGACAATGCCGTAAACCATCGTATAGCCAATAGCGACGAGACCATAGATGGATCCAAGAGTCAGCCCATTGAAGAGCTGCTGGATAAAGTACTCCATATGTCATTTCCCCTGGATGCGAACCAACATGGCTGCATCTCTTTTTGGTTAGGGCTCCGCTTTTAAATCGGAACCTCGTAGCCGCATGCATAGCGCTTTCAGGGAAAATGTGAAGACAAAAAGGCTTTACTGAGTCAGATTCTTGCTCAACTGCGCTTAAATGGCGCGATACAAATCAAAATCCACACGAAAAAGGCATTATATGACAAAAATTTAGCCAAACCGCGCCTGTGGATTAACCATTGCGGCAATTCGGTGGCAGCCATCATTTCCGATTTGCGAATGCTATTCCACAAGACTGGAATTCGAAGCAAATTCTGACCGGCTAAAACACGAGCCGGTGAAAACTATTCCAGGCCACCGCCTTTGGCTGCGACCAGCAGGAAAAATGCAAAACTCTGGCCTCATCCCTATATTTGCGGCTATAGTTGCCGCTTCGCCGGGTTCGCTTCCCGGTCCCAAACCGCAAGAGCCGATGCTATCGACATTCGAAAATGCAGCCCTGGAAGCAGGACGGAAGATCATCGAGATATTCCGCGCCGGATGCACAGTCTCGACCAAGGCCGATGCCACGCCGGTGACACTCGCCGATCATGAAGCCGAGATCATCATCCTGGCGCATCTGAGCCGCGACTTCCCCGACATTCCTGTCATCGCCGAGGAATCGGTGGCCGCGGGACATGTGCCTGACATCGCCGGCCGACCCTTCTTCCTTGTCGATCCGCTCGATGGCACGCGCGAGTTCGTCGACAAGCGCAAGGAATTCACGGTCAATATCGCCTATATCGAAAACGGCGTTCCGCTGGCGGGCATCGTCTACGCCCCTGCCCTCGGCGTCGCCTTCGTCGGCGAATCGGGCAGCGCCGAGAAACTGCATGTCGGCGACGACTTCACCGTTGACCGCCGCGAGAAGATCGCCGTGCGCGACGAGCCGGAGCATCGCCTGGCGCTCGCCAGCCGTTGCCACAACAGCCCGGCCACCGACAGCTTCCTGAAGAAGCACGCCATTTCCGAATGCACCAATATCGGTTCGTCGCTGAAATTCTGCCTGCTCGCCGAGGGCAAGGCCGATGTCTACCCGCGCTTTACCCGCACGATGGAGTGGGACACGGCCGCGGGTGACGCGGTGCTCAGGGCCGCGGGCGGCACGACGCTGACGCTGGACGGCGAGCCTCTCGGCTACGGCAAGCCCGGCGATCCGGATTTCGTCAATCCGGATTTCATCTCTTGGGGCAGCCGCAAGCGGGCGCTGCAGCGCGCATAAGCAAGGCCGAAATGGCTTGGAGATCAGCAGCAAGCGAGCCTTGCCCTCCCCGCGCATCTGAGCGGACATAAGATCAGCGGCACCGCTATGGAGGCCGCATGCATGTCCGACATGACAATCAATCTCGCCCTTCCCTATATCCTGCCGTCGCAGGCCCAGAAGCACGTCACCCATAACGAAGCGCTGCAGCTGATCGATGCCGTGACCCAGTTGACGATATCAGCCGAAGCGTCAGCCGCACCGGAAGACCCGGCCGAAGGCGCCTGCTATCTCGTCTCTGCTGGGGCAACCGGCATCTGGTCAGGCAAGGACGGCCGTCTCGCCTTCCGGCAGGACGGCGCCTGGATCTACATTCTGCCGCGCGATGGCTGGCGGGCCTATTTCGCCGCCGTATCGAGGCTCCGCGTCTTCGCCGCCGGCGTCTGGAGCGATCTGGTACCGCCACCGCCGGCCAGCCTGCCGCTTCTCGGCCTGAACGCCAGCGCCGACGCACAGAACCGGCTGGCCGTCGCCTCCCCCGCCAGCCTCTTCAATCATGAGGGCCACGGCCATCAGGTGAAGGTCAACAAGGCCTCCGCCGCCGAAACGGCCTCGCTGCTCTTCCAGTCCAACTGGTCGGGCCGGGCCGAGATGGGGCTTGCCGGAAATGATGAATTCGCAATCAAGGTCAGCGGTGACGGGTCTGCCTGGGAAACGGCGCTGGCGATAGCCGCAGGTGGCATCGTCAAGACCCCGGCCCGCCCGGTCGCTCGCGCCGCCCTGGCGGCGGCGACCACGACGCCCGGCAACAACACCCGCACCGGCTTCAACGCGCTGCATGTGCAACAGGGCGGCTTTTCGCTTGGCGCAGCCGTCCCCTCCGGCGGCGGCAACCGGCTGACGGTTCCGGCCTCGGGTCTCTATCTGCTGATTCTGTCGGTGAGCACCGTGACGAGCTCGGCTTATGGCGCGCGGCTGGAAGCCAATGGCAGCACCGCGCTTGCAGCGATCGCCGGCGTGGCGACCACCGTCGCATCAAGACAGACGGCCTTCGGCCTCGCCCAGCTTGCCGCCGGCGACTGGCTGTCGATCCTGCATACGGGAACGGCGCAATATAAGTTCGGCGCCGGAGAAACGGAGATCAGTGCGATCCTGCTCTAGGGATCAGAGCAGGCGGTAACGGAGCGCACGGGCGACGGCCTGCATGCGATTGACCGAATCGAGCTTGCGCATCGCGCTCTTCAGATAGCCGACGACGGTATGCGACGAGAGATCGAGAATGATGGCAATCTCGTCGCTGCTTTTTCCAGCCGCCGACCAGCGCAGACATTCGATTTCGCGCCGCGTCAGCGTTTCAGCCGGCCCTTCTTCACCGCGATTGGCAATGCTGAACCGGTCGAGCGCCTGCATCGCCGCGAAGAAAAGCGCCATCTGCTCTTCATATTCAAGCGCAGCGCGCGTTCCGGAGAATGCAAAGATGTACTGTTTTAGATCAGCGTCATGCAGCGAAAAGCCGAAAGTTGCCTGCAGGCCATGCATCTGGAAGACCGCGTTCAACCGGCGGTTTTCAATATTTGCAGCCGCGCCGCCAAAAGTTCCCGCATTGCAATAGACCGGGATGATCGTGTGCTTCAGCGCGTTAACCAGCTCGCTGCAGTAAAACATGTCGGCCTCTTCATAGAGGTTGACGAGCGTCTGCGGCCAGTTGCTGGCAATGCGGTTTTCGACAAAGGAGGTGGCGTCGCCGCGTGGGAAGGATGCAATAAGAAAGAAATCGAAGCCCGCTTCCTTGGTCATGCGCTCAAGGCTGCGCTTGAACTCGATCTTGAGATCGCCTTGGCGGGCGGTGGTAGAAAGCGAAAAAGCGTTATCGTCTGCGCAGTTACGCACTGCGCGCTCACGTCTCGTCATCTCTTATGTCCTCAACCGCGCGCGCCTGCCCAGCTCTCGCACCGGCAGGCCATCCACGGCGCCGGAAACAGCAAAAGAAAGCCGCGAAGCCCCGCGTCGGCGGGACGGGAGCTGCAAACACTATTCTTTGACTGATACTGCGAGAAGAACGGAGACGATGTCTTGCGCTCATTCTTAATGTTGCAGCGCTTATAAATCTTCCCGCGAAATATAGATATTATTTATTACGCATGGGAGCCATGCAGCCGGCTCAAATTGACGTAACGGAAGTTCGTCCCGGGGTGGGTAGCTCCGGCACTTAAAGTTGTTATCAAAGTCTTACGATCAGTTTAGGCAATTTTTAAATGTGACGGGCTAGAGTGCCATCTGTGGTCTTGAGTTGTGTAGAGAGTCCCAATGACCGAAATGATACGACCCCGAGTAAAATATGTCATCGGCCCCGATGGCAGCCCGCTTACGATTGCGGACCTTCCCCCGCCGAATACCCGGCGCTGGGTGATCCGTCGCAAGGCTGAGGTTGTCGCGGCAGTTCGCGGTGGCCTGTTGAGCTTGGAAGAAGCGTGCGAGCGTTACACGCTCACCGTTGAAGAATTCCTGTCCTGGCAGTCGTCGATCAGCAGCCACGGCCTTGCCGGCCTGCGCACGACGCGTATCCAGCAGTACCGCCACTAATCGCCGCAAGGCAACGACATTACTTCGGGCCGGACGCATTCTCGCTCAGAGAATGAAGAAGGCCCGAAATTATTGTCGACGCGGCGTAGCACCAGAGGCCGGGCTGGGTGAAAGCATCCGCAAGCCCCGTCGTCTTTGCCGCCGCAATCACGACCGCCACCAATAAAACGTCCATCATTGACCACTTGGACAGGTGAGGTACGGCGTGACGATAAAACCAGCTGCCGGTTCCGCCGCCGGCCGCTGTCGCCTCAACGGCGAGACTGACAATCTTGCAGACCGGCAGAATGATCGACACGAGAACGACGATCGCCGCAAGCAATGCATCGCCGCCGCTCCACAGCGAAGCGATGATCCCGATCAGCGACGGCGTCTCGTCGAAAAAGTAAAGCGTCTCGAAGCGGATCAGCGGCAGCACCAGCCCAAGCGCCAGAAAGAACGGCGCCGCAACCAGAAGCACCGGCTTTATCCACGCCAATCTCGCCATCAATCCCTCTCCCCCATCAATCCGATGAACACTGCGTCGCCACCTGTC
This sequence comes from Rhizobium sp. FG96, assembly GCF_057808655.1. NCBI lineage: Bacteria > Pseudomonadati > Pseudomonadota > Alphaproteobacteria > Hyphomicrobiales > Rhizobiaceae > Rhizobium > Rhizobium sp. FG96. The sequence goes on along the minus strand of NZ_JBMDIL010000013.1, from coordinate 104,319 downwards.
CCGGCTTGTGAGCCCCTGCCCGCCATGCCACGTTCGGGCAACGCAACTCTTTCGGAGGACAATAGAATGGATATCCGCAACGAAGAAAATGCCTCGGGCGGCCGTTATGTCGCTGAAGTCGAGGGACACGAGGCCGAAATGAGCTATTCCCGCACCTCGCCGAAGCTCGTCATCATCGACCACACCGGTGTACCCGATGCCCTGCGCGGCAAGGGCGTCGGCCAGGCACTCGCCCTGCACGCCGTCGAGGAAGCCCGCAAGGGCGGCTGGAAGATCTTCGCGCTCTGCCCTTTCTTCAAGGCACAGTCCCAGCGCCACGAGGAATGGCGCGATGTCGTGAACTGAGAGGCATTTGGCAAACGCGCGTCCACCGATTATCCTGTTTGCATCAAGAGGTGACCGATGGCTCGCTTAACAATATCGCTTTCCGATCAGCAGAGTGACTGGGTCGAAAGCCGCGTCAGCAAAGGCAACTATGCCAATGCTGAAGACTATCTGCGCGACCTGATCCTGATGGACCGGACGCAGCAGGGCGAGACGCTGTCGGTCACCGAACTTCAGGACATCGTCGCTGCGTCGCGTGCAAGCGGCACCGGCAAGCGAAGCGTGGATGAGATTTTCGCCGAGGCGGAAGCGCTCGCTGCGCGCCGCACCGGTGCCTCTTGAGCCGATATGTCTTAACCGCGCGCGCCGAGCGCGACCTCCTCGCCATTTTTCTGCAAAGCATCGAGCTCTTCGGCGTGCCTCAGGCGAGGCGCTACCGGGACAGCCTGAAGAACTGTTTCGAATTGATCGCCGGCAACCCCGATATGGGACGGCCCGCCAGCAGGATTGGCGAGGGTGTCAGGCGCCACGAGCACCAAAGCCACATCATTCTTTATGACAAGGTTAGCGAAGGCGTGCGCATCCTGGCGCTGGTTCCGTCGAAAAGCGTCCGTCTTCTGAAACTCTGACGGTCAAAAAAACACCAAAAGCCACGTATGACGGACTGAGGCCCATCATACGTGGCTTTTTCTTCGGCGATTCCCCAGGATGCCGGTGACGGCATCCATCGCCAGCTTGATTACGCCCGTGCGCGAATTGCGCCGTCACGCTCCTCGAGGGCGGCTGCGCGGGCATATTCTGCCTGCATCTCCTCGAGCGCCTGTTCCAGAGCTTCTTCCTGCATCTTCAGTTCCTTGATCGAAACCTGAAGATTGTCGGCGCGCTGACGAGCGGCCTTGGCGAAGGTCGGGTAGGCGAAGTGATTCGGATCGGAAATGCCGGACTTCTTCTCTTCGACGACGATCTGGCTTTCCAGATCCTTCGTCATCCGTTCGAATTCCGACATCATCATCTGCAATTGCTGCAGCTGACGTCGTTTTTCGTTCACCTGAAACTCCTTCAGGCGAACTAGGCTCTCACGCGACTTCATACGCATTACTCCAGTGATGCGAGACCCCGGCTCTACTAAATTGCCCCTTGCGCACCGCTTTGAGACGGTTTGCCCAAAAAATTTCCGTCGGTATTAACAAAAACCTACCGCTGGTAACCTTTCGTTTACGGGCATCGTTAATGATAGGCCCGATGATTTAAGGCTCGGTAAACATCACTACGCGATTTCCGAAACCTTTTCATTGCTGAGTCGAATGAATCGCTTAGCGGCCGTTCTTAATGTAAAAGTTAAGGATTTGGCCTTGCGGATTCTCGTTGGAAAACAGCGGAATGGACAAAATATTTAATAAATTCGTTACCCCTTGCCAGAGTGGAATAGAATTTGTTAACCATTTCGTGGCAGCTTCCAAATCACGCAGTGACATATTTCGGTATCGCGTAGGGGGCCAGACCACCTTTCGGCGGCGGTAAAGGGGATAATAATGCGGGTACTACTGATTGAAGACGACAGCGCGACAGCGCAGAGCATCGAACTGATGCTCAAGTCCGAGAGTTTTAACGTTTACACCACCGATCTCGGTGAAGAAGGCGTCGACCTCGGCAAACTGTATGATTACGACATCATCCTTCTCGATTTGAACCTTCCCGACATGTCCGGATATGAAGTGCTTCGCACTCTCCGCCTGTCCAAGGTCAAGACACCGATCCTCATCCTCTCGGGTATGGCCGGCATCGAAGACAAGGTCCGCGGTCTCGGCTTCGGCGCCGACGACTACATGACCAAGCCGTTCCACAAGGACGAGCTCGTCGCTCGCATCCACGCCATCGTCCGCCGTTCGAAGGGCCACGCTCAGTCGGTCATCATGACGGGCGAGCTCATCGTCAACCTCGACGCCAAGACCGTCGAAGTCGGTGGCCAGCGCGTTCACCTGACGGGCAAGGAATACCAGATGCTGGAGCTGCTTTCGCTCCGCAAGGGCACCACGCTCACCAAGGAAATGTTCCTGAACCACCTCTATGGCGGCATGGACGAACCGGAACTGAAGATCATCGACGTCTTCATCTGCAAGCTGCGCAAGAAGCTCGCGAATGCTGCCGGCGGCGCCAACTACATCGAAACCGTCTGGGGCCGCGGCTATGTGCTGCGCGAGCCCGATGGCAGCGAATACGCCGAAAGCGCCTGATACCGAACCCCCTTTACCAATTCAGAAATCCCGCCCTTCCGGCGGGATTTTTTTGTTTGTGCGGGTCGCAAGGTAGCGGAAATCTGCCACTGCATAGACAAACGCAAAATGCTCGGGACAGGCCCGAGCATCGTAAGAACTTGAAATGGAAGAGAATTAGGCGGCGATCGCCCGGTTGCCGAAGACGGCGGTCAGGATCTTGCGATCGAAGGGCTTCAGCAGGAAGTCGGTCGCCCCTGCCCGCTTGCCGGCCATCAGCTTCTTCAGATCGGCCTCGATGACGCAGTAATAGATCTTCACTTCCTTGCCGCCATCCATGCCGCGGATGGTGGTGATCAGCTCGAGGGCACCCTCGATGCCGGAATCGACGATGAGGTAATCGGGCAGTTCCGTCTGGCAGGCCGACAGCGCTTCGGAAGCGTTTGACGCCTCGCTGACCAGGAAATCGAGTTCGGACAGGATACGCTTTCCGACCTTGCGAACGACGTCCGAACTGTCGGTGATCATGAAACGCTGCATGACTGCTCCTTCGCCCCACTTCTGTCCCGGTGGCGCTTCCTCAGCCTGAAAGGATAGGTCGATTAGGCTAAGGAAGTCTTACCGAGAAAGAGACAAACTGCTCTCATGCAACCGTAACGTTAGGCCGCAGCGATTTCGGCTGTAAAAATAATCTCTTCGCCGGTTGCCGAATGACCGAGCTGCATGCCGCATTCCTCGGCGAGCAGGACGGTGTAATAGGGCTGGATCGAGTGGGCATCGACAGCCTCTTCGACATGGCCGGAAGCGATCTCGACGAATTTCGGCGGCATGCGCATCAGCTTGCCCTTGGCGACGAGCTTGAACTTGGCGTCGAATTCCGGATTTTCGAGCGTGATCTCGATCGAGCCGCCGCGCGGGATCGAGGAGTAGGCAACGAGGAACAGGTTGAGCAGCAGCTTGACGCGGTTCTTGGCGACGATGGCGCGCGGCCCGGTCCAGGTGACCTCGGTCTTCTTCTCGGCGGCCGCGAAATCCTTGGCAGCGCGCTCGGCTTCACCTGTGTCGATCGACGCGCCGACGGAGCCGGAGGCACCGAAGGCAAGGCGGGCGAACTTGAGGCGGACGGAGGCGTTCAGCGCGCTGGTGCGGATCAGATCCATGGCATCGGCGTCGGCGCCGCCCTCATCGAGCAGTTCCAGGCCGTTGTTGATGGCGCCGACGGGCGAGATGACGTCATGGCACACGCGGCTGCAAAGAAGAGCAGCCAGGTCCGGGCCGGTCAAAGTAAGATTTGGGTTCTTGGACATCATCGTCTCCTGATGGCGAATACTTCATTCCGCCATATCTTGCCTGATCAAAATTGCACGAAGTTTGCGCCCGTACTCGGCGCCATAATGACACCATATTTGGTAAACCGATTGTTAAGACGATCGGAGCAAAATGCGTCAATTGCCGGAAACGGCTCATTGAACCGACCATGATGAACGGATGACACCATGCACCTTCAATCCCCAGGAAGATTTATGGGCTTCTGCCGGCTTATTGTCGCGCTGACCATTTCTGCATTCATGCTCTCCTCGCAGCAGGCGGCCGCCCAGCAGGCCAACAGCAGTCAGTACACCGTGCAGGAGATCGTCGACGCCGGCCACTCCTTCTTTGGCTCCACCAGCGGCGGCCTCGCCAAGGTTGTCGAAGCCGCCTTCCAGAAATACGGCCTGCCGAACGGCTACATTCTCGGCCAGGAAGGCTCTGGCGCCTTCATCGCCGGCCTGACCTATGGCGAGGGCCAGCTCAACACCAAGAATGCCGGCGAGCATCCGCTCTACTGGCAGGGCCCGTCTCTCGGCATCGACTACGGCGGTCAGGGCACCCGCGTCATGATGCTGGTCTACGACCTTCCCTCGATCGACAGCATCTATGCCCGTTTCGGCGGCGTCAGCGGCCAGGCCTTCGTCATCGCCGGCTTCGGCATGACGCTTCTGAAGAACAACAATGTCCTCGTCGTGCCGATCCGCACCGGCGTCGGCGCCCGCCTCGGCGTCAATGTCGGCTACCTGAAGATCACCCCCGGCCCGACCTGGAACCCCTTCTGATAATGGAGTGGACGGCGGGATTCTTGCCCGCCGTCACCCATCCGCCACTTGCCGCGCGCGCATCGCGTGCGTAATCATTGGCGCGAAGCAAATCACTTTCTGGAAGCATTGACCGCGCCGTGATCGAATACGCTCTTCTATTCGGGCTGGGTTTTCTGACAGCGGCCTTCCTGGTCTTCCTGGTTTCCCCCGCCATCCACCGCCGCATCGTCTGGTATACGGAAAACCGGATGAAGGCGACGATGCCGCTGAGCCCGCAGGAGGTGCGCGCCCAGAAGGATATGGTCCGCGCCCTCTACGCCGCCGACAATGCCCGCACCACGCAGGATCTTGCCCGTGAGCGCGAGAAGTCGCTGTCGCTGCAGCTGCGCCACGATTCGCTGGCGCTCGATGCCGGCCGGCTGGCCGCCGAGATCAGCACCCTGCAGGGCCAGATCAGCGATCTCAACGTCGAGGCCGCCGAACTGCGCTCTCACCTGCGCAAGGACGAGAACTATATCAGCCAGCTGAAGACCAGCCTTCATATTGCCGAGCAGTCGAGCTCACAGAAGGAAGGCGAACTCGAAGCGCTGCGCAGCCGCCTGAACAAGCTTGCCGAACAGTCCGACAACCTGAAGATCGACATGGCGGCTCGCGAAACCGAGATCGAAAGCGTCAAGTTCCGCGCCAATGCGCTGCGCGACGAGCGCGATACGCTGCGCCAGGACGTCAACCTCCTGCAGAAGCGCGCCAAGGATGCCGAGCAGAAGCTGACCCAGCAGGAACACATGGTGATCCGCCTGGAAGACAAGGCTGCCCGCGAAACGGCATCCGCTTCCGACAAGGAGACGCTGCTCACCCGCCGCCAGCAGGAAATCGCCAAGCTGAAGGAACAGCTGAAGGGCGCCAATTCCGAGCTGCGCAAGGCAAGCCGCGCCATGCGCGACGCCGGCGTTTCCGGCTCGCTGCTGAACGCCCTGCCCGATGCACCACCGGCCGAGCCGGAAGAGAGCATCGATCCTGCCGCCGTTGCCGCAAGTCTGGCAGACGATGTCCGCACCCGCAGTGCCGACGTCTCCGACCGCATCCTCAAGGCCAAGACCGTCACCGGCAAGGACAGCGCGCTGCGCGAAGAGATCGCCTCGATCGCTGCCAAGGTGGTCGCGCTGACGGCATTGAAGGAAGGCGAGACCTCGCCGATCCGCAAGCTGCTGCCTGAAACCGCCGAGACCGGCGCTCAGGACCGCCTCAATCTCGCCGGCCGTGCCGCCGCGATCCTTACCGAAGACAAGTAAGCGTCAGATCCGCTTGGCGGCTGATGCCATGGAAAACAGCGCGATCCCGGTTGCCGTCGCGACGTTCAGGCTGTCCAGCCCCTCGGACTGTGGAATCCGGGCACTGCGGAAGCGCGCGAGGATCTCCGCCGGCAGCCCCTCCCCCTCGGTTCCCGCCACCAGCGCCATGCGCGGCGACGCCGGGATGTCGCGGATATCGACGGTACCGCGCGGCGACAGCGTCCAGATATCGAAGCCGCGTTCCGCGAGCCCGCTCAACAGGCCCAGCGCAGAACCACTGCGCTCATAGGGAACGCTGAGCACCGAACCGACCGAGACGCGCAGCGCCTTGCGGTAGAGCGGATCGCAGGAGGTTTCGTCGAGGAAGATCGCATCGGCCTTGAAGGCCGCCGCATTGCGGAACATCGATCCGGCATTGTCGTGATTGGAAATGCCGCATCCGGCAATCACCAGCGCCTGTTCCGGCAGCCTGTCGAGGAGGCTCGTCTCGGGAGAAAGCTTCCGGCCGAGCGCCAGCACGCCGCGATGCAGGTGAAAGCCGACAATGCCATCGAGTGTTTCGGCTTCGGCAATATAGACCGGAACATCGTCCGGGAACTCGGCAACGATATCGGCAACGCCTGCCGCCCGGTTGGCGAGCAGCAGGATCTTTTCGGCGGCGAAGGTGCCGCGGCGATGCGCCTGCGCCAGCATGCGCAACACGACGGTGCCCTCGGCGATGAACCGTCCCTGCCGCCCCGTCAGGTCACGCTCGCGGATCTCGCGGAACTCCGCGATCCGCGGATCCGCGGCATCAACGATCGTGACGGGAGCGGCCGCCATGGCTCAATTGCCGGCGACGGCGATGTCGGCGACGGTGTGGCCCGTCTTGGTATCGACGACGATCGCCCGGTGCTTGCCATCGGCGCCCTGGCCGTAGAACAGGATCTGGCTGCCCGAAAGCGAGGTCGACTGAACGGCAAAGCCTGAAGGCAGTGTGACCGTGCCGCTGACCGGCGAACCCGACGGCACGCCGTTCGAGGCAACGGGTGCGCCACCCGCAGGTTCCGTCCGCGTCACCTTGTAGACAACGGCGCCGAAGACCGCCATAAGGCTCACAAACATGATGGCGCCCGAGACGATCTGCAGGCGAACCATCTTGCGCCGGACATTTTCCATTGCCGGATCAAGGGGCTTTTCTTCCTGGTCGTCTATCTCGATTTTCGTCATTACGGCGTCCTATGAATTCCTCGGAGAAGAAGCGTCTTGAGCGACCCCTTTAAACAAGCATCCGGCATTAGGAAAGTCCTGACGGCAGACGAGAGCGCCGAAGGCCGCCTCGATGCCTGGCTGACGGCCCAGCTCGGCGCCGAATTTTCGCGCAGCCGCGTCAAGGTGCTGATCAAGGACGGCATGCTGACGGTCAACGGTGCTCCGGCCGCCGATCCGCAGAAGAAGGTGAAGCCCGGCGAGACCTACGAGATCCTGTTGCCCGAGGCTGAGGACCCGGAACCCAAGGGCGAGGACATCCCGCTCGACATCCTCTTCGAGGACGACGATGTCATCGTCATCTCCAAGCCGTCCGGTCTCGTCGTCCATCCGGCCGCCGGCAACTGGACCGGCACGCTGGTCAATGCGCTGATCCACCATTGCGGCGAGAGCCTTTCCGGCATCGGCGGCGTCAAGCGCCCCGGCATCGTCCACCGGCTGGACAAGGATACGACGGGCGTGATGATCGTGGCAAAGAACGACGTCGCCCATCGCCACCTGTCGCTGCAATTCGCCGATCACGGCCGCACCATGCCGCTCGAACGCGCTTACCAGGCGATCGTCTGGGGCCGGCCACCGACGCTGAAGGGCACGATCGACGCGCCGCTCGGCCGCGGCACCGCCGACCGCACGCGCCGTGAAGTGAAGCGCGCCGGCAATCAGGAAGCTGACGAGGCGATCACCCACTACGAGGTGCTGGAGCGCTTTCACGAAACGTCGAACGCGCTGTCGCTGGCCTCGCTCGTCGAGTGCCATCTCGAAACCGGACGCACGCATCAGATCCGCGTGCACATGGCCCATATCGGCCACCCGCTGCTCGGCGATGCCGTCTATGGCGGCGGCTTCAAGACCAAGGCGAACCTCTTGCCCGATGATGCCCGCAAAGTCGTCAACGGCTTCAAGCGTCAGGCTCTCCACGCCTATATGCTGCAGTTCGAGCATCCCCGAACCGGTGAGATCATGCGCTTCGAGGCGCCACTGCCTGATGATATGATGGAGCTTGTCGTGGCTCTTCGCGGGGCGTCTCTATAACGCCTTCGTGAAGACCCCTCTGGCCTTGAACCCCTGTTCGGCCATACTTATCTGTATATGGACTTAGTGCGGGCTCTAGTTTGAGGCGCACGTCCCGGTTTGCCTTTATCGACGCGGGGACGCGTTCCATCGGGAACCGGAATCTATATAGGAGGGTGCAATCATGGCCCGTAACAACCTGCCATCCATTACGGCCGGCGAAGCCGGTCTTAACCGTTATCTCGACGAAATCCGCAAGTTCCCGATGCTGGAACCCCAGCAGGAATACATGCTCGCCAAGCGCTATGCCGAACATGGCGACCGCGATGCTGCGCACAAGCTCGTCACCAGCCATCTGCGCCTCGTTGCGAAGATCGCAATGGGCTATCGCGGCTATGGCCTGCCGATCGGCGAAGTCGTCTCCGAAGGTAATGTCGGCCTCATGCAGGCCGTGAAGAAGTTCGACCCGGAACGCGGCTTCCGCCTGGCAACCTACGCCATGTGGTGGATCAAGGCCTCGATCCAGGAATACATCCTGCGTTCGTGGTCGCTCGTGAAAATGGGCACGACCGCCAACCAGAAGCGTCTGTTCTTCAACCTGCGCCGCCTGAAGGGCCGCCTCCAGGCGATCGACGATGGCGACCTGAAGCCGGAACACGTCTCCGAGATCGCGACCAAGCTCAACGTCTCCGAGGAGGAGGTCGTATCGATGAACCGCCGCCTGTCTGGCGACGCGTCGCTCAACGCCTCGATCAAGGCGTCCGAGGGCGATAGCGGCCAGTGGCAGGATTGGCTGGTCGACGATCACGACAGCCAGGAAGAAGTGCTCATCGAGCAGGACGAATTCGACACCCGCCGCCGCATGCTGTCCAAGGCAATGAGCGTGCTGAACGACCGCGAACGCCGCATCTTCGAGGCACGCCGCCTCTCCGACGATCCGGTGACGCTGGAAGACCTGTCGTCCGAGTTCGACATCAGCCGCGAGCGCGTCCGCCAGATCGAAGTCCGCGCCTTTGAAAAGGTCCAGGACGCGGTCCGCAAGGAAGCGCTGGAAATGGCCAAAGCCGTCCGCGTGGTCGAAGCCACCGCCTAAGGCGCAAGCGTCGAGACAAACAAAAAGGCGGGTCAATGACCCGCCTTTTTTGCGATTTGGAGACCCCAGACTCCGCACTGTCGGGCGTCGAGACTTGTAGTGACCCGCATTACAATTCCTCAAGACGGCTTTGATACACTTTGCAATCAAGGTTCGAGCGACTAGGACCCTCAGCAAAAAGTCAAAGCGAGGTGTGCATGAAGCTTCTTCTGCCAATCGCATCGTCTATAGGCCCAGTCTACTTCGCCCTCCAAGAAGCGTCCATCATATGGGTTCTATTGTGGGCAGCGCTTTGGAACTCTCTTCGATGGCTCGCAGGATGGAGGACCGCGCTCAACATTGCGCTTGAGCCCAGCGACCAGCCAGCGTCCTGGCTGGAGACCCATCCCGCCGTGTACATGGCACTTGCGTTCGTAACCTCACTCGCAGCCTTTATGTTTATCCACGTCACAGCTTATGTGATCGTGCGGCACATCATCTGAAGGTCTCGCGATGACGGCAATTGCCGCAAAGCGATCAGTGCAGCTTGAACACAAGACAAAATAAAAGGCGGGTCGATGACCCGCCTTTTTGTTTCTGCGATGCGCCTCGCCTTACTGGCTGGTGCTGACATCGCCGAGCGTGCCCCAGTCGCGGATCGCGGTGGTGAACGCCTGGGCGCCTGTCGAGCCCTTCTGCATGGTGATCAGGGCGCGGCGGCCGTTGCGGTAGGTGATCGGGATATCGATCCAGTCGCGGGTGGCGAGCAGGTCGAGGTTCGACTTGCGGGCATCCGGATAGTCGTTGAGCGCGATCATGTGGAAGTCGTCGGTGATCTTGGCGGGCACCGCGATCAGCGCGTCGCCGCGATCCTGCTCCGTGCGCTTCATGGAGATGCGCTGGACGCTGTCGATCTTGCCGCCTTCGAAATTCGGCGGCACCGAGAAGACGATCTCGACCAGATGGCTGGCGGGCAGCGATGGGTCGGAATTGCGCTTGAAGGTGACGAGAGCCGAGAGATTGCGCTCGGGAACGGTGACGTTGCCCTGAACGGTGGCGACATCCTTGCCGCTTGCATCCTTCTCGTGCTGGACGCTCCAGACGACCGAGCCCTGGATCGCCGTCGGCGAGCTCTGGCCGATCCGCTCCTCATAGAGGAACATCTTTTCCGAAGCGCCGACCGGCGCCGTCACCTGCGGCTGCGCGGCTGCGGCATCGCCTGCAGCCGGCGGCTGGGCAGCGGCCGGATCCGTCTGGGCGGCCGGTTGCGCCGGCGCCTGGGCCGGAGCGGAAGAGGCAATGCTCTGCTGCGCGACGGACTTGCCTTCGGCAGTCGGCGTTGCGGCGGCTGTCGCCGGGCCGGCATCGGTTTCGGTGCCGTCAGCCATCAGACGCTGGTTGAACTTGTTGGTGACGGAGGCGCCGTCATCGAGCGCAGCAACCTGCTTGTTGGCGTCGGCGGCCGGTGCTGCCGAGCTGCCATTGGCGGCCGGTGCCGCTGTGCCCGATGCAGGAGGCGTCGTTGCCGACGGCGTCGTGCTGGCGGCAGGCGCGGTCGTCTCGGCAGTCTTCGGCGCCGAGCTGATCAAGCCGTTGACCATGGCGTTCAGCTGGTCGCGGTTCATCCATGCGGCATAGCCGGCACCGCCGAGAACGGCGAGCACCAGGACGATGCCGATGATGCGGCCGAGGCCGAAGCGGCGGCGCTTCGGCTCCATGCGGAAATTCTTGTTCTGCAGCTTGGCAGCGACGATCTGGTCGATATCGGCAACCGGGGCCGTATCGTCATCGTCATTGGCAACGGAACCACGGCGGCCGTAACCACGCAGCGCTTCGGCTTCCTTCCACTCGCTGCCGGGAACATCCGGCGCGGGCTGCTGCGGCTTGTTGCCGTGCACTTCGGAAAACAGATCGGAATCGTCTGTCCGCGCCTGGGCGTTGTCGGCCTTCTTCGGCGCATCGATCGGCGGCAGGTCGTCGAAAGCTGCAGCCTCCCACGAGAAGCCCTCGTTGGCAGCGGGCATCTTCGCCGCTTCAGGCGCGGTCTGCAGGCCGGACAGCGCTTCCTCGAAGGCGCGCGCACCGGCGTCCGCCGAAGCGGCAGGGGCGAGGCCAGAGAAATTGTGCAGTTCCTGGTCGGCCCAGACGGTATCGGCATCCTTCGGCGGCTCTGCCGGCGTCTCCGCGGCTGGCTCGTTCCATACGGGATCGAAGCGCGCGGCGGCTTCGCTCTGCAGCGGCTCTTCCTGCGTCTGCTCGACGAATTCCTGCGGCTTTTCGAAAGAGGCGAAGGGCTCTACCAGCCGGTTGGCCGGATTGTATTCGCTTGCCCGCACCGGCTCGACGGCTTCCACCGGCTCCGGCTCAACGACAGGCTCTTCATACACCGCCGGTTCGGCAGCGTGATATTCAGGCTCTGTGGGCTCTTCGTGATGCGGCGCCGGCCAGGCTTCGGTGGGCGCATCCTCGACAGGCTGCTGCCACGGTGCCGGCTCAGCATGGACTTCAGGCTCGGCGTGAACCTCCGGCTCAACGTGAACTTCAGGCTCCGCGTGAACGTCATGCTCTGCGTGAACTTCCGGCTCGGCATGAACCTCGGGCTCGACAGCATGCACCGGCTCATCGTGATAGACGGCCTGTGGCTCTTCGTAAGCGGGTTCGGCGGCAACCGGCTCTTCGTAAACCGGATGCTCTTCGTGAGCGACTTCCTCGACCGGCTCGGCAGCCGCCTCGACGGCGCCAACCGGCTCTTCAGCCGGAGCGGCGGGCTCTTCGTAATGCGGCTCGGGCGCGGCCTCTTCGGCAATAGCCGCGGCGGCTGCCTCATCGGGCAGCGCCTCGGCATGTTCGGCCTCGACTTCGCGAATGGCGGCATCCAGCTTTTCAAGCTGCCGTTGCAGCATCGCTTCCGGCGGACGCGGTTTCATGTTTTCGAGCTGCCGCTGCACTGCGCCGCGGGCACGCTCGTAAACCTTCACCCGCATCTCGGGGGTATTCTCGGTCAGACCGTCAACGGCCCGCCGGATGACTGCAATAAAATCCGCCATTCGTACTTTCTCAAAAGGCCCGGCTTAAAGCACGGGCCAAATCGGTATGACCCGCGACATTAATCCTCAAAGGGATCGGTCACAAGTATCGTGTCATCTCGCTCAGGGCTTGTGGACAACAGGGCCACCGGCGCGCCGATCAGTTCTTCGACCTGGCGCACATATTTGATCGCCTGCGCCGGAAGATCGGCCCAGCTGCGGGCGCCGACGGTGGATTCCTTCCAGCCTTCAAGCGTGATGTAGACCGGCTCGACGCGAGCCTGAGCAGCCTGGCTTGCCGGAAGATAATCGATCTCCTTCCCGTCAAGCTTGTAGGCGACGCAGATCTTCAGTTCGTCGAGACCGTCGAGAACGTCGAGCTTGGTGAGCGCGATGCCGGTGATGCCGGAGGTCTTCACCGTCTGGCGCACCAGAACCGAATCGAACCAGCCGCAGCGGCGCGGACGGCCGGTGTTGACGCCGACTTCGCGGCCGACGGTCGACAGGTGCTTGCCGATCTCGTCATGCAACTCGCAGGGGAACGGGCCCTCGCCGACGCGGGTCGTGTAGGCCTTGGTGATGCCGAGGACGTAACCGATCGCCGTCGGGCCGAGGCCGGAACCTGCGGCAGCCTGACCGGCAACGGTGTTGGACGACGTCACATAGGGATAGGTGCCGTGGTCATTGTCGAGCAGCGCGCCCTGCGCACCTTCGAACAGGATGCGGGCGCCGGCCTTGCGCTGGTCGTCGAGGATACGCCAGACCTGGTCGACATAGGGCAGGACCCGATCGGCAACGTCCGCCAGTTCCTTCTCGAGCGATTCCACCGAGATTTCCGGCAGGCCGAGGCCGCGGCGCAGCGCATTGTGATGCGTCAGCAGGCGGTCGATCTTGGCTGGCAGCGCTTCCTTGTCGGCAAGGTCGATGGCGCGGATGGCGCGGCGACCGACCTTGTCTTCGTAGGCCGGGCCGATGCCGCGGCGGGTGGTGCCGATCTTCGTGCCGCTGTTGGAAGCCGCATCTTCGCGGAAACCGTCGAGGTCGCGGTGCAGCGACAGGATCAGCGGCGCGTTGTCGGCGATGCGCAGCACGTCAGGGTTCACGTTGACGCCCTGGGCGCGCAGCTTCTCGACTTCGGCGACGAAGTGATGCGGATCGACGACGACGCCGTTGCCGATGACGCTGAGCTTGCCGCGCACGAGACCCGACGGCAGCAGAGCCAGCTTGTAGCTGACGCCGTCGATGACGAGCGTATGACCTGCATTATGGCCGCCCTGATAGCGGACGATGACATCCGCACGTTCCGAAAGCCAATCGACAATCTTGCCCTTGCCTTCGTCACCCCACTGGGAACCGACCACGACTACGTTCGTCATCCAACTCTTCCTGTTACCGGCGGATTATCCGCGCCCTGCTCAAACCCGCGCATCTATAAAGGTTTGTTTTTTGGAAAGCGACCCTGTTATCGCGGTGAAATGGGCTTTTTGCGTGACAAAACAGCCCGCAGCGGGCTATTGCCGTTCCGGTCCACGCCTTCCTCCCCAGCCTTTGCCGCATACGGAAAGAATCATCGTGCAGATCACGGCCTATATTTGCCTCGTCATCGCCACGCTGTGCTGGGGCGGCAATGCGGTGGCCGGCAAGCTGGCGCTGGGGCATGTGAGCCCGATGATGCTGACGCTGCTGCGCTGGACGCTGGCAACGCTGCTGATCGCCGCGGTCTCCCTGCCCTACCTGAAGCGCGACTGGCCGCTCGTGCGAAAGAACCTGCCGCTGCTCTTCTTCTACGGCATCATCGGCTACACGACCTTCAACGCCATGCTCTATTCCGCCGTGCAATATACGACGGCGATCAACGTCGCGATCGAGCAGGCCGGCATTCCGATGCTGATCTTCCTGCTGAACTTCGTCTTCTTCCGGACCAGCGTCTCGGCTGCCCAGTTCGCGGGCTTCGGCATGACGCTCATCGGTGTGGCGCTGACCGCCGCCCACGGCGATTTTGCGACCCTGCTGCAGCTTAGCCTCAACCGCGGCGACGCACTGATGCTGATCGCCGTCGTCGCCTATTCCGTCTACACGATCTTCCTGCGCTGGAAGCCGCCGGTCGACTGGCGCACGCTGATGGCGATCCCGGCATTTGCAGCCGCGCTGACCTCTGTACCGCTGCTGATCTGGGAAAGCTCGAAGGGCAACGTCCAGGTGCCCGATGCGGATGGCTGGGTCATCGCCTTCTACACGGCGATCTTCGCCTCGCTGCTGGCGCAGATTCTCTACATCAAGGGCGTCGAGACCATCGGCGCCAATCGCGCCGGGCTGTTCATCAATCTGGTGCCTGTGTTCGGCACACTGCTCTCGGTGCTCCTGCTCGCCGAAGAGCTGCAGACCTTTCACATGGTGGCGCTTGCCCTGACGCTCGGCGGCATCGCGATCGCCGAAAAGGGCCGGCCGAAGGACGCTGCACCGGCAGTGCCCGCCTCGCCGGTCGACTAGCCGAGTTCCAGCGTCGTCACGCCATAGACATTCCTAAGCGGGATCGACGGCGCCTTGCCGCGATACATGCGCATCGTCTCCAGCACGGGCACGAGGCCGATGCTTTCGGCCAGCGCCAGGCCGTCCTTGTTGTCTTCGGGCACGTCGATGAAAACCTGCGCGCCATCGGCCTCGGTGATCAGCTGCGCCATCAGCGCGGCAGCCGTATCGGCATCGGCGGCAAACAGCGGGCCGATCTTGTAGCCCTCGTAGCAACGGCGGATCGTGCCGTAGCCGCGGATCTTGCCGCTTTTGCGCACCACGGCGCTCCTGCGGCCCTTGCGGCTGGTGCACCAGGCGCTGACGAATTCCGGCCGCGCCGCCGGGAAGATCGAGGCGTCGTAGCGCACGATGCCATCGGTCTTGTCGGTCACGGCCTGGGCGGTGAGCGACGAGGACGGAACGGAGGTGGCGACGCCGCCGAAGCGGATCGTCTTGTAGGCCGGCTCGAAGCCTGCCTTGCGGTAGCTCGGCTGCTGCGCCTCGACGCCGTCGAGACCGATCGCCCGGCCCTCGGCAGATGCCATGCCGGCATTCCAGATCGCCTTGCCATAGCCTTTGCCGCGGAAATCGGGATGGACGATGTAGAGGCCGAGAAAGGCGAATTCATCGCCATACTTGACGACCGAGATCGAGCCGACGGGGACTTCCCCGACAGCGCCGACGAAAAAGCCGGAAGGATCTGCATCATGAAACGCGAGGGAATCGTCGAGGCCCGGATTCCAGCCTTCCTGACGGGCCCATTCAAGCACAAGCTCCAACTCGCCCGGCCGCATGGGGCGAACCGCAAACTCCGAATTCATGCAACTTCCCTAACCAACTCTGCTGCAAACCCGCAAAGCGCAACATGAAGAAAAGCTAAAGTCTAGCTTTCCCAGCATCCCCGCCCCGTACGAAGAAACATGTTCATGACTGAAGCGATCAAGCATCGATCGCCATAAGGCACGGAGCGAAGAACTTCGTGCCGCAATTATCATGAAACAACGCTGTAACAATCTCAAGAAAATTACTTAACAAATCGGAAGCGGCGGGCCGCTGAAATAAGCGCGTTTTCGTGATCGCAGAATGCTTTATCGCTTTTTTGAATAGGCTCTGCGCGGCCTCAGTAGAATTTTCGTTATTTCCTTTGGCTTTTCGTTTTATCTTTACCGTTACGAAACGCGCTCTGCACGCCTAAGATGCGCCGCATCAGGTTTGGAAACGACGTTGGCAACCGACACGACAGGCCAGGGAATGAAGACCCCGCCGGCACGCCGCAGACGCGGCCTGGTGCTGTGGCTGATGCTTGCCCTCTCGCTCTCTCTGATCGGCGGCACCGTTCTGCTCTCGAACGACATGCGCCACCTGCGCGGCCTCGCCGAACGGCTGGGCTACACTTTCGACAAGCCCAAACCGGTGGCGGCGCTGCCCCGCACCTCCCCGCCACCGCCAAGGCCGCGCCCGCCGGTAAAGCCGGTGCTCGCAAGCATCGAGCACGATCCACGGCTGATGGAAGCGCCGCTCGACGAGCTCGCGGCCGCATTCTTCCGGACATGGTGGACGACGGGACCGGCGATCTGCGAGGCCTTGCGCAAGGCAGGCATCGAGACCACGCCCTGGCGCGCTGCCGCCATGAGCGGCGACACCTTCGAATGCACCTTCCAGCAGATCTACAAGCAGGATGCTGAAAAGCCACTGAGTTCCGTCTTCGTGATCATCCGTGGCGACCGCACCGGCGCGATCGCCAATATGCGAGCAAAGCTGGTCGGCCCGGAAACGGATACGGCAGGCAAGCTCGATCCGGCAGCGATGCGGATTTTCGAGACGCTGCTTGCCCAGCCGCACTGGCAGGATTTCTCCGCCATGCTGGCCGCGATCCGCGATTTGAAGGATGCGAAGGAGGAAAGTTTCGGCGCCAGCATCAGCTTCGCCCGCGAAACGACGAGCGACAACAGCTTCAACTTCATCATCGCCATGAAGGCCGCACCCGGCCCACAGGTCCGCACGCGGGCCTATTTCTCGGCCGCCCGCTGGCTCGAAATGCCCGAGCAGCCGCCTTCGGAAAGGCGGCCGCCCTATTTCCGCTAGAGCCTAAAAATACGGCTCGAAGAATGTCCTGATGGCGTCGATCTCGTTCGGCCGGATGTCGTGGCCGCCCGCATGCCATTCCGTCGCCACCTTGGCCTTTTCGGTCTCGAAATAGGCGGCAAGCGCTTCGGTCAGCGGCACCGGGCAGATCGGGTCGCGCTGGCCGGCGGTGATCAGCACCCGGCGCCCGGAAAGCTCCAGATTGGGCTTCGGCTGGAACGGGATCAGCGGATGCATCAGCACCGAGGCATCGAAGAGGCCCTTCTCGATCAGCACATTGGCAAGAATGTTGGCGCCATTCGAGAAGCCGAGGCCGAGGATCTGCGACGCGCCATGGTCGACGGTCAGATCCTTGACGTAAGCGGCCATCTTCTCCGTCGCCCGGGCAAGGTCGTCCATATCGTAGACGCCCTCGCCGGTGCGCTTGAAGAAGCGGGCGGCACCGTATTCGGAAATATCGCCGCGCGGCGAAACGATCGTCGCCTCGGGCAGCAGGCGCCGCCCGAATTCGAAGAACTGGTTCTCGTCGCCCCCCGTGCCGTGCAGCACGAAGAGAATAGGCTTTCCGGGTGCACCGGCATGCAGCCGGTGCACATAAGACGTATCATCCATTGCTGTTCTCCCGTCAGGCTTCGAGCGGCGGCAGATGCTGCTCGATCAGGTCACGCATATGCGCGTGCTGCTGCGGCAGCTTCAGCGCCTCGCCGAGATGAGCGGTATCCTCGTCACGGTCGAAGCCGGGTTCGTTGGTGGCGATCTCGAACAGCACGCCGCCCGGCGTACGGAAATAGATCGCCCAGAAGTAATCGCGGTCGATAACAGGCGTCACCTGGTATCCGGTATCCATCAGCGCCTTGCGCACTTCGAGCTGCTTTTCGCGGTTCTCGACGGCGAAGGCGACATGGTGAACGGAGCCGGCACCCGGAAGCGCGCGGTTGATGCTCGGCATCGTCTCGAGGTCGATCAGATGCGCGCCATTGCCGCCGGGCATGATCAGCCGCTTGACGCCGTCCTTCTCGTCCTGGACGTCATAACCCATGAACTTCAGGAGTTCCGAAGTGGCGCCATCGTCACGCAAGCGCATGGCGACCGAGTGGAAGCCGCGGATCGCGTGGTCCTCGGAAATGCCGCCATGCGTCCAGGGCTGGCGGGCATCGTCCTTGACCTCGACAAGCGCAAAGCCGTCGCCATCAGGACCGGCGAAGTTCAGGCGCTTCTCACCGAAGCTCTCTTCGGTCTTCAGGCCATCGGCATTGAGCTTCGTCAGGCGATCGCTCCAGAAGCCGATCGAGCCTTCCGGGATGGAGAATACGGTGGTGCCGACTTCACCGGTGCCCGGACGGCCCTTCGGCATCTTCGGGAACGGGAAATAGGTCATGATCGTGCCCGGCGAGCCGGTCTCGTCACCATAGTAGAGGTGATAGACATCGGGCGCGTCGAAGTTGACGGTCTTCTTGACACGGCGCAGGCCGAGCGCATCGGTGAAGAACGTGTTGTTGGTGCGGGCATCCTCAGCCATCGACGTGACGTGGTGCAGGCCCTTGATCTGGTTCAACATGGAAAACCCCTTTCTTGCCCGCATCGGCGGGCTTTCGATGGGTGATAGATGATCCTTCATCCGCCGCAGGAATAGCCCCGCAGATCGACACGCATTGTCTCCAATTATTGAACGACAAAAGACACGCGTTCAGAAAATCTAGCCATCCTGCGGGTTTGGCGGCAGTGCCCAATCGATCGGCGTCCGCCCGTGGGACTGCAGATAGGCATTGGTCTTCGAGAACGGCTTACTGCCGAAAAAGCCGTTATGCGCCGAAAGCGGCGACGGATGCGGCGCCTTCAGCACCAGATTCCGGGACGTGTCTACGAAGGCTGCCTTGCGCTGCGCATAGGAGCCCCAGAGGATGAAGACGACATTCTGGCATTCCTCGTTGACCCTGCGGATCACCGCATCGGTGAACTGTTCCCAGCCCTTGCCCTGATGCGAGGCAGCCTGTGATTCCTCGACAGTCAGCACGCTGTTCAGGAGCAGCACGCCCTGTTTCGCCCAATGCTCGAGGAAGCCATGGCGGGCGCGCTCGATGCCGAGATCGCTTTCCATTTCCTTGTAAATATTGACGAGCGACGGCGGGATGCGCACGCCGGGGCGCACGCTGAAGCAGAGCCCGTGCGCCTGGCCGAGACCGTGATAAGGATCCTGCCCGAGGATCACCGCCTTCACATCCGCAAGCGGCGTCAGGTCGAGCGCCCGGAAATATTCCGAGCCCTTCGGAAAGATGTGCTTCCCCGCCTGCTTCTGCGCCTGCAGGAAGGCTTTCAGCTGCTGCATGTAGGGGCTGGAGAACTCGGAAGCGAGCGCCGTCTTCCAGCTGTCTTCAAGGGCAATCGTCTGTTCGGTCATCTGCTGTCCCGTTCTCGCCGAACGAGCTCTATGTGGCTCGAAAAGGGAATTCGGATGTAATTTAGCGATCCCTGCGGATCAAAATTTACGAAGTCCCGGTAGTGTGTTGATAATCGCCGACGGATTCAAGCGCTGGCTAGGGCTTATTCAGAATGAAATTTGGAACAAGTGGACTGCGCGGCCTCTCCGCCGATCTCAAGGGACGGGCCTCGGCGCTCTATGCGGCGGCCTTCGGTCATTACCTGCTGGAAAGCGGACGCGCCAAGACGGGCGACCTGATCCTGCTCGGCCGGGATTTTCGCGATTCCAGCCCCGAGATTGCGCAAAACTGCACGGCTGCACTGGCCGCCCTCGGCTTCCGCGTCGCCGATTGCGGCACCGTTCCGACACCCGCACTGGCGCTCTACGGCCTTCAGCAACAGGCTGCGAGCCTGATGATCACCGGCTCGCATATCCCCGCCGACCGCAACGGCATCAAGTTCTACCGGGCCGACGGCGAAATCGACAAGGCCGACGAAGTGGCGATCTCGGAGAAAGCCGCAGAGCTCGACTCCTCCTATGTGATGCCGCAGGCAACCGCGAGCGCGCTCGACCGCGCCGCCGTCTGCGCCGAAGGCTTCTTTGCCCGCAACGCCGCGATCCTGCCCGGCAAGGCGCTCGCGGGTCTCAGGATCGGCGTCTACCAGCACAGCACCGTCGCCCGCGACATGCTGATCGAGCTGCTCGCCCATTACGGCGCTGACGCCATCCCGCTCGGCCGCTCCGAGACCTTCATTCCCGTCGATACCGAAGCCGTGTCGGCCGAAACCATCGATCTCCTCAAGGGCTGGGCCGCGGCCCACAAGCTCGACGCCATCGTCTCGGCCGACGGCGACGCCGACCGGCCGCTGGTGGCCGACGAAACAGGCACACCGCTGCGCGGCGACCTCCTTGGCCTGATCTCGGCGAAGGTCCTGAATGCGGCCGTGGTCGTCACCCCCGTCACCTCTAACTCGGGCATCGAAACCACCGGAAGCTTCGCGGTCACCCGCACCAGGGTCGGCTCGCCCTTCGTCATCTCCGGCATGCAGGAAGCCGTTGCCGCCGGCAAGGACCGCGTCATCGGTTTCGAGGCCAATGGCGGAACGCTGACCGCATCCGAATTCCAGCTGAATGGCGCCGCCCTCGCCCCATTGCCGACCCGCGACTGCTTCCTGCCGATGCTGGCGGTGCTGTCGCTGGCAGCCTCCGAGCGCAAGCCGCTTTCGGCGGTCGCCGCCTCCTTCGCACTGCCCGTTGCCGCGGCCGACAGGCTGGAAAATTTCCCGGTCGAGACCAGCGCAAAACTGATGGCCTATCTGCGCCAATCGCCTGACAACCTCGCCGAATTCCTGAAGCCGATCGGCGAACCGGGCAGGAGCAGCGATATCGATGGCCTGCGCGTAACGCTTAAGGATGAACGCATCATCCACTTTCGGCCCTCCGGTAACGCACCGGAAATGCGCTGTTATGTAGAAGCAAAAGACGAAGCGGCGGCAGCCTCGCTTCTGGATGCCGGCCTGAACCGCATCCGGCAGTGGGCCAACGCGAATTGAACCAAGACCTACGACCGCAAGGAAACACCTTATGACGCAGAAGATCGTTCCCGTGATCATGGCCGGCGGCAAGGGCACGCGCCTGTGGCCGCTGTCGCGCGCATCGGCGCCGAAGCAGTTCATCCAGTTCATCGGCGACCGCACGCTGTTCCAGGAAACGCTCGCCCGCGTCTCCGACCCCGCGATGTACGAGGCGCCGGTCGTTCTGACCAACGAGGAATTCCGCTTCCTGGTGGCCGAACAGGCGCGCGAACTCGGTCATGAGCTGAAGGCGATCCTGCTGGAGCCGTCCGCCCGCAACACGGCGCCCGCCGTTGCCGCCGCCGCCGTGCTGATTGCCGATCTCTTCGGCAAGGACACGCTGATGCACGTCCTGGGCTCCGATTATGAGATCGTCGCCGACCAGAGCTATTTCGACAGCGTGCGCGCCGCCGAGGCGACCGCCGCCAAGGGCAAGCTCGTCACCTTCGGCATCGAGCCGACCGAAGCTGCGACCGGCTACGGCTATATCGAAGGCGGCGAGAAGCTCGCGACCGGCGCGCTCAGCGTCAAGCGCTTCATCGAAAAGCCGCCGCTTGCCAAGGCCGAGGAGATGCTTGCCGCCGGCGGCTTCTATTGGAACTCCGGCATGTTCATGTTCCAGGTCTCGGCCCTGCTTTCCGAGATGCGCGACTATGCGCCGGAAGCGCTGCGCGCCGCCGACGATGCGGTTTCCAAATCCGCCCGCGACCTCGACTTCATCCGCCTCGACGCCAAGGCCTTCGCCAAGGCGCCGAACATCTCGATCGACTATGCGATCATGGAAAAGACCGCCAACGCCGCCGTCGTCCCCTCGCCCTTCAAGTGGTCGGATCTCGGCAGCTGGGACAGCGTCTGGAAATCCGGCAAGCGCGACGAGCACGGCAATGTCGCGACGCAGAACACCACGCTGATGAACAGCCATAACTCGCTGGTCATGAGCCATGGCGTGCATCTCGCCGTCCAGGGCATGGACGACATCGCCGTCATCGCCAGCGAAGATGCCGTCTATGTCGGCCGCCTGCAGGACAGCCAGAGTGTGGGCGATATCGTCAAGACGCTCGCCGCACTGCCGAAGACCGCGAAGCTGACCGAAACGCACCCGACCTCCTACCGCCCCTGGGGCGGCTATACCTCGATCCTCAACGGCGACCGCTTCCAGGTGAAGCGCATCTTCGTCACCCCGGGCAAGAAGCTCTCGCTGCAGAAGCACCATCACCGCTCCGAGCACTGGATCGTCGTCAAGGGCACGGCCGAGGTGACGATCGGCGAGAACGTCCAGATGCTGCGCGAAAACGAGTCGGTCTATATCCCCCTCGGCGAAGTTCACCGCCTTGCCAATCCGGGCAAGATCGTTCTCGAACTCATCGAGGTTCAGACCGGCTCCTATCTCGGCGAAGACGACATCATCCGCATCGTCGACGAGTTTGGACGCAACTGACGACAGCGCTTGTCTTGAACTTATGACCTTCACTCTGTAACACGGTCGCGTTCTGCCATTGGCGGGACGCGACCGTGTTCAGGATGAAAGTTACCCCCATGCGTATTGTTATGATCGGTTCTGGTTACGTCGGCCTCGTGTCCGGCGCCTGCCTTGCGGATTTCGGCCACCACATCACCTGCGTGGACAAGTCCGAAGCCAAGATCGATGCCCTGGAGCGCGGCGAAGTGCCGATCTTCGAGCCGGGCCTCGATGCGATCATTGAGCATAACCGGGCGGCCGGCCGCCTCGACTTCTCGAAGGATCTGGCAGCCCCGGTTGCCGCCGCAGATGTCGTCTTCATCGCTGTCGGCACGCCGTCGCGCCGCGGCGACGGCCATGCGGACCTGAGCTACGTCTATGCCGCAGCCCGCGAGATCGCCGCTGCCGTCACCGGCTTCACCGTCGTCGTCACCAAATCCACCGTCCCCGTCGGCACCGGCGACGAGATCGAGCGCATCTTCCGCGAAGAATTCCCGGGCAAGAATATCGCCGTCGTCTCGAACCCCGAGTTCCTGCGCGAAGGTGCTGCGATCACCGACTTCAAGCGCCCCGACCGCATCGTCATCGGCACCGAGGACGCCCGCGCCACCGACGTCATGCGCGAAGTCTACCGTCCGCTCTATCTCAACGAGGCACCGCTCTATTTCTGCGAACGCCGCACCTCCGAGCTGATCAAATATGCCGCCAATGCCTTCCTGGCGATGAAGATCACCTTCATCAACGAGATCGCCGACCTTTGCGAGCAGATCGGCGCCGACGTGCAGAAGGTTGCCAAGGGCATCGGCATGGACAAGCGCATCGGCGACAAGTTCCTGCATGCCGGCCCCGGCTACGGCGGCTCCTGCTTCCCGAAGGATACGCTCGCCCTCGTCAAGACGGCGCAAGACTTCGACAGCCCGATGCGGCTGATCGAAACGACGGTCGCCATCAACGACAACCGCAAGCGCGCCATGGGCCGCAAGGTCATCGCCGCCTGCGACGGCAGCGTGCGCGGCAAGAAGATCGCCGTCCTCGGCCTGACCTTCAAGCCGAACACCGACGACATGCGCGATGCGCCCTCGATCACCATCATCCAGGCGCTTCTCGATGGCGGGGCAGAAGTGCATGCCTATGACCCGGAAGGTATGGAAGACGCCAAGGGCATGCTCGGCCCGGTCACCTACGGCAAGGATCCCTATGAGATCGCCGAGGATGCCGACGCGATCGTCATCGTCACCGAATGGGACGAGTTCCGCGCCCTCGACTTCAAGCGCCTGAAGACCACGGTCAAGACGCCCACCATCGTCGACCTGCGCAACATCTATCCGGCCGCCGAAGTCAGCCGTCACGGCTTCAGCTATTTCGCCGTCGGCAAGAAGAGCGCGAAGTAGGATGCATTATTTCGTAACGGGCACCGCAGGCTTCATCGGCTTCCATCTGGCGCGGCGCCTGTTGCAGGATGGGCATCAGGTCACCGGCTTCGACGGCCTGACACCCTATTACAACGTCAAGCTCAAGCATATGCGCCATGCGGCACTGGCGCAGTTCCCGTCGTTCACCCCGGCAATTGCCATGCTGGAAGACCGGGAAGCGCTTGAGGCGGCTATGGATGCCGCCAAACCCGACGTCTTGATCCACCTCGCTGCCCAGGCCGGCGTCCGCTACAGCCTCGAAAACCCGCGCTCTTACCTGAGCTCGAATGTCGACGGCTCCTGGAACATCCTGGAACTCGCAGGCAAGTATAAGGTCAAGCACCTGATGCTCGCCTCGACCTCCTCGATCTACGGCGCCAACCCCGACGTGCCGTTCCGCGAAACCGACCGCGCCGATGAGCCGCTGACCATCTATGCCGCGACCAAGAAGTCGATGGAGCTGATGGCGCACAGCTATTCGCACCTCTACAAGCTGCCGGTCACCGCCTTCCGCTTCTTCACCGTCTACGGCCCCTGGGGCCGCCCGGACATGGCGCTCTTCAAGTTCGTCAAGAACATGCTCGAAGACCAGCCGATCGAGATCTACGGCGAAGGCAAGATGAGCCGCGATTTCACCTATATCGACGATCTCGTGGAATCGATCGTCCGCCTTTCGGCGGTCATCCCTGCCGAAGACAACCGCGTCGGCGACACCGGGGTCGAGACCCTGTCGCACCAGGCACCGTTCCGCGTCGTCAATATCGGCGGCGGCCAGCCCGTCAGCCTGATGGATTTCGTCCAGACCGTCGAGCACGCTCTCGGCCAGTCCGCCAAACGCACCATGCTGCCGATGCAGAAGGGCGACGTTCCGCGCACTTTCGCAGCCCCCGACCTGCTCGTGGCGCTGACCGGCTACAAGCCGGAGACGACGCTGGACAAGGGCGTGAAGGCTTTCGTCGAGTGGTATCTCGAAGCCCGCGCCGACATGGAAATCCCGGCCTAGCGGCCGCTGGCGCCAGGCGTGGCATGATTGCGGGCGCGCGGCGAGATCAGCCGCGCGATATCCGCCGCCGGCGCCGGATAGCCGAGCGCATAGCCCTGCAGCGTATCGCAGCCGATCGCCGTCAGCACCTCGGCATGCCCCTCCGTCTCGACGCCTTCGGCAATGACTTCGACATTGAGCGCCTTGGCGATCTCGATGATCGAGCTGACGACGCGGTGCTGCTCCTCGGATTCGACGATATTGTTGACCAGCTGGCGGTCGATCTTCAGCCGCTTCGGGCGCAGGCGCGCAAGGCCGATCAGCGAGGCATGGCCGGAGCCGAAGTCGTCGATCTCGATATCGATGCCCATCGTCTTGATCCGGTCGATATTGGCGAGCAGCCGGTCGTCGGAATCGTCGAGGAAGATCGTTTCCACCAGTTCGAACGACAGCGCGCCCTGCGGGATGTTCAGCGCTTCGAGATTGGCAAGCAGCGCCGGATCGAAGAGCCGCGGACCGGAAATATTGACAGCAACCCGCGGCACCGTCGCACCCTGGTTCTGCCAGTCGAGGCGGTCTTCCAGCACCTTGCCGAGGATCGCAGCATCGATCTGCGCCGCCAGCCCCGCCTCGTCGGCGACCTTCAGGAAGACGGCGGGCGACAGCACGCCTTTCTCCGGATGCGCCCAGCGCGCCAGGGCTTCGAGGCCAGCGATCTCGCGCGTCTTGGCGTCGAGCTGGATCTGGTAATAGGGAATGATCTCGCCGCGCTCCAGCCCGAGCTTCAGCTCCTCGGCAAGCCGCCGCTTGCTCTGCAGATCCTCCTGGAGCTGGCGGCTGAAGAACTCGATGCGGTTGCGGCCGAGCCGCTTTGCATGGAAAAGCGCCAGATCGGATTCCGTCAGCAGGTTGCGCGAGCTGCGACCGTTGTTCCAGGCAATGCCGATCGAGGTGCCGGATTGCAGAAGCTCCTGACCGAAGCGGATCTTCTTGCTGAGGCGGCGCTGCAGATCGGCAGCGATCCGCTCCAGCTCTTCCCTGCCCGCAAAATTCCAGAGGATGATGACGAACTCGTCACCGCCGACGCGAGCGACCATGCCGTTTGCCGGAATGCCCGCGGTGATGCGTAGCGCGGAGGTGCGCAGCACCGTGTCGCCGGCGGAATGGCCGTGGCTGTCGTTGATCTGCTTGAACTGGTCGAGATCGAGATGAAGGACGGCGAGCGACGAGACCGACTTGTCGCCATGCAGTTCGCCAAGCCGCTTGTCGGCAAGACGGCGGTTCGGCAGTCCCGTCAGGTAATCGTGCTCGGCGGCATATTCGATCCGCGCATTGCTTTCTTCGAGCGCCCGGGCGCGCGCCTCGGCGACCATGCGCTGGCGCTGCAGCTCGGCATTGAGCTCGACATCGGCGGTGACATCCCATTCGGCACCGATGAAGGACGGCGCGCCCTCTTCGCTCAGGAAGAAATGCGCGCGCGAACGCAGGTGGCGGATTTCGCCGTTCGGCCAGATGATACGGAATTCGGAATTATAGGCGCCGCGGCGCGCGATCGCGTCGTCGAACTCGGCGAAGGCGCGCTCCTTGTCGTCAGGGTGAATGGAGTCTTCCCAGATGGAGGTCGGCACCGCCCGGGTGTCCTGGCCCGTCTGGTAGATGCGATGCATCTGCGCGTCCCAGAGAATTTCGCTCTTGCGGACATCATGCTCCCACACGCCGATCTGCGACGCATCAAGCGCGAGCTCGAGGCGCCTCAACAGATCCTGAAATTCGCGTTCCGACCGGGTCGGTTTGTTATGGGGCAATGCAGTTCAACCTAACAGCGGCATTCGCCGTTCATACTACCTTCTCAAAGCCCGATTAACGAAGCCTTTTACGTATTATCGAACTAGTTACTAGGTGAACTGTTCCTTACGCCTGTCACAAAAGCGCTCATGGGTTGTGCCGCCGCTATATTTAGGCGGGGGCACGAAATGCCTCAAAACGGGCGTTCAGGCCTTCCCGGTGCCTGCCGCGTGCTTCTCCTCGAAATGCTTCAGGAGGCCGCTGTGGTCGACATCGCCGCCGCCATTGCCGACGAATTCCGCAAATTCCGCCCGCACCGCCTCCGTCAGAGGCAGGGTCAGCGACAGGCTCTCGGCGACGGCCAGGATATTGTTGAGATCCTTCAGCTGCAGCTTCGACGGTCCGCCATTGCCGTAGTTCCGCTCCACCATGCGCTGCCCATGAAGATCGAGAATGCGGCTCTCTGCAAAACCGCCGCGGATGGCGTTGCGGAAGGCTTCGCGCGAACCGCCACCGGCTTCCACCAGCATCATCGCCTCGGCAACGGCTCCAATGGTGACGGCGACGATCTGCTGATTGCCGAGCTTCGCCAGCTGGCCGGTTCCGCTGGGCCCCACATGGGTGACGCGGCCGAGCGGCGCGAAGACATCGGCAAGCTCGGCAACGACGGCGCCGTCACCGCCCGCCATGATCGCGAGCGTTCCGGCCGCCGCACCGACGACACCGCCGGAAACCGGCGCGTCGAGATGGCGGATGCCGCGCTCGGCGAGCCGTGCCGCATGATCGCGCGCCGCCTTCGGCGCGATCGAGCTGCAGTCGATAACCGTCGCACCCCGCGCCAGCACATCGGCAACGCCCTGCCGGAAGAGCACGTCCTCGACGGCATTACCGTCTGTGAGCATGGTGAAGACGACATCCGCGCCTTCAGCCGCCTCCCGGGCGCTGCCGGCCACGCGCGCGCCGTCTGCGGCAAGCGGTGCGGCCTTGCTGCCATCGCGGTTCCAGGCGGCCAGCTCAAAGCCTGCGCCGAGCAGCCGCCGCGCCATCGGTGCACCCATCAGGCCGGTGCCGATAAAGGCGATCTTGCGCGTCGTGGTCATGGAATGCGTCCTCCGAGCTCGTCGTCGATATGAATGCGGATGATCTCGTCGAAGGACGTGTCGGCGACAAAGCCGAGAGCGCGCGAACGCTTCGCCTCGAAGGCCTCCGGCCAGCCGGAGACGATGCGCATGATCAGCTCGTCCGGTTCGCGGCGGATGAGCTTCACCGCCTTGTCGCCCGCCACACGACGCAGCGCCTCGATCTGCTCTCCGACCGTGGCGCTGACGCCGGGCATGGTGAGGCTGCGCGCAGCCCCGAGCGGTGCAAGATCGATCCGCGCCGCCTGCAGCAGGAAGCCAACGGCCGAGCGCGGCGAGGCATGCCAGTGCCGCACCGTATCGGGCACGGGCAGCACCGCCTCCTGCCCCGCCAGCGGCTCACGCAGGATGCCGGAGAAGAAGCCGGAGGCCGCCTTGTTGGGCTTGCCCGGACGAATGCAGATCGTCGGCAGGCGGATGCCGATGCCGTCGAGGAAACCGCGGCGGCTGTAATCCGACAGCAGCAACTCGCTCATCGCCTTCTGCGCGCCATAGCTCGTCAGCGGCGTCTGGTGGAAATCATCGGGGATGACCTTCGGGAAGGGCGAACCGAAAACCGCCAGCGACGAGGTGAAGACGACGCGCGGCTTGTAGCCATCCTCGGCATTGGCAAGCCGGACCGCTTCGAAGAGTTCGCGGGTGCCGTCGAGATTGATGCGGTAGCCCTTCTCGAAATCGAGTTCCGCCTCGCCCGAGACGATCGCCGCCAGGTGGAAGATCACATCGGGACGCCCCGCGACGATCCTCGCCGCCTCGCCGGGCGTGGAAATATCGGCAGCCCAGGCTTTGACCTCACCGGCAAACCCTGACGGCCGCTCCGGCTCGATGACATCGACCAGCGACAGAGCCGCGATTTCGCGGCCATCCAGCCCCTTGTCCTTGACGAGACGGGCCGTCAGCTTGCGGCCGACCATGCCGGCCGCACCAATAATGGCAATACGCATTGCAATCCTCCGCTTCTCGTAGCGTCGGCCTCTCTCCACCGACGTACGTTCATCAAAGACATAACCCCCTGACGGGGTGATGCAAATGAAAAAGGCGGGACCAAATGTCCCGCCTTCCTCTGTCTCGTTCATTGGCTGCCGCTTACTCGGCTGCGACCTTCATATGGTCTTCTTCGTCCACCGGATGATTGTCGTTGTGCTGGATGAGCGGACGATTGCCCGCCAGCCTGCGCAGCAGCACATAGAAGACCGGCGTCATGAAGATGCCGAAGAAGGTAACGCCGATCATGCCGGAGAACACCGCGACACCCATGGCGGCGCGCATTTCGGCACCGGCACCCGTCGATGTCACGAGCGGCACGACACCCATGATGAAGGCCATGGAGGTCATCAGGATCGGGCGAAGACGCAGGCGGCTTGCCTCGATCGCAGCCTGAACCGGCGTGCGTCCCTCGAACTCCAGCTCGCGGGCGAATTCCACGATCAGGATCGCGTTCTTCGCCGAGAGACCGACAAGGACGACAAGGCCGATCTGCGTGAAGATGTTGTTGTCTCCACCGGTGAGCCAGACACCCGTCAAGGCGGCAAGCACACCCATCGGCACGATCATGATGATCGCCAGCGGCAGCGTCAGGCTTTCATACTGCGCAGCCAGCACCAGGAACACCAGCAGCAGGGCAAGCGGGAACACGATGATGCTCGAGTTGCCGGCGAGGATCTGCTGGTAGGTCAGATCCGTCCATTCGAAGTCGATGCCCGACGGCAGCGTCTCCTTCAGGATCTTCTCGATCGCAGCCTGCGCCTGGCCGGACGAGAAGCCCGGTGCCGGACCGCCGTTGATATCGGCAGCGAGGAAGCCGTTATAACGGTTCGTGCGCTCCGGACCGGTCGTGGCATCGACTTTCAGCAGGGCCGAAAGCGGGATCATCTGGCCCGATGCCGAACGGACCTTCAGCTGACCGATATCTTCCGGCTGGGCACGGAACTTGGCATCGGCCTGCACACGGACGCTGTAGGTGCGGCCGAAGGCGTTGAAGTCGTTGACATAAAGCGAGCCGAGATAGATCTGCAGCGTCTGGAAGACGTCGGTGACGGAAACCCCGAGCTGCTCGGCCTTGGCGCGGTCGAGATCGGCATAGAGCTGCGGCACGTTGATCTGGAAGCTCGAGAAGATGCCTGCGAGTTCCGGCGTCTGGTAGGCCTTGGCGAGCACGGCCTTGGTCGCCTCGTCGAGAGCCTGGTTGCCGAGACCGGCGCGGTCCTCGATCTGCAGCTTGAAGCCACCCGTGGTGCCGAGACCGTTGACCGGCGGCGGCGGGAACATGGCGATGAAGGCATCCTGGATGGAACCGAACTTCTGGTTCAGCGCCATGGCGATGGCTCCGCCGGACAGATCAGGCGTCTTGCGCTCCTCGAAATCCTTCAGCGTCACGAAGACGATGCCGGCGTTGGACGAGTTGGTGAAACCGTTGATCGACAGGCCCGGGAAGGCGATCGCATTGGCGACACCCGGCTGCTTCAGCGCGATGTCGGTCATCCGCTTGATGACGTCCTCGGTGCGGTCGAGGCTGGCGGCATCCGGCAGCTGTGCAAAGCCGATCAGATACTGCTTGTCCTGCGACGGCACGAAGCCGCCGGGCACTGCGGTGAACAGGCTGTAGGTTGCCCCGACGAGCGCCAGATAGATGACCATGACGATGCTCTTGCGCGACAGGAGACCGCCGACGCCCTTGCCATAGGCATTCGAGCCCGAGCCGAAGGCACGGTTGAAGCCGCGGAAGAACCAGCCGAAGATGGTATCCATGAACCGCGTCAGCCAGTCCTTCTTCGCACCGTGGCCCTTCAGGAGAAGTGCGGCGAGTGCCGGAGACAGCGTCAGCGAGTTGAAGGCCGAGATGACGGTCGAGATGGCGATCGTCAGCGCGAACTGGCGGTAGAACTGACCGGACAGACCCGAGATGAAGGCGAGCGGCACGAAAACCGCGACCAGCACCAGGGCGATCGCGATGATCGGACCGGACACTTCCTTCATCGCCTTGTAGGTGGCGGCCCGCGGGCTGAGACCCGCCTCGATGTTTCGCTCGACGTTTTCGACGACGACGATCGCATCGTCGACGACGATACCGATCGCCAGCACCAGCCCGAAGAGACTGAGCGCGTTGATCGAAAAGCCGAAGGCATACATCACCGCGAACGTACCGATGATCGACACGGGGACGGCGATCAGCGGAATGATCGAGGCACGCCACGTCTGCAGGAAGATGATGACGACGAGCACGACGAGCGCGATGGCTTCGAGCAGCGTGTCGATGACCTTCTCGATCGATGCGCGAACGAACTTCGTCGTATCGTAGACGATCTCGTACTTGACGCCTGTCGGCATCGCCTTCTGCAGTTCCTGCATCGTCGCATTGACGTTGTCGGCGATCTGGATGGCGTTGGAACCAGGAGCCTGGAGCACGGCAACGGCAACGGCCGGCTCGCCGTCGAGCAGCGAACGCAGCGTATAGTCGGCCGCGCCGAGTTCGATGCGGGCAACGTCGCGAAGGCGGGTGATCTCGCCGTTGGCGCCCGTCTTGACGATGATGTTGCCGAATTCCTCGGGCGTGCGCAGACGGCCCTGGGCATTAACGTTCAGCTGAAGATCGACGCCCTGCGGGCTGGGCGACGCACCGATGATACCGGCGGCCGCCTGAACGTTCTGGGAGCTGATCGCGCTGCTGATGTCGCTGGCAGCGAGATTGTGCTCGGCAGCCTTCTGCGGATCGATCCAGACGCGCATCGAATAGTCGCCGGCACCGAACACCTGCACCTGTCCAACGCCCTCGATGCGGGCGAGGCGGTCCTTGATGTTCAGGGTCGCATAGTTGCGCAGATAGGTGATGTCGTGATCACCGCCGGTCGAGACGATATTGACGACCATGATGAAGTTCGGCGAGCTCTTGACGGTCGTCAGACCAAGCGCGCGAACTTCGGCCGGCAGGCGCGGCTCGGCCTGCGACACGCGGTTCTGAACCAGCTGCTGGGCCTTGTCGGGATCGGTGCCGAGCTTGAAGGTGACGGTGACGTTGAGAACGCCGTCCGATGTCGCCTGGCTCGCCATGTAAAGCATGCCTTCGACGCCGTTGATCTGTTCCTCAAGCGGTGTCGCCACAGTTTCGGCGATGACCGAGGGGTTGGCGCCGGGATAGGTGGCGCGCACGACGATCGACGGCGGCACGACCTCGGGATATTCCGAGATCGGCAGCGAACGCAGGCCGATCAAACCTGCGACGACGATCAGAACCGACAGCACGCCAGCAAAGACCGGCCGGTCGATAAAGAATCTGGAGATGTTCATATCAAAGCCCTCTCCGGGGTGAACATGGATGCAACGTCCCGCTCCGGCAGCCTGGGAGGCCGCCGGTGGGGTAGGAATAGTGTGGGATTCCCCTTCTCCCCCGCGGGGAGAAGGTGGCCCGCAGGGCCGGATGAGGGGGCCGCTTGCCGCAGCTTCGACTTCGCTTGCGCTCAGCCGTTCGCGCCTTCGACGCTCACCCCCTCATCTGTCCTGTCGGACATCTTCTCCCCGCTGGGGAGAAGGCAGTTCTCAGTTGGTCGCGACCTTCTCTTCCATCTGCGGCGCGACAACGGCGCCCGGACGGATGCGCTGCAGGCCGTTGACGACGATCTTTTCGCCAGCCTTCAGGCCGTCTTCGACGACGCGCTGGCCGTCATAGATCGCGCCGAGCTTGACCTGGCGGTAGCCGACCTTGTTCTCGCCATCGACGACGAAGACGAACTTCTTGTCCTGGTCGGTGCCGACGGCGCGGTCACTGATGACGATCTTGTTCTCGGCCTTCGGCTGGCCCATGCGGACCCGCACGAACTGGCCCGGGATCAGCTTGCCGCCCGGATTGTCGAAGACGGCGCGAACGGCGATCGTGCCGCTCGCAGCATCGACGACGTTGTCGACCAGCTGCAGCTTGCCCTTGATCGGCGTGCCCTCATCGGCAAGCGTGCCGACTTCGACCGGGATCTGCTCGACGGCAGGCAGGGCGCTATCGGTTGCCGGAAGCTCCGAGAGAGCCTTGGTGACCATCTCTTCGCTGGCGTTGAAGCTCGCGTAGATCGGATCGACCGAAACCAGCGTCGTCAGCTCGGGCGATGCCGAACCGGCGGCGACGAGGTTGCCGGCGGTGACTTCGATCTTGCCGATGCGGCCGGAAACCGGAGCCCGCACCTGCGTATAGTCGAGGTCGAGCTGGGCGGACTGCAGGGCTGCCTGAGCCGAACGGAGACCCGCCTGCGCTTCGGCCAGCGTGCTCTGACGCTGATCGAGATCGCTCTGCGAGATCGTGCGGTTGTCGGAAAGCTTGCGGCCGCGATCGAGCTCGGTCTGCGCCAGGCTGACCTTGGCATCGGCGGAGGCCACCTGGCCCTGTGCCTGCGCCACGGCCGCCTGGTACGGTGCCGGATCGATGGTGAACAGCAGGTCGCCGGTCTTCACCAGCGCGCCTTCCCGGAAATGCACGGACTGGATCGCACCCGCAACGCGGGGACGGACCTGAACGCGGTCGACTGCTTCGAGGCGGCCCGAGAAATTTTCCCAGGCGGTCACGTCACGGTTCTGGACCAGGGCAACGGTGACCGGCACAGCGGGAGCCTGTGCGGGTTCCGAAGCGGCGGTCGCGACCGTGCTCATCGGCAGTTCGAAAAAGATGGCAGCGGCTGAAACAGACGCAGCAAGGCCTAGGCCGGCGCCCACGAGGGCCCAGCGCTTCTTTCTGGACGTCATCGGTATCTCTCCTTGCGGCCTCAACGGCCGCTCATTCACAACAAGACTTCAATGCAATTGGGGTTGGAGGCTTAACTCGCGGATGAAGCTTCCGAACTCGCGGCTGATGGTCGCCTGCCAGTCGGACACTCCGTCCGTTTTCCCGCCGTAGAGTGACGGCCAGCCCTTCCCGGCGGGGAAAACGTGCTGGCGAACCGAAACTTCCGCCTTCTTGAGACGCGCGGCATAGCCGAGCGTCTCGTCGCGAAGCGGGTCGTCTTCTGCTGTCATGATCAGCGCAGGCGCGACACCCGAAATCCGCGAGCACAGGCACGGCGCCGCATAGGGATGGCAGCCGCCGCCGCTGAGATAATGGCTCCAGCCCTCGGTCCAGCGCTGGCGCATGCCGATGCCATCGGCCTTGCGGATCGAGGACGTTCCCATGAAGGGATCGAGCAGCGGAGAAATCAGGATCTGGCCGTTCAGCGCATTGGCGTAGTGGTCACGGGCCTTGAGCGCGACACCGGCGGCGATATTGCCGCCCGCTTCCTCGCCCGCCACCAGCAGCAGCGAATTGCGGTCACCAAGACCGGACGCCCGCTTGTTGGCCATGTAGGAGAACAGCGAATAGCCGACTTCGAGCGGCTTCGGGAAAACACCGCCGAGCGGCGCGTTGTAATCGGCAACGACGACGATCGCACCGGCATTGGCAATGCTTTCGGCAACCGGATTGTCGAGAACGCCCGTGCTCTGGAAAGCGCCGCCGTGGAAATACAGCACGATGGGCGAACCCTTGCCGTATTCAGCACCCTGATAGACGCGCGTAGAGATGGGGCCGATGGCCACCTTCTCGAACACCATGTCTTTCACCTGCACCGTCATCGGACTTGTATTCCTGTTAGCTGCATAACACATGACGAAACGCCACGGCTTGCCAAACTTGTAAAAAACATATTGTTATTCAGGCCACGGAATAAGAACCGCCATTCTGATTACACTGTTCCGTATTTCGAATAATATCGCAGTGCAAACTGTGGAGATCCCATCATGGACCAGCTCTCGGCAATGCGCGCCTTCATCCGCGTAGTGGAGACGGGTAACTTTACACGGGCAGCCGACACCCTGTCGATGCCTAAAGCCACCGTGACCAATTTGATCCAGGGCCTCGAGGCCCATCTGCGCACCAAGCTGCTCAACCGTACGACGAGACGCGTCATGGTCACGACCGATGGCGCGCTCTATTACGAGCGTGCCTCGCAGATCGTCTCGGAACTGGAAGAACTGGACGGCAGCCTTTCGAACTCGCAGAGCCTGCCGACCGGCCGCTTACGTGTTGAAATGGCAGGGGCTTTTGCCGATTCCATCGTCGTCCCGGCGCTCTGCGACTTCTATCAGAAATATCCCGATATCCGCATCGATCTCGGCGTCGGCGACCGCACCGTCGACTACCTCGCCGAGAATGTCGACTGCGCGCTGCGCGCCGGCACGCCGGCCGATCAGTCATTGATCGCCAGACGTGTATCCGAGCTCGAAATCATCACCTGCGCAGCACCGCTTTACATCCAGAAATTCGGCGAGCCGGAACGGCCGCAGGACCTCGAAAACGACCATTACACGATCAACTATTTCCGCGCCCAGACGGGCCGCGCCCTGCCCTTCGAATTCGACCGCGACGACGAACATCTGGAGATCACGCCGCGCTATATGCTGGCCGTCAACGACGGGAGAACCTTCATAAGCGCGCTGACGACGGGACTGGGAATCGGGCAGACGCTGCGTTTCATGGCCCGCGACGCGATCAAGAAAGGTGAGCTGATCGAGGTTTTGCCGCAATGGTCGCGCGAGCCGATCCCGCTTTACATCGTCTATCCGCCGAACCGTCACTTGAGCAACAAGGTGCGTGTCTTCGTCGACTGGATGGTGAAGCTGCTGGCCGATGCGCGGCTGAACGATCCCTGAAAATGAAAACGGCCCGGAAGGGAGGGAAACCTTCGACGGGCCGTTTTTCATCGACTTTGAATTTCGGGGCCAGCCGCGTCACCAGGGGAAATGACCCGGCAGGCCTTGGAGGTGGGCTTCGGAACGGAGACTGCCCGTCGCCCCTTGCCCAATAGATATAAGCCCTAATGCGAACTTTGTAAGGCGTTTGATTCGCATAGCAGTGTTCGCAAAAATGCAACAATCAAGCCCGGATCAGCCGATGACGGCGGGTTTCAGCAGATCCTCGAGCCCGACGCGATAGAAGAGTTCGGCCCTGACGCGGTCGGCAACGCCGTTGACGATCTCCGCCCCATCCTGCGACGGATCGATATGGACGCGGAACGGGCGCTTGCCGAACGGCTTGTCCACCACATCGACGATCGCAAGGGCCACCTCTTCCGGATCGGCATCGGCAGGCTCGAGCGCGGCCAGCCCCTGCAGCGCCATGTCGGATATGCCCTTGTAAGGACCTTCCAGATATTCGGCGGCACGCTCCGTATCAGCCGGCGAGCCGGAATGGGCGAAGTGATTGGTGCCCTTGGTAAAGGCGCCGGGCACGATGATCGAGGTGTCGATGCCCCAGCGGGTCAATTCGCTAGCATAGGAAACGGCAAGCGAATCCATCGCGGCCTTGGCGGCGAAATAAGGTGCGAGGAACGGCGGCGTGCCGCCACGGGTGCTCGATGAGGACACCCAGACAATCAGACCCCTGCCCTGTTTGCGCAGCTGCGGCAGGGCGGCGCGGTTGAGCCGCTGGGTCGAGAGAACGTTGATGTCGAAAAGCTCGGCATATTGCTCGGGCGTGAACGCCTCGGCCGGGCCGAAGGACATGTGGCCGGCATTGTGGACGATGACGTCGAGCCGCCCGTTCTCGGCAACGATGGTCTCGACGGCCTGCGCGATCGAGGCGTCGTCGGTGACATCCAGTTCGACGCTGCGCAGATCGGCATTGTTCTCCTTGGCGAAGGCAGCCACATCGGCAACGGCCTTGGCATTGCGGGTGGTGGTGGCGCGGATACCGGCATAGACGGTGTGTCCGGCCCTGGCGAGCGCCCGGGCGCTCATGGCACCGAAGCCGCTGGATGCACCGGTGACGACGATAACTTGCTTGCTCATTGTCCTGCTCCTTGTTCAATCGGTTGGGGGATAGTCGCGAGAGTGGGAGGCGGGGCTGCCGCCTCCTGGATTGTTCAGATCAGGCCGCCATTGGCGCGCAACACCTGGCCGTTGATCCAGGCTCCATCGGGACCGGCGAGGAACGACACGGCAGCTGCGATATCCTCAGGCGTGCCGAGACGCTCCAGCGGGTTCGCCTTCGCCATGCGGGCGACGAGCTCTTCGGACTTGCCGTTCAGGAAGAGATCGGTGGCGGTCGGTCCGGGGGCGACGGCATTGACCGTGATGCCGCGGCCGCGCATTTCCTTGGCCATGATGCCGGTCATGGTTTCGACCGCAGCCTTGGTGCCGGCATAGACGGCATAGCTTTCGAGCTTAAGGCCGACGACGCTGGTCGAGAAATTGACGATCCGGCCGCCGTCACGCAGGCGCTTGGCGGCTTCCCGCAGCGTGTTGAACGTGCCCTTCAGGTTGACGGCGATCTGCCGGTCGAAATTCTCGTCGCTGGCCTCGGCGAGCGGTGACAGCATCATGATGCCGGCATTGTTGACGAGGACGTCGACGCCGCCGAAGGCAGCTTCCGCCGCATCGAACATCCGGCGCACGGCCTCGGCATCGCTGACATCGGCCTTTGCCGTCAGCGCCTTGCCACCCGCAGCCTCGATCTTGCCGGCCAGCTCCTCGGCAAGCGCCGCATTGCCGGAATAGTTGATGACGACGGTAAAGCCGTCCTTGGCGAGGCGCTCGGCGATTGCCGCGCCGATGCCGCGCGATGCGCCCGTAACGAGAGCGACCTTGTTGTCCTGACTAGCCATCTTCAGTCTCCTTCATGGATCCGCGCCGCAGCGCCGTTTCGATGAGGGGAAGATGCGCCTATCTTTCTTTCGGATAATCAGGCATTATTCGGTATCACTATCCGGATAAAGCGAACAAATGGACAGGTTCGATGCCATGCGGGTCTATTCCCGCGTCGTGGAGCGGCGAAGCTTCACCGCCGCCGCCGAGGATACCGGCCTGCCGCGCTCGACAGTGACCGATGCGGTGAAACAGCTCGAAGCACGGCTCGGCGTACAGCTGCTGCAGCGCACGACCCGTCATGTCAGCCCGACGCTCGATGGCGAGGCCTATTACCAGCGCTGCCTGTCGATCCTGGCCGATATCGAAGATGCCGAAGGCGCCTTTGCCGGCGCCAAGCCGAAGGGCATGCTGCGCGTCGATGTTCACGGCACGCTTGCCCGCCATTTCGTGCTGCCGAGCCTGCCGTCTTTCCTGGAGACCTATCCCGATATCGAATTCTACATGAGCGAGGGCGACCGGCTGGTGGACCTGGTGCGCGAAGGCATCGACTGCGTGCTGCGCGTCGGCATTCCGCAGGATAGCGACATGGTGGCGAGGCGCGTCGCCATGCTCGAGGAGATCACGCTGGCCTCGCCCGCCTATCTGGAGCGTCACGGCATGCCCGAGCATCCAGACAGGCTGGACGGCCACCGCATGGTTGGCTTCCGGTCCTCGGCTACGGGCACGCTGATGCCGCTCGAATTCACCGTCGACGGCAGGGTGCGCGAGATCACCATTCCGGCGACCATCTCGGTCAACGCCGCCGAAAGCCTGCACGCCGCTGCCCGCTGTGGCCTCGGCATCATCCAGGTGCCGCGCTATCACATCGAGCGCTACCTCGCGAGTGGCGAACTCGTGCAGATCCTCAAGGATTATCCCTTGACGGAAACGCCGGTCTCGCTTCTCTACCCCCGCAACCGCCAGCTTTCGCCGCGTGTGCGCGTCTTCATCGACTGGCTGGTGAAGATCTTCGCGCAGCACCGGCGCGATACGGGCAACGAGGGCGTCAGTTGAATAAAGAGGGATCGATCGGCACGGCTGCGCTTGCAGGCGATACGCTGCGCGGCTTCTTCGAGCGCGACGCGATTGCCGTGGCGAGAGATCTGCTCGGCTGCCTGCTGCTGG
Source organism: Rhizobium sp. FG96 (assembly GCF_057808655.1). Classification (NCBI taxonomy): domain Bacteria; kingdom Pseudomonadati; phylum Pseudomonadota; class Alphaproteobacteria; order Hyphomicrobiales; family Rhizobiaceae; genus Rhizobium; species Rhizobium sp. FG96. The sequence continues at coordinate 65,934 of NZ_JBMDIL010000013.1, read as the reverse complement.
TCAATGGCGCCGGCGGCAAGATTACCGAGACGGAAGCCTACTTCCCCGACGACGAGGCCTCGCACAGTTTCCGCGGTCCGACCAAGCGCAATGGCGCCATGTATGGGCCGCCCGGCAATGTCTATATCTACCGCATCTACGGCATGTACTGGTGCCTGAACTTCGTCTGCACGCCAGGTTCGGCGGTGCTGATCCGGGCGCTCGAACCGGAAGCCGGCATCGGCGAGATGGCTGAGCGCCGCGCCACCGACCAGCTGACCGCGCTCTGCAGCGGCCCAGGCAAGCTCTGCCAGGCCCTCGATATCGGCATCGCCATCAACGACCGGCCGCTCGACCGCGAGCCCTACGCACTCTTTCCCTCCGCCCCTGTCCCCATCGTCTCCGGCAAGCGGATCGGTATAACGAAAAATGCCGAAGCACCGTGGCGCTTCGGCATTCAGGGGTCGCGTTATCTCAGCAAGCCTTTCAGGTAATTATTCCATCACCGCGGCATGATCCATCGGCGGCTGGGCGGCCTTCGGCTTGCGCAGCAGGAAGACCAGCGGCATGACGGCGAGCGACATCAGCATCAGGAGCTTGAAGTCGTCCATATAGGCGATGATCGTCGACTGCAGCGTGATGACGTCGTTGAGCGCCGCACGTCCGGCCGCCGTCAGCGGGCTCAGCCCCTGTGCCGCCGTCGCATCGAAAGCGCGGTTGAACGGCGTGACATAGGCGGCGATCGACTCGTGATTGCTCTGCGTATTCTCGACGATCAGCGCCGAGACCACGGAGATACCGACCGACGAGCCGATGTTGCGCGACAGGTTATAGAGACCCGTGCCATCGCCGCGCATCTGCGCCGGCAGCGTCGAGAAGGCCATCGTCGTCAGCGGCACGAACAGGAAGCCGAGGCCGGCGCCCTGGATGAAGCCGACGGAAACGATCGTCCACTGCGAGACATCAGGCGTCCAGCCGGTCATGTCGTACATCGCCCAGGCCGTCAGCCCGAGACCGAGCGCCAGCAGCCAGCGCGAGTCCACCTTGCCGATCAGCCGTCCGACGATGAACATGCAGAGCATGGTGCCGAGACCGCGCGGACCCATGACGATACCGGCCGTGATGACCGGATAGCCCATCAGCGTCTGCAGGTAAGGTGTCATCAGCGCCAGCGAGGCGAGATAGGTGATGCCGATCACGAAGATGAAGATCATGCTGACGGTGAAGTTCTGGTCGAGGAAAAGCCTCGGATTGACGAAGGATTTCTCCGACGTCAGCGTATGCACGACCAGCAGATAGAAGGCTGCGGCACAGACGATCGCCTCGATCATGATCTCGCCTGACGAGAACCAGTCGAGCTGCTCGCCGCGGTCGAGGAACAGCTGCAGTGCGGCGATGAACAGGCTCATCATCCCGAAGCCGAACCAGTCGAGCTTCGCCAGCGCGTCCCTCTTCGTCTCGGTCACGAAGATGACGATACCGGCAAACGCCATCGCGCCGATCGGCACGTTGATATAGAAGACCCAGCGCCAGCTGATATTGTCGGTCAGCCAGCCGCCGATGACGGGGCCAAGAACCGGGCCGACCATGACCGAGACGCCGAACAGCGCCATCGCCGAGCCGCGTTCTTCAGCCGTGTAGATATCCAGCAGGATGCCCTGCGACAGCGGCACCAGCGAGGCGCCGAACAGGCCCTGCAGCAGGCGGAAGGCGACGATCTGGTTCAGCGACTGCGCCAGGCCGCAGAGGACCGATGCAGCGACGAAGCCGACGATCGCCGTCAGCAGCACGTTCTTGCGGCCGAATTTGGCGGCAAGAAAGCCCGATGGCGGCGTCATGATCGCGGCAGCGACGATATAGGAGGTCAGAACCCAGTTGATCTGGTCGGCGGAGGCCGAGACGCTGCCCTGGATATAGGGCAGCGCAACGTTGGCGATCGTCGTATCCAGAGCCTGCATGATGACGGCGAGGATGACGCAGGCCGTGATCGCGCCGCGGTTGGCGACAGGGGCCGCCGGGCTTGCGGGAGCGTTGCTCATGGAAGTTGTCCGTTACTGGTGGCTGGTCTTCCGGCCAAGCAGGTTGTTGACGAAATCAGGCAGGCCGCGAGCATGGCCGGTATCGACATCGACGACCGTGCTCATGCCGACGCGAAGCGGCGGCTTGCCCTGCTGATCCTCGATGCTGACGCGCATCGGGATACGCTGGACGACCTTCACCCAGTTGCCCGTGGTGTTCTGTGCCGGCAGCAGCGAGAAGCTGGAACCCGAAGCCGGGCTGATGCTCTCGACCTTGCCCTTCCAGGCAACGCCCGGATAGGTGTCGACATAGACGGTGGCTTCCTGGCCGGGCTTCACATAGGTCAGCTCGGTTTCCTTCGGGCTCGCGGCAATCCAGAGATTGTTGGTCGAAACCAGCGAGAAGGCCTGCTGCGAAGCCTGCAGGTAGGAGCCGACCTGCAGCGCGTTGACATTGGTGACGACGCCGTCGAACGGAGCCTTGACGACGCTGTGGTCAAGCTCGCGCTGGGCATTGTCGACATTCGACTTGGCCTGCAGGTAGAGCGGATTTTCCTCGACCGGCTGGTCGGCATTGCCGCCGAGCTGTGCGAGCGTCGTGGACGCCTCGGCCTTGGCGACCGAAACCTTCTGCTGCGCGACTTCGAGATTGTGCTTGGCTTCGTCATAGGCCGACTGTGTGGCGCTGCCGTTGTTGACGAGGTTCTGCTGGCGGTCGAACTGGTCCTGGTAATAGGGCAGATCGGCTTCGGCCTGGGTGATCTCGGCCAGCGACTGCTGGTAGCTCGCCTTCAGATTGGCAATCTGGTTGCGCTGAACGCCGAGCTGCGCCTTGGCGCCGTCGAGAGCGATCTTGAAGGTGTCGGACTGCAGGTTGAACAGCACCTGCCCGGCCTTCACCGTCTCGTTCTCATGAACGTTGATCTTGTCGACGATACCCGAGACGTCGGTGGTGATGCCCACCATGTCCGCCTGGATATACGCATTGTCGGTCGACATGACCTGGCCGCCGTTCACATAGTAATAGCCGCCGACGACAAGGGCGACCGGCAGCAATGCGAACAGGATCGGGCGCGTGAGGCTGCGCCGGCGGCGAACCGTGGTGCCGCTAGGCGCAGCGACAGCGGTAGCGGGCGCTGAATTGGATGAAGGCGCTTCTGCTACCGTTTCTTGCGTCTTTGCAGTTTCGATATCTTCGGCAGGCTTTGCGTTGGCATCAGCGACAACGCGGAGGGAGGATTTATCAGCCATGGCTTTGCTCTTTATCGGCGACCGGTGTCCGGCACGCCTGTACTAGGTTCGTCTTCATTTCGGACAGGATGTTGAAAAGGGCTTCGCGCTGTTCCGGCGTTACGCCTTGCAGTGCCTCGGCCCGGGTCAGATCGCCCAGCTCGCGCATTTCGGCGAGGATGGGATGGGCAGCTTCACGCATATAAAGAAGCCAGATGCGCCGGTCCGTCGGATGTTGACGGCGCTCGATAAGGCCGCGGTCTGCAAGCTTGTCGAGAATGCGCACCAGCGTGATGGGCTCGATTTCGAGAATCTCGGCGAGTCCACCCTGATGAATGCCCTCGTTATTCGACAGATAGGCCAGCGTTTGCCACTGCGAGCGCGTCAGGCCCAGGCATTTCGCCCGCTGCTCGAACCGCTTGCGCAGCAGCCGGGCAACGTCGTGAAGAAGGAAGCCGAGGGTCGGGTTGGAGTTCATAAACTGTGCCAGCTATTAATAAGTGTGCTTATAATGTCTGTAGATATATTGAGCATGTGCAGCGCACAAGATCAGCCGGCTCAGATTCTGCAGATGCGGCTAAAATGCCGCAGCGGAGCGTTAAGCGAAGATTGATTTTCGTGCCGCATCCGCCCCCGCTGAGAGCTCTGCAACCGGGCACGAAAGAACGGTCGAGATGCAACCCATTGTCGTTTGCAATTTCCGGCAAGTGCCGCTTATAGTGCCGTTTCAGTTGGTTAGCCCGGGACGAACCGGGCGGCTCGATTATTGGCCTGGCGCACTCGGCGCATTGAATGGAAGTGCAGACGCGCCCGCCGCGTTTGAAGCAGTGGACATGAGACGCATCATTTCAGCATGAGATTGGCGGCATAACGGCCGCCCATACGGGGGATCGCTATGCCTTACTCTCTTCGTGCCGCCATTGCATTCGGCTTCGTCACGGCGCTCTTGCCGCTGACCGCTGGGGCCCAGGAAGCCGCAGCCCCGCCTCCCCCGCCCGTCACGGTCGCCAAGCCCGTTGTCCGCGACGTCGTCGACAATGACGAGTTCATCGGCCGTTTCGAGGCCGTGGATGAGGTTGCGATCCGCTCGCGCGTCGGCGGCTATCTGCAGGAAGTGCATTTCAGCGATGGCGCGATCGTCAAGCAGGGCGACCTGCTCTTCGTCATCGACCAGCGCCCGTTCCTGACCGCCGTCAACGAGGCGAATGCCGCTCTCGAAGTGGCAAAATCGACGCTTTCCTATGCCGAAACGCAATTCAAGCGCGCGGAATCGCTCGCCAATAGCGGCAGCCAGTCGGTCTCGACACTTGATGACCGCCGCCGCGACTGGGTTTCCGCCCAGGCAAACGTCCGCGGCGCCCAGGCGACTGCCGACCGCGCCGCACTCGACCTCGAATATACCAAGATCACCGCGCCGATCGGCGGCCGCATCGACCGTCGCCTGATCTCGGCCGGCAATCTCGTGCAGGCCGACCAGTCGATACTGACGACCATCGTCTCGCTCGATCCGATCGATTTCTATTTCGACGTCGACGAACGGCGCCTCCTGAACTTCGCCGAGACCGCCCGCTCCCGCGGCAGCGACCTGCAGGAAGGCGGTGGCGGCGTTCCGGTTCAGGTCCGCATCAGCGACTCCAGCCAGAAGCCTTTCGCCGGCAAGCTGAACTTCGCCGAAAACCGCGTCGACAACGCTTCCGGCACGATGCGCATCCGCGCCCGCTTCGAAAATCCGAACCTGATCCTGCAGCCGGGCCTGTTCGGCCGCGTGCAGATCGAGGCCTCCAATACCTATAAGGCGATCCTCGTTCCCGACGAGGCGATCGGCTCCGACCAGAACCAGCGCGTCGTCTATGTTGTCGGCGCCGATGGCACCGTTTCGACCAAGCCCGTTCGGCCCGGGCCGCGGCTCTATGGCTATAGAGCGATCCGCGAAGGCATGGACGGCACCGAGACGATCGTCGTCAACGGCCTGATGCGCGCCCGCCCCGGCTCGAAGATCACGCCGCAGATAACCGAGCTGCCGCAGAGCCGCGACGACATCCCGCCGGAAGCCGCAGGCATGGAGATGGCGCAATGAGGTTCGCCCATTTCTTCGTCGACCGGCCGATCTTCGCATCGGTCCTCTCCATCGTGCTGCTGATCGTCGGGGGGCTCGCCTATTTCCAGCTCCCCGTCGCGCAATATCCCGAAATCGCCCCGCCGACGATCGTCGTGCGCACCGCCTATCCGGGCGCAGATTCCGAGACCATCGCCAATACTGTGGCGACGCCGATCGAGCAGGAAATCAACGGCGTCGAGGACATGCTCTACATGTCTTCCTATTCGACGGCCGACGGCTCGATGGCGCTGACCATCACCTTCAAGCTCGGCACCGATCTCGACAAGGCGCAGGTCCTCGTGCAGAACCGCGTGGCGATCGCCGAACCGCGCCTTCCCGAGGAAGTCCGCCGCATCGGCATCACCACGGCAAAGAGCTCGCCTGACCTGATGATGGTCGTGCATCTCCTGTCGCCGAACTCGCGCTACGACCAGCTCTACGTCTCCAACTACGCCCGCAGCCGCATCCGCGATACGCTGGTGCGCCTCGATGGCGTCGGCGACGTCATCATCTTCGGCGAACGTGAATATTCGCTGCGTATCTGGCTGGATCCGGAAAAGCTCTCGGCCTATGGCATGACCTCGAGCGACGTCGTCCAGGCGCTGCGCGACCAGAACGTCCAGGTCTCCGGCGGCTCGATCGGCGGCCCACCGACCTCCGGCACCAATGCCTTCCAATATACAGTCACGACCGAGGGGCGGTTCTCCGATGCCCGCCAGTTCCGCTATGTCATCGTCAAGGCGACGGAAAGCGGCCGCCTCGTGCAGCTGCAGGACATCGCCCGCATCGAGCTCGGCGCCAAGGACTACGTCACCAACAGCTACCTGAACGGCAAGCCGGCCGTCGCGCTCGGCATCTTCTCCCGCCCTGGCACCAATGCGCTGGCGGCGGCCGCCTCGATCAAGCAGGCAATGCAGACCGCCGAGCAGGACTTCCCGGACGGCCTCTCCTACGACATCGTCTACAATCCGACCGAGTTCATCTCGGAATCGATCAACGAGGTCTATAAGACCATCGCCGAGGCGGCGATCCTCGTCGCCCTCGTCGTGCTGGTCTTCCTGCAGTCCTGGCGCACCGCGATCATCCCGATCGTCGCCATTCCGGTCTCGCTGATCGGCACCTTCGCCTTCCTGCTCGCCTTCGGCTTCTCGCTCAACATGCTGACGCTGTTCGGCCTGGTGCTGGCGATCGGCATCGTCGTCGACGACGCGATCGTCGTCGTCGAGAATGTCGAGCGAAACCTCGCGAAAGGCATGAGCCCGCGCGAGGCAGCGCATGTGACGATGGACGAGGTCGGCACCGCCGTTCTCGCCATCTCGCTGGTGCTGATCGCCGTCTTCGTGCCGACGGCCTTCATTCCCGGCATTTCGGGCCAGTTCTACCGGCAGTTTGCCGTGACCATCTCGGTAGCAACGGCGATCTCCGCCCTGAACTCGCTGACCCTGTCGCCGGCGCTTGCCGCCATCGTGCTGAAGCCGCACGACGCCCATCACAGGCCGAAAAACCCGATCTCGCGCTTCGGCAACGCGCTCGCCAACGGCTTCAACCGCGGCTTCGACAAGATGAGCGCCGGCTATTCCTGGGTGGTCAGCCATCTGGTCCGCACCTGGGCGGCGATCGGCGTCGCCCTCCTCGTCTTCGCCGGATTGCTCGGTCTCACTTATTATATGGGCAACATCGTGCCGCGCGGCTTCGTACCGGTCATGGACCAGGGCTATGCGATCGTCGTCGTGCAGCTGCCGGATGGCGCCTCGCTTGCGCGTACCGATGCCGTCGTGCAGCGCGCCTCCGAGATCATCCGCAACACGCCTGGCGTCAAGAACGCCGTCGCCTTCTCCGGTTTCAGCGGCGCCACCTTCACCAACGCCTCGAATGCCGGCGTCGTCTTCGCCGCCTTCGACACCTTCGAGAACCGTCTGGAGCACCACCAGAATGCCGGCCAGATCATCGGCCAGCTCTATGGCAGCCTGCAGAGCATCCAGGAGGCCTTCATCATCGCCATCCCGCCGCCGCCGATTTCAGGCATCGGCAATGCCGGCGGCTTCAAGATGCAGCTGGTGGACCGTGAGGGTTCGGACATGCGCCGGGTGCTCGGTGCGGCCTACCAGATCATGGGCAAGGCCAACCAGACGCCGGGGCTTGCTGGCGTCTTCACCACCTTCTCGGCCTCCAGCCCGCAATATTTCCTGGAGATCGACCGCGACAAGGCGCGCGCCTTGAATGTGCCGATCCCCAATATCTTCGACACGCTGTCGATCAACCTCGGCACGTCCTACGTCAACGACTTCAACGCCTTCGGCCGCGTCTATCAGGTCCGCGCCCAGGCCGACCAGCAATACCGCGTCGAGCGTGACAATATTCTGGCGCTGAAGGTTCGCTCGGCGACCGGGGCGCTCGTGCCGCTCGGCACGCTGGTCGAGATCAAGGACACATCCGGTCCCTCGCTCGTCCAGCATTATAATATGTATGTCTCCGTGCCGCTGCAGGGCAACGCCGCCCCCGGCGTCTCCACCGGCAGCGCGCTCAACACCATGGAGGGTGTGGCAAAGAGCATCCTGCCGGCGGGCACGACCTTCGAATGGACCGAACTCGCCTACCAGGAAAAGAACACCGGCAACACGGCGATCTACATCTTCGCGCTCTCGGTGGTCTTCGTCTTCCTGGCGCTTTCGGCGCAATATGAAAGCTGGGTCCTGCCGCTGGCGATCATCCTGATCGTCCCGCTCGCCATCCTCGCGGCGCTGACAGGCGTGCATCTGCGCGGGATGGACAACAACATCCTGACGCAGATCGGCCTGATCGTGCTGATTGGCCTCGCGGCCAAGAACGCCATCCTGATCGTCGAATTCGCCAGACAGGCGGAAGAGGAAGGCAAGACGGCAATCGAAGCGGCGATCGAGGCCAGCCATCTGCGCCTGCGGCCGATCCTGATGACCGCCTTCGCCTTCATCTTCGGCGTCGTGCCGCTGATGATCGCAACCGGCCCAGGCGCCGAAATGCGCCAGTCGCTCGGCACCGCCGTCTTCTCGGGCATGCTGGGCGTGACGATCTTCGGCCTGTTCCTGACGCCGGTCTTCTACGTGCTGCTGCGCGCCCGCTACCGCAACAAGGCGGCGACGCGCGCAACCCCGCCCGAGCAGCAGGCTGAGGAGGCTGCGCAATAAATCAGGATATCAGGAGGGGCGCCGCTGCAGATCGCGGCGCTTCAGGCCTTCGCCGGAAAAGACCTTCCGCAGCGGTTTTTCGATCAGCTCGTAGGCCGCAACCCCGGTGATCGTGCCGCCGACGATGGCGCCGAGCAGCGTCAGTCCACCGTCAAGGCCGAGGATTTCCGCCGCCTTGACGGCAACCGAAATCGTCAGCGTATGCCACAGATAGATCGAGTAGGAGGCATCGCCGAGATAGGTGAGAACCGGCACCCGGCCGATGCTGCCGCCGGTTTCCAGCGACACCATGCCGAAGACCAGCGCCATGGCGAGCGGCCCGCAGATGAACTCGTCGAACTCCGCGCCCATCAGGTAGATCGCCGCAAAGCCGCAAAGAGCGGCGCCGACGCAGGCAAGCCCGAGGCTCGTCCCCGCAACCTTGCGCCGCAGCCAGAGCTCGGCGATGAAGACGCCGCCGAGGAATTCGAGAATGATCGGCCGCGTATAGGTGGCGAGCGCCGCCGACTGCGGATCCCAGATGAGACCAGCGGTGAAGAACAGCCCGAAGACCACCGTCAGGAACAGCAGGCGCCAGGCGCGCGGCAGGAACAGCGCGCCGGCAAAGAGCACATAGAAGAACATCTCGAAATTCAGCGTCCAGCCCTGCACCAGCACCGGCCAGATCTCGCCGGTGCTCGGTGATCGCACCGGAATGAAGAACAGCGAGCCGAGCAGATGGCCGGCGCTGAGCTGCAGATTCGGGAAGAGCCCGGCGATCGCGCCCGCGACCATGATGCCGGTCACCAGCCAGTAGGACGGCGCAATGCGCTTAAGGCGGTCGAGCAGGAAGCGCTGCGGCGTCACCGGCCGCCGGTCGCTGATCACCCACATGATGAAACCCGAAATGACGAAGAACACGTCAACGCCCGCCGCGCCGATGGCGAAATGGCCACCGGTGCGCTCGGCCGCGTGGAACACCACGACCGCAAGCGCCGCAAAGGCACGCAAATACTGGATCCCGTAGAGGGTCTTCATGCAGTTTCCTCATGATGCCGCGAGACTGCGGCGGGGCAATGAAATGATCAGGAATGTGCAGCAGGTATGGATTCGTAGCGCCGCAGCTCGGCCATCGCCGAGCGCTTCCGCGCCCCGGCGAGCTTGCCCGCCGTGTAGTAAAGCAGGAAGGTGCCGACATTATACGGCGTCAGCACGTCGATCTCGACGAAGGAGCGGATCGTCAGCAGCACGGCAATGCCGAGCAGCAGATAGGACTCGTCGTTGCGCACGTCCTCGATGACGCGGCGCAGATGGCCCCAGATCATCGCCAGGATCGTACCGGCGAGGATGAGGACACCGGTCAGGCCGAGCTCCACGGCCGTTTCGATATAGGTATTGTGGAAGTGGAAGCCGCTGCGCGAGCCGATGAAGAACTCTTCCCAGAGACGCTCCGGCTCCGAGAAGCCCTGCACCCAATAGGCCTGATAGCCGATGCCGACGGCCGGGTTCTGTTTCCAGGCCTCGATGCCCTGCTGCCAGAGATAGGTGCGGCCCGTCAGCGTCGAATCCTTGCCGAACAGCCCCAACACCAGATCGACGACGCCGAGATAGACGCTCGCCACGATCAGGATGATCGCCGCGACACCGCCGCCGATGACGAGCAGTTTGCGCTGGTTTGGCGACAGGAACAGCACGCCGCGCAACCCGATCAGCAGCGCGACGATGACGGCGGTGGTTAGCACCGACGTTGCCGATTGCGAGGCGAGAAGGCAGTATGCGGCCATCAGCCCGACAGCGCCCGACACCATCATCCACAGCCGCCGCTCGCCATAGATAAAGACGGCGGCGAAGGCAAAGATGATGCCGATCGAGGCATAGAACCCAAGCTGGTTCTTCGAGGCAAACGCGCCGACGAAGCTGTATGTCCCGTCGAGCGGATCATATTCGTAATAGCCGAACAGGATCGAATAGAGCAGCACGACCGCCGCACCCGCCACCGCGCCAAGCGTCAGCGTGCGGACATCGACGGTGCGCACCGCGATCAGCGCGCAGAGCACCTGCGTGAAATACTGGATGCTGGCGCGCATCGAAACGCTCGGCACCTGCGACCAGAACACGGAGAGAAAGGCGAAAGCGGCGAAGGCATAGAGCCAGACGAACTTGCTGTGACTGCCGAGCACCTTCTTGTAGTCGACGGCGATCAGCGGCAGCCAGAGCGCATAGTACAGCAGGATCGCCGCCTGCCCGAAACGGATCGAATAGGCAAAGCAGAACATCGAGAGCGCGACCGCCGGAATGGCATAGGCCGCGTTCACGCCCGGAGTAATAATTGCCGATTTGGCGATCCGCATGCGGTCTCCGCTTCTATCGCATCGCGACCCCGGCCGTGACCTTGATCAGGTCGCCCGGCTCGAGGGCCATGTTCTCCTGCACCGGAATTTCCTTCGACTGCCCGTCGACTTCGCGGACGATCGAATAGTTGATATTCGCGGCATTCTCGGGGTCGAAGCGCGCTGCATCGCTCGATTGCGCCAGCGCTTCCGACATCAGCGCGCCGCTGGTCGAGAGTTTCAGGTTGAGCGTGTCGAGATCGGATTCGGTGTCCTGCAGCTCCTGGGCAAGCTTGGCGTCCCAGTCGTTGCGCAGCGTGATCTCGTCCTGGTTGGCCTTGCTGATATCCTGCTTGGCCTTCAGTGAATTGGTATCGATATCGAGAAGCGTTGCCTCGATATCGGCGGCGCGCTGTTCCGCCGTCAGTTTGCGGGCGCTGAGCGCCAAACCCTTTTCGGCAAGATTCTCGATCTTGTCGCGGTCTTCCTTGGCGAGTTCGAGCTGACGCGTCTGCGTTTCGGTCTTCTTCGCCAGAGATTCGATTTCGGCCTGCAGCAGCGATTTCAGGTCGTCGAGCGCCTGAAGCTGCAGCGTCAGCCGCTTCTTGCGCGTATCCTTCAACGCCGCTTCGCTGGCCATCAAGGCTTTGCCATCCGGCAGATCCTTGAGTTCCGCCGGCATGTCGATGGCATCGCTGTTCTGCGTCTCGGCCTGCAGACGGGCGCGGCGCGCAATCAGCCGGTTCTTCTCCGAGGTGTAGACGACAGCGTCACCCTTGGCATTGATGAAGTCGCGCGCAAAGCGCTGGCCGGCGTCGGCGCGGCGAAGTCCGCCCGCAAGGCTCACGGCTTTGACCACCGTGAGATTGGGCGCGAACGGATATTCGCCGGGCTTTTCGACATCGCCTGTCAGAAACACGGGACGGAACTCGGCAAGTTCAACAGATGCCGAGGGCCGGTCCTTGAGACCGAACTGCTTTTGCAGTGCGGTACCGATTTCCTGCGCGATCGCGTCCGTCGTCTTTCCAGAGGCTGGGAGGTCGCCAATGAACGGCAGCGAGAGGCTGCCCGACGGGCCGATCGAGTAATCGCCGCTGACCACGGACCAGTCGCGGATCGCGCCCTCCGCCGTCTGCCATTCGGCAACGCGGATGCGCAGCTTGTCCATCGTGCCGAGCTGATAGTCGGCAGCGCCGGCAAGTCCGGCTGAGCCGATCAGAACACCAAAGCCCGCCACGATGGCGAGACTGGAGGTAATGGACCGGCGTGCCGTGAGGCGGCGAAAAAGGAAATCTTTCATTCAGTCTTCCTCGTGAATTTGCACGGCAAGCCAATCGGCGGCACCGTGCGAACGTATCGAGCTGTGGAAGCGGCGTTAGTAGCTACCGCGCTGCATGCAGACGGCAGGGATCGTCCGGGCGATGATCATGACGTCACGCGTCAGAGACCAGTTTTCGACATAGTGGGTGTCGAAGGCGACACGCGTGGCATAGGAGACGTCGTTGCGTCCGCTGATCTGCCACAGGCCGGTGAGGCCGGGACGTGCCTGAAGATAGAAGACGGCCGAAGACTCATAGAGCTCCAGTTCGTCACGTACGACGGGACGCGGCCCGACGACGCTCATTTCGCCGCGAATGATATTGATGAGCTGCGGAAGCTCATCAAGGCTGAGCTTGCGAAGCACGCTGCCGATCACGGTCACCCGCGGATCGTCCTGCAGCTTGCGGGTCGCACGCCACTCGTCCATTGCCTTCGGATTGTTACGCAGGTGCTCCTGCAGCACCCTGTCACCGTCGGTGACCATGGTGCGGAACTTCAGGCAACGGAATTCCTGTCCGTTATGTCCGATACGGCGATGACCATAGAAGGCCGGCCCCTTATCGGAGAGTTTGACGAGCAGCATCACCATCAGGAAAATCGGGCTCAGGAAAACGAGGCCGAGTGATGCAGCAGTAATATCGAATGCGCGCTTCATGATCCCGCCTGTCGGCGGAAACACGTTTGCATGAACCACGCCAAAGAATGGCGTACTGTCCGATCTCGTCGCAGACTTCATAGAGTTAACTCCACTTATGTTTGCCGTTTGGTCGGTATGCCCAGGTCGCTGAGGTAGCGCTGACAGGTTCGGAGTGTATGGGCGGATTTTGTTTTTTTAAGCCACAATTTGAAGACGGGTGTGTAACAGGGGGCTTTTGGAAACCGTGTTCACCTTTTTCTTTCTTTAGGATTAGCTCAAATTAATATGCAAAGCATGCAATGTTTCCGTCTAAGTCGGCTGCACTGCACTAATGCCGTCGGAGTTTGCTTTGCGCTGCAAAAAGACTGAAGAACAAATCCTTTCGGGAAATTCGAAAAGCATTTGCAAAAAGCCCGTGGCCACTATCGCGAGTACCGAAATGTTATTTGCGCGTAGCCGCATATATTGCGTCGCACCATCCATTTTGCACTGCACACTCAAATCGTTTTAGATGAAATCTTTGTAATAAAAGTTGAACGCATAGAGCTCTCAGGCGTTGTCCTGACAATGCAAATGTGGCGCGAGCCGAGGCGTGCAATGCCCCATTGCAGACAACCTTGGGTAAGGTTTTGCCCTTTTCTGACGTACGGCCCGCAAATCGCATGGTTACCGGCCGTCCGGCGATTTTAGGCAAAGCTGGGAGGAAATCTTAAGCGGAGCACTGTAGAAAACCTGCAACGGCCTACGAAAGATTGAAGGTACTAATGCTTTCGTTCTGTTGAAACTCAGGGCCTGCTAAAATATATCGAGTAAAGGGTCCTTAGGAGGAAGCCCGAGTTCAGTGACTGTTCATTGAACCAACCTCCTAAAGGGAGGCAAACGTCATGTATGCACCTCGCGTTTTCGTTAGCATGATCGGCGCGCTCGCCGTTTTTGCCGTGGCAACCTATGTGTTGAACGGTTCCCTGACGACGACTCTCATACAAACGGCGACCTGCGCGGTTCTCCTGCAGATAGGCTACTTCGGTGGCGTGCTTTTCCTCGTGTGGAAGGAAGCGCGTGCGCGCAATGCCGCCAAGGGCATGTCATCCGCCCTGGCGCCGGCGCGTGACGACAAGGACAAGATCCCGGTCAGCCCCTTCAACAATTCCGAGCCGTTCAATCAGTAAGCGGCCCTCGCCTGGGCCGTCCCGGGCGGCGTAACATCTTTTGAAGACCTCTCGCATTGCCCCCGCGGCGCTGGCGTCCTAACTGTTGCGGCAACAACGGAGGGCACGACGTGGTTGCAAGCGTATGCGTGATCATCGCCGCCAAAAACGCGGCTGATACGATCGGACTGGCCGTCAATTCGGCTTTGCGCGAGAGGGAAGTGGCCGAAGTCGTCGTCATAGACGACGGCTCCAGCGACGGCACGGCCGATGCGGCGCGCGCCGCGGATGATGCGAGCGGACGGCTGAACGTCGTCTCCTTCGAAAAGAATCGTGGCCCCTCGGCAGCCCGCAATCATGCGATCGATATCTCCACCGCGCCGCTGATCGCCATCCTCGATGCCGACGACTTCTTCTTCGCCGGCCGCTTCAGCCGCATGCTGGCCGAAGACGACTGGGATTTCGTCGCCGACAACATCGCCTTCGTCGATTCGGAAACGGTGACGCGCGCCCCCGAGCAGCTCGACCGTTTTCCCGACCGTCCCCTCTTCCTCGATCTCGTCGCCTTCGTCGACGGCAACATCTCCAAGCGCGGCGTGCGCCGTGGCGAGATCGGCTTCCTGAAGCCGGTCATGCGCCGCAGCTTCCTCGATGCGCACAAGCTGCGCTACCGCGAGGAGATGCGTCTCGGCGAGGATTACGAGCTCTATGTCCGCGCGCTCGCAAACGGCGCCCGCTACAAGGTGATCCATTCCTGCGGCTATGGCGCGGTCGTGCGCGGCAACTCGCTGAGCGGCAGCCACCGCACCGACGACATCCGCAAGCTCTATGAGGCCGATCGCGCGATCCTCGCCTCCTGCAAGCTGACAGCGGAAGATGCGGCGGCCGTGCGCCGTCACGAAAGCCATGTGCGCGGCAAATACGAGCTGCGCCATTTCCTCGATGTGAAGAAGCAGTCCGGCCCGGCAGCGGCGCTAGGCTATGCGCTCGCCAATCCGGGTGCCGTCCCGGCGATCGCCGGCGGCATCTTCATGGACAAGACCGAGCGCTTCCGCAGTCCCGGCGGCGTCGAGATCGCGACGCGTGGTGCCGGCGGCCTGCGCTACCTGCTCCCCTCGCCGGCCGACTGACGGCTATTTCGAGAACTTGCCACCCGCGAGCTTGAAGGCGCTGGCAAACAGCGCCGGATCGCGGCATGCCCAGTGGAACAGCAGGCGGAAATCCGGCAGGCGCGCCTTGCGCATCCGCTTCGCCTGGCTCCACAGCGCCATCTTGCGCGCCCGCGTCTTGTAATCCTTGATCGTCGAGATCTCCTTCGGCCGCGCCGCGAAGCGCGTTTCCAGCCGGTCGAGCGCCATCCAGGTGATGAACTGCTGCTTCAGGAACTGCGGCGATTCGTTATCGACGCCGTGGAAGATGTTGATGCCCTCGCCGCGCAGTGCCCCCGCCTCGCCGCAGAGCAGCACCTGGCGGGCCGCCAGCATGCAATCGCAGAAGAACAGCACGTCCTCGGCCGCGAGCCGC
Source organism: Rhizobium sp. FG96 (assembly GCF_057808655.1). Lineage (NCBI taxonomy): Bacteria > Pseudomonadati > Pseudomonadota > Alphaproteobacteria > Hyphomicrobiales > Rhizobiaceae > Rhizobium > Rhizobium sp. FG96. Next base: position 50,507 of record NZ_JBMDIL010000013.1, on the reverse strand, counting down.
AGCGCCGCGTCGAAGCGCACCGTCTCGATCAGCGGCCGGCCGATCACCATGCAGGACATGTGCAGGAAGGCCCAGTTCTTCAGCATGACGCCGGCGATATCCGGCAGCTCGATGATCAGCGGCGCATCCGCGAGCCGGTGCGCCCCCTCGCTCTTTTCGAGATCGGCGATGCCGAAATGATAGTCGAATTCCTCGCCGCCATGGATCGACGCCCAATAGCAATCGCCATCGAAGCTCTGCATCGCCGAATAGGCGTTCTGCAGATGGTCGGGCGTCCAGATATCGTCCGAATCGAGGAAGGCGGCGTAGCGGCTGGCAGCCGGGACATTGTCGAGGCCGGTATTGCGGGCGCCGCCCGGTCCGGCATTCGCCTGGCGGATGACGGTGATTCTCGACCGCTCCTCGGCGCCGAGCGGCTTCAATTCGTCTTCTGCCGGATAGGGCGACTGGTCGTCGACCACGAGAACATCGAAATCCCTGTAGGTCTGCGCAAAGACCGAAGCCAGCGCCCGCCGCAGGATACCGTCCTCGCGCTGGCAAAACGGGATGATGATCGTAAAGGTCGCCATTCTTTCTCCTGACAGGCCAGAGCGGTGAGTACGCATCTAGCGCCGGATCATCCGGGGGCAAGTTGCTGCGCCGCAGCATGATGAAGGGCATTCCGGCCGAAATTTGTCAAAGGCAGACATCAGCGATACCAGCGGCGGCTGTGCCGATTAGACCCAAATGGGGGTGATCCGAACACATTTCAGCCGCAATCCGGGCCTGCGCATTGTAACAAAACACAGGACATCCTTCACTAAAGCGGAAAAACTTTTCCGCGCGGGTCACGCTTCTCAACAGGCGGAAACGTTTTATGATCACTTTCGGAAATACATTGGCGCAAAGGCCCTGCAGCATATTTGCAACTGCCGTTACGGCACCCGACACGCCATGGTAGCTGCGATTTCGCTCCGTTACAAAACGAGACTCGCGATCACTTTTTGCTGCAGTGCCATATTTTCTTCCGGCAAAACGCTCTAGCTTTTCGTCTGCGGGCCAGAGTCTGCTCTTTGAAACGGCTGCAGGGGAGGTGCAGCTCCAACAGGGGTGACAGATAACGTGAACGTTGACGCTAACGTATCCTCGCGGATCAACCTGATGCGCATCGTGCTCATTTCGGGCATTGTGTTCGTCCACATACCATTCGACCCTGCGAATACGCCGTTCAATGGAAACTACGGTTTCTTCGACTGGCTGCGGGTGTTCCTGAGCGAAGCGCTCTTCCGTGTCGGGGTCCCGTGCCTCAGCGCCATTTCCGGCTACCTGCTATTTCGCGGCGGGATGGAAGGCTTCAACTATACGAAAACGGTGCGCACCAAGGCGCAGACCGTCTTCCTGCCGTTCCTGATCTGGAACACGCTGTTTTTCATCGCGGTCCTGGCGATCCTCGCGGTCGGCATCGGCGATGGCTATGTCATCAGCCCCTATCAATCGAGCTTCCGCGAACTGCTCTCCCAGCTGTTTGCGGCGGAAGCCTTTCCGGCGAATATCCCGCTCTACTTCCTGCGCGATCTCTTCGTCTGCATCCTGATTTCGCCGATCCTCGCCTGGCTGGTGCGCCGCGCCCCGCTTCTGACGCTCTCGACGCTGCTGCTGCTGGCGCTCGTGCCGCAGTTGTCGCTCTACATCGTCATCAAGCGCTCGATCCTGTTCAGCTTCACCTTCGGCATCTATGCCAGCCTCTACAAGCTGGACATCAAGGCGCTCGACCGCTTCGCCCCGCTCGGCGTCTTCCTGCTCTTCGCATTGTCGGCGCTGCTGGCGACCGCGATCTATGCAACCGGCCCGTCGATGCCCGACTGGGTGGAACTGTCGCGCAATGCGCTGGCGATCGGCGGCGCCGCCGGCTTCTGGATGCTGTCGGCACTGCTGATCAAGACCTCGGTCGGCCAGCGCCTGTCGAAGACCGGGAGCCTAAGCTTCTGGATCTTCTGCGCCCACTACCCCCTGCTCATCCTGCTCTTCATGGTCTGGGGCAAGACGGGCGTCGATTTCTACCCGCTCTTCTTCTGCGGCTGCCTGCTGGTACTTTTCCCGCTGCTGGCGCTCTCGAACGGTCTGGTGCGCAGCAATGCGCCGAAGCTCTACGCCGTCCTGACCGGCGGCCGGACGAAGAAGGGTCCGCACTCCCCATCCCGCCGGGATATCCCGGCCGATTTCGTTCCACAGCAAAGGTGAGACATGACGACCACAATCGCCCATGCGCGACTGCTTTGGCTGACTTTGACTGCGGGTGCCGCCCTCGCCGGCGCCCTCCCCGCATCTGCCCAGCAGGCAACAGGCACATCCTTCGTCGATGACTTCGACAAGATCGACCGCAGCGTCTGGTACATTTCCGACGGCTGGAACAACGGCGCACACCAGAACTGCACCTGGTCGAAGAACCAGGTGAAGACCGAAGACGGAAAGCTGGAACTGGGCTTTGCCGAAGGCAAATCGAAGGACCGCAACTATCTCTGCGGCGAGATCCAGACCAAGAAGCGCTTCAGCTACGGCACCTACGAGGCCCGTATCAAGACCGCGACCGGCCCCGGCCTGAACTCGGCCTTCTTCACCTATATCGGCCCGGCCGACAAGCAGCAGCACGACGAGATCGATTTCGAGGTGCTCGGCAAGGATAGCGGCACCGTGCAGGTGAACCAGTATATCAAGGCCAAGGGCGGCAACGAGAAGCTGGTGCCGGTCGGCAAGCCCGCCGATCAGGGCTTCAACGACTATGCCTTCGTCTGGGAACAGAACCGCCTGCGCTACTACCTGAATGGCAAGCTGATTCAGGACGTCACGGATCCCAGCAAGATCCCGCAGAGCCCGCAGAAGATCTTCTTCAGCCTCTGGGGCACGGACATGCTGGCCGGATGGATGGGCAAGTTCGCCTACACCCAGCCGACGACGATGCAGATCGACCGGATCGCCTACACGGCGCCCGGCGACAAATGCCAGTTCCCGGAATCGATTGCCTGCACGCTCAACTGAGCGTGCATCCGGTCTCTTAGACTTGCCTAGCACACCCCCGAAACGGACTCCGGCAGAGCCGGTCTACGCACAGGAGCATTGATGCTGAAAGTCCTTTATCTGGTGCATGATCTGGCCGATCCGGCCGTGCGCCGCCGCGTGCTGATGCTGACCGAGGGCGGCGCTGCCGTCACCCTCGCCGGCTTCCGCCGCGGCGACAATGCACTTGCGGAGGTGAGCGGAGTAAAGCCGGTCGAGCTCGGCCGCACGGCGGACGGAAGGTTCGCCCAGCGTATAGGCGCGGTCGCCAAAACGGCAATCCGTCTGCGCGGACTGTTGAAGGGCGTCGAGCGACCCGATGTCATCATCGGCCGCAATCTGGAAGCGCTGGCCGTCGCCGATCGTGCGAGCGCAATCTTCGGCGGCGTGCCCGTCGTCTATGAATGCCTCGACATCCACCGCCTGCTCCTGAGCGACAAGGCACCGGGCAAGGCGCTGCGCCGGGCCGAGGCCCATTTCGGCCGCAACGCCCGCCTGATCCTGACGAGCTCGCCGGCCTTCATCGAAAACTACTTTGCCCCGAAATCGGCCCTGAAGGCGCCGATCGCGCTTCTGGAAAACAAGGTGCTCTCGCTGGCGGGAATGCCGCAGGCCACCTCGCTGCGCCTGCCGCCGCAACAGGGCGAGCCCTGGAAGATCGGCTGGTTCGGCGCGCTCCGCTGCCGCAAGTCGCTGAAACTGCTTGCCGATTTCACCCGCCGCATGGAAGGCCGCGTCGAGGTCATCCTGCGCGGACGCCCGGCCTATTCCGAATTCGAGGATTTCGACGCCTTCGTCGCGAACGAGCCCTATCTCAGCTTTCGCGGCCCCTACAAAAACCCGGAGGATCTCGCCGATATCTATGGCGAGGTGCATTTCTCCTGGGCGATCGACTTCTTCGAGGAGGGCCAGAACTCCTCCTGGCTGCTGCCGAACCGGCTCTATGAAGGCTGCCTCTATGGCAGCGTGCCGATCACCGTCGAGGGCACAGAGACCAATCGCTTCGTCGCATCGCGCGGTCTTGGCCTGACGCTCGGCGAACCATCCGCAGTCGCGCTGCAGGCGATGTTCGAGGGGCTGACGGCCGAGCATTACGGCGCGCTCTCCGCAGCGGTTTCAGCCACCGACCGCCGCACCTGGATGACCGACCGCGCCGATTGCCGCGCGCTGGTCGAAACGCTCTCCAATCTTGTTCCGGCCGCTGCCGAGGGGCGCGCCGCCGGTTCCGTTGTCCCTGCTCCCGCAGATCAAGAAGGGTTGACTGCAATGAAGACTGATGTTTGTTCCAGCGTCTCCAGCCTCATCATCATTCCCTGCCTGAACGAAGCAAAGCATATCGAGCCGCTGATCGAAAAGCTCGATCCGGCGCTCGATGAGCTCAATGCCCGCATCGTCGTTGCCGACGGCGGCAGCACCGACGGCACGCGCGAGATCGTCGCCCGCATCAGCGAGAGCGATCCGCGCATCATCCTGCTCGACAATCCGCGCCGGCTGCAGAGCGCCGCGATCAATCTCGCCGTCAACACCTTCGGCCGCGACTACGAATATTTCATCCGCATCGACGCGCATGGCGACTATCCGGACGATTACTGCCAGCGCCTCGTCGAGGAAGCCGAACTGACGGAAGCCGATTCCGTCGTCGTCGCCATGGAGACGGTCGGCTTCGGCATTTTCCAGAAGGCAACGGCCTTCGCCCAGAACTCCAAGCTCGGCAATGGCGGCTCCAAGCATCGCGAGGGCGCCGAGGGCCACTGGACCGATCACGGCCACCACGCGCTGATGCGCGTCAACGCCTTCGACACGGTCGGCGGCTACGACGAGACATTCAGCCATAATGAGGACGCGGAATTGGACTACCGTCTGAAAAAGGCGGGGTTCGGCATCTGGATGACCGACAAGACGCGGATGATCTACTATCCGCGTTCGAGCGTGAAGACGCTCTTCCGGCAATATCTCGGCTACGGCCGGGGACGCGCCAAGAACATCCTGAAGCATGGCAACTTGCCGAAGCTTCGTCAGATGCTGCCGCTTGCTGTCGTGCCGGTCTTCATCGGTGCGTTTCTTGCCGTGCTGAACTGGATCGCCGTGATCCCCTTCAGCCTGTGGGCAATCGCCTGCGTCGGCTACGGCTTCTGGATGGCCGTCGGCCAGCGCAATCCTTACGGGCCGCTCGCGGCCTTCTCGGCCATGGTGATGCATTTCGCCTGGTCGGCCGGTTTCTGGATGGAGCTCCTGAGCTTCCGCAACCGGAAGGTCTCCTGATGAAGGACCAGATCATGCAGATCGACATTGGTGTTTGCACATACCGGCGCGCGTCGCTGGACGAAGCCCTGCTTTCGCTCGCCGTCCTCGCCGTCCCCGAGAATGCCAGGCTGCGCATCATCGTTGCCGATAATGACCAGACCCGGAGCGCCGAGGGCCGCGTCGAGGCGCTGCGCTCGACCATTCCCCATGAGATCGCCTATGTGCATTGCCCGGCATCGAACATCTCGATCGCCCGCAACGCCTGCCTCGAAAATGCGACGGGCGACTACCTCGCCTTCATCGACGACGATGAGGACGCATCCGAGAACTGGCTGGTAGAGCTGCTGCACACGGCTGAAAAGAGCGGCGCCGATGCCGTGCTCGGCCCTGTCCGCAGCGTCTATTCGCAGACGGCCCCCGCCTGGATGCGTGAGGGCGATTTCCACTCCACCCTGCCCGTCTGGGTCGATGGCGAAATCCGCACCGGCTATACCTGCAATGTTCTGCTCAATCTGAATTCGCCGCGCGTCGCCGGCCGCCGCTTCAACCTTGCGCTCGGCAAGACCGGCGGTGAGGACACCGAATTCTTCAGCTACATGCATCACGACGGCGGCAAGATCGCCTTCGCGCCGGAAGCCCATGTCTATGAACCGGTTTCGGAAAACCGCGCCGGCCTCTCCTGGCTTGCCAAGCGCCGCTTCCGCTTCGGCCAGACGCATGGCCGCCTGTTGCAGGAAAAGAACAGCGGTTTCGCCCGCCTGAAGCATATCGGCCTCGCCACCGCCAAGGCCGGCTATTGCCTCGGTGTCGCGGCTGTCTGCGTCCTCGTTCCGGTTCCGCGCTATCGCTATGCGCTGCGCGGCACGATGCATATCGGCGTCGTCAGCGGGTTGCTCGGCGTTCGCGAAATCCGCCAATACGGCGCTGTCGAGGGGGCTGCATGAGCGAAAAGCTGCCCGACATCAGCTTTATCATTGCAGCCTACAATGCTGCCGAAACGCTGGACAAGGCGATCGGCAGCGGTTTGGCGCAGACGGATGTGACGGTGGAAATCATCGTCGCCGACGACTGCTCGAGCGATGCGACGCGTGCGGTCGCTGCTGCCTATGGCGGCAATGTCCGCCTCATCGCACTCGAAAAGAACGGCGGCCCCTCGGCAGCCCGCAATGCGGCGATCGATGCCGCGCGCGGCCGCTGGCTGGCGACCCTCGACGCCGACGACACGATCGAGCCGGATCGCCTGAAGCGCATGATCGCGCGCGCCGAAGCAGCGGGTGCCCAGATCGCCGTCGACAATATGCGGGTGATCCGCGCCGACGGCACGGCACCCGAAACCATGTTCTCGCCCGCCGCTCTCGCCACGACGCCGGAGCTGACGCTTGCGAATTTCATCCGCTCCAACGCACTGTTCCGCAACGAGCACAATTTCGGCTACCTGAAGCCGGTCTTCGAGCGCGCCTTTATCGAGCGGCATGGCCTGCGCTTCGATGAGAACCTGCGCATCGGCGAAGACTATCTCTTCCTCGCCTCCGCGATGGCGCTCGGCGCCACCTGCGTTTTCGAACCGGAGCCGGGCTACAACTATCACATCCGCGAGGGATCGATCTCCCGCGTCCTTCGTCTCGATCATATCGAGGCGATGATGGAAGGCGACCGCCGGTTTCTTGCCCGTCACAGCCTCGATGCCTCGGCAACGGCCGCCCATAAATTCCGTGCCCGCAGCCTCCGCCAGGCGCATGCCTTTCTCGAACTGGTCGAAAGCATCAAGCGCCGCTCCCTCTCGGGAGCGATCCGGGCGGCCTGGCGCGATCCGCTGGCCGTTGCCCATCTCAGAATGCCCATCGCAGTCCGTTTCAACCGCATGACGGCGGCCCTTCGCGGCGCTGCCGCTCAGAATACGGAAATCACAGTCACAGGCGGCGCTTCGCGCTCGCGCAAAGGATAAGAGCCCATGAATCAACGAAACCTGACCCTGCACAGCACAGTTCCGAAGGCCCCTGACGATTCCGATAGCTTTATCGACATCGATCGCCTGATCGCCATTGTGATCCGCCGGGCCGGTTCGATTGCGCTCTGCGTTGCCGCACTTGTGGCAGTCGCCGCCGTCTACCTGCTGTTTGCGACCCCGCAATATACCTCGATGACGCAGATCCTGCTGGATGACAGCATGACCAAATATGCCGAGGATCAGGCGCCCGCCGCCAGCTCCCAGCAGGTCGACATGCAGATCGCCAGCGCCGTCGAAATCCTGAAATCGACCGAACTGGCGCTGCGCGTCGTCGACGCCCAGAACCTCTCGGAAAACCAGACGATTCTCGATCCCGGCCAGGGTCCCGTCGATCTCGTCAAATCCGGCCTCAAGGTCGTCGTCAGCGCATTGACGCCAGGCGGCCCGCCGGTCTCCGACGACGACGCCAAGGAAGGCCGCCGCCAGAAGGCTGCCGCCTTGCTGCAGCAGGCGCTCAACGTTTCGCGCGTTACCCGCAGCTCGGTCATCGCGGTCTCCTTCCGCTCGACCGACAAGCTGCTCGCCGCGCGCATCACCAAGGCCTATGCCGACGCCTATCTGAACGACACGCTGAACGCCAATTTCGACGCCACCGAACGCGCCTCCGTCTGGCTGCAGGAGCGCCTCGCCGACCTGCGCAACCGCTCTCAGGAAGCCGCACTCGACGTCGCCAAGTTCAAGAGCCAGAACGGCCTGACCTCGGCCAACGGCGAACTGATGTCCGAGCAGCAGCTCGCCGACCTCAACAAGCAGCTGATCGTCGCCCAGGCCGATACCGCCAGCGCCTCGGCCCGCTACAACCAGTTCAAGTCGATCGTCGATCAGGGACCGGAAGGCGCCGTCAACAATGCCGCGATCTCGTCCGGCCAGACCGACAATTCGGTGATCCAGGACCTGCGCACGCGCTACATCAATGTCAGCCGCCGCGAAGCTGAGATCACCACCAATTTCGGCGCCGACCACCCGCAGGCTGTCCAGCTGCGTTCCGAAAAGGAAGACCTGACCCGCCAGATCTTCCAGGAACTGCAGCAGCTGACCTCAAGCTATCGCAACGAATTCGAAGTGGCCCGCTCGCGCGAAGCATCGTTGCGCCAGAACATCGATCATCTGACGGGCAAGAACTCCGAATCCAACGAGTCGGTCGTCAAGCTCAACGATCTGGAACAGCGCTCAACGGCGCTGAAGACGCTCTACGAATCCTACCTCGCCCGCTACGAGCAGGCGTCGCAGCAGCAGTCCTTCCCGATCGCCAAGGCCCGCGTCATCTCCGAGGCCGGCGTTCCGGCATCGCCCTCCAGCCCGAAGAAGACCATGACGCTCGGTCTCGCCATCGTGCTCGGCCTCATGGCCGGCGGCGCTCTGACGGCGTTCCAGGAATTCCGCGAACGCTTCTTCCGCGTCGAAGGCGATGTGCGCACGATTCTCGGCCTGAAATTCCTCGGCTACCTGCCGCTGGTCGGCAAGCCACCGAAGGAGCGCAAGGTCTTCAAGCCACGCAAGGAGCCCCTACCCAAGCCGGTGGAGACGGTGGCCGATGACGGCGCCAGCTTCGAGCGCATCATGCGCATCGTCCTCGAAGCGCCGCGCTCGGTCTTTGCCGAAACGCTGCGCAACGCCAAGCTCGCCAGCGACGTGATGTTCCAGGGCAAGTCGGACCGCGTCATTGGCGTCGTCTCAGCGCTGCCCGGCGAAGGCAAGTCGACGACGGCGGCGAACTTCGCCGCACTGCTCGCCTCCAGCGGCAAGCGCACGCTGCTGATCGACGCCGACCTTCGCAATCCCGGCCTGACCCGCATGCTGAAGCAGCCACCGGAAAAAGGCCTCGTCGAAGCCGTGCTCGGCGAAATCCCGTGGGCAAGCGCCGTCAAGGTCGACAACCGCACCAAGCTGGCGATCCTGCCGGTCGTTTCCAACGACAACCTGATGCATACGAGCGAGCTGCTCGCATCGCAGGGCATGTTCAACCTGATGGAAAATGCCCGCAAGATGTTCGACTATGTCGTCGTCGACCTGGCGCCGCTCGGCCCCGTCATCGACGCCAAGGCTTTTGCACCGCAGGTGGACGGCTTCCTGTTCGTCACCGAATGGGGCCAGACGCCGACGACGGTCGTCCGCGACATCCTGAACGCCGAACCGCAGATCAAGCAGAAAGTGCTCGGCGTCATCCTCAACAAGACGGATATGTCTGAGCTCAGCAAGTTCAGCAATTTCGGCGGTACCGAACGCTACCGCCAGAAATATGTGAGCTATTATACCGAGGAAATGCCGCGCAAGCCGGAGCCGGCGGAAACCAACGCCTGATCAGGTGGAGAAAATGTGGACCTGACCGCGCCAGAACCTGGCGACGGTCAGTCTGCCGCTCTTGAAGGCCCGGGTGTCGAGATTGAGCCGCATCGGCTGGATATCGGGCTCGGGCACCGGCGTGTGGCCGTGCACCACGAATTTCGGCAGCGACCGGTCGGCATAGAAGAAGCGGTCGCGGATGAAGACCAGGTCCTCGTCGCTCTGCATGCTGAGCGGCACTCCGGGATCGATCCCGGCATGGACGAAGAGGATGTCCGGCGTATCCGCGCAAATCGGCATGTCGCGCATGAAATCGATATGCGACTTCGGCAGCGACTGGCGAATGAAGGTGTCGAGCTTCGAGGTCGTCGGGAAGATCAGCGGCAGATGATCGGGATCGAGCCCATAGGACCGCAGCAGCGCATCGGCGCCCATCCGCATCCATTCGGTGTAGGAAATCTTGCCGTCGATATAATCGAGCATCATGATTTCGTGATTGCCGGTCAGGCAGATGCGATCAAAATTCTCCGGAGGCGGCATCATCAGATGCGAAATCACCTGCGCCGAGGACGGACCGCGGTCGATATAGTCGCCGAGCGTGATGATCAGCTTGCGGCCCGGAAGGCGCGCCGCATCCCTGATGATCGTATGCTCCGCCATCTCCAGAAGGTCATGGCGGCCGTGGATATCCCCGATTGCATAGATCGGCATGTCGCCTGGATCGAATTGGAGGCGCTGCCGGGCTGGCGGTGACATGGTCTGAACCTCACGGTCGTCGTCTGCGAAAGAGTGAGCCATAATCGATCCCGGGCGATGCTGGAAGCGGTGACGTTCGAATTGTGAGCTTTACGAGATAGTTAGGCAAAGTGCCGCAGCTGACAAGCCGGTAGAAAAATTCAAACCATACCGATTTTGTAGAAAAACCGGCCTTATCAATCGAGGTAGGATCGATCACTCATACGGGCATCAGGAAGAGAATGACCGATGGGAACGATATCGCAACTGCACGACCGGCTGAGACCGCCGGCCGACCGGATCGAGAGCGAGGAGGCAGCCGTGGCCGCCGCCCGCAGGCTCGCCGCCGGCTTCCGCCGCCAATCGAGCGAGCGCGATATCAACCGCATTCTCCCCTTCCCGGAACTCGATGCCCTCTCGCTCTCGGGTCTGGCCGGAATCACCGTTCCCCCGGAATATGAGGGCCTTGATGTCAGCAACGCGCTGCTTGCCGAGATCGTCGCGATCATCGCCGAGGGCGACGCCTCGATCGGCGAATGCCTGGCGATCCACTTCGCGGCGCTCGAAGGCCTGCGGCTGCACGGCGGCGAAGATCTGCAGCGGCTGTTATTCTCGCGGGCGCTATCGGGCGACCGCTTCGCCACGGCATCATTTCCCGCTGATTCCATCACCAACTTGCCGCTCGGCCATCGAATCGACGGCCGCAGCGCGCAGGCGCCGGGCGTGCTCTTTGCCGACTGGCTGGTGATATCAGGCGCGGCGGACAACCAGCTCCTCTACGTCAACCGCCGAAGCGAGGGACTGCAATCCGTCGACAGCTGGGACGGTTTCGGACAGCGCACCAACGGAACCGCGCTGCTCGTTGCCGAAAATGTCCAGGCCCGAGCCGATGCGGCGGTCCGGCAGGGCACACCGGCAGCAGCGATGACCGCCCTGCTCAATGCCGGGGTCGATCTCGGCATCGCCCGCGCTGTTCTGTCGGAATTGCAGGAGACAAGCGCCGTCCCGGCCGCGGCAGGCACCCTGATCGTCGGCATCGAGGCGGCAGCCGCCCTTCTGGAGCGCGCCGGTCACCGGCTCGATATCGCGCAGATCAATTCAGGCCCGGCAATCGCCGACGCCGAATTCTCCGCCACAGCCGCCCAAGCGCACGCGAGTGAGCTCGCGCTGCGCACCGCGACGGCAATCTTCGAAATCGCCAAGGGGGATACGGGAGGCATCGGCCTCAATCTCGACCGCCACTGGCGCAATGCCCGCATCCGGGCGCTCGGCGGCAAGCTCGAACGCCTGCATGCCAAGGCGGCAGCCCATTACAGCCATAGCTGGGAAATCTGATCAGCTGGCAGCCGAAACCGGCAGCACCTCGTCCTCGCCGCCGTCAGCAAGATTGCCACCCTTGGCGACGAACTGTTCCAGCGTCATGTTGTCGAGAATATCGGCAATCGCATCGCGCACTTCGGTCATCGACCTCCGCACATGACAGGTTTCGGGATCCGAACAGTCGTCGCAGGCTTCGTAAGCCGTGCGGCTGGCGCAGCGAATCGGCGCCAGCGGGCCGTCTAGCGTGCGGATCACATGACCGATTCTGATCTCGGAAGCAGGCTTCGACAGGGAGTAGCCGCCGCCCGGCCCCTTCTTCGAGCGCAGGATGCCGACATTGCGCAATTCGAGCAGGATCGTATCGAGGAACTTCTTCGGGATATTGTTGCGCGCCGCAACATCATTGATGAAGGCCGTCTCGCCGGGCGCCAGCTTCGCCAGATCGACAAGCGCCTTGAGCCCGTACTTTCCCTTTTTCGTCAACATCTTCGATAGCCCTGCACAATCCGCGCCATATGCTTTCGCTACTGCCAAATAACGCCGAAAGCGTGGGCACGCAACGAAATAGCCAGCTTTTATATAGGTTATGTCCAAATCTTTGCTGAAAGCGTCTTTTCGGCAGCACAAAAATCCGCCGCGGCCCGGATTTTCGTTGTTTTTCAATCATCAACGTCTTGTTTCCGCCCTCAGTTCCTCCCATATCTGCGCTTTCACAAGGCAATTTTGTGTCGTTTTGGCAACAGGGGTCGGCAACAGCGTGACTCAACCGTATCTTAGCTTGATACGGTTTGAGCGATGTGCGATCCAAATACTCGCGGGTTGCCGCTTTCCCCCGAGGGGATTCGACAAAACTGGGATGGGTTTTTGACGCTGATTTCTCGGCGCGATTTCCTGCGCCCGATTGAAAAAGGAACTGCTATGAACATTCGTTCTATTCTCATTGGTTCGGCGGCTGCGCTGAGCTCGGTGTCCGGCGCATACGCGGCCGACGCCATTGTTGCAGCTGAGCCGGAAGCTGTTGAATACGTTCGCGTTTGCGACGCCTACGGCACTGGTTACTTCTACATCCCGGGCACCGAAACCTGCCTCAAGATCGGTGGCTACCTCCGCTTCGACGTCGGCTTCGGCGCTGGCGACGCTTACAAGGACAACACCCAGGAAGACTGGCAGGCTCGTACCCGCGCTCACGTCGCTTTCGACGCCAAGAGCGACACCGAGTACGGCACGCTGACGAGCCGCATCGTTCTCGAATCCAACTTCCGCGGCGGCGCCGATGCTGACATCGGTGGCCTCACGGGCGGCAGCTCGACCGTTCTCGGCAGCAACCAGAACGCCACCGTTATCGACCAGGCATACATCGACATCGCTGGCCTGCGCGTTGGTAAGTTCACCAGCTGGTGGGACGACGACTTCTCGGGCGAAACCGATGCGATGGCGAACGTGACCAACACGAACGCTATCCGTTACCAGTACGACGCCGGCGACTTCTACGCTGGTGCCGCTCTCGAAGAGCTCAACGGCAACTCTGGTACGAACACCACCTCGCCGCGCAGCTCGCTCTTCATGGGCAACACTGACCAGCACGGCAACACGCTCGGCGTCGACGCTTCTGTCGGTGGCAAGTTCTCGAACTTCACCTGGGCTGTTTACGGTGGTTATGACGCCGGCAACCAGGAAGGTGCTGTAACGGCTCGCATCGGCGCAGACGTTGGCCCGGGCAAGGCTGAAATCGCAGCCATCTGGTCGAGCGGTCTCGGCGATGCAGGCAACGGCGGCAACGCTTACTACGCTAACGGCGAATGGACCGTTGTCGCTCAGTACGCTCTGAAGGCAACCGACAAGTTCACCATCACCCCGGCTGCTCAGTACACGAACAACATCGTGACCGACGCTGATGGCTCGTGGGATGACGGCAACATGTGGCGCGCTGGCGTTACGCTTGACTACCAGGTTGTTGAAAACCTGAACGCCAAGCTGGCTGCTACCTACGTCAAGGAAGACTACGGCAATCAGACCGTCGACGGCCGCAAGGACGCTGACTGGGTTGAAGGCTTCTTCCGCCTGCAGCGCGACTTCTAATGAATTGACGTGCGGTTAGAGACGCACGTCATGTGATCTGGTTGACCTCCGATCACAGTGAAGAAGCCCGGATTTCCCTCCGGGCTTCTTTTTTATGAGTGCTTTTCAGGAATGCGAGGCGGCTGTGAGCGCGGCGCGGTCGAGCTGATTGATCCTGTCGATGCAATCCTGGACCGTAACGCCTTCGAGCACGCCGGCGACAGCCTTGTCGGCCCGGGCGCTGAGCTGGTCGGATACTGCGCTGATATTGCGCGTGACCGAGCAGATGGTGGGAATGTTTTCGCGTGCCGACCACGCCTTCTGTTCCGGCAGAACGCTGCCATGAATCTCCAGAAGCTTGATATCGGGCGCCGGACGCGCCAGGCGAATACCGCCACTGACGCCGTCTGAGGAAATGAGTATCCCCGATTTCGACAGGGTCGAAACGATTTTCCGGACAAAACTGGGATTTGTATCGAGACTGGCTGCCAATTGCGGACTGGTCGTGCGAACGCCCGCGGCCTCATTGACCGCGACCGTCACGACGATTTGCAGCGCTGTTGGAAACCGTGTGTCACTCATCAATTGTGACATACCGCTGAAACAGCAGAAAATCCAGAACCACTATCGCCGATTGATACAAAATCGGCGATTGCAGGTCTTAGTGGCCGCGCTCGGCCATCTCAAGGCTCGCGCCATGTTCGGTGCCGAGCAGATCGGCAAGCGTCGACGACAGGTCGATCCCGTCGAGATCGGCGATAGCCGCCGTCCGGGCCTTGTCGATGATCGCGTCATAGAGATGATCGAAGCTGGTCTTCGGAAGCATCCGCGCCGGCGTGATGGCGGCATAGATCTCAGCAAGCGAAACCATGCGCAGCGACCGGGTGATCCGGTAGCCGTTGTCATCGCCGGAGACGATATCGGCGAACTTGAGGAGATCGAGGATGGCATCGGCGTCGTGCGCGCCCATACCGCCGATCCGGCGGATCTTGCGATGCGGCGTCGTGCGCGACAGCGTCTGGTTATAGGCGATCGTCAGGACGATGCGCAGCGCCTTCCTGAAGGTCTGGCTCGGCATCAGGTCGCTTTCATCCATTTCCCGCGCAGCGGGATAGGAGGCGATGCCGAAGAGGGTTTTAAACAACTCGGGGCAAGGTGTGGTCATGATCAGTGTCGAATAGCAATTTTTCGGGAGGAATTATCAATGCGGACGCCCGCGTGAGCGCCTGGGAGGTGGCGCCGCGGAACAGTGGACGTGAAAAGAACTCTTCGCGTTGTTTTCGGGATCGACCGCCGTGCGTTTACCGTACGGCCGTCTTGTCACTCGCGTGGCAAAAGATGCCAACAGCGATATATCACGAATCCACTGTTACGCCTCGCAACGGATATTTTCTACCCCCGGGAGCGGAACACAGTGTCCCAAAAATGTGATTAATCCCGTCGTAAATTAGTCAGGAATAAAACGGCTTAGCCGACGGAGCTGCCGTGAACTGGACGCGGCAGGGGCCGCGTCCAGTGCAATTTTCGATCGATCAGACGAGATCGAAACGGTCGGCGTTCATGACCTTGTTCCAGGCCGAAACGAAGTCCTTGACGAACTTCGCCTTGGCGTCGGACTGGCCGTAGACTTCGGCGATGGCGCGCAGCTGCGAGTGCGAGCCGAAGATCAGGTCGACGCGGGTACCGGTCCACTTGACGGCGTCGGTCTTGCGGTCGCGGCCTTCGTAGACGCCGTCCTTGCCTGCCAGCGGTGCCCACTTCGTGCCCATGTCGAGCAGGTTCACGAAGAAGTCGTTGGTCAGTGTCTCAGGACGCGAGGTGAAGACGCCGTGCTCGGGAGCACCGGCCTTCAGCACGCGCAGACCGCCGATCAGCACCGTCATTTCGGGTGCCGACAGCGTCAGAAGCTGCGCCCGGTCGACGAGGGCCTCTTCAGCCTTCATGAACTGCTTGCGCTTGCCGTTGACATAGTTGCGGAACGCATCGGCGCGCGGCTCGAGTGCGGCGAAGGATGCCGCATCGGTCTGTGCTTCGGACGCATCGGTACGGCCCGGCGTAACGGGAACGTTGACCGGCTGACCGGCAGCCTTTGCAGCCTTCTCGACACCGGCAGCACCGGCTAGAACGATCAGGTCGGCAAGAGAGATCTTCTTGCCGCCGGTCTGGGCAGCGTTGAAGTCCTTCTGGATGCCTTCGAGAACGCCGAGAACCTTGGCGAGCTGCGCCGGCTGGTTGGCTTCCCAATCCTTCTGCGGAGCAAGACGGACGCGTGCGCCATTCGCACCGCCGCGCTTGTCGGAACCGCGGAAGCTGGACGCGGATGCCCAGGCGGTCGAGACCAGTTCCTGCACGGAAAGACCCGTCGCCAGAACCTTTTCCTTGAGCGCTGCAATGTCGGCATCGTCGATCAGCTTGTGATCGACGGCGGGCACGACGTCCTGCCAGATCAGGTCTTCAGCCGGAACTTCCGGTCCGAGATAGCGGGCCTTCGGTCCCATGTCGCGGTGGGTCAGCTTGAACCAGGCGCGGGCGAAAGCATCGGCGAACTCAGCCGGGTTTTCCAGGAAGCGGCGCGAGATCTTTTCGTAGATCGGATCGACGCGCAGCGCGAGGTCGCTGGTCAGCATGGTCGGGCGATGCTTCTTCGAGGCGTCGAAGGCATCGGGAACGGAAGCTTCTGCATCCTTGGCGACCCACTGCTTGGCGCCGGCCGGGCTGGTGGTCAGTTCCCACTCGAAACCGAAGAGGTTTTCGAAGAAGTAGTTGCTCCACTGCGTCGGCGTCTGCGTCCAGGTGACTTCGAGACCGCTGCCGATCGTATCGCCAGCCTTGCCCGAGCCGTGGGTGCTCTTCCAGCCGAGACCCTGGTCTTCGATCGCGCTGCCTTCCGGCTCGACGCCAACGAACGATGCATCGCCTGCACCGTGGGTCTTGCCGAAGGTGTGGCCGCCGGCGATCAGCGCGACGGTTTCTTCGTCGTCCATCGCCATGCGGGCAAAGGTGTCACGGATGTCGCGGGCCGAGGCAAGCGCGTCCGGATTGCCGTTCGGGCCTTCCGGGTTGACGTAGATGAGGCCCATCTGCACGGCGCCGAGCGGCTCTGCGAGCTCGCGCTCGCCGCTGTAGCGCTCGTCGCCGAGCCAGGTGCCCTCAGGGCCCCAATAAAGCTCTTCCGGCTCCCAGACGTCGGCGCGGCCGCCGGCGAAGCCAAAGGTCTTGAAGCCCATGGATTCGAGCGCGACGTTGCCGGTGAGGATCAGCAGGTCGGCCCAGGAAATGCTGTTGCCGTATTTCTGCTTGATCGGCCAGAGAAGGCGGCGGGCCTTGTCGAGGTTGACGTTGTCAGGCCAGCTGTTCAGCGGCGCGAAACGCTGCTGACCCTGACCGGCGCCGCCGCGGCCGTCGGTGATGCGATAGGTGCCGGCGCTGTGCCAGGCCATACGCACGAAGAGACCGCCGTAATGACCGAAGTCGGCCGGCCACCATTCCTGCGAATCGGTCATCAGCGCATGAAGGTCCTTCTTCAGCGCTTCGAAATCGAGCTTCTTGAACTCTTCGGCGTAATCGAACGCTTCGCCCATCGGATCGGAGCGGACGTTGTGACCGTGCAGGACCTGCACGTCGAGCTGGTTCGGCCACCAGTCGCGGTTGCCGGGGCGATGCGCGGCATTGCCGTGCGGCACGGGACATTTGCCTGCGCTGTCGGGTTTTTGGTCGTCCATAGCGTTCTCCTTGGATGATGCAATTCATCGGTTATTGAGAGGGAGTGCCAGTGGCGGACCGGCTGGCGCGGCGTTGCACGCGCCCTCCCCTGTCTTCTTCTTATCGGAAGCGTGTGATAAATTTAAGTTGGATTTACTGATTGCCGCGATAAGATAAAATTATGAAGAACCTGACGTTGAAACAGCTGCGTTATTTCGAGGCGCTGGCCCGCCACGGCCGCTTCCGCCATGCCGCGGATGCCTGCGCCATCTCGCAACCGGCGCTGTCGATGCAGATCAAGGAGCTCGAGGAAGAGCTCGGCAACGAGCTCTTCGAGCGCAGCGCCCGCGAGGTGAAGCTCACTGCCTTCGGCCAGATGTTCGCGTCGCGCGCCCACGATATTCTCCGCGCCGTCGACGAACTCGGCGATCTCGCCCGCGCCTCGCGCGATCCGTTCCTGGCGCGCTTGAGGATCGGCGTCATCCCCACGGTCGCACCCTACCTGCTGCCCGCCATTATCAACGATCTCAACGCCACCTTCGACGGCATCCAGATCGAGGTCCGCGAAACCCAGACCGCCAAGCTGGTGCAGGAACTCTCCCGCGGCGATCTCGACCTGGCGATCGTCGCTCTTCCGGTCTCGGAGCCTTCGTTGACCGAGCTGAAGCTGTTCGACGAGGAATTCGTGCTGGTGCGCCGCCTCGAAGACGAAGGCCGCCCGGTGCCGGATCGCGACATGCTACGGGAAATGCGCCTGCTGCTGCTCGAGGAAGGTCACTGCTTCCGCGACCAGGCGCTGTCCTTTTGCCGCATCGGCTCGGCCCGTCCGCGCGAAATCATGGAAGGCAGCTCGCTCTCCACCCTCGTCCAGATGGTCAGCGCCGGCATCGGCATCACATTGATTCCGGAGATGGCGGTACCGGTGGAGACGCGCTCGGCGCAAGTCTCGATCGCCCGCTTCCAGTCGCCGCGCCCGTCACGCACGATCGGCATGATCTGGCGCAACTCGACGCCGCTCGTCAGGCAGCTGATGGAAATCGCCGAAGTCATCCGCCGCTCGGCCGGCAGTGTGCAGAAGCATCATTTTCATGCGGAGGTGTGAGGGCGCATCGCTTGGAAGCGACCCGCGTCACCCGGAGCCCCCTCACCCTACCCTCTCCCCGCTGGGGAGAGGGGATGTCGGCGCGGAAGGCATACTCGGTTTTCCCTTCTCCCCAACGGGGAGAAGGTGCCCGAAGGGCGGATGAGGGGGGCCACGCCCACCACACTTTCCTCATCCCTGTGCCCCCTAGGGCTTAGCCGTCACAGCAATGAGGGAGAGTTGCCCCTCAAGCAGCCGGCTGCTTCGTCTTGCGCAGGTACGGCAGCACCGTATCGAAAGACCCGAACCGGGCGATCGCATCCTCGTTGGAAACGGCGGCCGTGATGATCACGTCGTCGCCCTGTTGCCAGTTGGCGGGGGTTGCGACCTGGTGCTTGGCCGTCAGCTGGATGGAATCGATGGCGCGCAGGATTTCGTTGAAGTTGCGGCCTGTCGTCATCGGATAGGTGAGGATCAGCTTGATCTTCTTGTCCGGGCCGATGACGAAGACCGAGCGCACCGTGGCGTTATCGGCGGGCGTGCGGCCTTCCGAGCTGTCGCCGGCGCCGGCGGGCAGCATGTCGTAGAGCTTGGCGACCTTCAGGTCCTTGTCGCCGATCAGCGGATATTCGACGTCGAAGCCGGTCGCCGTTTTGATGTCGCCCTTCCACTTGGCGTGGCTTTCGACCGGATCGACGGAGATGCCGATGATCTTCACACCGCGCTTGCTGAACTCGCCTTCGAGACCCGCCATCGTGCCGAGCTCGGTCGTGCAGACAGGCGTGAAATTCTTCGGATGCGAGAAGAGCACGGCCCAGCCGTTACCGATCCAGTCGTGGAACTGGATGGAACCCTGGCTGGTGTCGGCGCTGAAATCAGGGGCGACATCGTTGATACGGAGACTCATGACATATGACCTTTGTGACGACTGGACCGGCGGGATCGTGCGGCTGGGAAGGCCGCGACACCAAGCCGGAGGGTGGAATTCGCGCGGCTAGGCTAGTGGAACTTCCCGGCCAGGTGAATGCTTTCTTTGGGGTATTTTCTCAAGATGCCGCGTCTTGTGTTTGAGGATATCGAACAGCCGATAGCCACCCGGCCAGCGGCCATATCCGCTGGCGACATTGATATGCCCGGCAAGCCCGGCATTGCGCAGGTCGCTGCCCCAGAGCCGCGCGAAATAGGTCAGCCTCTCCAGCGACATGTAATGATCGTTGAGGCTACCGACGAGGATGCTTGGAAACGGCAGCCGCTCCGTCGGCATCGTGCCGAAGCCGATACTGCCGGGATGCAGCTTGTCGGTCACATCAAGATCGCAGGGCGCCACCAGCAGCGCGCCTTTCACCCGCCGGGCCGCCGGACGCCCGGCAAGACGGGCGGCGAGCACGGATCCGAGGCTGTGGGCAACGATGTAGGCCTCGCCTGCCCGCTCCAGCTCGGCTTCGAGGGCATCGAGCCATTCGGTGACACGCGGGCGGTCCCAGTTTTCCTGCCGTACGAGACGGCTTTCGGGGTGATCCTTCAGCCAGGCGCTCTGCCAATGCGCCTCTTCCGATCCGAAAAGTCCGGGCACGATGAGAACCGGCGTCATGTCGTCTCCGATCTAGAGAATGCCGAGCGTGATGGCGAAAAGCAGCGCGAAGGAAAATGCCGCGGCTGCGGGCGCAGCGAGATCGGCACCCGTGCGCAGGATCCGGCCGGATGGCGAAGGCGGCACCGGGCGACGGTCATCGAAGACTGCCATGACGAGGCTCCTCAATACCAGGGCCCGGGCGCCGGGCTCCAATAGTAGAATTCATAGTCGCTGGCGCTCGGCTCGCGGTCGTCATCGAGAGGCAGAGCTTCAGTGAGCGGCTGCGGATGGCTGAGCCCCTGGCGCAGCAATGACAGGAATTCGAATACAAGCCTCATAATCCGGTTCTCCTTGTCAGGGTGTCAGATCGATTGGTTGCGTCTCGCATTGGCAAGCAGCTCTTCGGCACGCGCCACCGGGCCGAAAAGCATCAGCAGCCGGTTCTGTTCGCGAACCGGAAGCCGGTAGCGGCGGGCGAAATCGACGACATTCCAGAGTTCCTGCGCCATCGTGCCGGGAGCGCCGCTCATAGCGTTCACTCCGCCGCCTGCAGGCTGCTGTGCTGCGAGGGGAAGAAGGCGGCGAGCTCGTCGATGGCGAAACCGATGCGGCCGGACAGCTGCTCGGAGGTCACCTTGTAATCGGCGAAATCGCGGTCGGCGGCATAGATCGCCGTCGGCAACGTATGGGCCATGAAGAAACCGAACAGCGGCCTGAGCTGGTGCTCGACCATCAGCGCATGGCGGTCGCCGCCGCCGGTGGCGGTGATGATGATCGGCTTGGCGCGCAGTTCATGCGGCTCGATCAGGTCGATCAGATGCTTGAAATGGCCGGGATAGGAGCCCTTGTAGGTCGGCGACCCGACAACCAGCACATCGGCATTGACGATATCGTCGATGACGCCGGCGGCCTGGGCATCCAGCTCCTTGCGCCAGAGCGACGATCCGAGCGACGGCCCGACATCGTGGAGGTCGTAAACCTTCGAGGAGAAACCGTAACGCCTGGAGGCGAGATCCGCGACGTGGCTGACAAGCGCGTGCGTCTTGGACGGGCGGTTGAAGCTACCGGCGATACCGACGAGGCGAAGGGGCATGTCTCTCTCCTTTGATCTTGCATTAAATATTCTCTATAAATTTAGTGCACTAAAGGAATGGAATTCCATTCTGGAGAGCGGTAGGGAAATTCGGTCCCTCAGGTTGCGGCCTTGCTGGCAACGCGCAGGGGATTAGCCGCGGCGGTGAGAACGGCGCGATCAGTCTGAAATGTTCGAGGGAAAGTCTACGGCGTCAGACGCCGGTCAGCTTGCGGAGCAGCTCACCGGCCATGAAGACCGAGTGCTCGGTGACCTGCGGCAGGCCCATCAGCTCGCCGAAAGTGCCGCGCGCCAGCGGACCGGCGATCAGCAGCGAGGGATCGGCGTCGCCGCTCCGGCCGATGGCTTCGGAGCGCTCGTTGCAGGCAATGCCGAGCCCTGTCGGATCGAGCTCCAGGATACCGGCGTCGCCGAGCTCGGAGAGCCAGAGCTGGCTCTGCAGGATGCCGCCATGCGCGGGACCGGTCGTGACCACGACGGCATCGAAGCTTTTCACCGGCCGGCTGCCGTCGCGCAGCCGCAGCGTCACGCGGATCTCTTCGCCGTCCCGCTCGGCATCGGCGACCGAACCGGCGGCAATCGTCAGCCGCCCCTCGCCGATCGCCCGCTCCAGCACATCCTCGACCTGCGGCGCGACCCGGAAACGGTGCACGTCCCAGAACGGTCTGAGATGGCGGACGATGCGCTGGCGTTCGGCCAGCGGAAGCCCCTGCCAGATCAGCCGTCCATGACCACGAACTTCATCGATCACCGCATGCCAGCTGATCCCTTCCCCGGCCGCCTGCGCGATCGCCTGGCGAATGCTGTGCAGCAATTCCGAAGCCGTCCTTGACGGCCGCGCGATAAAATCGCCGAACGGATCCTGCGCCGTCGCCGCATGTCCGCGCGAGCGCAAACCGCGGCGTGAGACGGAGGTGATCGGCCCGCGGTGACCGGAGAGAGTGAGCGAGGCGACGATATCGGCCGCCGTCAGCCCGTTGCCGACGATCAGGACGCGGTCATCCGGCTCAATATTGTCGAGAGCACCCGATACCGTTGAATCGGCGACATAGCGCGGGTGACCGGCCAGCACCGCCTGCAGCCCGCGCGGCGGCGATGGTGACGGATGCGTCGTGGCGATCACCAGCAAGTCGGCCCGCGTCTCGATGCCGGTACTGTCGGAGACCAGCCAGCCATCATCAGTCTTCTCGACCCCGGTCACCGTCGCGCGCTGGTGAAGGATGCGGCCGGCCCCGATAGCCGGTCGCAGGCGCGAGGCGGCATAGGCGCCAAACAGCCGCCGCTGCGGAAAGAGATTGCCATCCGGCCGCGCCGCTTCGGGATCGCGGCTGACAGCACCCGTCGCAGCGATCCATTCGAGGAAATCCTCCGGCCTGTCCGGGAAGAGGCTCATCCGCGCCGCGGGCACGTTGATGCGGTGCGCCGGGTCTTCCGTATCGTAGGCTAGGCCGCGGCCGAGCTCCTCGCGCGGTTCGAAGACGATGATCTCGGCGACACCGGCAGGCAGCGCATCAGCCAGATGCAGCGCCACGCCGGCGCCGGAAACGCCGCCGCCGATGATCGCCACGACCTTCGATTTTCCGCCACCGGCTGTCATCTCGCACTCGCATCCAGATTCATTACTCTTCACATCGAAATAGGACGGTTCGCGCCGCGGCACAACCAATATAGTCTATAAACATTATAGAATTTTATTCGGAAGAGATCGGGCAGACCGGCAAGACTTTTCCCGCGCCGCTTTCGAGAAGAGACGGGCGTACTTCGAAGGCGGCCTTCCGATCTGACATGCTTTTTGTGTTTCGAGATCAATCTCATCACCAAGACGGGACAAACAAAATGAACAACAAGACCTTCTCAGCCGTGACGCTGACGCGCCGGGCAAGCCTCGCAGCGCTCGCCGTTTCGGCCCTCGCGCTCGCAACCTTTGCCGCACCCCTTCCCTCGATCGCCGCCGAAAAATCCATCAAGGTCGGCATCATGAGCGGCGAGGACGAAGACGTCTGGCGCATCGTCACCGCCGAAGCGGAGAAGAAGGGTCTCAAGATCGAGACCATCACCTTCAACGACTACACCCAGCCGAACGAGGCGCTCGAGCGCGGCGAGATCGACGCCAACGCCTTCCAGCACCAGCCCTATCTCGACAACCAGATCAAGACCCACGGCTACCACATCGTCCGCGTCGGCTATACCGGCGTCTGGCCGATCGGCCTCTATACGAAGAAGTACAAGGCCGTCTCAGAAATCCCCGAAGGCGCCATCGTCGGCCTGCCAAACGATCCGTCCAACGAAGGCCGGGCGCTGCGCGTCCTGCAAAACGAGGGCCTGATCAAGCTGAAGGACGGCACCGGCATTCTCGCCACCATCGCCGATATCACCGAGAACCCGAAGAAGCTTGAGATCAAGGAACTCGATGCCGGCATTGTCGGCCGCTCGATCGACGATCTCGATGCCGCCGTCGTCAACACCGACTGGGCGCTGAAGAGCGGCCTGTCGCCGAAGGAGCGCATCGCTCAGGAGCCGATCTCCGACAACCCCTACCGCAACTTCATCGCCGTCAAGGAAGACAACAAGGATGCGGACTGGGTGAAGACGCTGGTCTCCTCCTACCAGAACGACGCCGTGAAGGCCGAGTTCGACAAGGTCTACAAGGGCACGGGGCTGAGCGCCTACTAAACCGATATCCGCGCCTGGGGGAAAGGGCGCGAAGCCAGGGCGGTCCGGACGTTCCTTGTCCGGGCCGCCTTGAGCGTTTGCAGAGGATAATCTCATGAATTCATTCGTTTCCGCCACGGCGATTGGGGCGAAAGCCGAAGCTGCCGCGGATATCATCCGCCTCGCCGGTGTCCGGCGCCGCTTCGGCGAGACGCCGGCGCTCGACGGCATTTCGCTGACCGTCCGCAAGGGCGAGATCTTCGGCATCATCGGCCGCAGCGGCGCCGGCAAGTCGACGCTGATCCGCTGCCTGAACGGACTGGAGCGCGCCGATAGCGGCGAGATCCATATTGACGGCCGCGATATTGCCGGGCTGGCCGAGCAGGAACTGCAGCCGCTGCGCCGGCGCATCGGCATGATCTTCCAGCATTTCAATCTGCTCTCCGCCAAGACGGTAGAGGAAAACATCGCGCTGCCCCTGAAGATCGAAGGCGTGGCGAAGCCCGAGCGGCTGCAGCGCGCCCGCGAGCTGCTCGATCTCGTCGGCCTTTCGGACAAGGCCAGGGCCTATCCCGCCTCGCTCTCCGGCGGCCAGAAGCAGCGCGTCGGCATCGCCCGGGCCCTTGCCGCCCGCCCCGCCCTGCTGCTCTCAGATGAAGCGACGTCTGCGCTCGACCCGGAAACGACGCGCTCGATCCTGTCGCTCTTGAAGGACATCAACCGCAAACTCGGCCTGACCGTCGTGCTGATCACCCACGAGATGGAGGTGATCCGCAGCATTGCCGACCGCGTCGCCGTCATCGATACCGGAAAAATCGTCGAGGAAGGCCAGGTCTGGTCGGTGTTCGGCAACCCGCAGACCGCGATCACCCGAAGCCTGCTCGGCAGCATCCGCCCGCAACTCCCCGAGCATATCGCCGCCAGGCTCTCGGCCGAGACAGGCAGCGAGGCGATCCTCAGTGTCGATCTTGCCGGACCGGAAGCGCAGGGTGCGCTGTTTGCCGATCTTTCGGCAGCGCTGCCGCACTCCTTCCGCCTCGTCCATGGCGGCATCGACCACATCCAGAACCAGCCGGTGGCGCGCTTCTTCATCGCCGTCCCGGCCCGCGATCCCGGTCTGCAGGATCAGGTCGCACAATTTCTGACGGCCCGCTCGGCGCGGGTGGAGGTACTCGGCTATGACAACTATCATGCTTGACCTGCTGCTGCGGTCGCTCTGGGAAACCGTGCTGATGACCGGCGCATCGGGCATCATCTCGCTGGTGGCCGGCCTGCCGCTCGGGCTCGCCCTGGTGCTGACGGCGCGCGGCGGCATTGCCGAAAATCTCTGGATCAACCGCGCGCTCGCCGCCGTCATCAACGGCTTCCGCTCGGTCCCCTTCATCATCCTGCTGGTGGCGCTGATCCCGCTGACCCGGCTGATCGTCGGCACCGCGCTCGGCACCTGGGCGGCGATCGTGCCGCTGGCAATCGCCGCGACACCCTATTACGCCCGCATCGCCGAGGTCTCGCTGCGCGAGGTCGACCGGGGCCTGATCGACGCCGTCCGCGCCATGGGCGGCAATCGCTGGACGATCATCCGCGACGTGCTGGTGCCCGAAGCCCTGCCCGGCATCGTCGCCGGTTTCACCGTGACACTGGTGACCCTCATCGGCGCCTCCGCCATGGCAGGCGCCATCGGCGCCGGCGGCCTCGGCGACCTCGCTATCCGCTACGGCTACCAGCGCTTCGAGACCTCGGTGATGATCGCCGTCGTCATTGTTCTCATGGTGCTGGTCTGCGGCATCCAGTGGTTCGGCGACCGTCTGGTGGAGCGGCTGGACCATCGCTGAGATCGGGGCGGCCGGGCATGAAAGCTGCCCGGCCGCGAGTTCGCCTTAGAGATCGATCTCGACCCGCAGCGGCTGGTGATCCGAACCGGTCGCCTGCTCGTCGACCCAGCACTTGCTGATCCGGCTGGAGAGCCAGGCAGGCACGAAGCAATAGTCGATCCGGATGCCGGCCTTGGCGGCGATGTCGCGGTAGAGCGTGTGGCCCTCGTCTTCCGCACCACCGGCGGCAACGTAGGCATCGACGAAGCCGGATGCATCCGGCAGGCGGCCATGCCACTGGTTCACGGCGCCGCAGATCCACTCATATTCCGGCGAGGTCGGCTCGAAATTGAAGTCGCCGAGAAGGATCGCTTCGCGCGGCATGTCGGGCAGCGCCGGCTCTTCGCGCCAGGACGGCACGATTTCGCGGCCACCGATCGCCGGGCCGTCTTCGAAGGCACGGTTGGACACCTTCACCAACTCCTGCAGCTGCACCATGCGGTGACGGCTGGCGAGATGGTCGAGATGGGTCGAGTAGAAACGTACCGGACCTGATGGGGTCTGGACCAGTGCCTCGATCGCGCCGCGCTGGATCGTATGCGGGCCGGGCGCGGTGAACTTCGGATACATGTGATTACGGGTGGACAGGATCGGGTAGCGCGACAGGATCATGTTGCCGAACTGGCGGCGCTTGTGATCCGTCGGGCGCTTGCCCTCGGCATCGGAGACCTTCAGCACGTCGACGGTCGGGCCCCAGACGAAATAGTGATCCGGCAGCAGACGGGCAATCGCCTCCGACTGGCTGATATTGCCGGAACGGTCCCAATAATTCTCGACTTCCTGCAATGCGATGATGTCGCTGTCCTTGACGGTATCGACAATACGTTCCAGGTCGTAGCGGTCGTCCTGGCCGCGGGTATACTGGATGTTATAAGTTGTGATTAGCATGGATCCTCGCTTAAATTTGAGTTGCGCCGGACGTCGTGAAAACGTTTCATTGCGCGCGACGAACTAGGCCAAGAATGTGAAACTTCCGACACCATTCGATGACGATTCAATGAAGCTTCTTTCCTCTGCTCAGATGAGCCCAGCCCAGCCATGAAAAATCGCGCAACCATCAAGGACGTCGCGCGCCTGGCGCGCGTTTCGATCGGCACCGTCAGCCGTGTCGTCAACGGCAACAAGGCGGTCACCGAGGAAAACCGCCTTGCCGTTTTCGATGCGATCCAGAGGCTCGGCTACCGCCCGAGCTCGGTCGCCCGCTCGCTCGTCGGCCAGACGGAACGCGCCCGCAAGGGAGCGCCATTGCCGCAAGGCGCCCCTCGGCTGACTGCCATCGGCTATGTCAGCATCGATCATTCCATCCTCACCGAGGAAATGCCGCCGGCCGGCAGCCGCGTCTCCGCCAAGCTGATCCACAGGTCGGTCGGCGGACCCGCAGCGAATGTGGCGATCGCCGCAAGCCGGCTCGGCGGCGACTTCCCGGTGGCCGTCGATCTGATCTCCTCGCTCGGCGACGACCCCGAAAGCGACTGGGCGCTGGCCGAACTGCTGGAATGCGGCCTCAACGTCGACGCCATCGAACGCGTCACCGGCGGCAGGCTCTCGCGCAGCGTCGTCATCGTCGAGGCGGGCGGCCGTCGAACGATCCTCAATGAGCCGTTATCGCTGCCGATCCCGCGCATTCGCGACTATTTCAATGCGGCGGCGGCGCGACAGGGCCAGCACTGCCTGCATCTCGAAGGCTTCCGCGTCGGCCTGCTTGACGAACTCCATCTGACCGGCGCCTCGCGCCCGGATCTCGTCACCATCGACACGACCGGCCTTCCTGCACACTGGCAGACACCGGCCGCCTTCGGCACGCTGCGCAGAAGCTGTGACTTCATCTTCATGAGCCGCTCGGCCGCCCGCCAGCTCGTGGGCACCGATGTCGATGACGGCGAGCTTGCCGATACGCTGTCCCGCCACGCGGCGGACGGCGGTGCCAGCATCGTCCTGACCATGGGCGCCAGCGGCTCCGTTCTCATCCAGCCGGGCAAGGCGCCGGTCTGCGTTCCAGCATTGGCCGTCGATCCCGTCGACGTCACCGGCGCCGGCGATGTTTTCGTCGGCATCTTCCTGGCGGTATTCCTCAACACCGCGGATGCCCTGACGGCAACGCGCTGGGCGGCCGTCGGCGCCTCCTATTCCATTGCCGCGATTGGCGTAAACACCGTCACGGTGACCGCCGATCTCATCGCAACCGGCCTTGCAAGCCTCTCCAGCCAGCCCGATTCCTGACCGCAAAAATCTGCAGCAGTCACCAATCGGACATATATCCGTCATCCCGATGAAACGTTTTCACGGCACTCGGTCGCACCGTTCCCGGACGGCCCGACCAACCGGCCGCCGCACAAACGATTTTGGAGATAGGGATGTTCAAAGCTGCATTTGCCGCCGCCGCCACGCTTGCGGTGCTCACCGGTGCCGCACCGGCCAGCGCCAAGACTGAGATCAACATGTGGTTCGGGCTTTCGGGCCTCCTGCAGAAGGAAGTGATGGCCCAGTGCGATCGCTTCAACCAGAGCCAGGACCAGTACCACATCAACTGCACCCGCGAGGGCACCTACGACGAGATCTTCCAGAAGGCGATGGCCGCGGTTCGCGCCGGCAAGCCGCCGCACATCCTGCAGGTCGTTGACCGCGCCACCGGCACGATGATGCTCTCGGGCGCCGTCGTTCCCGCCTATCAGCTGGCTGAGGACGTCGGTCTGAAGATCAACTGGGACGACTATTTCCCCGTCATCGGCAACTATTATGCCGGCCGCGACGGCAAGCTCTGGGCCTTCCCGTTCAATTCCTCGACAGCGATGGTCTATTACAACACCGACCAGCTGAAGGCCGCCGGCTACACGAGCTTCCCCGAGACCTGGGAAGATTTCGACAAGCTGCTGGTTGCCCTACGCGACAAGGCCGGCTCGAAGTGCCCGATCGGCTGGTCGATCGACCTCTGGTCCGACATGGAGCAGTTCTCGGCGATCCACAACATTCCGGTCGCGACGCAGAATAACGGCTATGACGGCCTCGACGCCCAGCTCGAGATCAACAAGACGCTGTTCGTCAAGCACATGGAGCGCCAGAAGCGCTGGTTCGACGAAGGCCTCGCCAAGTACGAGCCGAATATCGACACCCGCCGCGACATGTTCGTCAACGGCCAGTGCGCGATCTTCTTCGACTCGATCGCCGGCTTCACCACGACCGATGAACTGGCGACCGCCAAGGGCACCAACTGGACCGTCGCCCAGCTGCCGCACAACAAGGACGTGACGCCGATCAACAGCCTCGTCGGCGGCGCAGCACTGTGGACGATGAAGGGCTTCTCGAAGGAAGAGTACAAGGCCGTTGGTGCCTTCTACCAGTTCATCGCCCAGCCCGAGCAGCAGAAGCTCTGGTCCAACGGCACCGGCTATATCCCGGTCACCAAGTCGGCCTATAACGACCTCGTCGCCGAGGGCTATTACCAGCAGAAGGGCAAGGTCAACCGCGATCTCGCCGTCAAGAGCCTGACCCGCGCCACCCCGACGCCGCTCTCCAAGGGCGTCCGCCTCGGCAACTATGTCGAAATCCGCAACATCATCACCGAAGAGATCCAGAAGGCTCTCAACAACCAGGTGACGATGCAGCAGGCGCTCGATACCGCGACCGACCGCAGCAACCAGCTGCTGAAGCGCTTCGCCGACACCTATCCGGGAGCCACCCTGCCCTGATCCGGCATTGCACGATCATGAGCACGCTTGCCCGGGTCCCCACGCGATCCGGGCAAGCTCCCCATAGTTTCTGGCCGAGCATCACATGATTAAACGCGTCGTCTTCGAAGAGCGGTGGCTGCCTTACCCGCTGATAGGTCCGCAGCTGCTGATCATCTTCCTGTTCTTCTACTGGCCGACCGGCTAGGCCCTGTTCTGGTCCTTCACGCTCGAACCGCCTTTCGGCGGCGATGCCGTCTGGGTCGGTCTTCGCAACATCGCCGAGATCGCCGTCAGCCCGGTCTATCACAGCGCCATCCGCAACACGCTGATCATGTCGGTTTCGACGACGGTGATTGCGCTCGGTCTCGGGCTGATCTTTGCCGTCTTCGCCGACCGGGGCCTGCGCGGCACGATCATCTACAAGACCGCGATCATGTGGCCCTATGCGGTCGCAGCACCCGTCGCCGCTGTCGCCTGGCAATATATCTTCCAGCCGCAGATCGGCTTCATGGGCATCGTCAACCAGTGGTATCCGGGTTTCTGGAACCCGTCGCTGAATGGCGGCGACGCGCTGATCATGGTCATCGTCGCCTCCAGCTGGACCTCGATCACTTTCAATTTCGTGTTCTTTCTGGCCGGCCTGCAGGCAATCCCCAACAGCCTCGTCGAAGCCGCCGCCATGGATGGCGCCGGACCGGTGCGCCGCTTCTTCGACCTGGTCTTCCCGCTGATCTCGCCGACCTTCTTCCTGCTGCTGGTGCTGAACGTCACGACCTCCTTCACTGAAGGCTTCGGTATCATCAACGTCATGACCCAGGGCGGCCCCGGCAACGCCACGCAGACGATGGTCTACAAGATTTACAAGGACGGCTTCGTCGGCCTCGACCTCTCCTCGTCCTCGGCACAGTCGCTGATCCTGATGGCGCTCGTCATCTCGGTGACGCTCCTGCAGTTCCGCTTCGTCGAGCGCAAGGTCCACTACGCCGGTTCCGACAAGGGGGAGGCAAGCGAATGATCGAGAAAACCCCAATCCTCAATTTCGTCACCCATGCCGTGCTGATCACCGCAACGCTGTTGATGTGCTTCCCGATCTATGTGTCGTTCATCACCGCGACGCTGCCGCTGGAGCGCATGGCGTAATTCCCGAAGCCGCTGCTGCCCGACGACCAGTTGCTGGTCAACATGGCCGCCGCCTGGGAAAAAGGCGGCTTCTCGACGCTTTATATGAACTCGCTGATCTCGGCGACGATCATCATGGTCGGCAAGATCGTCATCGCCATGATCACCGCCTTCAGCCTCGTCTACTTCCGTTTCCGCTTCCGCGGCATCGCCTTCTGGATGATCTTCATCACCCTGATGCTGCCGCTCGAAGTGCGCATCGTGCCGACCTACGAAGTCGCCTCGAACGTGTTGCTGCCGCTGCAGCGGATCCTGGAATGGACCGGCCTCGCCTGGCTGATCCAGACCGCATCCGGCATCCGCGTCGATCTCAACTGGAGCCTGATCAATTCCTACGCCGGCCTGACCCTGCCGCTGATCGCCACGGCAACCGGCACCTTCCTGTTCCGCCAGTTCTTCCTGACCATCCCCGACGAGCTGACGGAAGCGGCGAAGATGGATGGTTCCGGGGCACTGCGCTTCCTCTGGGATGTGCTTCTGCCGCTGTCGCGCACCAATATCGCGGCCCTTGCCGTCATCATGTTCGTCTTCGGCTGGAACCAGTATCTCTGGCCGCTCCTCGTCACATCAGGTTCCGAATACCGCACGCTGACCATCGGGCTGACCTTCATGCAGCCAGGCCCCGATGGCGCTTCGGACTGGAACGTCATCCTGGCCGGCGCCCTGCTCGTCATGCTGCCGCCGGTCGCCGTGGTGGTTTTCGCCCAGCGCTGGTTCGTCAAGGGCCTGGTCAACTCGGAAAAGTAGCCGCCTGCGGCTGACTAAAAGCAAGGATATTTCACATGGCCGAAATCCAATTTTCCAACATCACCAAGTCCTTCGGCGCGACGCAGGTGCTCCACAGCCTCAACCTGCAGATCGAGCGCGGCGCCTTCGCCGTCATCCTCGGTCCGTCCGGTTGCGGCAAGTCCACGCTGCTCAGGCTGCTTGCCGGGCTGGAGCGTGCCTCCGGCGGCGAGATCGAGATCGCCGGCCGCCGCGTCGAGACGCTGGAACCGCGCCAGCGCGACGTCGCGATGGTGTTCCAGAACTACGCGCTCTATCCACATATGTCGGTTGCTCAGAACCTCGGCTATTCGCTGGTGGTCGCAGGCGTCAAGCGCGCCGAGATCGACCGCCGCGTCGCCGAGGTCGCCCGCACCCTGCAGCTCGAGGATTACCTGCAGCGCAAGCCCGGCCAGCTCTCCGGCGGCCAGCGCCAGCGCGTCGCCATGGGCCGCGCCATCATCCGCGAGCCCAAGGTTTTCCTCTTCGACGAGCCGCTCTCCAACCTCGACGCCAAGCTGCGCACCCAGATGCGGCTCGAGATCAAGCGCCTGCACCGCAAGCAGGGCGTCACCAGCCTGTTCGTCACCCATGACCAGATCGAGGCGATGACGCTTGCCGACATCCTGATCGTCATGAACAAGGGCCGCATCGAGCAGATCGGCAAGCCTGCCGATATCTACGCGCGCCCGGCAACCGCCTTCGTCGCGAGCTTCCTCGGCTCCCCGCCGATGAACCTGATCCCGGCTGTTGTCGATGACAGCGGCTGCGGCGTGGTGCTCGGCGGCGAGATGCGCATCCCGCTCGGCGGCGCCGTGCCCGCAGCACCCGGCAGCGAGATCGTCGCCGGCATCCGGCCCGAGCATGTGCAGATCGGCCGGGGCGCCAATCTGCCGGTGGAGTTCGTCGAGGAACTCGGAAACGGCCGCCAGGTGCATCTGCGGATCGGCCAGACGGGCATGGCCGCCCTGCTGCCCGCCAGCGACAAGCAGGCCGTCGGCACCACGCTCCCGGTCAGCCTGCCCTCCGAACACCTCCATTTCTTCGGCAGCGACGGCCGCCTGATGGAATTGCAGCCGAAAAGCGCGGCAGCCTGAAACGATAAAATCACGAAATCATAAGGAGACTGATATGCCCAAATTCATCCAGCTGACCGACGTGCACCTGATGCCGCCGGGCAGCGCGCTGTTCGATACCGA
Source organism: Rhizobium sp. FG96 (assembly GCF_057808655.1). NCBI lineage: Bacteria > Pseudomonadati > Pseudomonadota > Alphaproteobacteria > Hyphomicrobiales > Rhizobiaceae > Rhizobium > Rhizobium sp. FG96. The sequence continues at coordinate 18,043 of NZ_JBMDIL010000013.1, read as the reverse complement.
TCCGGAAGTGCGCCTGCGCCAGGCGCTGCGCGATATCCGCGCCAACCAGGCAGATGCCGAATGGCTGATCTTCAGTGGCGACCTGACCCATCGCGGCGAGCCGGAAGCCTATGCGCTGCTGCGCGATATCCTCGACCAGGAAACCGTCATCCCCTACCGCCTGATGATCGGCAATCACGACAATCGCGATAACTTCCGCTCGATCTTCCCGGATCAGCCCGTCGACGACAATGGCTTCGTGCAGTCGGTGATCGACTATGACAGCTGCCGCCTGATCATGCTCGACACCGTGGAGCACGGCAAACATACCGGCCATATGGACGAGGCCCGCCTCAGCTGGCTGAAGGACCGCCTTGCCGAGGTGCTGGACAAGCCCGTCTACCTCTTCTTCCACCACCCGCCCTTCGACATCGGCATGGGCGTCGACCGGATCCGCATGGTGGACGACGAGCCGCTGCTCGCCGTGCTCAAGACGCATCCGGCCATCCGCCACATGTATTTCGGCCATGTCCACCGCCCGATCGCCGGCTCCTGGCACGGCATCCCGATGTCGATGAGCTACGGCCTGAACCACCAGGCCGGCCTCAATCTCAGCGGCATGAAGCATCCCGACCGCTCGGGCCCGGCAGAATATGCCGTGACCCTCGCCGACGGCCCGACGACCGTCGTCCACTTCCACGATTTCCTCTACCTCTACCCCGTGATCATCACCCCCGGCATGGGCGGCGGTGGCGGCTTCAAGCGGACGATGGCGGAGAATATGCCGGTCAAGAGCGAGGCCTGACCGCATAAGTCGCGAGCCGGGGCGGCCTGGCTCGCGACGCATTTGCAGCCGGGAAATCGGCGTGCACGAAATCTATCGATACACGCATTGATAGTGAATTATTTCGAGCGAAGCACCGCATCGAACCACCTCACCCACCCCAAAAGGGCGGCTTTGCCGGGCATGTCGAGCAGACAAGGTCACAGATGCAATTGCGAACCAATTGCAAGTTACGGCAAATAGATAGCATAGAATAAAACATCCATCGCAAGCGATATTACGACTTCCAATGTAGTCCTAATGGACTAGATGGACACTATATTGGTTTGATCCTATAAATTATTCTATGTAAGTTGTAGATGGTGCGTAAAATGAGCAAGATTTCATTGGCACTCATAGACGACCACCCGGTAATGCTGGCGGGATTGAGTGAAATCCTGAAAAGCCATCCGAAGTTTACGGTCGCCGCCACCGGATCGAGTGCCGATGATGCGCTGGAGATCGGGCTGAAATGCGCGCCCGATGTTTTCATCGTCGACCTGATGATGCCCGGCAATATCTTCGACGCGATCGCCAAGCTGGTTGAGAAAATCCGCACGAGAATCCTGGTCTTCACCGCCAATACCGGCAGCGACTATGCCGTGCGTGCGCTCAATGCCGGCGCCAGCGGCTATGTGCTGAAAGGCAGCAGCATCCAGGAGCTGATCCAGGCGATCGCCGCCGTCCACCGCGGCGACATGTTCATCACCCCGGCCTTTGCCTGCAAGGTGATCGAGGAGCTGAAGATCGCCTCGCTGCGCAAGAAGGCGGGCGGCGATGTGAAGCTCAGCATCCGCGAAGGGCAGATCATCGGCATGCTGTTGCGCGGCTTCACCAACAAGCAGATCGCAACCGGCCTCAATATCGGCGAGAAGACCGTCAAGAACTACATGACAATCCTGATGCAGAAGCTGAATGCCCGCAATCGCCTGGAAGTGCTGATTGCCGCGCAGAAGCTCGAAGGCGGCGGAGAGGCGCTGCCGCGCCACTGAACGCCGGGCGACGCACTAGATGCCGTTTCCCTCCATCGGCACGATCACCTTCAACTCCGTTCCCGACCCCTGCCGCGCCCGGATTTCGACGCTGCCGCCGAAGGCTTCCACACGGTTGCGGATGCCCTGCAGCCCGAGCGGGCGGTGGCTCGACGTGGCGCTCGGCGCCGAAAGACCGGGACCTTCATCGGTGATGACGACGGTGATCGCCGAAAGATCGGCCGAAGCCGAGACATGCTGCCCCTGCCCGCCGCCGTGGCGAAACGCATTGTTCAACCCCTCCTGCACCACCCTGTACAGACAGATCTTCAGGGGATGGGCGACGCGCTCCGGCAATGCCTCGTAGTCAGCCGACACCTTCGATCCTGTCGCATATTCATGCTGCTCCACCGCATTGCGCAGCGCCGCCTCCAGCGGCATATGCTCGATCTCCGGCATGACCAGCCCGGTCGAGAGCTCGCGCAGTTCGTTCAGCACCAGCCGGGCAAGATGCGCCGGCGCAAGCTCGGCGCCCCTGATATCCGGCAGGTGCTCGAGCGCCGCCTTCGGCAGCCCTGACGCCCCGCCGCTGAGCTTCAGGATCAGCAGGCTGAGCAGCTGCACCGGGCCATCATGCAGATCGGCGCCGATCCGGTTCAACAGCTGCTCGTTCGACTTGCTGGCATCCATGCGCGCCCGGTCAGCCGCCTTGCGCAGCTCGGTATTCTGCCGCGCCAGGGCCTGCGCTTGGGTCAGCTGCGTCTTCAGGATCATCCGCTGATAGGCGATCGTATGGCTGGCGCGCCGCACGATCAGGAACAAGAGCGCCATGATCGCCAGCGTCGTCGCCCCGACGATCGCCCAGGTCTGCTGCTGCACCCGGTTGCGCTGGACGATGAAATCGGCCGCTTCCTCATAGAGCTCACCGACCGCGATCACCTCATGGGTATCGGGCTCGTAGATCGGCGCGTAGATCTCGATCAGCGGCCGCCGCGTCGGCGGCCCGTCCTCCTCGCCGTCGTCATGGCTGTCCTCCAGCTGCGCCACGACCTGCCCGGCAAAAGCGCGGTCGATGTCCTCGGACGGGAATTTCTGGCCGATCAGCTGCTTGTTGGTGCTGTAAATGACCAATCCATCATGCCGCCAGATCCTGAAGCCCTCGACCCGTCTTGCGAGATCGGTGCCGATCAGGAGATCGTCGAGTTCGAGCTGCCGGGCCTCTGAAACCTTGGGGTCGCTCGCCGGTCCGTCGACATGCCGGGCAAGGAACCCCTCCATATAGAGCGCCCCGGACTCGGCCCGGCTTCTGAGCTGGTTCGCAGCGATCCGACCGCTCAGCCACTCGCCGAGAAGCGCCATCGAGCAACAGATGACGAGCCCGGCAACGATCAGAAATTGCTGTGTCAGATCAAGGCGTTGCCACACCCTGGAAATGCCGGACACACCGCCGCCCGGCTCTTTTTTGTACGGGACGTAAGTCACATTTCCTCCCGGGTCGAAAGTCCCGGCCCCCTGAAGACCAAAGTCTTTAGACGTCTCCGGACCTTTGGAACTATGCCATGACCTCCCCCGAAGACATCATCTGATCATCGCAGATAATGCCGTTCACTTTCCACCGGATTTTTGCGCTCGCGGCATGACCGCACAGTAAAAACCGGAAGGCGACCGGAATATCCCTGCGATTTCACACTGGGGATCAAGCATTGGCGAAACGATAACGTTTCCAATGCAATCGGAGGGGAGAGTAACATGGTCACCTATATTCGCTCGGATCTCGATTTCATCTTGGCGCAGATCAAGATTGCGGAGGCGCATTCCGCGGGAGCCACGCTCTACGGCGAAGACGGCTTGATCCCGGCGTACAACGTCGCCTGGGGCCTGCGCACGGTCGATGGCAGTTACAACCACCTCCTGCCCGGCCAGGAAATGTGGGGCGCCGCAGGTGCCGAGTTCCCCGAACTGATGTCGCCGATCTACCGGCCCGCTGATGGCACGCCCTTCGATCCCGACGGCCCGAACGGTCCGGCTCCGGCGATGCCGACGGCACCCAACTACAACCCATCGAACAATCCCAATTCGCTGGTCTTCGATTCCAGCCTGCGCACCATCTCCAACCTGCTCGTCGATCAGACTCTCGGCAACCCGGCCGCGATCCTGACCGCACTTGAGCGGGCCGGCGCAGCAAGTCCGATGACTGATCTCCCCTTGGTTACGGCGATCTACCAGACGTTCAAGCCCGCTTCCGATGCCGAATATCAGGCGCGCGTCGCGATGCAGAACGCGAAGGCTGCGGCCGATGCGCTCGGCGATGGCGATCCCAACAACACGCCGACCCCGGAAGAGCAGAACGCCCTGGACACATTGGCGAATGCCACGGCAGCGCATGCCGCGACAGTGACGGCTCTGGAAGCCGCTCGCGAGGTCCGCGATGCGGCACTTGAGCCCTTCGGTATCACCATGCAGGGCGACAATGTCTACCTCCCCGCCGTCGCGCCGGATGAAGGCCTGTCGGCACCGTTCAATTCGTGGTTCACGCTGTTCGGCCAGTTCTTCGATCACGGCCTGGACCTGATCAACAAGGGCGGCAGCGGCACGGTGTTCATCCCTCTGGCGGAAGACGATCCGCTCTACGTCCCCGGTAGCCATACAAACTTCATGGTGCTGACCCGCGCGACAGTCTCTGCGGGCCCGGACAATATGATGGGCACCGAGGATGATATCCGCCCCGTCAACACTACGACCTCTTATGTCGACCAGAACCAGACTTATGCCTCGCATGCATCGCACCAGGTCTTCCTGCGCCAGTATCAGCTCAATGCAGCGGGCGACCCCGTGGCGACCGGCAAGCTTATCGAGGGCGCGAATGGCGGCATGGCCACCTGGGGCGAAGTGAAAGCTCAGGCGAAGACGCTGCTCGGCATCAACCTGACGGATGCCGATGTCGGCGCCGTGCCGCTGCTGCGCACCGACCCCTACGGCAATTTCATTCCCGGTCCGAACGGCTTCCCGCAGATCATCCTCGGGATCGGCGCCGACGGCATCCCCAACACGGCCGATGACGTCGTACTCGAAGGCAATCCGGCCGCCAACGGCGGACTAGGCGTCTCGACGACGGGCGCCATCCGCACCGCCAGCGCGTTCCTGGCCGACATCGCCCATGAGGCCGTGCCGATCGGCAAGATCGCCGATGGCGACATCACCATCGGCCTCGGCAACCCGGGCAATGGCGATACCGAATATGATAACGAGTTGCTGGACGCGCACTTCATCGCCGGCGACGGCCGCGTCAACGAAAATATCGGCCTGACCGCCGTCCACCATGTCTTCCATGCCGAGCACAACCGGCTCGTCCAGCACACCAAGGACACGGTGCTGGCGAGCAACGATCTGACCTTCATCAACGAATGGCTGGAAGTCGATCTGGTTGCCCTGCCGACGCCCGCACAGATCGCAGCACTGGTCTGGGATGGCGAGCGCCTGTTCCAGGCAGCCAAGTTCGGCACCGAGATGCAGTACCAGCATCTCGTCTTCGAAGAGTTCGCGCGCAAGATCCAGCCGAATATCAACGTCTTCCTGGTGCCGGATGGCTTCGACACCACCATCGACCCGTCGATCGTCGCCGAGTTCGCTCATGTCGTCTATCGCTTCGGTCACTCGATGCTGACCGAGTCGATCGACCGTTTCGATCCGTCGTTCAACGAAGACCATATCGGCCTGATCGAGGGCTTCCTCAATCCGCTCGCCTTCGACGGCGGCGACACCGGCGTTGCTCACTCGATCACTGACGACATTGCGGCTGGTGCCATTGTCCGCGGCATGACCCGGCAGGTCGGCAACGAGATCGACGAGTTCGTCACGACGGCGCTGCGCAACAACCTGCTCGGCCTGCCGCTCGATCTTGCAACGATCAACCTCGCCCGCGGACGCGACACCGGGGTGCCCTCATTGAACGAGGCGCGGCGCACCTTCTATGAGGCCACAAACGAGGACTCGCTGCTCAAGCCCTATGAGAGCTGGGTCGACTTCGCTGGTCACCTCAAGCACGAGGCGTCGATTATCAACTTCATCGCCGCCTATGGCACACATGAGTTGATCACCGGAGCCGATACGCTACAGGAAAAGCGCGACGCGGCGCTCACCATCATCACCGGCGTCTCCACGGGCGGGGTCGTCGTGCCGACAGACCGGCTCGACTTCCTGAACGCTACAGGCGCCTATGCCGGCGGCTCGCTCGGCGGCCTTGAAAACGTCGATCTCTGGATCGGCGGCCTTGCCGAACAGATCATGCCCTTCGGCGGCATGCTCGGCTCGACCTTCAACTTCGTCTTCGAAGTGCAGATGGAAAAGCTGCAGAACGGCGACCGCTTCTACTATCTGCAGCGCCTCGACGGGCTGCATCTGTTTGGCGAGATGGAGAACAACTCCTTCGCTGCGATGATCATGCGCAACACCGACGCCACGCATCTGCCGTCGGATGTCTTCTCGACGCCCGGCCTCATCCTCGAGATTGACCGCACCAAGCAATACAATCCCGGCCTGGGTGAAGATCCCGGCGCCGACGGCATACTGGAGGACGATCCGAATACGGTGGCGAATGAAAGCGCCGACAACCGCGGCATCGATCCTCTTGGCACCAGCCTGCTGACACCGCTCGTCATTCGCGACAACCCGGCCACCGCGGGCGCCGATGCGAACTATCTGCGCTATACCGGCGGCGACCACGTCGTCCTTGGCGGCACTGAAGCAAATGACACCCTGATTGCCGGCATCGGCGACGACACATTGTTCGGCGACGGCGGAAACGACCGGCTGGAAGGCGGCTTCGGCAACGACATCATCAACGGCGGCGACGGCCACGACATCATCGTCGACAGCGGCGGCGACGACAATATCAAGGCCGGCAAGGGCCATGACGTCGTGCATGCCGGTCCCGGCCTCGACCTCGTGATGGGCAATGACGGCCAGGACTTCATCTTCCTCGGCACCGACATGGGCTCGGAAGTCTTTGCCGGCACCGGCAACGACTTCATCTACGGCAACAAGAATGCCGAACGCATCCTCGGCAACGAGGGCGACGACTGGATCGAAACCGGTACCTTCGACGGCGCCCCCGGCGACAACTTCGACGAAATCTTCGCCCATGACGGCATCGACGGAAACGACGTGTTCCTCGGCGACGGCGGCTTCGACGAGTTCATCGGCGAAGGCGGCGACGACATCATGGTCGGCAGCGCCGGCCGCGGCAAGATGGCCGGTATGTCCGGCTTCGACTGGGCGACCTACAAGGACAATACGCTCGGCGTGAATGCCGACCTGTCGCGCCCGATCGTCTTCGACGAGGCTCCGACCCTGCCGCAGAACGCCGCCCTCGACGAATACGAGTCGATGGAAGGCCTGTCAGGCACCAGGTTCGCCGACGAGCTCGGCGGCACCGAAGACGTGGCGGCCGACCGCGCGAGCCTCAACAACGGCGGCGCCAGCGGCTATCTCGGCAGCGTGCTCGATGCCCAGGGCATCGCCCTGATCTCAGGCCTGCAGGCCGTCCTCGGGGCGGGCGTCACCTCCTTTGCCGGTGGAGACATCATCCTCGGCGGTGACGGCAGCGACAGGATCCAGGGCAATGGCGGCGACGACATCATCGATGGCGACAAGTGGCTGAACGTCCGCATCGGCATCATGAGTGGCTTCAATGACAACGGCCCGACCGGAACGGAAATTGCCGGCAATCCGAACATCAAGAGCATGACGAGCCTCGTCACGCTACGCCTTAATCAAGCAGGCGAAATTGTCGAAACTGGTGGGACTGAAGTTAAGAAGACGCTCGCTGCCTGGATGTTCGAAGGCAAGATCAACCCCGGCCAGCTGCAGATCATCCGTGAAATCACCACCACCGGAGCCGATGGCATCGCCGATACCGATATCGCCGTCTTCCGCGGCGACCGCGGTGAATATGCCTTCTCGGCCACCACTGATGGACAGGTCATCGTTACTCATGCTGTCGAAGACGCAATCGACGGCAGCGACCGGCTGCGCAACATCGAGAAGGTGGAGTTTGCCACGGGCAATGCGCTCAATATCATTGTCGGTACGGCCAACAGTGATGTTCCGCTCAACGGGACGGCCGAGGATGACCTCATCCTTGGCCTTGCCGGTGCGGATACGCTGAATGGCCTTGCGGGTGACGATATTCTCGTCGGTGGTGCCGACGGGGCGACGACGACGAGCACAACAGCAACTTACCGCGACAACTTCCAGAGCAATAGTTCCGGGAATAGCGATGGAACCACCAATTGGGGACCGAGTTGGATCGAAACGAACGACGGCACCGGTCAGACCAACCAGATCCGGATCGACGACGGCAACAACAACGTATTGCGTTTCTATGGCGGCACGGGGATGAACGGTGCCCAGATCACCCGTGACGTCAATTTGTCCGCCGCCACGACGGCAACAATCACATATGACTATGACGCGGACAACCTGGATGCCGGCGAGTTCGTCTTGGTGCGTTTCGCTGCCGATGGGGTGAACTACACCACTCTGAACACGATAGATGCCAATGATACTGGCAGCGGGAACCACGTCATCGCAGGACCGTTCTCGGCGACTGCACGTATCCGGTTCGAAGTCTCGGGCATCAGCGCGACGGAAGAAAATGTCGAGATCGATAACCTCGTCATCAACTTTACCACCGTCACCTCCACGCCTGCCGGCGACACACTGAATGGCGGCCTCGGCAACGACACCTATTCCTTCTCACTCGGCGACGGCACTGATGTCATCAATGAAGGCGTCTCTGCCACCAGCGGGGGCACGGCGGACAAGATCTCGATCCTTGCGCCGGTTACCGGAACGGATGTCGATGGTCTCCCCATCTATACGATCTCCGCACTCAACGTGGTCGACAACGGCGCCGGCACCAATGACGGCGACCTCGTCGTCAACTACAGCCTGCCCAATGGCGCGACCCCGCTGGCGCAGAGCGTCACGGTTCTCAACCACTTCGACGGCATCAATGCCCAGACCGGCGTCGAGTTCATCAACTTCAACGGCGCTTTCTTCAACGGCTACCAGCTGGTCGGCGACTATGCGATCAGCCGGGCAGACCCGACGGGCGGCACCCGAACCGTCAACCTCTCCGCATCCATCGCAAACAACCTCATTGCCGGCGAAGATGGCGATGATGACGCGATCACCGGCGGCAGCGGTAACGACCTGATCTTCGGTGGCGGTCAGGGCGACGATCTCGTCGGCGGCCTCGGCGACGACCTCCTGGTCGGCGGCACCGGAGACGACGATCTCGACAGCCGTCTCAATGCAGCCCTCGATGACTTCGAAGGCGCAATCGGCGCCGACACGATGGTCGGCGGCGCCGGTAACGACACCTACGGCGTCGACGATGTCCTCGACGTGGTGGTGGAAGCCGCGGGCGAAGGCACGGATACCGTCCAGACCTTCCTGGCCGAACTCTCGATTGCGGCCATGGCCAACGTCGAGAACCTCGCCTTCCTCGGCGCCGATGCCAGCCAGTTCGTCGGCACCGGCAACGCGGGCAACAACGCCATCACCGGCGGCGACCTCGCCGACACGCTGAGCGGCCTCGCCGGTAACGACACCCTGAATGGCGGCCTCGGCGCCGACACCATGATCGGGGGTGAAGGCAACGATATCTATCTCGTTGATGATGTCGGTGACGTCATCAACGAAAGCACCGGTCTCGCGGCCGATGTCGATACCGTACAGGCTTCGGTCAGCTTCACGCTGGCGACCGGGCTCGAAAACCTGACGCTGACGGGCGCCGACGCCATCAACGGCACCGGCAATGCCGGAATCAACACGATCATCGGCAATGACGCCGCCAACCAGCTGTTCGGCGGCGGCGACAACGACACACTGACGGGCAATGACGGCAACGACGTCCTCGATGGCGGCGCCGGCAATGACACGATCAGCGGCGGCGACGATAACGACACCATCATCGGCGGTGCCGGGAACGACACGATCGACGTCGGCGGTGGTTTCAACACGATCATCTACAACGCCACCAACTTCGGTAACGACGTCATCAACAGCTTCGACGCCACCGGCGGCACCCCGGCCAATCAGGATCGCATTGACCTCACCGGCCTCGGCGTGACGGCAGCGAACTTTGCCAACCGTGTGTTCGAATCCGCCGGCCCCGGCGGCAGCACCATCATTACCATCCGTGAGAACGGCGCGGCCTCGACCGTCCAGGGCACGATCCAGATCAATGGCGTCACCAACGCCAACATCGACATATCGGACTTCACGCTCGCAGCAGCACCACCCGCCAACTTCGGCGCACCGACGGCAAATGCGGACACGATCACCGGCAATGGTACAGCCAACGCCATCAACGGCCTCGGCGGCAACGATACGCTGAGTGGCGCGGGTGGGGACGATGTGATCAACGGCAACGAGGGCGCCGATACACTGAACGGCGGCGATGGCAACGACACGCTGACCGGCGGGACCGGAGTCAACGGCGGCACGTTCAGCGATAATTTCGATGGCGCGGTCTCCTACACTGATAACAATGGCACGCTGACCTTCGCCGGAGGGTGGACAGAAGGTGGCGGTGAGAATACCGGCGCAGGCAATGGTGATATCCAGATCAATACCGCCGACGGAAGCCGCCTGCACTTCGAACCCGGCATCACCGGCGGTGAGTTCATCCAGCGCGCTTTCGACCTCACAGGCGCAACCGGAGCAAGTGTCCAGTTCACCTATGTCGGCGACGGCGGACTCACCGGCAACGAGAACGTAACGGTCCAGGCCTGGAACCACACGACCAACAGCTGGGAGACTTTGACCGGCGGCGTGCTGAGCACGGCAAGCGGCACGTTCAACACCACCCTGTCGGCCGCGCAGATGGGACCGCAGTCTGCCATCCGCTTCCTGGCAAATGGCGACTGGGATGCTGGCGACGACTTCTTCGTCGACAACTTCATCGTCACCGCCACCGGAAGCCTCGGCGTCGACACCATCAACGGCGATGCCGGCGACGATACCGTTATCTGGAATGCCAATGCTTCCGGCGCCACGGATGGCCGCGATATCGTCAATGGCGGAACGGAAGGAGCCGCGGGCGACACCTTCGTCATCAACGGCAATGCCACGGCCGAGGCCTACACGATCTACACCAGGGCAGCCTGGCTGGCGATCGCGGGTAATGTCGCGGCAAACCTCAATGCCGCGACCGAAATCGTCGTGACCCGCAATGGCAGCAACAATGCCTCCGTCATCGCCGAACTCAGCGAGATCGAGGAAATCCGCATCAATGGTGTCGATCCCTCCGGAACATCCGGCAGCGCAGGGGCCGACAGCTTCAACATCGTCGGCGACTTCTCGACAACCAGCCTGCGTCTCAACACCATCACCATCGATGGCGACGCAGGGGATGATACGATCGATATCTCGGCGCTCGGTTCCGCCCACCGCATCGTCTTCCGCTCCAATGGCGGCAACGACACGATCATCGGAACGCTGCGTCCGCAGGATGTCATCGAGCTTGCCGCCGGTACCACCGCTGCAGACTACGAGATCACGACCGGGGCAAACGGCGTGACGACGATGACCAATGGCGAGCACAGCATCCAGTTCACCAGCGAAGGCGGGCTGCCGCAGTTCAATGGTGAAGGCACGACGGCCGAAGAGGAAGAAGACGATGCCGGCACGCCGCCGGCGCCGACACCGCCGGCCAACCCAACCCCGCCGGCAGCAACGACAGGCGCCATGATCGCCGGCACGGCAGCAGGCGACGTTCTCCTCGGTACGGCGAATGGCGAAACGATCGTCGGCTTTGCGGGCAATGACGTGGCAACCGGCGGCGCCGGTGCCGACATCATCCGCGGCGATGACGGCGACGACTTCCTCAATGCCGAAGGCGGCAGTGACATGGTCTTCGGCGGCGCCGGAAACGACGATCTCCTCGGCGGCGATGGCAACGACATGCTCTATGGCGATGCCGGATCCGACCGCGTCTTCGGCGATGCCGGCGACGACATGATCCAGACCGGTACGGGCAACGATACCGCCCATGGCGGGGACGGCAACGATCTCTTCGTGGCCGAAGCGGGTGACGGCGACGACACCTATTACGGTGACGCCGGCAGCGACACGCTGGATCTGGCGGCGATCACCGCCAATCTGAATGTCGATCTCGGCAGCGGCTTCATGGGCCGGGGCAGCGCCTCGAGCACGCAATCCGGCACCGATACGCTCTGGGGCATGGAAAATGTCGTCACCGGCTCCGGCAACGACACGATCACCGCCAATGCCTCCGCCAACACTCTCGATGGCGGCGCCGGAAACGACAAGTTCGTCTTCCTCTCCGAAAAGGATGCCGATGGCGACACGATCATCGGCTTCCAGCCCGGCGACAAGATCGACCTCAGCGGCACCGACGCCAATGGCGGTCTTGCCGGCAACCAGGCCTTCACGCTGGTCAACGGTTCGACGCTGACGGGCGCGGCGCAACTGATCGTCACGCATGAAGTCCGTGCCGATGGCGACTACACGGTCGTCCAGGGCAGCGTCGATGGCGACAACAGCGCCGAGCTGCGCCTCAGCATCAAGGGGAACCACAACCTCACCACTTCGGATTTCAATCTCTGATCCGAAAGGTCAGGTGCGCCGGAAAACCCGGCGCACCTGAATTCCCGTCATCAAAGAAGTGGTGAACGACATGCGCCCCAAGAACCCGCTGACCGGAGCCAAGCGCAAACAGGTCGAGAAGCTGACATCCGGATTGAGAGGGATCTTCGTGTTCCTCTTCTTCACCTCCGGCGCCATCAATATTCTCGCGCTGACCGGCTCTTTCTACATGCTGCAGATCTATGACCGCGCGCTGACGAGCGGCAGTGTCCCGACGCTGCTCGGCCTCTCGGCGCTCGCCATCGGCCTCTATCTCTTCCAGGGCCTCTTCGACATCATCCGCTCGCAAATCCTGGTGCGCATGGGCGCCCGGCTCGACAGCCGGATCGCCCCCCTCGCCCATCAGGTGGCGATCGACATGCCGCGTTTCGGCTTCTCGACAGCCGAAGCGCTGGAGCGCGGCCGGGATGTCGATACCGTCCGCTCCTTCCTCGGCAGTCAGGGCCCGGTGGCACTCTTCGATCTGCCCTGGATGCCGCTCTATCTCATCTTCGTCTACATGCTGCATCCCTATCTGGGAGCGCTTACCTTCGCCGGCGCCTTCGTGCTCTCCATGCTGACGATCATCACCGAGCTGGTGACCCGGCGGCTGGCGAGCGCCACGCACAAATCCGGCATCGAGCGCAACGCCATTGCCGATTCCAACGCCCGCAACGCCGATATCCTCAAGGCAATGGGCTTTGCCGGGCGGGCCGTCGAGCGCTTCAATCGCGCCAACCAGGATCATCTGGAACTTCAGACCCGCACCAACGATATCAGCGGCACATTCGGGGCGATCTCCCGCGTGCTGCGCATGATCCTGCAATCGGCCGTGCTCGGTCTCGGCGCCTGGCTGACGATCAAGGGCGAGCTTTCGGCAGGCGCCATCATCGCCGCCTCCGTTGCCTCCGCCCGGGCGCTCGCCCCTGTCGATCTGGCGATCGGCAACTGGAAAGGCTTCGTCGCCGCCCGCACTGCCTTCCTGCGACTGAAGGAAACCGTGATCGCGCTTGCCGGCGCCGAGCCGCCGATGGCGCTTCCCGCCCCCAGCCGCTCGCTGAAGGTCGAGAAGATCACCGTCGCCGCCCCCGGCTCCGGCCGCGTGCTGCTCAGCGAAGTCAGCTTCGAGGTTGCCGCCGGGCAGGCGCTCGGCATCATCGGCCCGAGCGGCGGCGGCAAGACGACGCTCGCCCGCGCACTCACCGGCGTCTGGCCGACGCTGCGCGGCAGTGTCCGGCTCGATGACGCCGAGCTTACGCAGTGGTCGGACGACGATCTCGGCCAGCATATCGGCTACCTGCCGCAGGATGTCGCGCTGCTGGATGCCTCGATCGAGGAAAACATCTCGCGGCTTGAGCCGCAGGTGGATGCCCGGGCGATCGTCGATTCAGCGCAGACCACCGGCATCCACGAGATGATCGTGCGCATGCCGGAGGGCTATCGCACCGCTCTCGGGCCACAGGGCGTCTCGCTCTCTGCGGGGCAGCGCCAGCGCATCGGCCTTGCCCGCGCGCTCTACCGCAATCCCTTCATCGTCGTCATGGATGAGCCGAACTCCAACCTCGATGGCGAGGGCGAAGCAGCACTCACTCAGACGATCAAGGCCGTGCGCGCCCGCGGCGGCATTGCCATCGTCATCGCTCACCGGCCAAGCGCATTGGCCGCAGTCGATATGGTCGCCGTCATCCAGAGCGGAAAGATGGTGGCCTTCGGACCCAAGGACGAGATCCTCAAGCCCGCAGCCGCCGAAACCGGCAGCCGGCCGGCCGCCATGACGCAGCTTGGATCACGCATCACCGCGAGGATGTCAGAATGATCGAGGTCAAAGGCACCAAAACCGCAAAGACCGAAGAAGACCCGCACGACCGCTACGTCCTGAAAAGTGACGACAAGCTGTCCCGGGTGCCGGTCTTCCTTTCCCTGCTGCTGACGGGCTTTGCGCTCTACCTGAAAAGCGCGCTCGGGAGCCCGCAGGAAGCCCCGCGGCGCGGCGAGGCCGATCCCCGCCGCCCCGCCGGCGATGAAGACGATCTGCCGCCGATCGACGTCGAAACCGCCGGCGCCGTGGTCCGCATGCCCGACGAAGAGATCGGCGGCTCCTACTCCGGCGGCAAACCGGGTGGCGTCGTGCTCTCCGGCCACAAGAACCGGGTCAGCTATGCGCTCACCGATTCCGACGCCATCGAGTTCAACCGGCTGAACCTGCCGAGCCTGTCGCTGCTGAAAAGCTTCGGCGGCGTCTCCGCCTCCTTCCACGCCTCCAATGACAATGCCTGGACCGGGCCGCGCCAGGTGCAACCGGATCCCGGCCCGCGCGCAGGCGGCGCTGATCGTTCTTCGAACGCAGAACCAACGGCGAAACCGGTCAACCGCGCTCCGCGTACCAACGGCCCGGTGACACTCGCCGATATATCCGGCTGCGGCCTGGCGCTGATCGGCCTTGCCGATCTGCTGCGCGGCAGCATCGATCCCGATGGCGACTTGCTGTCGATCAAGGATATTGCCGTGTCCTCGGGAAAACTCGTCCAGACCGCCAGCGGCTGGAGCTTCGACGCCGCCGGTCTCGGCCCGGTCACCATCACCTACATGATCAGCGACGGCCGGGCCCTGGTCTCGCAGACGGCGCATTTCTCCGTCGTCAAGGCACCACCGATCACCGGCACATCGGGCGACGACCTGATCGCCGGAACCGCCTGCGCCGACGATATCGAAGGCCTCGCCGGCAATGACAACATCGATGCCCGCAGCGGCAATGACGTGATCAGCGCCGGAGACGGCAACGACCACATCCTCGGCGGCAGCGGCAATGACACGATCTTTGCCGGCAATGGCGACGACATCGTGCTCGGCGGCCTCGGCGACGACCATGTCTGGGGCGGCGCCGGAAACGACCGGCTCTATGGCGAGGACGGCCGGGACAGCCTCTTCGGCGAGGCCGGCGACGACCTCCTCAGCGGCGGCGCCGATGCCGATCTGCTGCGCGGCGGCGATGGCGCCGACCAGCTCTATGGCGATGCCGGAAACGACATCATCGACGGCGAAGACGGCAACGACCGCCTCGATGGCGGCGACGGCGACGACGTTGTCCTCGGCAGCACCGGCGACGATCACCTCGCAGGCGGGACCGGCCGCGATGTGCTGAGCGGCGGCCGCGGCGCCGATACGGTCAAGGCCGAGGATGGCGATGATACCGTCACCGGCGATGCCGACCAGGCCGACGACATCTATGACGGCGGCGCCGGAACCGATACGCTCGACTATTCCGCCCTTGCCGAAGCCGTCGCGATCGACCTCGGCTCCGGCGAGGCCGAAAGCAGCGAGATCGGCTGCGACACCGTCACCGATTTCGAGATCGTCCGCGCCGGATCGGGAGACGATACGCTCACCGGCGGCGATGGCGCCGACGAGCTGCATGGCAATGCCGGCGATGACGAAATCAGCGGCGGCGCCGGTACCGATCTCGTCAAGGGCGGCGAAGGAAACGACACCGTCACCGGCGATTTCGACTGGGCTGCCGACAGCTATGACGGCGGCGAAGGCGTCGATACGCTCGACTATTCCGCAGCCGTCCTCTCCGTCGTCGTCGACCTCGTCGCCGCCAATGCCAGCGGCGCCGACATCGGCACGGACAGCATCAGCAACTTCGAGGTGATCAAGACCGGCGACGGCGACGACATCCTCCGCGATGGCGACGGCGAGGAATTTCTCTTCGCAGGCGATGGCGATGACACGGTTGAAGCGCGGGCCGATGAAGCCGACGACGTGTTCGACGGCGGCGATGGCGACGACACGATCGATTATTCGCAGACCGCCCATGGCGTGCTGATCGATCTCGAAAGCGGCAAGGCGACCGGTTTCGAAGTCGGTCAGGACATTATCGAGGGTTTCGAAAAGGCCGTTGCCGGCTCCGGCGACGATGTCATCCGGGCGGGACTGACCGCCGCGGTCATCTCGGGCGGCGATGGAAACGATACGTTCGAATTCACCGTCCCCGCCGGCGAAAGCAGCGCCGATGTCGTCCACCAGATCCTCGATTTCATGGTCGGCGATCGCATCGACATCTCCAAATACAAGATCTTCGAGGAGGTGCTCGACGGCATCGAGGAGCGCTTCGAGGATATCTACGGCGACAAGGCGGACAGCACGCCGCTACCCATCCGCGTCCGCCACGAGGGCACGGACGAACTGAGCCAGACGCTGATCGAGGTCGATATGGACAAGGACGAGCATTACGAGATGACCATCAATCTCACGGGTCACCATCTGCTTGTCATTGTCGAGAATGTGTAGAGACGGGGGGAGACAAGCGATGAACCAGGACCAGCAGCGGCCGTCGGCCGAAACCAACAACATGTTCCCGGTGGCGACCCGCATCACCGCCGGTATCGCCCTCGGCCTGCTGCTCTTTGCCGGCGCCGGCGGCTGGGCGGCGACCACGCAGCTCAGGGGCGCGATCATCGCTTCGGGGGTGATGAAGGTCGACCGGAACCTCAAATCGATCCAGCATCGCGACGGCGGCATCGTCAGCGAAATCGCGGTCAAGGAAGGCGATCAGGTCAGCAAGGGGCAGATCATGCTGCGCCTCGACGACGCCCAGACCCGCGCCGAGCTCTCGATCGTCCGCACCCAGCTCGTCGAACTCACCGCCCGTCAGGCGCGGCTGATCGCCGAGCGCGACAATGTGGAGGCGATCGCCTACCCGGCCGAGCTCGCAACCATCCTCGGCGAATTCCCGCTGGTCGCCACCGGCGAACAGAAGATGTTCGACGGCAACCGCCGCAACCGGCAGAACCAGAAGCAGCAGCTGCAGTATGGCATCTCGCAGCTTGAGGAAGAATTGAAGGGGCTGATCGCCCAGCGCGACGCCAAGGCTGGCGAGCTCGAACTGGTCCAGACCGAGCATGACAAGATCAAGGGACTGGCCGACAGGAAGCTGATCGACACGTCGCGCAAATATTTCATCGACCGCGAGATCGCCAAGCTGACCGGCGAGAGCGGCGAGATCCAGGCCAATATCGCCCGCTCCCGCGCCCGCATGAGTGAAATCCAGGTCCAGATCATCGCCATCGACGAAGCGGCGCGAACGGAAGCCCAGCGCGAACTCGGTATCGTCGAGCCGAAAATCTCGGAACTGAGGGAACGCCGCATCGCCGTCGAGGACCGCCTCGCCCGCACCGATATCCGCGCTCCTCTTTCAGGCACCGTTAACGAGCTCTTCGTCCACACGATCGGCGGCGTCATCACGCCTGCCGAAAAGCTGCTCACCCTCGTCCCCGCCGATGCCGCGCTGAAGATCGAGGCCCGCCTGGCGCCGACCGATATCGACCAGGTCTCGATCGGCCAGGAGACCCGCATGCGCTTCTCGGCCTTCAACCAGCGCTCGACGCCGGAGCTCTCCGGAAGCATCGCCTACGTCTCCGCCGCTACCAGCACCGACCCGTCAACCGGCCAGATCTTCTACTTAGCCGACATCGCCGTCTCCTCCACAGAACTCGCAAGGCTCGGCAACCACAAACTCCTGCCCGGCATGCCGGTCGAAGTCTTCATCTCGACACAGGAGCGGACGGCGCTGTCGTTTTTGACGAAGCCATTGACGGATCAGTTGAGCCGTGCG
>NZ_JBMDIL010000012.1:0-241923 GCF_057808655.1 Rhizobium sp. FG96 | reverse complement strand
GCCAGCGTCAGAAGCTCAAGCTGCCTGACCTGTGGCCTTCACCGGAGGCTTACGGTGTAGCCGACATCCAAGGCGAGCATCTCATTCGATTTTATGCAGCTTCCCAAGCCTGATTGAGGATCTTGGCCGCAAGTGCGGCCTTGTCTTGTGGCAGGGAGCGACCATAGTGCTATTGCACGACGTCGGGCATGTCCTGAATGGCGTAGCTTGCCTGCTCGTAGGATCCGGTCTGCTTCAGAATATGCGTCGCAAGAATGTCGCGCAGGTTATGGGGTCCATGCGGCAACAAGCCCTTGATCGCACCCCCGTCCGGTATAGGCATTATAGATGCCATAGCATTGGATGACCGTCCGCCAAGCATCGCAGAAGGTTGTCGAGTTGTAGGCCGCATCAAGGCTGGTGGTCTTGAGCGTCTTGACGAACAGGCTCCGTCGAGCAGAACACCACTATGGCGGTCGATGTAAGCGTCGAGGTATTTGTAGAGATCGAGCAAGTCGGGCAGGATCAGCTTGAACGGCTTCTGTGCGAAGAAGGAGGAGCCAGAGTTTTCGCGGACCCGGACTTAACCTGAAGCGCCAGATTCCAAGTGCGCCTGCGAGCTTCCCGAGGTTAAGTCCAGAGGCGACGCCGAAGTGACTGGCTCCGCCAGCACGCTTGCGGACGCGCCCATGAAGGAGACAACGGCATTTGCGAAGCGCAGTACCGACACGATGAAGAAAGCCACCGGCTTCTGGAGTGCGTGCTCGGGTTTGTGGAGCGGAGACTACTCGTGCCCAGCTTCGATATCGCCGTGTGTGACTTTCAGCGGTATGAAGCGCCTGGACGACGCCTGCGAGCGTGGCGTGAGTCACCGACAGGAAGACGGCGTACCACAGAAGAGCCCCAAGCCCGAGATAGGCCCAGATGTACTTCACGCCTGATAGGGTCAGAAACTGTCCTTCACCTTACGAAACAGGAAAAATTGAACATACCATCGCCATCATGGCACGTTCACCTTCACGGATGATTCTAAGGTCATTGCCTCTTTAAAGCAGCAGTGTAAGAAGCCGAATAAATGCGACACGCTTGAAGTTCATCTTGCCGGCAAATGCGAGCTCAAAGCCCTCCTCGTCTGCGCCGCGGGGTCGCCCGTATCGGCAGGGATGCAAAGGGCAAAGAGCTCGCAAAGTACGTCACCCTCAATTCGAGTACCGGGGCAAGGGAGTGTGGGGCGTTCCATTCGACGCTGCGCTGGATACGGAGGAACGGTCTGCGACGTCGGGTGGGTCCGAACCCAGACTAAAGTCCCAAGACCTGCTCCAACTGGAACAGCTCTGCTCCTGTTTGCGTTATCATTGGCCGGGCAACAGCGAGATTTCCATGAGCGATAACGTTATATCCAGAGGCTTTTCGAAATTTGCCACCCTGATCGCGGATCTGTCTGGCAAGCCGGCAACGTTCGTACTTGCGGTCGCACTTGTTGTTGTCTGGGCCGCCTCGGGTCCGGTCTTCGACTACAGCGAAAACTGGCAGTTGGTGATCAATACGAGCACTACGATCATCACCTTCCTAATGGTGTTTGTTTTGCAGAACTCGCAGAACCGGGACGGCAAGGCTTTGCAGGCGAAGCTCGATGAATTGATCCTGACATCGCAAGCGCAGAACAAGTTCGTCGGCATCGAGAAGCTGGACGAGCAGCAGCTTAGGGAAATGAGCCAGAAGCTGGCGGAGAGGGCTCAATGCGTCGAGGAAGTCGCAGAGGACAAGGCCGAGGAGCGTGAGCGTCGGCCCGTTTAAAAGAACGGAGCTGCATCAAGAACGCCGACGCTCTCGACGGACGTTTCGCCGGGTCGCTGAGCGCCGGATTCTGGCAATGGTGATGCCAAGACCGCCGACCGTTGCTCCCGCCAGCCCGCCGGAGGCGGCGTCCAGGTCATAGAGCTGTAAGGTGATCATTCCCTCATGAGCCAGAGCAGCACATACTGCCGAGACTGCAATCTTTTGCATTTGGGCCTCCTGAAGCTCCAGAGCGATCTCAGCTCGCTTGGACGTGTTATGAACGCAGGTACCTACCCGGCTGCTTTCCTGCTCTTCAACTCCTCCGCCACCGACTTCTTCAGCGCGTCCATGATGTTGACCACGTTCGACTTCGGAGACGCCTCGGACGTCTTGCCTTTAGCAGACTTCTTCGGCCTCAGCGCCTTCTTTTTCTCCTCGATCAGTTTCAGGAGGCTTTCCTGGATCGGATCGCTGACCATGTCAGGTGACCAATGCGATGTCTGCTGCTTGATCAGCTTCTGCACCAGCGGCACCAGGTCGGGATCGCCTTCGTCTTCGATATCGTCGAAGTAGTTCTCTTCCGGGCGGACCTCATCACCGAACCGGAGCGACCAGAGGACGATGCCTTCGCCGCGCGGCTCCAGGATGACGGCACGCTCCCGGCGGCCCATTACGAGTTTGGAGACCCCGACGACGCCATCGGATTTCATGGCGTCGCGAATGACGGCGAACGCTTCGTTGCCGACCGGGTCGTCAGGCATGAGGTAATTCGGCTTCTCCAGATAGACCCATTCGATGGATTCGGCGGGTACGAACTTCTCGATATCGATCGTCTTGACCGTATCGAGCGTCACGCGGTCAAGGTCGTCGTCTGTCAGTATGACATAGTCGTTCTCGCCACGGGCGTAGCCCTTGGCTTCGTTCTCGTCCTTCACAGGCTTGCCGGTTACGCTGTCGACATACTGGGAGACGACGCGATTTCCCGTCGATTTGTTGAGCGTATGAAACCGGACTTTCTCCGATTCCGATGTCGCAGAGGTCATCGAAACCGGGCAGGTGACCAGCGAAAGCTTCAGATAACCCTTCCAACGATAAGGGGCCATGGTCGATCTCCTCAGCTTGCCTTCCGGTGCGACGTGGATCTCGATGACGGGGCGGCCTTCGAGGCCGTTCCACGGGCAGCCTTTCCGGAAGACCCCTGATTGGCATTGGCCGCCGTGCGCGTCGCCTTGCTTTTGCCGTTGGCGCCGGAGGCTAGCAATCCTGCACTCTCGCGAAGAGCCGCAAGCAGGTCGTTGGGTTTGGAGATCTCGACCTTCTTCGGCTTGGGTAGCGCCTTGCCCTCGATCTTGGCCTTGACCAGTTCGGCAAGGGCGGTTTCGTACCTATCGTTGAAAGTCGCTGGGTCGAACTCGCCTTTCTTGGTGGAGATGATGTGTTTGGCGAGATCCAGCATCTCACCCTCGATTTTCAGCTTGGGCATCTCCTCGAACGCCTTGGCGCTTGAACGCACCTCGTAGTCGTAATTCAGGGTAGTGGCGATCAGGCCCTTGCCGTGGGGACGTATGAGGACGGTCCTCATCCTTCGAAAGAGGACTGCACGCGCAACGGCCGCAACCTTCGACTTTCTCATTGCGTCACGCAGCGCGACGAAGGCGTCTCCGCCCATCTTGTCAGGCGTGAGATAGTAGGGCTTGTCGAAATAGACATCGTCGATCTCATCGCAGGGTATGAAGGCCGCGACTGATAGCGTCTTGTTGCTTTCGGGAATGGTGGCAGCGATCTCTTCCGGATCGATCTGCAAATATTGACCGTTGTCGATCTCGAAGCCCTTGACCTGGTCCTCGCGCGGCACCGGATCTTCAGTCTCGCTGTCCACATAGATGCGGTTGACCTTGTTGCCGGACGCCTTGTTGATCATGTTGAACGAGATCCTGTCCGAGGTGCTGGCCGCGGTGTACAGGGCGACGCCGCAAGAGACCTCGCCAAACTTCAGGAAACCTTTCCATTGGGCACGCTGACCACCCGCCATGACGCCATACTCCGAATCACCCAGTTGCGACTCAAGTCCGAAACGGGTGATTCGTTCCGACTCGAAACGAATCATTTTTCAAAGGCTTAGGGCGTTTCGCTCTGAGATTGATTCATTGGCCTGTCACCGTCTGACAATTTCGAAAGGCTTCCGTTAGTGGCGCCTTCGAGCCTGCTTCGGCCTTCATCTCTAAAAGGCCGGCAATCCGCGCAGCTTGCGACGCATCCAGAGCGAGAGGCCAAGTAGGGGACCGAAACCAGCCGAGGACTAGGCCGCCGCCAGGCAGCCAATCGGTAGAGCCGAGCATCTGCGTGAACTGTGATGATGCACTCAGCGGCAAAAGAGGCCAAAGTTGCCGTCATCTGGATCCCGCGGTGAAATAGCCGCGCCGGCCATTCGGCCCCTGCTCGGCATAAAAGTATCGCGATAATGACTGGCGAGCGCCGGGCCCCGTTCGTCGAGCGCACGCGCTTTGTCAAGCAAGCCTGCACTGAATTGGTGGAACCGGCAAAAACTTCCTGCGTTTGCTGACAACCGCTTCACCCGTATCGACGAGGCACCCATGTCCAATGTTCCGGAAGATCACGTCCTGATCTCAAAGGCTGTTAGCGCCTGGTATCGGCACTATGGTGTCGGCTGGGACGATAATGCGTCTTCGTTCCTTTGCGACGCGGCCATCAAGCTTTACGCGAACGGTTGTCGATCCCTCGAAATGCTGGCCGCCACCCTCATCTCAGACGTCGTCGGGATTGCAGCAACCCGTGTGAATGCTACGTCGTCCTATGCCGTCCACTCACGCCTGTTGAGTGCTCGGTTAAAAGCTGCATTCGTTCACTCACACCGTGAGGCGTTCGGCCGCCGACATCCGCCATCGCCAATAGTCAAGCCGTGATCCGGCATCGATTGCGCGGAGGAGGGATAACGCTCAACCGTTCCGAGGCTTGTTCGAGTTTCCAGACGGCATAGGGCGTCGTCTTTGCCGGCGCCTGTTCAGGGCCGGGGCTCCCTCCGACCACCAGACCGCCCCTCGCTCCCGAGCGAGACCTTTGGGGCATCGATTGTCCTTCTGGCTTCAAGCAGACGCGCCGGGTCAGTAAAGGCT
Organism: Rhizobium sp. FG96; assembly: GCF_057808655.1. Taxonomy (NCBI): domain Bacteria; kingdom Pseudomonadati; phylum Pseudomonadota; class Alphaproteobacteria; order Hyphomicrobiales; family Rhizobiaceae; genus Rhizobium; species Rhizobium sp. FG96. The sequence continues at coordinate 237,031 of NZ_JBMDIL010000012.1, read as the reverse complement.
TCTCTCACTTTCCTGCGTGCAGACACAAGCTCCGCCACGAGACGCTTGTGTTCACCTTCAGTCAGATCAGGTCTCGACCTCCGCCAAAGGCGGCCGCGAACGATAATGTAACGGCGGTCGGTGTGGTGAGCGCGTCATTGCTGGTTTTACCGAGCACCTCCCTTGCCGCCCGCTTCCGGTAATGGGACGAAGCATCCGCGCCTCCGTGCCCTCGGCGTACTGCGGGAGTTAAGACCTCAGTCGCCCGCGGCAATAGCCGTGAGGGATGACGGATTTCTCCCATCTGGTTTCGTGTCCGGTGCCGCGATCATGGCATGAGGTCATGGCCGCCGTGCCTAACCGACGTAGTCCCGCACACCCCGTTACCCGGAGACCCCCGGTTGTTGTTACGTCCGTCACTCGGCGCGGGTTTGCACATCAGCACGTGTTAGAAGAAGGCCTCGGAACCACCATTGCCCTAATGGCCCGAAGCCTTCTCATGCACACCATCATTTCGTGTTGTGGGTCTCTCAGGTCCACAACGAGCAAATTGCTAAAATATGAAAGCCCGTTTTGTCAACGCGGATCACAGCCGAATTTTTTGCGAGCCGGTCGAACCTGCTGCTGACATTAAAGTTAAGACGGCGAACGTTGTCGGTAACCCACCGCACGCGTTCAATCTCTTCTCCCTCGACCCATTGCAGAGATCATCAGAGCCGCGCGCCGCCCTCGCGTGGGCTTTTTCATCGCTGTGCTCTCTTAGAATCTGCTCACCGCTCCGGAAACGCGTTGATCAAGATGATGTCTTCCGCCTCACGGAGCGAGAATAAATTACGGCACGAGCCAGAAACAAATCTGTTCCTTTCATCGGTTGCGGGACATCGCATCCATCGCATAGACCGTTTGCCTGATGGTTCTTCGATATTCGCCGCGGAGAGATTCATTACCCGTTTACCCACAAGACCTTCGAGGTTGAGACGGGGTTCAGGGTTCGGCGTGCACTTCACCGCCCGCGAGGGCTTATCAAAAGATTGCTGCCCGCTTTTTCTGTCGTGACTGATCAGAGTTTACTTCGACCCGCGTCAGCAGGATCAACAGCCCATCGGTTACTCATCCTCATGAACGTCGCTCGCGTCCTCTAGCCGAAAAGATCCGGCTCCGTCAGCATTTCGCCGGCCACATCGACGATCGTCGAGCCGTATGGCTCCCTTGCCACGATGCGGATCGCGTCGTTCGGCGCGGGACGTGCCAGGTGCTGGGCTTCGTCCCAGGGTGCGCGCATCCAGACGTCGGTCTCCTCCTTAGTCAGCAGTAAGACCGGCATCGCTTTTTCATGGACTGGAGCGACCACGTTATTGGCAGCGGTTGTTAAGAAGCCGTAGAGATCATCGGTCGTCAGCCCGTCCTTTACCTTGCGAACGCTCTGCCACTGCGGGACATGAATGCCTGCAAAGAACATAAGATCCGTCGTGTCGGCGCGGCCGAACCAGGCATTCGGCGTCTTGCCTCCAGGCTCCTGGCTGATAGGGTCGGGTTCCGCAAAGGTCGTTACAGGAACGAGGCAGCGGTGCTCGGCTCCGAACCATCGCCGCCAATGCGGCAAGTTGAGCTTGCGGACATTGGTGACGCTGCGATCCGGCTCCATCCGGAGCAGTTCGTTCATGTCTACAGGCTTGCCTTTGGCAGCAAGCTTTGCTGCGCGCGTCTCAGCAGCCTTCTTCTGGACGAAGACCGGTGAGGGCAGGCCCCACCTCGCGTGGACAAGCTGCTTCCTTCCGTCGTTGGTGTTGCGGATAATCGGTCCGAGCTGATCCGGGTTCATTTGGTAGGCCGGCATGAGGTTTATCAGGCTCTCAGCATCTGCAGCCCATTTCGAAACCCAATCCCGATCTTCCATGCGATACAAATTGCACATTGCTCGCCATCCTCCTGCACGAGCGGAAACCGTAGTCCAACGGCACTGGTGTGCCAACGTTTCATTCCAACTGGCGGGGCGCAAGCCAGACGATCCCAACCCGTCTTCCGAGGACAGAGCATCAGGGAACGGACATGGTCACGGGCCCCTCCCGCACCCACCATCGATTCCCGTAAGCTCTTGTTGTCGTATTTCTTTGGCTTCTAAGTTCCATTTTCAAATTCGGTCTTCCAAGGTGAGATCTCTTGTTCCCGTTACGGTCCGGCATATGAAGCTCCGCGCCGTCGCCGGCAAGCTTCCTTCTTCGCGCAGCGCGGGTGTACACATCGGCCTGCTAATTCGTCGTCCAGCCGAACCTTCAGCTGATCGCTCGTCGCGCGGTCCTCTGCGGCGATCGAGGCGCCTGCCCGTTGCGGTGTCTTCCATGGATCGTTCTTTGATTTTTGGTCGTGGCCAAAAAAAGCGGCGCCTACCGGTTACGGGAGACGCCGCTGATGGCCGGTCGCAAAGGCGATCGGAGCCTTACAAAAGCCGTACCGCTGTAAGCAGTTGGTTCCCGGCGGGGTGACTTGGAGCCGCCCCACCACCTGGATAGACCCATCCAGCTTAGGGCCCGCTGCCGTGACAGGACGCGGGCCTTTTGCGTTAGCTGTAGAGCAGCTGAACCGTCAGCGCGAGCACGGCGAACAGTCCGGAACTCACAACGCTAGTTTCGATCATGAAGATGACAATCTGCCTCGACGACAGGCCAGGGAAAAGTGATTTCATCACAGCAGCTCCAATCCGAAAATTTATTCAATTCGTTGTCTTACCACAGGCTGGTTTGGAATATTTTTTTAATTAGCAAATTGAGATCAATTTAATTCACTCGCCATTGTTCCCTATGTGTGAGCTAGTACTAATCGCCCGGTGCGGCCCGTTCCTGGAGGCCGACCTTCTGAGCTTTTTGGAGCCTGCTTTGTACCCCATAGCGGGCTCCTTCTGTGTTCAACAAAAAAGGGAACCATCCTGGGCGGCCAAGGTTCGACCTCTATGCAACCTCTTGTATCATCCCGAATGATGTCTCTCCTGCGCGGTCTCGATACCCGAGGCTTTACGCACATTCCTCACGGCGTCGGCAGGAAATCAGTGAACATCGCCATGTTCAACGGATGGATTCAAGTCGAGGATCGAAGCTTCAAACCTCGCTGCAAACTCACCCCTGCCGGTGATGCTTACCGGCGAGAACATGACCGCCATCGGTCTCGAAACACGAGCTGATCCTAATCGATGATGGGGCGGCGGGGTGCCGAGATGTTCCCGTAAGGTGGGGAGCTGTTCTGAGATCGTCTGCAACCGTACGCTTTTGGCGATGATGGGGAGGTGGGGTTTTTACGCGAAAATTGGCGGCGTTTGCTCACAAATCTTCGGCGAGCAAGTCGCGTAATCGTTGGTGAATAGATCTCCACCGTTCATACCGATCGATTTCCCGATCGGCCTCTAGGATATCACTCACACTGACAAAGCCTTCCCGTTCATCTTTCAGCGTTGCCAAGCGCTTGGTGATCGCCATGATAACATTGGTCGACGACCGTGAGATCCAATGCCGCCCCCATTGCGGCCCCTCCAATCCTTATCGAGGAGCAATATATCACACAGGATGGAGAAAGGCAGGCGGCAGAATCAGTGACTACCACTCGACCGTTGCAACTGATTTCCAGAACTTGCCATCCATCCTCTGCCGGCTTGGAGTCATGTCCAATCAGGCCGAGCTTTTCGAGCGCGACGAGATTTGTGGAAACGTTGGGAACGCGTTACCGTTTTCTCGTATCTGCGAGCATATCGAGCAACTCAAGCTGATCCCGTGTCAAATGGATCATCGAGGCCCTTAGCCGGTGGGTCTATCAGTCGAATTCATTCGCTAATCCCTCGGAATTGTGACCACGTGATGTTGCCCGGCGGTAGTTTGGTTCCTGGGGACCGTTCCCGACTGCATCTGAGCTTTATGAGGCCCGCAAAGCAAAGCGTCTTTGCGGGCTTCATCTGCATTGGGAGGGCAGAATGAACAGAATAGACCGCATGCTGAGAGACCAGATCGCCGCAGATTTGAGATATGGGAAGACACCGCGCGAATCGCTCCAGCGAATAGGACTGCTTCTAAGCTGGCTTGCCGCCGGACCACTTACCAGCGAAGAGGAGGCGCAAGTAAATGATCTGCTTGACCGACGTGAAAAGCGGTGATGTGGGGCCCGGCTTATATATGGCTCGCTCTATCTAGCCGGCGAACAACTGCGGTTGGAGGTCGGTATAGGAACGTGGATGGGCGGGATATTAGTGGACAGTAGATGAGTCGGGTGGACGGCCGATCTCAAATTTCGCTAGAAGTTCGATAGCCTCTAGGACCACCGTAGACGCCGCATCGCAAGTGTCATTAGCGATCTCTGCGCCATCCCGACGTAGCCTCTCGCTGAGCGCGCGCAAGACCTGCGAATCAGGGTCACCGTCGTGATTTGCAATGGAAGCAGAGAAGCTAAGCCGCTCTGATAGAGCGCTGAGTATTGCTTCTCGCTCTTCGACACTCATGTCTGCAACAGTTTTTGCGTTTGGCATTTTATGCTCCCGACAGCGGAGCTTTCCGAAAATGACCGAGAAAACGGCAAACAATCACTGTCCGAAGAGCTAAGTCTTCAGATAGCGTTCGGCACTTCACATTCAATCCCGCCGACCGCCCTGCTTAGGGGTAGCTGATGGCATAGAGCGGATCGTTTACGAACCAACCGGTGCCTACCATAAGGCATTCGAGCGTTTCATGATGGTGCAAGGAGTTGCTCTCTCCAAGGTCAATCCCCGGCTTGCCAGACGTTTTGCAGAGGCCACAGGCAGACTTGCCAAGACAGACAGGATCGATGCCGCACTGTTGGCTCGTTACGGCACGCTTCTTGAACCGCGTCTCCTGCAGGCAAGTGCGCAAATCCACAATGACCTGAAAGAGTTGCATATGGCGCGCCTTGCCCTGATCAAGGACAGGACTGCTGCAAAGAACAGGGAAAGAACCTTTCCAACCCGCTCTTGAAGCGACACAACGGCGACAGGCTCCGGCAGGTCGAGCGGCAAATCAAGGCCGTGGACGACGCCATCATGGCCCTGATTGCCGAAGACGCGAACCTGAAGGCCAGGTTCGATATCCTCGTTTCAATCCCCGGCCTGTCGCAGGTCACGGCCTTCACACTCCTTATCGAAATGCCGGAACTCGGCGAGCTGGATGAGAAGGCCGCAGCAGCCCTTGCCGGTCTTGCCCCCATGAGCCGCCAATCCGGACGATGGACCGGACGAACGCTTTCATCGCTGGCGGAAGGGCCATTGTCCGCCAGGCGTAGAAGAACCAGAACCTGCGCGCCGACGCACCAGTCGGCCCCGCCTCGACGATAGACGCGATGTCGTATTGAGATACCTTCTGGAACAGCCTCTTGAGAATAAGGAGATCAATCTGCTCGTGCCTTAGAGCAAATCCAAGCTGGGCCGCCAGAGTTTGGCGCTTGCTGACGATTTGCGGGGATCCGACTCGACTTAGACCAGTCACGTCCCATGTGACTCTTTTGTATCACCGAAGGGTACTGCGTATGACCAAACCGGATCTGAAAGCCCCAGTCCGTCCGCTTCATGTCCAGATAGACGCAGGGAGGTATCGGCAGGCGTGTCGCGTCCGCGACCTCACCGCGCTCCTTCTTTGTGGCGGGTGGCCGCAAGCCGGAAGGATCGATCCGGTATTCCACGGTGCCCCCGCGACCTCACTTGATACGCTGGAGCTGTATGCAGAAACGGCCCGGGGCGCCTGCGAGCGTGGCGCGCCTGCGGCTGGAATGCAGGTGCTTGCCAGCGACATGGCTAAGATGCGCAAGGCCGCTGACCCAAAACGAAGGCCCCGACTGAGCGGGGCAGTTGGAGAGTGGTCCATCCGGGAACGGACGACACTGTTTGAGTGTAGCATTGGCCGCCGCACTGGGCAAATCATGCGTAACCGCCTTCTGGTGTAGGTCCGAATGAGCAAGCGACCGCAGCCTCTCCTAGCCGACGACAAGCCGCTGAAGAGCTCGGCTCACAAGCGACGTGACCCAACGCAGCCGAGCCTGCTTCTGGACCCGATGCCGTTGCGCGTCGAACCGGCTCTGGCGCTGCTGAAGCCCAGTCCGCCTGGCGATCCGCGCTTGATCGCGGAGGTCAAGTTCGACGGCTATCGAGGCGCAATCCACATTGAACCCGGCGGCGTCCGCTTCCTCACAAGGGGAGGCCATGACTGGACTGAGCGCTTCCCGGCCGTTGCCGACGCCGCGCGCCAGCTGGGCGTTGCGAGTGCTATCCTCGACGGCGAAGCCGTTGTCCTGGACGAACAGGGACGATCTGACTTCGGCGCATTGCAGCGTTCGCTGGGCGGCAGGGGTGGCAAGCTGCCCTCGGGCAATTCCGTCTTCTACGCCTTCGACCTGCTCTACCTCGACGGGCATGACCTCCAGAAGATGGAACTGTCGAGCAGGCGGCATCTGTTGGAGGAGCTGCTCGACGGCCGGGAAGGGGCGATCCGGTTTTCCGAGCAGATTGAGGGCGACGCCGTCTCGATCTTTAACGCGGCATGCGAACACGGGCTGGAAGGCGTGATTTTCAAAGACCCGGATAGTCCGTATCGCTCCGGACGGACGGGCGACTGGATCAAGGTGAAGTGCATCCAGTCCGAGAGCTTCTTCATCGTTGGCTACGAGAAGTCGGCCGTCGCCCGTGGCGGCGTCGGAAGCCTTCTGCTGGCCGCGCACAAGGGCAACGGCCTTCAGTACGTCGGTTCGGTCGGTACGGGATTCAAATCCAAGGACGCCGCGGAACTGCGCGAGATGCTCGACAAACTGGCCATGAAGAAGCCGCCCCTCTTTTACGATGGACCACGAAAGAATGTCGCCTGGGCGCGGCCAACCCTGATAGCCGAGATCGAATACCGTTCTTGGACCAACGACGGCAAGCTTCGGCATGCCTCTTACAAAGGCCTGCGCGACGTGCAGGACAACGCAGCCGTTCTCGTGATCGAGGCGTGATCGCAAGGGGTATATGCGCGTGCGATCGACCAATTCGCTGGCAGGCGCGTGCCGTCACATTCGACACGGGTCCGACGTTATGTGGGCGAGCTGGAGGCACGACTGGTGACAGGCCGTGCTCCCGAGAGAGGCTCACCGGCGACCATGTTGCGCTGTGGATCGAAGTCAGCGAGAACCCTGTCAAACGAAGAGGAAGCCATCACGGAGGACTGGACGGTCCGTCTGCCCGACCAGCTGGAGGCATTGAAGACACGTTCGTCTTTGCCGGAGCTGGACCAGGAAGATGGACCGGTTCGGCGGCAGGTGGCTCTCGAGCCATCGGAGAATCGTGTCCGAACCCGGATGTGCGCCCGTTGGCCGTCAGCGGCTGCAGCTATTGGCGAAGCGCTTAAGCTTGGTTTCCCCCGGCATTCTTCTCCCGAGCCCGCAGTTGGGCGCCCAAGGTCAAGACAGCGGCTACTCCGGCAGCCCCGCGAGAAGAAGGCCCTGCCGCAGGTCCTCGCGGTCTTCTTCTCGCTCCAAGAGAATGGTCGAGCGCATGAAGCCGGATACGGAAAAATCCTTGTTCGCGGCACGAACCTTTGCCGCCTCGACAGCAGCTTCAGCACTTCGGCCAAGCTTGCCCAAGGACGCCGCGGCGCGGAATGACCATCCTCCCTGGTGAGGCATCTTCCGGGTCTCCGACAGGCAGCGCTCATATCGACCGAGCGTGTAGTACGCACCGGCGATCTGGGCATGGTACCAAGGAGGATGAAATGGGTTCAGACGAACCGCCTGCTCCATAAACGCTAGCGCCTTCTCCGCGCTTCCCCTCTGCACCAGCAGGTAGCCCAGCGACATGAGGCAGTCGGAGTCGTTCGGGTTCAACTGAACGGCGCGCATGGAGTGGTATTCGGCGAGATCGTATTGGCGGTCGTACAGGAGGACGTGACCAAGGATGCGCTGGCAGGTGGCGTCCTGCGGGCTAATTTCCAGAGCCTTGCGCGCTAGCTCGATCGCGACGCTTCGCGTCTCAGGGCTGGCGCCTCCGTAGCCTTCGAGGGCCAGCAATGCGAGTGCGAGAAATGAGTGCGGATGGGCATAGTGTGGATCGAGCGAGATAGCAGTGCGAAATAGCACCACCGCGTCCGCATTGGACGAAGCGTCGTATGCGCGAAAACGGGCAAGTCCCTGTAGATGAACGTCATATGCCAGGAGGCTGGTTGGCGGCTTACGCAGCGACATCTCGGTTCGGGAGCTCTCGATCCTGCCAGCCAGCGTACCAACGAGCGTGCTGACAATTTCGTCCTGGAGCTCGAAGAGGTCGGCTATCGCGCGATCATAGCGCTCGGCCCAGATCGTGGAGTCGGACGCTGCCTCCACAAGTCGGACCGAAATTCTGATCCTGTCCGACGACTTCCGAAGGCTTCCTTCGACCAGGAAGTAGACCCCGAGCTTTCGAGCGATCGCAGAGCTGCTTTCCTTGCTGTCGCGGAAGGTGAATGAAGAAGACCGACTACTGACAAATAGCGACGTGAATCGAGCCAGGCCGACAATAACGTCTTCTGTAATTCCGTCGCACATCGTCTCGTCCTCTGTGCTGCAGAGGAAGGGAAGAACAGCCACGGATGGTCGCGACGCCTGTGATGGATCATTCGCTCGCTTGGGAATGCCGCCGTGGAACCATGTACGAACCGGCTTTGGTATGTTCTTGAGCTGAATTTCGCCCCCATCTGTCCAGTCAAGGTCGAACTTGCCGGCGACGTCGTCGTGGACCCTGTCAGATATCGCGACTCCGCTTGGAGCAGCGATGCCCTCCAGTCTCACGGCGATATTGATGCTGTCCCCAAAGACGTCGCCATTTTCTTCGACGAGTTCGCCCTGGTGAACGCCGGCTCTAAACTTGATCTGCTCCGCGAGCGACCGTCCGACGTTTCTATCGCGGACCCATTCCTGAAACTGATGGGCGCAAAGCACGGCCTCCACCGTGCTCGGCACTTCTGCCAGCACGCTGTCGCCTGCGGTATTGATGATGCGACCGGATATGGCATCCAGGCCGCTCCTCAGCTTCTCGCGGCACTCCCGCAGGGAGGTCAGCGTTGCCGTCTCGGCCTCGCTAATCTTTCTGCTGTAGCCGACCACGTCCACTGCCAACACTGCTGCTAAACGACGTTCCACGGTTGCCTCCGCGGCGCTATGTTACCAACAGTGCGAGGGGCGGCAAAGAGGACCCGGTCAATTGAAGCTGCCGTGCAGGCCCCAGGCCTGCGAGCGATCCAAGACTAAAGGCCGATAGGCCGCTCATAAGTCGTGTCAACCGGATTGAGGACGTTTGAATGACGCGGCCGCGGAGGTTACTGTGTTCCCACCGTCAGCCTCCTAGTGAGGCGGCGTTTTTAACAGAAGCGCGTCGTGAGATCGCCATGGAGCAAAACGACATAAGTGGGCGCTGCCTCTGCGGAACAGTGAGGTTCAAGTCGAGCGGACAGGTTCTGGCGCGTCGATCATGCTGGTGCCGGGATTGCCAGTATCTCGCGTGCGGGAATGCGTCCGTCAACATCATCGTCGAAGCGGTTGGTATTGCGGTCGAAGGTGATCTTGCCACCTACGAGAGCAGAAGCGACAGTGGAAACGTGATCCGGCGTAGTTTCTGTCCAAACTGCGGGACGCCCATGTTTTGCGAAGCCGTTGGAGAGCCAGATTATCGGGTCATCCGCGTCGGGGCGCTCGATGATCGGGATAATTTGGGCTCAAACATCGTGATATGGACAGCGTCTGCGCCTTCGTGGGCTTTATTTGGCCATGATGCCGAAATCTTTGTCGGGCAGCCTTAGAGTTTGCAGCTTTTCCGTCATCGAGGACTGGGTGAGCGCCTGGGCTGTCGTCGATGTTTCGGCTGACCGCGGCTCTCGCCTATGCTCTGTCTGGTATCGTACCAAGGGTCAACATTCCTCCAAATGACATGGCGATTTAAAACCATTCTTAAGTTCGGTCGTGATTAGGTACCCTTAATATCTGGGGGGTCTCCATGTCTTTCTTCGCTCGAATGCTACTCTTCGTCTTTCTTCTGGCACCGTTTGGCGCCCATGCGTCCGGGGATGACTGGCAGGTTGCCAAGGCCACGAGCCAGGTTCGGTATACCATTGACCAGAAACAGTGGACCGACCTGCGTGCTGGTGATGTGGTGCCGAATAAAGCTTGGATCTCCACAGGCCCCCGCGGGCGTGCTCAGCTCGTGCGTGGGGTCGAGAGTATCGGGTTCCAGCCGAACTCAATGGCTGCGATCACGACCAAGCCGGGCGGCTTCCTGTCACCTCGTAAAACCGAGATCTTCCAGCAGGTCGGCGCGCTCGATCTTGAGATTGAAAAGCGGAGCCAGCCGCATACAACAGTTCAGACGCCATACCTGGCTGCCGTCGTGAAGGGTACGATCTTCCATGTCACGGTTGGCAAGAGCAAGGCATCGGTCGCCGTCGACCGCGGGCTTGTACAGGTCACGTCTTTCGCAAGCGGCCAACAAGCCAATGTTGGACCCCGACAGAGCGCGACTGTGGACAGGAAAGCCGGTATGGACGTCGCGGGAGCGGTATCGAAGCCATCCATAACGTCCGTCGCGCCATCCGTTGCGGTTGTCCCAGCTATCGGGGCCACGAAGCTGTCCGGCCAACCGGATGCCGCGCCTGACGACAAGGGCAAATCGAAAAAGGGCGCTGACGACACCAGTGCAAACACTGCCGATGACAGCAAGGGCAAGGGCAATTCTGGCAAGGGTGGCAACTCCAACGGGAATGGAGATGGCGGCGGAAACGGCAACGGCGGTGGAAAAGGAAACGGCGGTGGAAACGGGAATGGTGGTGGCAAGGGCAATGGCGGTGGAAACGGCAATGGCGGTGGAAACGGCAACGGCGGCGGAAATGGGAATGGCGGCGGAAATGGCAATGGTGGTGGCAAGGGCAATGGCGGTGGAAATGGCAACGGTGGTGGCAATGGTAACGGCGGCAATGGCGGTGGTAACGGGAACGGGGGAAAGGGTGGCGGTAAGTAACGCCCAGGCAGGCTACGCTGCTATTGCCGCATGAAGACCGCGAACTCTAACACGGCTCCGATAGACGTTGCTTTCTGGCTCCACTGTCGCGCGGCGAATTTGGCTTCCGGAGACGGTCGATGCCTTGTGACGGCACAATGTGGCGCTGGCGTCGCGACAGTATCCGAGGACCTGGCCGAGAAGCAGCGCCTGAGGACGGCGAGGTTCAGGTTGCTGAGAATGTCGATAAGAACGAGACTGTAATCGGGTTCGTTTTATCGTCGCCCCGATGAAATGACGGCATCGCAGTTGTTCGCCGGTCAAGCGCATACGAAGGCCGCGTTTCTTGGGTGGTAGCCGTATTTCGGGTGGTGATCGCTGCCTCGTTATCAAGCCTGCGCAGTTAGCCGGCGGGTTCTCAAAAAATGCGGCGCAGTTCTATGGCTCAAAAAAACCCCACGTGAGGGTCAAGCGTACGCGCCAACCTGCAGCAGAACCGGCTCAGACCTTCTCGAATGGGCCCACCTCATATCGACGATTTGCCGGGCATCGTCATAAACGGCTGGCCCCCTGAAAGGCGCCAAGCACACCGACCGCGTCACCGTACACGGACACACTCTCGGAGGACAACATCCCCGAGCGCCGACTGGCTCAGGTTACGCCTTTTTGCTGCAAGAAGTGTATGCCCGAAATATGGAAGACACTCAAGGTCATGCAAAAAATCCGCGTCAGACGCCGGCACATGTGGACCTTCTCTCGAGGGTGTTTTGCGCTTTTGAGCTACAAGCTCCTACCTCGCTACAATCTTACGGTTGCTCGAATTGTCGAGGAACCCGTTAATCGTCGCCGGCGAGCAACATCCGATCGAATGCATTACGATGCGGCCTGGGCCAGGCGGACTACGGCCGCATATCGACATTAGCCGTCGAGGTAATCTGCAGAAGGCGGCGGTTGTCCGATGACCGGACATATGGCCTCGGTGACCAACATCGGGGTGTGCATTCTCATTCGTAAGCGACATGGGGTAGTGCTCAAGATTCATCAACTCGGGGAAGGGGAGGTCTTGACACCCCATAACCGATGCCATCTAGTGGTGTTGTCAGACATCTTACATAAACGGAACGAGGGCTGACGTCTTGGAGGAAATATGAAAAAATCGTTGAAGAGAATGGCGATCGGCGCGGCCGCGCTCGCCATTGCTTCCGTTGCTCATGCCGGTGCGACGCTCGACCGCGTTATGTCGAAGAAGGCAATGGTCGTTGCCACTAACAGCGGCTGGCCCCCGCAAAGCTATCTTGATGATAACAATCAGATGGTTGGCTTCGACATCGACGTGTCGCACGAAATTGCCAAGCGCCTTGGCGTCGAGGTCAGTTTTGACACGCCCGATTGGGCGACGCTTACCGGTGGACATTGGCAGGGGAGGTATGACGTCGGCGTTGGCTCCGTTACCCCGACCAAGGCGCGCGCCCAGGTCATCGACTTTGCCGGCATCTACTACTACAGCCCCTATGTCTACGTTGTCCACAAGGACAGTCCGGTCAAGACCGTGTCTGACCTCAATGGCAAGGTGATCGGTGTCGAAACCGCCACCACTTCCGAAGACTTCATGCGTCACCAGTTGCAGATCGATGCCCCCGGCTTGCCGCCGATCGAGTACAAGGTCACTGCTGGCGAGATCCGCACGTTCGCCGATTCCATGCTGCCCTTCGATGACCTGCGCCTTGGACCTGGCGTACGTATCGACGCCGTGGTAGCGCCGGAGCAGACGGCGAAGAACGCCATCAAGAACGGCTACCCACTGCGCGTCATTGAAGGCGAGTACGCGTTCCGCGAGCCGCTCGTCGTGATTGCCGAAAAGGGCGACGCCGAATGGACCGCCAAAATAGGCGAAATCATCAAGGCGATGAAGGCCGACGGCACGCTCGGCACCTTGACCAAGAAGTGGTACGGCGCCGACTACAGTGCTGACTAAGCGAGACTGGGCCCGGGCGATCTTGCTGCCCGGGCCCCTCCATTTGCCGTTCGTCCTGAAAGAGCCACCATGTCCTACCCTGACACCTACTACCGCCGCACCATGACAGACACCACCGTTCGCCCTGCGCTGAGCGGCCCGACAGAGTGCGACACGGTGATCGTAGGCGCGGGCCTTGCCGGCCTCACCACGGCGCTGCAGCTTGCGCGCGCTGGCGTTTCTGTCCTGGTGCTCGAAGCTGAATCCGTGGGCTTCGGTGCTTCCGGTCGCAACGGTGGTTTCGTCAGCGCTGGGTTTGCCACAGACAATTCAGCGATTGCGCGCGTCGTCGGCGACGAGGCCGCCAAGAATATCCATCGTCTATCTGTCGAAGGCGTCGAGTTCGTTCGTGACACCATCTGCGATCTCGACATCATCGATGCCAACCCGCAGCGCGGCATCATCAGCGCACTGCGCTACGACGGCGGCGAAAGCCTCAAGCTGTATGCCGAGGAAATGAACCGCGACTACGGCAGCGAACTGGAATTCATGGATCGCGATCAGGTTCGCACCATGCTGAAGTCTGAGCGTTACTTCCAGGCATTGCGCAGCGAGAAATCCTTCCACATGCATCCGCTCAATTATCTGAGGGCCGTGGCGGCGGAAATCGAGCGGCTGGGCGGGCGCATTTATGAGAACTCGGCCGCAATTGACTGTCAGCTTGCCAGCGCCGAAAAGATTGTAACGACGGCCGGCGGGCGGGTCAGGGCGCGTCGGACCGTTCTGACCACCGGCGGCTATACGGGTCGCCTCGTGGGCAGGCTCAAGCGCTCATTCCTGCCGATTGCAACCTACGTGATGATCTCCGAGGAAAACCCGGAACTGATCTCCACGGCAATCGCCACGTCCTGCGCAGTGGGCGACAATCGCCGCGCTGGAGACTACTACCGGCTCGTGGACGGAGGCAAGCGTCTGCTGTGGGGCGGTCGCATCACAACGCGCGCCGCATCGCCTGGCGCCCTCGCGCGTCAATTGCGCCACGAGATGGTCGGCACCTATCCGCAGCTGAGCGGACTGAAGACAGAGCTCGCCTGGTCGGGCCTGATGTCCTATGCCCGCCACCTGATGCCCCAGATCGGCGAGATGATGCCAGGGGTCTGGCATTGTACCGCGTTTGGGGGCCATGGCCTCAACACCACGGCAATCGGCGGCAAGGTGGTCGCCGAGGGCATTCTCGGGCAATCCGACCGGTACCGCCTCTTCCAGCCCTTCGGACTCGTCTGGGCCGGCGGCGTTGCGGGGCTGGCGGCGGCACAGCTTACCTATTGGAAATTGCAGGCGCAGGACTGGTGGCGAGAGAGAGCCGCCTGAAGAAAACGCCGCGGGAGAAAATCCGAATGTTTGGAAGATTGATACTGAACTATCCGGATGCCACGAGACGCACGGGCATCCTTCTCATGCTGGCGCTGCTGTCAGCACTTTTCTATGCGCTCGGCGTCAGCTCGGCCTGGATCGGCAAGCTCCTTCCGGTCGCCATCGGCTGGGTCTCTGACAGCCCTCAGACAAGCCGCGTCGTTTCGGCAGTCCTGCTCTCGCTCATTATCGCCGTCAACGTCAGGCTTCTGCGGCTTCTTTCTCGGCGCCACCAGATCGTCGGTGTCTGGGTAGAGCTTTTCGCTCTGCTGATGATGTTCTTTTACTCCTTCGATCTGTCCTTTGCTTTCATCGCCAAGAAGATTGGCTTCCTGATCACCCAGGGCGTCACGACAACACTCTACATCTCGGCGATCTCGATCGTTATCGCTACGGTCATTGCGCTTGCCGGTGCGATCGCAAAACTCTCGAAGAACGGCGTTGTCTATGGTCTTGCGACCTTCTACACCTCACTCTTTCGCGGCCTGCCGCTCCTGATGCAGATCTATATCATCTATCTCGGCCTGCCGCAGGTCGGATATGTCATCGGCGCCGTTCCAGCCGGCATTCTGGCGCTCTCGCTTTGCTACGGCGCCTATATGACGGAGATCTTCCGCGCCGGCATCGAGAGCATTCCGCGCGGCCAGTCGGAAGGTGCTACCGCCCTTGGCCTAAGTCCCAACCAGACGATGTTTCTCGTTATCCTGCCGCAGGCGATGCGCGTCATCATTCCGCCGACGGGCAACCAGTTCATCGCCATGCTGAAGGACTCGTCGCTGGTTTCCGTCGTCGGTGTGTGGGAAATCATGTATCTCGCCCGCACCCAAGGCCAAACGGAATTCCGCCACATCGAAATGCTGATCACCGCCTCGATGATCTACTGGCTCCTGTCGATTAGCCTTGAGTTCCTCCAGGCCAGGATCGAAGAACGTTTTGGCCGCTTCAATGTCCGATAGCATCCGGTCGGCGTCGGCAGTTGGGACCGGCGCCAACGCCAACCTGCGGGCCGCAGCCATTGTCATCACCGCCTTTGCAGCCTTTTCCGGCACCGACGCGCTCGTCAAACTCCTGAGCGCCGAGTTCCGGGTTCCGCAAGTCACCTTCCTCATCACCCTGGCGGCGCTCCTCCTCGTCAGCGGCCGCGCAGTATTCACCCGCCGGCTGGGCGAACTCGTACCCCGGCAGCCGGGACTGGCGCTGATACGCGCGCTGTTGCTTGCCGGTGATACGCTGCTGATCCACTACGCGTTTGCAGCGCTGCCTCTAGCTGAAGCTTATGTCCTTGCTTTCCTCTCTCCGGTTCTTGTTGCCATTCTGGCCGTCGTCTTTCTTGGCGAACGGCTGTCGCTGATCGGATGGCTTGGTGTGGGGCTCGGCTTTGCAGGCGTCGCGGTGGCGCTGCGACCGGGTGCCGTTGCGCTCAATTTTGGCCACATGGCGGCAATCGGCTCCGCTCTTCTCTTTGCGCTCTCGCTCGCGTTGTTGCGGAAGACGAGATCCGAGGAATCCGACGATGCGCTCGTTGCAACAATGCTGGTGATGCTGACCGTCACGGCCTTCATTGTTGCGATGGCGACCGGCGGGTTCGATGCCATCGGACCGGGCGCGCTGCTGGTCGCTGTTCTCGCTGGAACCCTGCTTTACGTCGGCCATGCTCTTTTGGTGCGGGCCTTCCGTATCGGCGACGCGTCGGTCGTTGCAGCCTTCCAATACAGCCAGATTGTCTGGGGCTGCCTCTACGGAGCAGTGCTGTTTGGTGCTCCGATTGAAACTTACACCATCGTCGGAGGTGTCATCATCATCTTCTCCGGCTGGCTTGTGCTCAAATAGTCTAGGGAGAATATGACTTGACGTTCAATCCGCGGCCTGAAATCGAGCTTACCGGTGTCAACAAATGGTACGGCGAATACCACGCTCTGAACGAGATCAACCTGACGATCCGCAAGGGTGAGCGCGTTGTTATCTGTGGCCCCTCGGGGTCGGGCAAGTCGACGCTGATCCGCTGCATCAATCGTCTTGAGGTGCATCAGCGAGGTCGTATCGTCGTCGCAGGTACCGAGCTTTCGGAAAACGAGAGGAATATCGGCGACATCCGCCGCGAAGTCGGGATGGTATTCCAACACTTCAACCTCTTCCCGCACCTCACGATACTTGAGAACTGCATTCTGGCTCCCGTCTGGGTTCGGAAGATGGACAAGAAGAAGGCGACGGAAATCGCCATGCACTATCTCGAGCGTGTGCGCATTCCCGAGCAGGCGGGCAAATATCCGGGCCAGCTTTCCGGCGGTCAACAGCAGCGCGTCGCCATTGCCCGGGCTCTCTGCATGCAGCCGAAGGTCATGTTGTTCGACGAGCCGACCTCGGCGCTTGATCCGGAGATGGTCAAGGAAGTGCTTGAGACCATGGTGTCACTCGCCGAAACGGGAATGACCATGGTCTGCGTCACCCACGAGATGGGTTTTGCCCGTCAGGTCGCCGACAGAGTGATCTTCATGGACCGCGGTGCGATCGTGGAGGAGGCAGCGCCTGCCGAGTTCTTCGACAACCCGCAAAACGACCGCAGCAAGCTCTTCCTCAGCCAGATCCTGCACTGAACCTGAAAGGTGCGGCAGATCGAATGACCTGCCGCCTTCTTGTTGTTGTCGCTGTTTGCGGAGAAGCTATAGCGGCAGCGGTTGCTGGGGAAATCCACCAACATGGGTGCAAGTGATGGCCGCGCAGTCGCGGCCTTGTTCCAGGCAGGCGACGAGCGGCTGCTGTGCCACGAAGGCCGCCAGAAATCCGGCGATGAAGCTGTCGCCCGCGCCGGTCGTATCCACGACCGTGACCGGCGCGATTGAGGATTCCCCGAATTCCTCTCCGCGACGCGCCAGCGCACCGTCGCTCCCGCAGGTTACGACCGCACAAGCGGCGCCATTCGCAAGCAGATAGGAGAGCAAGCTTTCGGCCGGCGCGCCGCGCGCGCCAGCCGAGGCAAAGGCCACGGTCAGGCCAGCGACGCCGAGGTTCTCCGGGTTAGCGTTGACGGAAATATCTTGGGACAGGCTCACACCTTCGCTCGAAAGTCTGCGCCGTAATTCACCGGCGTCATCCAGCCAGCCGAGATGCACGTGGTCCATGGTCTTGAGGACAGCGATGTCCTCCTCGCTCGGCCTGTAACCGGCGCATGTGCCGAAATCTTCATAGGCAATGATCCGGTCGCCAGAGGCGGTTTGCTCGATGTTGGTATAGGCAGTGTTGCCTGGACGCAGCTGCAAACACGACGTTTCGACACCATTATCTTTCAATGCCCTCGTCGTGCGCTCACCATCAACGTCTTTGCCAACCGCTCCAAAATAAAAGGAACTGTGTCCAAGACGAGCAAGCTGTAGTGCGACGTTCACGGCATTGCCGCCGATCAGCGACTGGTTGATCGGCGCCTGGAAACGGTCCACGCAATTGTCGCCAACGGCTGCGAAACGAAAATGCCCCATTCTAGGTCTACCTTTGATGCTTGGCTTTACACGGACGCAAGCCGCGAACACGATCGTGTCGCGGCTTGCGCTGAGCTTAGCAGATCAATATGCGACGCGCTTGTAGTAGCGGCGCGTCGTCAACGGGTGATTGCGCATGACTTCGAGATGCGCGCTTATCCGTTCCAAAACGGTTGCAAGCAGGATCGGCGATACGAGCGCCCTGACGTCCGCCGATATGCCCGGGAGCTCGAATTCGGCGGTATCCAGAACAGTCAGTTTATCCGTGTAGTTGGGCACGAAATTTTCGACGCGTTCTGCCAACGCACGATAGGCATCCTCGCCCTTGAAGAGGATGACGCTGACATCCTTCTCGACCAGCTCCAGCGTGCCGTGGAAGAAATCGGAGGCGTGGACCGGGCGGGTACGGATCCACTGCATTTCTTCCAGAATGCACATGCCGTAATAGAAGGCTTCAGGCCAGACATTTCCTGCGCCGGTGACGATGTGGTAGTCCGAGCCGGCGAAGGCTTTGGCGTAAGCCTCCGCCTTGCTCTCGAAGGTCCGCTTCACTTCCAGAAGCAAGGCTGGCAGCTGCGTCAGTTCTGCTTTGAGCTGATCATAATTGGCGATCTCGCCACGGTGTTTCATGATTGATAGCGCGATGAAGAGCGACTGCAGATAAAAGGATTCGCAGGAAGTATCGTCCTCGGCGAAGTTCACGAAAACATGGTCCCCACCCTTGCCGAGAGGCGTCTCCTCGTGGCCGACCATCGTCAGCACCGTCGCACCCACCTCCTTCAGCTTGGCCAGCAGCGCGACACTTTCCTTCGTCGTACCCGAAAGCGAAGGCATGACGACGATAGATTGTTTGGTGAGATTTGCCGACCCGCCGACGAAGAGTTCGGCGGTGAGATCAAGGAATGCTGGGAAGCGCGACCTGCGCTGTAGCAGCTGGGCAGCCGGTTGCATCAGGATGCCCGCGCCCCCAGTGCCTAGGAAGAAGATGTTGTCGGCTCCAGCCTCAAGGCAGGAGGAGATCACATCGTCGATGCGGGGGGCCAGGCCTACAGCGCCAGACTGGATACGCAGGAACCGCTGCTCGTCGAAATTTAACATGTAACTCTCATCGGTTGATGACGCCGTATGGCGTCGTTTCGGAAGCACGCTTTCAATGTTGTAAGACAACTGACATCTTCCGTTGCGGGTGTCAAGCGAGCTCCAGGGTCAGGTCAGCCGCATTAAAGTGATTGGCAGCCCGCGCGGCTCGACAGGAACGCCTTGACCTGGCAAAATTCGTCAGACAAGAAAAAGGACCATAATGGAACCAAGTGAGGCATTGGATTGGACGATTCCATTCGCGATACGCGCACCATTGTCATCCAGCTGCGCGACCGCATCGCCGAGCTTATCCGTGACAAGGGCTTGAAGCCCGGTGACAGATTGCCGACCGAAGCCCAGCTGACGGCGCGTTTCAATGTCTCACGGCCAGCCCTTCGGGAAGCTTTAAAGCTGCTCGAACAGGAAGGGGAGATATACGTCGAGCATGGCCGCGGCCGCTTCGTTTCAGCGATCTCCGCAGTTCAGGTTGACCGTCCGATCACGGTCTTTGAAAGCGTCACCGACATGACGCGAGCCTATGGCTATAAGACGATCAATAAGGTCCTGTCGATTTCGGAGGAGGAGCCGCAAGCGACAACCGCAAAGCACCTGCAAATTGGCGACAAGGATCGCGTCATCCGTATCGAACGCCTGCGCCTCGAAAATGATGAGCCCATCATGTACTGCGTCGACTACGTGCCTCGCAGCATCATTCCGATGCGTCTCTATGACATCGACTGGAGCGGCTCGTTGCTGTCGCTGCTCGATCAATACAAGCAGCGTCCCCGCATGTCCTCGGCTTCGGTTAGTGCCGTCATGCTTCCCGAACATGTCATCGAACGCCACGATCTGAGGGATTTCGGGCCTGCGCTGCTGATCACCGAGACATGCTTCAACGCTTCCGGCGTGCCGGTGATCTACGCGATTGACTATCACCGGGGCAGCCACTTTTCCTTTAGCCTCGTGCGAAAGTAGACAAGCTCTTTCGAAGATCACCCGGGCATGTCGACATCGTCCAGCCGGTTTTTTGCTTTGTCTCCTGCAAGGGTTTCCCAGACCTTGCGCGCGGCAAATGTTTCAGCCTCTCGCGCCTTCGAACCAGTCGGCGTAAGGGGTGTTCTTGACCAAATGTCGATTTAAGTCCGGCGCTCCATCTGTCCACCAGACGGGTCCGCGCTCCCCTAGCGCAATCTTTGCGGCGTTAACTGCTGTCCTTGCGGTGTGAAGCTCATCGGCTCGTCCGACTGCTTCCTTAACGGCCCTCCTTGCCGACATCAGTTTTGACACGAGGAGCTTTCGCTCTTCTTCAGGCAGACGGGGATTTGTCTTTCTCCAGAGGCGTCCGCGAACGATGATGTAACGGCCGTCGGGCGTCTCAAGGAACGCCTTCTCATGAACCTGTTTTGCCGTCATCCGTCTTGTCCGCGAAGATCGACGCAGCGCAGCCGGTAGCCTCCAGTGACCATCGTTCCGAAGACTTCGGTTTCGTCGGCGCGCCTGAAACGGTCGACGCTAGACTGCGTTCGCAGACCATCGCGCCAGTTTCTATGTGCGGTGAAAGCATTGGCGTCATCCCACGTGCGCGGTATGCCGTCTGAACGGACAAGAACCACTTCCTGGCAGCAGAACTCAACGGGCCCGACGTGTAGACGATCGTCGATCATGTGAACTCCGGCAAGAAGAGGTGAGGCGATGCCGGACAGGTGGGGCGCTCGTCTGCCATTTCGTTGGCCATCACGGGAAATCGGAAAAACCGTGATGTTCACCATCCCTGTCACGTCCGATTGACACGGCCCGCGCTCGGAAAGGGGAATGTCGATGAGCCGACATGGTTCCGATGAAAACAATTTCCACGGGCAAGAAACAAGGAAGGGCCCTCAGGGTCACCCATGACCGTGAGCGCTCATATGTTTCATTCGGACGCCCCGAGTGGTCCACGTCTTCGGCACCAAGCGGCTACGACCGAAATGGTTACACGACTTCATCCCGTGCCTCAGAACCCGCTAACAGCAATCGCAGTTGGCTCGTGACAGCGGGCACTCGGTCGGTAAGATGCAGAGTTTAACGGGTCTTGAGAGAACCTTTAGTTGACTTTGCTCTCCTCGCGTATAACGGCTTGTAAGCGGCCCGGCTCGGTCGGCTCGCTTGTTTCTCGTCGGCCGTGCATTGCTAGTTTGAATGTTAGGTTTTTTTGCCTACCGTTGATGGGTCGAAAATGCGAAACTTCGAACTTGCTCGCAGTTTGGACTCATGCTAATTTTACCTACTAATGGTAGGTCAAAAAAACGAAAAGATAAACCAACTTCGCCGCCTGGTCCCCGAGGGGCTGCTGGTTGACACCGCGTGGCTGGAAAAACACGGATACCGTCGGCAGTGGCGCGAAAAATACGTGGCGCAGGGCTGGCTGGAAGGTGTCGTTCGTGGCGTCTATCAGCGACCGACCGGCAACGTTGATCAGGCGATAGCCTGGCAGCGCGTGATCATCTCGCTCCAGCGACTTCTGGGCAAATCCGTGCACGTAGGCGGCCGCAGTGCCCTCGAGCTACAAGGCCTGACGCACTACCTCCGCTTTTCAGGCAAGCCAGAAATCCACCTCTATGCCTATGGCAGTCTGCCTGGCTGGGTAGAGCGGATACCGACCGACGCTCAGTTCGTCGAACATAAGGCAGACAAGCTCTTTGATGCCGACGCACCTGGAAGGACGCGCCTGGCATGGGGACACTGGGGGTGGGAGCTTCATGTCTCCGCGCCGGAGCGAGCATTTTGCGAGCTTCTCGACCTGCTCCCATCCCGGGAGACGTTCCATCAAGCGGACGTTCTAATGGAGTCGGTTCGCACTCTAAGCCCGAAGCGGGTTCAGGCCGTGCTGGAAGCGTGCCGCAGCGTAAAGGTGAAGCGGCTGTTCCTCTGGTTTGCCGAGCGGCACGCCCATCCATGGCTCGGCCGGCTCGATCTCAAACGTATCGACCTCGGTCGTGGCAAGCGCCAGATCGTGGTCGGCGGGCGGCTGGACAGCAAGTATCAGATCACTGTGCCGGAGACACTCGATGCCGGCGTCTGAAGCCTATCGCGCGCAAGTCAGCCTCCTTGTTCGAGTTCTTCCGCTCGTTGCAGAGGAAAACGTCTTTGCATTGAAGGGTGGCACGGCCATCAATCTTTTCGTTAGAGACCTTCCACGTCTATCGGTCGATATCGATCTGACCTATCTGCCGGTCGAAGATCGCGCGACTTCTCTCGCCAATATCGATGCCGCCATACGGCGGATTGCTGCCAGAATATCCGATGCAACAAAGGTGCTGGTTACCTCCGACGGCGTACAGATCAAAATCGAGGTGACGTCTGTCATTCGTGGCTGCGTCTACTCTCCCGAGACACGGGCGGTTTGCGACCGGGTCGAAGAGCTCTTCGGATATGCCGAGGTGCCTGTTGTGTCCTTCCCGGACCTCTACGCCGGCAAGATCGTCGCAGCCTTGGATCGGCAGCATCCACGAGATCTGTTCGATATCAGGCGTCTGCTCGCGAATGAGGGAATATCCGATGAGCTGCGGCGTGCCTTCATTGTCTACATCCTGAGCCACAACAGGCCGATGGGCGAGGTCTTGGCGCCGACGCGCAAGGATTTGCGCCACGAGTTTGACGCGGGGTTTGCCGGCATGACGGAAGAGCCCGTGACCCTGGAGGCGCTATACGATGCTCGTTAAGCTCTAATCGCAGAGGTCGTTGGCAAGATGGCTGCCGAGCACCGGCGCTTTCTTCTCTCCTTCAAGGCCCGCGAGCCAGAGTGGGACTTGCTAGGCGTGCCTGGAGCCGCGGACTTGCCGGCGGTGCGCTGGAAAGTCGACAACTTGGCCAAACTTTCGGAGGGCCGACGCGAAAAGCTGTTGTCTGATCTCGGGCGGGTGCTTGCGACATGAGATACGGAGGAGGGATGGGGACGCCGAAGTGAAAAGGAACAAGACCACGATCTGCAAGCTATGCTCTGCAGTAGCTGGCTCTCGGGCTGCAGCACTGACGATGTGGATTGCCAGAACGTCATAGCTTGCAAACACAGCCGAGATGAGAGGATAATCCTTGGTCCGTCTCTTCGTCGGCGTTACGGACAAGGCCTGGTTCGATCAGTTGAGCGCCTCTGTTCCGCATGACGAAGTCGGACAAGCGGTTGAAGATCCGTTGATTGCCTCCCTCAATCTCGCTGACAACGTTTCAAAGCTTTCGTTCAGCGAAATACTTAGTGCGGCGGCTAGAGTCCTAGCCCGGAAATGACAGATGGTTTGCGCGATCTGATATTTGCGAATAGGTAGCGAACTCCTCGCCCGAGCAAGAACTCCGCTATGTGCTGCACGATCACTCCGCGGCCTTGCGGTCGTTCATTGGCAAACTCGACCGAGCTTAATCACCTTCGGGCCATACCTCTGCATGGTGGGCAATTGCAATTAACCGCGGATCTCGACCTGTCGAGCGCAGCCTCGTCCTTCTACGCTTTTCGATCCCGTCCTCTCTCAAAGCAGATCTTCCCCAGGGCAAGCAGAATGGTACCGCGCCGACCTTGGTGAAGTCTCCACGACGATGGACTGCGCATTCTTAACCATGGGTCACGATAATTTGTCTGCGCGTCCCGCGCCACAGCAGAGCGCTTCAGAAGGTTGGCGCGCGGTCCCACGGGGACCGCGCGCAGATCGTTACCGCAAGGCGATCGGGCGGATCGCTTCTGGAAAGTCTTGATAGGACACCGGTCGCAGAAACCGATAAATTGCGAGTGTTCCGACCGAGGTAGAACGGCCATCGGCCGTCGCCGGATAGGGGCCGCCGTGCACCATGGCAGGCGACACCTCAACCCCGGTGCCGAAGCCATTGACGAGCAGCCGCCCCGCCAGCATCTCAAGCTTCGGAACAAGACGTCGAGCGTCGTCGATATCGCTATCGTCGACATGCAACGCGACGGTGAGCTGGCCCTCGAGAGCGTCAATCACCTTCTCCAGCTCATCGAAATCCTTGCAGCGCACGACTAGCCCGGCCGCGCCGAAGACTTCGTCCTGCAGTTCGTGATGTGCGAGGAGCGAGGCGGCCGACGTTTCAAAGAGCGCGGCCACTCCGTCGTACTTGCCGCCGGACTTTCCCTTGGCGAGCATGGAAACCTCGGCATGTCGTTCGAGGCGGCCGACGCCCTCTCGAAACGCCTTGGCGATGGCCGGTGTCAGCATCGTCTGCGCCCCGGTCTCCGGCAGCAGTTCCCTGGCCCTCGCGATAAAGGCGTCGAGCCCCTTACCGTGTACGGCCAGGATGAGACCGGGGTTCGTGCAGAATTGGCCGGCGCCGAGCGCCAGTGACGAGACAAAAGATGTCGCGATCTCCTCGGCGCGATTAGCAAGCGCTCCCGGAAACAGGATGACCGGGTTGATGCTGCTCATCTCGGCGTAGACGGGGATCGGCTGCTTGCGTTCGGATGCGATCTTCATAAGTGCGGTCCCACCTTTGCGGGAGCCGGTAAAGCCGACCGCGCGGATCCTCGGGTCGGCGACCAGCTGCTGCCCCACGTCGAAGCCCGTGTCGAACAGAAGAGCGAACGTACCAACGGGCAGGTTGGCTTTCTGGACGGCACGCTGTACTGCGCGCCCCACGAGTTCGGACGTTGCTGGATGCGCCGAGTGGGCCTTTACGACGACCGGGCAGCCGGCGGCCAAGGCTGAGGCTGTGTCGCCGCCCGCAACCGAAAAGGCCAAAGGGAAGTTCGAGGCGCCGAAGACGGCGACAGGCCCGATGGGAATGTTGCGCAGGCGAAGGTCCGGCTTGGGCACCGGCTTTCGCGAGGCATCGCCCGCGTCGAAGCGGAGCTCCTGAAACCGGCCTTCGCGGACCTCCTTTGCGAACAGCCGAAGCTGGGCGGTCGTACGGGCTCGCTCCCCCTCCAGCCTCCCGCGCGGAAGGCCAGTCTCGGCCATAGCGCGCTCGACCAGCTCATCGCCGACGCCTTCGATCTCGGTCGCTATCGTCTCGAGGAATGAGGCTCGCGCTTCGAGGTCCGTTTCGCGATAGATGCTGAAGGCCTCCCACGCCAGACGGGTAGCATCCTCGACGTCGGCAGGCGCGGCGCCCCCGAAAGAAACGGCCAGGGACCTTCCGGTCGCAGCTTCGATCCCCGAAAACTCGCCGCTCGAGCCGCGCTTTTCTGATCCTGCGATCAAAAGGTTCCCTTTAATTGCCATTGTAAACACCTCCGATGAAAAGTATGACTTTTCATATAGTCTCGCTCATTGGACATTTCGACCCGCTTCGATCATTGGAGGGTGTTTTCCGGGAATTTGCGGTATCCGGTTTTTTCCATGTCAAGGCGTTTCAGGTGCGCGCCTGCGCGATAGCCAAGCTCTCGATAGCCTCCCGCATCAGACGCAATCTTTCAAGTTCTAGGGCGGCGTCCTGAAGCGCGCGGTGGGCCGGTCTAGCAGGCTCGCTCCGCGCAATGACTTTTGCGACGAGCGCAGCGGCGTCAACGCCACGCACATTTCTGTCTTCAATCAGCATCAAGGCAACCTCCACGAAGAGATCGTCGGACTTTCGCACCCGCAGACTGTGTCTCGGAACCCCCCCGGCGCGAAGCAGGACGCTGAGCCATTTTCCGTCCCATGACGGCGAACTCGCGTAGAGATCATGATCGGACAGCGTTGCCATCATCTCTTGGACCACCAACGAAACCGGGACGCCTTGATCAGCAAGCTTTTCTCGGGAAATGCCATGAATGCCTTCTGCGGTTTCCGACCAGTCCGTCCAGTTCGGCTCCGGAGCGATGAGCAGAGACCGCGACCGGCCGTCCTCGAACACCCAAGCAATTTCGATCGGATAGCTATGCTTGCTGAGCGAGGAAGCTTCGAAATCCAGGAATACGATCATGGTCGATCTCTAGTCGAAGTCGCCAGTTCTCCCAGCCCGGAAGACGACCACGGGGTCGCCCTCTTCTCCGACTGCGGGACGGCCGTCTCGCCGCACGACTAACACTCCAGCGTGGCGGCTCGCAGCTTCTTTTGCCTCGGCAATGGCCTCTTCTTCTGTGCCGCTGACGACGGTCTCCCATGCTTGTATGGGCTCGCCTCGGTCATCGAGATCGTAGGCGAATATGCTCAATGCAGAAAACGTCCCCGGCATCATGCGGTGCCGTGTTTCGGTCTGGCAAGCTGCGCCGCAGTTTCGCGGACGTCATCCTTGCGTTCTTCGTCGTCTGAGGTGCCAAGCTTAGCCCTTATTCGGAGCGCCTCCTCCTCTGTGGCTCCGATAGGCTGGCCGGGATCATCAGGAAGACCTGCGCCGCTCTGTTTGATTCTATCCTTCGGGGCGTCGTTGGTATCGATCTTGGACATCTCCTTTTCCTAATCGTAGGTGGCGGGACGATCCGTCAGAGGATACGTCTCCCCATGCCGGTGGACGAACGTCATTTCCCTAAGGACGGCCTCGGGTAGATCTGATGGTCCGCCTGCAGTCGTTGGTGTTCGTGTAACGCTTACGCAACTACACGAGACTATTCCCGGTTGGCGGTCTGCGGGGCAGGGATGCGGTCCTTCGCATCAGCACGGCCTGTGGTGGGATCGGCGTCCGTCACGCCGTCACCGGCCTCGCGGCTGCTGCCCATATTTACCGGCGGCGCGCGGCGGTCGTCGGCGTTTGTCTCCGGCAGTTCGTTGTCATGGGTGTCTTCGCTCAAAGCCTTCGGCGGAAGCTTTGCAGAGCTTGGGATTGAATTGTTGGTCATGCTCTTACTCCTTATGGAACGGAACTCGCAGGCGCGGAGCAAGTTCCCGGTAATGGCGTCGTTGTGCTTCATTCTTGTTTACGATCACAACACGCCCGTTCAATGCAGATGACGGTTCTTCACTCTCGCTGCTGGCGGCGAATGAATCGAAAAGACATTCCAGCAGAGGATCCGAGCTCGCTGGAGGCGTTTTCTATCGTTCGCCAATGCGGGATGATGAGTGACAAAACCTCTGATAAGATTGCGAACCGTTAGAGGATTTGTAACATGCCATCAGTGCAAGAGTCTCAAAGAGCAAAACTCAGAAGCCTGCTCGCTGCGCGCAGCATGATGCATGCACATGAACTGCGCGAGGCCGGCATCAGCGGACAAACGATCGCGCGCGCCGTCGAGGGCGGTGAAATCGACTGTATCTCGCGCGGCGTTTATCAGAAGCGTGACGTGGAAATCGAAGAGAACTAGATCCTCGCTGAAGCGATCATGCTTGCGCCAAAAGGCGTGATCGCTCGGGTGTCGGCGCTCGCCTTCCACGGACTGACCCATCAGATGCCGCGGCGGGTCTGGATAGCGATCGGGACCAGCGATTGGGCGCCCGTGCAGTCCTATCCACCGCTGCGTACGGCCCGCTTCAGACACCGTATCTGCAACAGGGCATTGAACATCAGGTAATCGCCGGGGTGACGTTCCGGTGTATTCGATCCCGAAAACCCTTGCTGATCTGTTCCGAAACCCAAACTGTTGGACCGATCGGTTGCTGTCGAAGGCCTGCGTGCTGCTCTCCAGCAACGCAAGGCAACTCCAAGCGCGATCGCCCAAGCCGCGAAGGCCGGCGGCGCCTGGAAGGTCATCCAACCCTGTCTCGAGGCGCTAACCTCCAATGGCTAACGCACTAGCGAACACGGCGAAGTCGGTCAAAGATCGGCTGCCCGCTGTATGAGCCCTGCGTCCTCAGCGCGAATGACTGTCTTCAGTCCCACATTCGTTGGAATGGAGCGATAGGGACGGTCACTCATCGAGTTGAAGGGCATTATAAGTCGGAGAGATTTCGTAGCCATTTTCGCAAAACGACCGGTTTGCCTCACGGTTCCCTATGTGGTGGCTCGCGGCTTGATATCGGGGGCGACCGCCTAGTTACCGAAGAAGAGGTCTTTTCCAAGCTCCTCGGCCCAATGCTTCCGAGGAGCCATCATGGCGGACCTGAAACGACTCGACGACATGAGCACGGAGGAACGCGTCGCTTTCCTAGAGACCCTGGCTGAAAGCCTCCTGATGTCGGCCTCAATCGCGAAACATGAAGATGATCCTCTCTGGGAAGATCTGGCTAAACTCGGCAATCGCCTTCAGATGGATGCCGAGACCATCGCGACAGACGACCCGGAGAGAGCCGAGTCTGTGGTTCGAGATGCTATCCATCTTCTTGCCAAGTTCGAGCATGGGAGCGGAGGGAGCCACACTATTCACTGATCACAAGCGGTGTCTTCCACAGCGGTCTCGGGCAGCCGGTCGTCCTGGGTGTCCTCGCCCAAAGACTTCGTGTGGTGGGGAAGCCCAGCGCCGCCGGCCGAAAACGTCACAAAGCTACATAAATGATCCTTATTTTTTCCGGCAAAGGTTCTCGAGCGCATGGATGCAGATGTCAGCTTGATGACACCGATCCTCTGTACATGCGAAAACTAAGTGCCCGGTGATCAAAGGCTGTACGAGACTCGGGCCCATGCACGGTTACTGATCTCCCTGGTCTAAAGCGCGGTCACCATGGTGGGTGATCGAGCATGGGATTCGGGGTTTTCATTCACCGCACGGATTCGATCTATGACGACATCTGGCGAGCAATATCGTTTCAAGAGCAATTGGGAACTCAACAAAACCAGAACCCTAACGCATCAGATAGACGCAAGTATCCGACTCACGCCGCATGCCTATTGCGAGGTGTCTGCGTATTGAATGACGCTCTGATTACGAACACTTTCGGTCAATTCATCGACACGAGACAGAAGCCCCTGTAGCAACGGTGACGAATTCGCCTCATTGTATCCGAGCGTGAGCTCGACCGTAGGAGGCACACCATCGAGCGCCCTCGCGACGACATTTGGGCTCAAGATATTCTGCGCATATAGCGGGACCAGTGTCACTCCGCCCGTCGAGGCGACAAGCGACATTGCCGACGAAATGTTTTCACCTTCATATCTTGCCTTGAGAGCGATCCCCGCTTTCGACGCATAGTCGAGTATTACGTCCTGAAGGACTGGTGAGGTCCGCGCTGAGCTGACATAGACCTCGGATGCAAGATCCTTGGGCGAGATCTTCTTGCGTGACGCCAGCCGGTGACCTGCTGGCAGCACTGCGATCAATGGTTCTTCGGTAAGCAGCTTAAACTTGAGGCCCATGCTATGTTGTTCGCGGCGAAGAAATGCGACATCCAATTTCCCTCGCACCAGCGCAACAGCGAGCTCCGGAGACGACAGGCTGCACAAGGTGACTTCGATGTCCGGTGTGTCCTCTCGCAGGATGCGCAATAAATGAGGAAGCCATGTAACCTCCAAACCTACGAGGAAACCTATTGAGAGCGAGGGTCTCTGCGGCTCAGCCGCGCGACGGGCTCCATCGACAGCTGCCTCTACCTGTAGGAGCGCGAAGCGTACGTGATCAAGGAAAACACGTCCCGCCGGCGTGAGCGAGACACCCCGGGCTTGCCGGTCAAACAGCTGTGCACCAACCTCGAGTTCCAGGTCTCGGATTTGCCGACTTAACGAGGGCTGGGACGTATTGAGCCGACGTTGGGCTGCTGTCAACAAACTGCCCTCTTCAGCCACTGCAACGAAATAACGCAAATGCCGAAGCTCCATCGTGCCCTCGCTATACCTTTCAAGCATAGGCGGAGCCTACAAGGTCTTTGTCACGCCGCAAAGAAGAACCTACGGTCCAGCTGCAAATAGCGGGCAGCCCGAAGGAGCGGATCGATGCCAACGATTACAACGAAGGATGGCGTAAACATTTTCTACAAGGATTGGGGATCAGGTCAGCCGATCGTTTTCAGCCACGGCTGGCCGCTGACAGCGGACGACTGGGATGTCCAGATGATGTTTTTCCTTCATCATGGATATAGGGTGATCGCACATGACCGCCGCGGCCACGGCCGGTCCGATCAGCCGAGCACCGGAAACGATATGGACACATGGGTTGCAGACCTTGCGGCGCTAACGGAACATCTCGACTTGCATGAAGCGATCCATATCGGTCACTCGACAGGCGGGGGCGAGGTTGCTCGTTATGTAGCTCGTCACCAGGAACGTGTCGCCAAAGCGGTACTGGTCGCATCATTGACGCCAAACATGTACCGGAGCGAGGAAAACCCGACGGGCCAGGCGCCGGAATGGTTCGAAGCGATCAGGGCAGGCGTATTGGGCAACCGGTCGCAATTCTACCGTTTCGTCGCTGAGAATCCGTTCTACGGCTATAAACTCGATGGTACCAAACCCTCGGAAGCCGTCATTGCGAACTGGTGGCGCCAGAGCATGGCTGGCGGCGCTCTTGCCCATTACGCGACAGTCGACTCCTGGCTCGAAGACTATTCCGAGGATCTTAAAAAGATCACCGTGCCGGTGCTGGTGATGCATGGCGAGGCTGATGAGGTCGTCCCGTTCGCGAGTTCAGTGCCGCGCGCCGTCAACCTGCTCAAGAACGGCTCGCTAAAAACCTATCCAGGCTACCCCCACGGCATGCTAACCACGCATGCGGATGTTCTCAACCCCGACCTGCTCTCGTTCATCAGGTCCCAATAATGGCCCGAGGCCAGAAGGGCTTATGTCGAGCTTCAGCCGTTGACGACGCCACCTCCATCTCGTCATCGGGCTCCGGCGTGCGACGGTTCATCGGGTGGCAGGCGACCTGGGGTATGAATCGACGACGGCCTTCATCGTCGTGTTCAAGAAGGCGCTAGGTATCACGCCTGCCGCGACCATGCCAGTCGATTTTTGGGTGCCGACAGCGTCTAAGGCCCTTGGCCTATTCGAAGATCAAGTGCAAAAATGCAAGGAGCTGGGCAGGTTCTACGCAACTCAGGAAGTATTCCTTGATTGGGGGGCCTGTTCTTGCCCAGCGAATGCCGTTCGACCTTGCTTGGTCGAATCCAACGCTTGGACTATCTGCAGACTTCACGCCCTGAGGTAAGCCAAGAAGATATAGAAATGCGCGTGGGTGACCTGTACGCCTTGAAGGCGCACAGCATTGGCGACGAGAAGATTTTCGCCTATATT
Source organism: Rhizobium sp. FG96 (assembly GCF_057808655.1). Classification (NCBI taxonomy): domain Bacteria; kingdom Pseudomonadati; phylum Pseudomonadota; class Alphaproteobacteria; order Hyphomicrobiales; family Rhizobiaceae; genus Rhizobium; species Rhizobium sp. FG96. The sequence continues at coordinate 206,163 of NZ_JBMDIL010000012.1, read as the reverse complement.
CCGTCGAAAGATGGAGGCTGACGTGCCTAGCATAGCAAACGAGAACAGTGAGCGTATGAGTTTGAGGGTGGCTGCCACGGCCAAGGCTAAACTCGTGCGTGCTGCGGCGCTTCGTAATACCGATCTGAGGGATTTCGTGACGCAATCCGCCCTGCGAGAAGCAGAGGCTGTGATCGAGGAAGCCGAGACGATAAAAGTGTCGAAGCGCGATCATGTTTGCATCCTTGAGCTTCTGGAAAATCCGCCTAAACCTAACGCCAAGCTGCGCGCGGCGATTGCCGGTTTGCCTGGCAACCGATGGCTTTACCTCATGGCATGGGAACCGATCGCTAAGTCACAGGGTCGGGCAGTCTTCGATTGCGGCGACCGTCAGATGAACGAGTTTCTGCTCCGTTTTGCCCGACAGAGCCACGGACAGAATGCCTCAAAAACCTTCTGTGCTACCGACGATTCGGTGCCGACAATATTCTTACATTCTATACGATCGCGCCTTCGGCAGTCGAGCATGCGGCTGTGCCTGATGCACTGACACGCGGTCTTGCGAGCCATGGTGTGCTGGCTTCAGACTTGCTCGAGTTGGCTACCGATCGCGCGGTTGCTGGACAGGGACTGAGAGGCCGGGTTCTTCCCCCCGCAGCGCTTTGCTGCCCGTGTCTTACAGGAGAGGGCGGGGGCTTCCATTGATCATCTTGAGGATGAGCTATACCACCAGGGAACATATAAGGAGCCGGCGCCCGCGGAGGCCCGGCTAGAGAGGAAAAGGCCGAAGCGGCCTTCATCAGCCATTCCGGCGAAATGAACGACCCGATTGCCGAGTTCAGGACTGCTCAGCCGTCATTCTGTTCAAAACGAAATGCCACCTCACAAGCCGCGAACCGAGGTGGATGAGCCGGCGACCTCGGAGTAATGCTCGCAATCTGGCTCTGACCACCATGATCAAACCCTCTCAAGGTGGTTCGAGCTTGCATTAGGAGGTGATGCAACGCTTCTCGCGAAGGGTATAATCAAAATAGCTACGACAGTAATCAGGGCAATCATTGCCCAAGCTTCGTTGAGCGCTTCGACCGTCGCGGCGGTTTGAACGAGCGGATCGAGCGTTGATGTCGCCTGTTCGTCAAAGGACCCGTTATGGCCCGCTATCATGGCGGTCGGTACGCCGACGAATTGCGCAACTGAGAGATTTCCTTTCTCCAGACCGTTCCAGATCTTCTGACCGAGCAGTTCCGATCGGGTGTAAATTACGGTGTCTATCAGCGCGATACCGATCGCGCCGCCAAGGTTGCGCATGAGGTTGAATAGTCCGCTGGCGTCTGGGACGTGGTCCGCTGAAAGGTTGCCGAGTGCTAGCCTGGTGGGGGGTAAAAGGCAGAACATGATGGAGACTCCTCTCACCACCTGAGGCCAGAACATCGCATCGAAGTCCGATGTCGGATCCTGAAATGCGCTCGCACCTATTCCGACGGCAAAGAGGGTGAAGCCTGCAGCGGAAAGCAGCCTCGGATCCATTCGTTTTTCCAGGGCGACTGCGATTGGGGCGGTGAAAAGCTGCGCAATACCGGTTACCAGCATCGTCATACCGATTTCCAGAGAATTGTGTCCCCTGACAAAGGCAAGAAAGACAGGCATCAGATACACGGACCCAAACAGTCCGATGCCGAGCACGAAGCTCAGCGCCGAACCGATTAAAAAGTTTCGATCCTCAAAATTCCGTAGCTCTACCAAGGGAGAGGCAATGCGGAGCGACCGCCAGATAAAAAACGCGGCAGAAATCGAAGCGACAACAAACAGCCCGCCGCTGGTTAATGAGAGCCATCCACTGGTAGGCGCTTCCTTCAATCCGATTTCCAGACAGATCAGCGCTGTAGCCATGGAAGCCAGTCCCGGAGCGTCAAACCCTTTTATTGGCGCAACGGAGGTGCGCTCGCGGGGAAGCGATCTGGCAGCTACACCGGCAGCGAGGATGCCGGGGATGACGTTGATCAAGAAAAGCCAGTGCCAGGAATAGCTTTCAGTCAGCCAGCCCCCGACGATCGGCCCGACCGTTGGTGCAAGCACCGCCAGCACGCCGGCGATTGTCGTCGCCAGCGCCTGCCGATTGTCCGGGAAGAGCAGGAACACCGCGGAGAACACGGACGGGATCAGCGTGCCGCCTGCAAAGCCCTGGAGGACCCGCCACGCGACGAGTTGGCCAAAGCTGATGCTCGCCGCACATCCTGCCGAGGCGATCACGAAAACCGCCAGCGAGACCACAAACAACCAGCGCATGGTCAGAACCCGTGTCAGAAAGCCGGTCAGAGGGATCGCGATGACCTCCGCAATGAGATAGGCCGTCTGGATCCAGCTCATCTGATCCGGATCAATATCGAGCGCAGACTGGATGGACGGCAAAGAGGTCGCCACGACCTGCACGTCCAGGATAGCCATGAACATGCCCACGCACATGGCGATAAAACCTGCCCAGACCAAGCGCGGACGAGCTTTGATGGGATCAGCGTTAGACTGCATCGGCACGCGGCAACCCTCTGAGGGCGGCATTTTCCGCCTTGATACGGATGGTCAGAACGATGACATTGGCGACCGAAAATACCAATGCGTAAAGTGGCATGCCGAAACATAAAGGCAGGACCGCGATTTCCCCGATCACGACGACGTAGTTAGGGTGTCGCAGGAAGCGATAGGGGCCCGCGGATACGAGTTGTTCTCCGGGTACGACGATGATGCGTGTCGTCCACCGCCGGCCAAGCGTCGCAAGTGTCCAGCACCGGAGGATTTGGAGAAAAGCAAAGACGCTCAACCAAGCGTGGGATACTTGCTCATCCCACGCAAGCATCCACAATCCGACAAGCCAGAGCCCATGCAGAAGGACGATCATTGGGTAATGCTCGCCTGCGACCTCGCTGGCGCCCTTCGCCAACAGCCGCCTCGTATTGCGCTTCGCCAACCATAGTTCACCAAGCCGCTCAAACGTGACCGCCGCTAGCAGAAGGATGGAAACGATCATGCGGCCGCCTTTAAAGATACGCAGCTTGCCGTAAAGCCGGGTCCCATAGCTGTCAGTATAGTGCGAGCGGGAAGTCCCGCGGCAATCAAGCGTTCGAGGACAAATAGGGCCGTCGGTGCGGACATGTTGCCGTAGTCAGACAACACTTCTCGTTCGTGATTGAGTGTTCCCTGACGCAGTTCAAGGGCGGATTCGAAAGCGTCGATCACCTTGGCGCCGCCGGGATGGCAGGCGAACCGATCGATGTCCGACAGTGATAGACCTGATTGAGCTAGGATAGCGCTGATTGCCGGTTTAATGTTAGCCTCGGCGAAGGGCGGGATGGCCCGGTCGAAGATGACGCCCAGGCCCTCAGGGTCGACGCTCCATCCCATGATGTCGAGCGTGTCGGGCCAGCTATGCTGGCCACTCATCTCGACCTCGGCGATACCGTCACGGGCAGCGCTGATGACGCAGGCTGCGGCGCCATCACCGAATAGTGCGGTCGCCACGATATTGGCCTTGGTCAACTTATCCATCCGAAAAGCGAGTGTGCAGGTCTCTACGGCCACCATCAGCACGACGCAGCCCGGCTTTGAAGACGCCAGCTGCGACGCAATAGCTAAACCGGACACCCCGCCCGCACAGCCCAACCCAAATACCGGCACCCTCACTACATTGTTACGAAAACCGAGCCTGGTGCTGACGCGAGCATCGAGACTGGGTGTGGCAATACCGGTCGATGAGACTGTTACGACAAAATCGACCTGCGATGCGGCCAGGTTCGCGGCCTCCAAGGCCTTGCCGGCCGAGTCGAAGAAGAGCTCGCTGGCACCCTCGATGTAGGCGGCGTTTCTGTCCTGCCAGCCGGACGTTTTCAGATACCAATCTATCGGCCGAACTCCGTAGCGGCGTTTGATCCCGGCGCTCTCGAACACTTTCGAAAGCCGATCGAAGTCGCCGAAGCGTGAGGCAAAAGCTCCATGTGAGGCGACAGCGGCGTCGTGCTGGTCGATGACATATGGAGGAACGGCTGTTCCGATGGATATCAGCTTGACGGTTTCAGACATGAAGGCTTTCAAAAATTTGAGTACGAAAGCCCACGCCAACACGGGTCGAGCCACGATTTAGAACGTATCTGAGGAAGACTTAGTTTCGTGGCGGTCCCATCATTTCAAAATTCAGATGTCAGAAACATCGGACCTACACGCGAAAAGAAGCAGGGCGTAGCGCGGAGGAGGACTAACCCTCGGAGCACTATTGGGAAGCGCGCGTCCAAGTCTCAGTCTTGCACAGGACACTCGTTGCACAGCCTTGAAGTTTCAACCTGTCGCCCGAGACTGCCAGTTTGCCGCTGTAGGTTGCGTTGTTTCGCGGGTCAGTAAGTCGACCCTTGTACGAATCGCCATCGGGCTGAAACGACCCCAGCTTTTGACCGGCATATTTGCCCGATTTGGCGACGATGCAGTATTGAGAGCCGCAACGATCGATGACGGAGAGTTCGCCATTCTGCGTTTTCCAGCTGCCCACTATTGGATCGGCGCCCATTGCCGCACCGGAAAGAGCTAAAGATACGGCTGCGACCGTAAACGCGCGAAACATAATACGCTCCTTGTTGTCGACCAACCAAGTATGTAGCAGCAACGAGCCAAGGCAAGGCCGGAGTGTCAGGCCTGGTAACAGGTCGACAGAAGATATGAGGGTTGCGCTGATCGGGATAGCGCACGGCTTCGCGAACTGGTCAGCGAAACCGTTCGGTGCTGGTTGGAAAATTGATGACTTTGCAACGGCTGAACTTGGCCCGGTTGGCGCTTGGCGATCACGATTAGGATTTACTCCTCCTCGATCACGGCCTTCCAGGAGCCCCCTGGCGAAAGGTATTGCCTGAACATCGCCGCCTCGAAGGCAACCAGCATCAGGATCAGAGGTAGCAGATCACGAGAATGGGGACGCCAGCTTGTTGGACACCCAGCAGTCCAGGGGATAAGCGGCCCCCACTGAGAATGGTCCGTTCTTCGATTGGTCGATCAATTCCGGTTCGAAAGTCGACAGGAGAGCAATTGTTTTGAGGCTATGCGCGACGGCAATCGGGTTCCCGGGTGCGGTACTTGGGTACGGTATCATACATGCGGCTTTTTTCATGTTTTAACCCGCGTCGGCTATCATTCTGGGTCGTACCCATCGTGCTGGAACATTAAATGCCCCACCTGAAGCCTTCTCTCCCGTTCAAGATCATCTTCGCTACCCTGTTCGCAGCGATCATTATCGGCACCGTATACGGGACCATGATGTACGCCGTGGTGCAGTCGGATCGGTCGACCGTTGAGCGGCAAGACAGCCTGCTTGCGCTTGTCGTCGGCAAGATGCAGGAGTCGATCGCGCATGACCAAGAGAGCGCCACCGTCTGGGACGACGCTGTCACGCATGTTGCTGCGGGTGATCGAGATTGGATGGCTGCCAATCTCGGGCGGTGGATGAACAGCTACTTCGGTCACGACGCCGCATTCGTGTTGGGTCCGACAGACCAGCTGGCGTATGGGTACTCGGCAACGGAGGCGAACGACCAAGTTGCTTTCGCCTTCGTCGCCGCCGATGCGCTTAAACTGGTGAAGAAGCTGCGAAAGCGGCTGGCGGACGGGGATACTGCCGGAGTGTCAGACAAAAGTCTGACCATTGGCGAAAGCGACATTGTCAAGATCCGCGACCGGCCTGCGATATTGAGCGTCAAGCCTATAGTTTCGGACAGTGGGGAGATTGCTGTCGATGAACAGCATCAGTTTGTTCATATCGCTTTGCGCTATCTTGACGGTGATTTCGCCCATACGCTGGCGTCCGAATACCTCTTCAACGATCTCCGATTTGAATGGAAGAAAGACGGGCAGGCGGGGCGAAGTGTATTTCCTTTAGCCTCACGATCGGGTCAGGTCTTTGGCTACTTCAGCTGGGTGCCTTTCCGGCCTGGCACTGAAGTGCTGCGGGCAACAGAGCCCGTCCTCGCCGTAGGCGGGCTTCTCGTGCTGGCTGCCATGTCGGCTTTTGTATTGCTTCTTCAAGGGAGGTCCAGTCGGCTGCGAGAAAGCCAAAGCCGTCTGCAGCATCTCGCTCATCACGATGTGCTGAGTGGCTTGCCGAACCGAGCTGCCTTCAATGCCGCCGTGGAAGAAACCTTGGCGAAGTCTCAGGCGGCGGTCCTTTTTGTTGATCTCGACCGCTTCAAGAATGTCAACGATACGCTCGGTCATCCCGTCGGCGATAAATTAATCGCTGAGGTGGGCAGCCGATTGCGTTCTGCTGCAGGCACTGGCGTCTTGGTGGCCCGTATCGGGGGTGACGAATTTACGATCATAATCCCCGACCCCAAGATGAACCTCGTCGAGAAGTTGGCCGAGAACATCGTCGCTGCGATACGCAGTCCGTTCGAAATCGATGGGCAACCGATCCTTATCGGTGCAAGTATCGGCATTGCCGTGTCATCAAGCGGCTCAGATGCTCAGGACCTCGTCCGACGGGCTGATATCGCGCTCTATCACGCCAAGGAAGCAGGCAGAAACCAGTTTGCGATTTTCGGGCAACACATGGACGACCTGATACGAACACGTCGAGACCTTGAGCGCGATCTTAGAACTGCCTTGCAGACCGGTGATGAAATCGCCGTACACTATCAGCCAATTTACGCTTCCAACGCCCGATTGATCGGCGTGGAAGCTTTAACAAGGTGGCGTCATCCTACCAGAGGTCTTGTCCAACCCGAAACATTCATTTCCATTGCGGAAGAGGCGGGTCTGATCGACAGGTTGGGCGAAATTGTCATGAGCACCGCGCTAACCGATGCAAAAAAATGGCCAGAGCTGATCGTGGCCGTCAATGCCTCTCCGGTAGAGCTTCGATCAGAAACCTACGCCCTGAGGGTGATCGGCTTGCTGGACAAGTTCGATTTCGACCCGCGCCAACTGGAAATCGAAATCACCGAGAGTGCCGTTCTGGAAAATGAAGAGGCGTGTCGCCGAAACATTCGGGCTCTTCGAGAGATTGGGGTCCAGTTCGCGCTTGATGATTTCGGCACAGGCTTCTCGTCGTTCGGACGCTTGCAAAAGCTGGATGTCGATCGGATCAAGATAGATCGCTGCTTCGTGGGCGAATACGGCAAGCCGGGCAGCAATGCTGGCATTGTCCAGGCCATGATTGAGCTAGCTCATGCCGGTGGAATGAGAGCAACGGCCGAGGGCGTCGAGACCCCTGAACAGCAGGCTTGGCTCATCGACGCCGGGTGCGACGAACTCCAAGGATTTTTCCTTTCACGGCCCGTCGTGGCATCCGAAATCGAACGTTTGAGATCGGGCGCTTTTCGTGAGGGCGGAGCAGCAGCAAGTTGATAGACGATAATCCAGCTCCGGTGAAGAATAGCTTCCCGCAGTGGCTTCAAGTGAGTTCAGACAATCTCCAGCGGAGGACCTACGGTTGGCCCTTGGCCGGCTTTCCTACGGCGGGGCAGCCGCGATCTACAGTTTTCCGCCAATCTGGCGGTTGCGCCGCGATGGATAGAACTGATCAAAAGAGGTCCGCCCGCTGCGCACCGCGCTCTCTTGCATTTTGCAAGATTGTCTGCCAGCTATCGCCGCCGTAAGAGCGCGATCCCCATCTATGAGCCGGATCTCCCCCTCATGAAGTCGTTATCACGCCTATCGACCTCCTGACCTGGCCAGCTGCATTAACCACGGCCCGCCGGATGCCTGGGCCGCCGGGTCATAATCAACAGGCTGACGGGCAAAAAGCGCGACGCCAGCGGCGTGCCCGGGATCATCGAGCTGACCTTCCTGCTCCAGTCTGGTTCCGACCGCATCGGCACCCTGGATTTCCAGGCGTCCACCCAATACGTCCCCCGCTTTGCTGCTCCTTGGGCGATCATGGACGCGGCCGCTCTTATCGAACAGGGCGTGCCCCTGACCGCGGCACTTGATCAGGCTCTTGATCACAGTAGATTAGTTGGCGGCGTGCTGGGGCTTGCCCTTTCGCTTGGTCGACGCGAACTCCTCTAGTTGCTTCTCGGACATGGATTCGACCATGTTCTTCGATGCGCCCTTAAGCTTGCTCTTTGGCGTGTCGCCGCGTTTTGCAGACAAGGCAGCTCCGGCGGCCTTTTGTTGTGCCTTTGACTTTGCTGGCATGACAGTTCTCCTTTCCAACAAAACTCCACGGCGCTCCCGGTAGTTCCATGGTCCTTTGTCTCTCCCACCACAGAGAGGAGGTGACTGGCCATCTCGCAAGGTCAGGTTGGGTGATCACTGGCCCAGAAGCAGGTGGATCCGGACCGATCACTTCCGATCGCCGCGCCAAGGAGAGTTCTCGGCCGCGCCCGGAACTTCACCACGCCGCCGTGGGGATCATTCCGGGTTTCTAAATGGATCATCCAGCAGTTTGATCACGACACCCTGCACTGCAGCGGCATCCGCGGCAGGCGCAAAGGCTTGCCCAGCCTGCTGTTGCTGCGGTCAATCGCAGACCGCTTCCGCCTCGATTTCGACCTCATAGTCTCCGATGAGGCCTCCGGCCTCGATAAGCGTATTGGCGGGCAGAATGGCTGCAAAGGCGCGGCCGTGGGCCCGGGAAACCGGTTCCCACTTATCTGCGTCACGCAGATAGATGCGCGTGCGGATCACGTCTTCCATGCGGCCGCCAAGCGCGGAGATCGATGCCGCGATCTTGTCAAGAATGTAAGTGGCTTGCGCACCTGCATTGCCCGGCGCGACGCAGCGGTTTGCACCATGAGTCGCGGTGGTGCCGGAGACGACAATACGGTTGCCGATCCGCACGGCGCGGCTATAGCCGGCGATCGGCTCCCAAACGCTGCCGGACGAGACACGCAGCCGGCCCGGACGACCAGGAACGGGCTGAGCACTGTAGACAGAGGCAATGGCACCGAGATGGTGGCTGAGATCGCCGGAGGCGGTAAGGAAAGGCGGCTTGCGATATTCATCTCCGCAGTCGCCAGGAATGGGCTGCGTCCTGGCGAAGGCGGCACTCAATGCAGCGTGATCCTCGGCGTCGAGCGCGAAGGAGAAGACGTTCAGGTTGTCGCCGCGATGCTCGTTTTCGCCGATGCGCGCGCCGACGATTGTGGCCGCAACCGACTGATGTTCCAGAACCCAGCGGCTCGCGACGTTGGAGATCGAAACACCATGTTTGGCCGCAATGGTTGAAGCAGCGCTCAGGATGCCCTGAAAGGGGCCCCATCCGCCGGCGGTATCGATGAAGCGCTTATATTTCGAGCGGCTCCAGTCCGCGACCGATACCGGCTCGGGCTTGCCCAGCCACTTTTCAGAGAGAAAGCCGCCGCACAGCGTCCCATAGGCGAGAAGCTTGACGCCGCTTTCGGCACACAGCGTCGAGAGCGCACCCGCAGCCCGGCGGTCGACCAGCGAAAACGAAACCTGGTTGCTGGCGATCTCGATGCCATCGGCAATCGCCAGCGCCAGATGTCCGGCGTCGAAGTTGGTGACGCCGAGCGCGCCGATCAACCCTTCCTCGCGCAGTCTCTGCATCTCGTGCAGGGCATCGAGCCATGCCGGATGCTCGAAGCTCCACCAATGAAATTGCAGGAGATCGACCTTGGCGACACCAAGCCGCGTCAGCCGCTCCTCGACGCCGCGACGCACGACCTCAGCCGACATCGGTCCCGGCTCCGGGCACCATTTGGTAAAGGCGGCCGGCCGCTGACCAATCTGATAGCGCGACAGCAGTCGCCCGGCGATGAGCTCGGCCGAACCGTAGTGGTCTGCCATGTCGAACGTGTCAAAGCCGTCGCGCGCATAGGCCTGCAATATGTCGGCGCCGCTGTCCGGGTCTATCACTGTGCCGTTCTTTTCGATGTCGGCCACCTGCCAGAGACCGCAGACGATGCGGCTGATGGAAAGGTCCTTGGTGAGGGCAACGCGTGGGGGCTTGGTGGACATGATGTTATTTCCCAAAGATCTGGTGGCGCTTGCCTCGAAGCGAGGCCAGCGCGTTGGAAGCGCCGAGAATGCCGCGGGGGCGCAGGAGAAGGATGAGGCAAAGCCCGACGCCGATCATGACGATCTGCAGCGACGACGCACGCGCCTGCTGTTCGGGCGGCACGAAGGCTGAGACGCCGGCTGCCGACAACGCCCATAAACCCCAGACCACCACCGCACCAAGGATGGCGCCGCGATTGTTGCCGGAGCCACCGACGATCAGCATGGCCCAGACCTGGAAGGTCAGGATCGGGAGATAGTTGTCGGGCGCGATGAAGCCGATGAAATGTCCCTGCGCGGCACCCGCCAACCCCATAATGGCCCCGCCGATGGTAAAGGCCTGCAGGCGAAAGTGGGTCGGTCGCTTGCCGAGCGCTTGTGCTGCGCTTTCATCTTCGCGGATGGCGCGTAAAACACGGCCCCAGGGGCTGTTGGCAAGATGCTGAAGGCCAATATAGAGCCCGAGCACCACGGCCGCCATCAGAGCAAGATTGGAAAGCGAAAATGCTAGCGGACTGCCGGCGAGGCCTGCGAAGGGACGCGGAATGAAGCCGATGCCGAAAGCGCCGCCGGTCAGCGGCTCCAGGTTGAGAACGCAAAGCTGCACGGTGACCGCAACGCCGAAGGTGGCAATGGCGAGATAATCGGATCGCAACCGTATGGTCAAAGCGCCGACCAGCCAAGCGGCCATTCCCGCAAACAGAGCGCCGCCAAGCCAGCCGATGGCGATAGGGAGGCCGAAGCCGCCGAAGCGGCCGGGTGCATCCGGGGTTGTCAAAAGTGCCGAAACGTAGGCGCCGATCGCGACGAAAGCGGCGACACCGACGTTGAAGAGGCCGGTCTGGCCCCACTGCACGTTGAGCCCAAGGCACATGATGGCATAGGTCAGTGCCATGGTGAGGAAGAAGGCGGCGTAGGAGATCAGATCAAGGCTCATGCCGCCCTCCCGAATAGGCCCCGCGGGCGAAGAAGCAGAACCGCCACCAGAATGACGAAAGAGACGGCGGCTCGCCACTCTGCGCCGACGATCTGCACGGCCGCTGCCTCTGATAGGCCGACGATCATCCCAGCGATCATCGCGCCGGGGACGCTGCCGATGCCGCCAAGGATCGCCGCAGCAAAGAGCGGCAGCAGCAGGTCGTGGCCGAGATAGGGGCGGATTTGCACCAAGAGGCCGGTCATGATGCCGGCAATGCAGGCAAGGGCGGCACCGACGAACCAGACGACGCGGATCACGCGCCTGACGTCGACGCCGGCGATGCCCGCCAAGGCCGGGTTTTCGCTGACGGCGCGCATCGAGCGGCCGATATCGGTCCGTGTCATCAGCAGGTGGACGGCGACAACCGCCACCGCCGAAAGGGCGAGCGACAAGAGCTGATCAGGTGTCGCCCGCAGCCCGGCGCCGATTTTCACGGCGATCTGCAGCGTTTTGGTGTAATAGGCGGGTTTGGACGTGAAGATGAATTCGAGGAGGCTTCGCAGCGCAAGTGAGGCGCCGAAACTCGCCATCACCAGGATGATGATTGCACCGCCGCGCGCGCGCAGGCGCCCGAACAGCGCTCTATCCACTCCGAGCGCCAGCAACCCGGTCAGCAGGATCGCGACGGCGGCTGCGATCGGCAGCGACCAGCCGAAGGAGAAGGGTCCGATTGGCTTCGTCAATGACGTCGACACGAGCCCGAGGCCGCCGCTGACGGCGAGGGCCAGGTAGGCGCCCCAGGACAGCATTTCGCCATGCGCAAAGTTGGCAAAGCGCAGGATTGAATAGGTCAGCGTCACGCCAATGGCGCCAAGGCCGATCATGGCGCCGGCAATCAGGCCATCCATCAGAAATTGCGGGTTCATGATGCTTTCGGCGCCTCATTGGTGGTGCCGAGATAGAGCTTTGCGATCAGCGGGTCGCCGAGCAGCATAGAGGCCTCGCCCTCGTGCCTGATCCTGCCTTCGACAAGAATGACGGCGCGGCCGGCTATCGCCAGCGCCGCCTTGACGTTCTGCTCAACGAGGATGACGGTAACGCCGCTGGCGTTGATCTTCTTCAGCATCGAGAACACCTCGCCGACAATCTTCGGCGAAAGACCGGCGGACGGTTCATCGAGGATGAGCACGGAGGGATCGACGATCAGCGCGCGGGCAACCGCCAGCATCTGCCGCTGTCCGCCAGACAACGTCCCGGCGAGGCGCGACGGCTTGCTGGCGAGATCGGGAAAGCGACCATAGAGTGCTGCTATCCTGTCGGCTCGCTCCTTTTTTGGCAGGACGGCTGCGGCAAGCTGCAGGTTCTCGTGAATGGTCATCGTCGCGAAAATGTTTTCTGTCTGCGGCACGAAGGCCAGGCCTTCGCCGATCTTGCGGTGGGGCGCGACGTTGGTGATGTCCCGCTCTCCGAGTGTGACGCTTCCCGAGTGGATGGGAACCACGCCAGCGACCGCCTTGACGAAGGTCGACTTGCCGGCTCCGTTTGGCCCGAGCAGCACCAGCAGTTCTCCCGGCGCCACCGAGAGATCGACGCCGCGCACGATCGGCAGGTCAGGCTCGTACCCGGCGATGAGGGCACGGGTTTGAAGTGCTGGTGCGGTCATGCCGCCGCTCCGAGATAGGCTTCGATGACATCGGGGTTGGAGGCGACGGCGGCAGGTGTGCCCTCGGCAAGCGGCTTTCCGAGCGCCATGGCGACGACACGCGAACACAGCCGCGATACCATATCCATATTGTGCTCGATCAGCAGGATCGACTTGCCTTGCGCATTGAGCTCCAGCACGCGTTCGATGATCGTTTCCAGGAGTGCCGGGTTGACGCCGGCGGCCGGTTCATCGAGCAGGATCGCCTGCGGATCGGCCATCAGGATGCGCGCGAGTTCGAGCAGCTTGCGCTGTCCGCCCGACAGCACCTTGGCCGGCTGTTTTTCGAGACCCGACAAGGTGACGAACTCCAAGAGCGCGCGCGCCTTGTCGACCGCCAGACGTTCCTGCCGCCTGACATGACCAAAGCGCAGGAAGTTGGCAAACAGCCGTTCGCCGTCCTGCGCCTGTGCGCCGACGAGCACATTCTCCAGCACGGTCATCTCGGGAAAGGGTTTCGGAATCTGGAAGGTGCGGCCGACGCCGCGGCCGATCCTCTGTTCCGGGTTTTCCTTCGAAACCTCACGGCCGCCGATCCAGATTTCGCCCGATGTCGGCCTCAGGCTGCCGGCGATCAGATTGAAGAGCGTGGTCTTGCCGGCTCCATTCGGGCCGATAAGCCCGAGCATCTCGCCTTCAGCCAGCCTAAGCGACATGCCGGAGACGGCGACGTTGCCCTGGAACGACTTGATCAGAGCGCGCGCGTCAATCACCGCTTCAGCGGATTTTGCCATTTTCGATCGGGCGTCTGGCACTGGCAAAGGCATGGAAGTAAGAAGTCTCTTGATTTGATTGGTGATGTTTGATCAAACTTTACTGCATGATGAAAAGCAACCCAAAAAAACGCAGTCGTCTGGGGCCGGCGGGATGGTAGTCTCATCTGCGCGGGTCCAAGCCGGCCGGTCAACCGATGGTGGCCACGATCGCGACGATCAGTTGTCGCCGGTTGGGCGCGAAACGCTGCACGACAGGGTCTACGCACAATTGCGCAATTCGCTGATCAACGGCATGTTCGATGCAGGCGATGTTCTGCGCATCGTCGATCTGGCCGAACGCCTGCAGACCAGCACAATGCCGGTGCGCGAGGCGCTTGGCCGGCTGGTGTCCGAGCAGGCGCTGGAACCGCTTCCGAACCGATCGGTACGGGTGCCGCTGATCACGCGCGAGCGTCTTGATGATCTTGCCCGCGCCCGGATCCTGATCGAGGGCCAGATGGTTGCGCTGGCACTGCCCAGGTTGACGGATAACGATTTTGCCGTCCTGAGGCAGATCAATGTCGATTGCGATCTGGCTTTCGAGGAGCACGGCAAGGATATCGGCCATGTGACCTCGGCGCTGAACCAGCGGTTTCATTTCCATATCTATCATGCGGCGCGCTCGCAGGTGCTGATCCCAATCGTTGAAAGCCTTTGGCTGCAATCGGGTGCGATCATCCGCAAGGCCGCCCATATTCACGACGAACAGGGCGGACTTGCCGCTACCAATCATCATTGGGCGCTGATCGAGGCGCTTGAAAAACGCGACACCGAGGGGGCGATGCGGTCGCTGTCGAACGACATCGGCCGTTCCTTCGATCTCATTCGCGGGCGCCTGGATGGCGGCACTGAAGCCACCGCGTCGGGAGACATCGATGGCTGAGCTCAAAGACGACGGCTTCGACCTCTTTGATCTCAGGGTCGACGTGATCATTCCGGAGGGCGGCGCCGTCTATTGCGGCGCCAAGCCCGGCGATCATTTCGAGCTCAGGGGCGAGATGCTGCACCTGCCGGACGGGCAGGGGATATCGATCTACTCGCTCTCTTCGGTGCTGCCGCTGCTCGCGGCCAAGCAGCGTGCGACGGATCGCAACGACTGGATGACGACGGACGCCGACATCGCTTGCCCTGATCCCAACTGCTCGACACGGCTCAGGATCACCCGCACGGGTTTGCGCCGTTTCAGCCATGCCGCCACCACGGCGGTTCCCTTGACCGACGAATAGGCACAACGACATGCAGCGCATCGCCATCGCCCCCGATTATGAAATCTCCCGCGTCATTCGCGGCGGCTGGCAGCTGGCGGGCGGGCATGGCGCAATCGATGGCGACAGTGCCGTCGAGGACATGATCGCCTTTGCCGATGCCGGCATCACCACGTTCGACTGCGCCGACATCTATACCGGCGTCGAAGAGCTGATCGGCCGCTTCCGCGTTAGCTATGGGAACCTGCGCGGGCAAGAGGCGCTGTCGCGTATTCGCGTCCACACCAAGTTCGTGCCGGATCTTGCCATGCTGCCAAGGATCAGCAAGGCTTATGTCGAGGGCGTCATCGACACCTCGCGCAAACGGCTCAACCTCGATTGCCTCGACCTCGTTCAGTTCCACTGGTGGGCCTGTGATATCGAGGGCTGGTTGCAAACAGCAGGCTGGCTGAAGGAACTGCACGAGGCCGGCAAGATCGGCAAGATCAGTGGCACGAACTTCGACACCGAACACGTTCATGAGATTATTGGCTCTGGCGTGCCCTTCACCTCGCTTCAGTTGCAATACTCGCTGCTCGACCGGCGTCCGGAAAAGCGCATGGTGGCTCTTTCTCAGGAGAAGAGTTTCGCCTTGCTTTGCTATGGCACGGTGGCCGGCGGCTTCCTCGGTGATCGATGGCTCGGCCAAAGCGAGCCGGAGCACCCGCTCGAAAACCGATCGCTCACGAAATACAAGCTTATCATCGATGATTTCGGGGGATGGGATTTGTTCCAGGCCCTGCTTTCAACGTTGCGCCGCATTGCCGACCGGCACGGCACCGATATCGCGACCATCGCGAGCGCCGCCATGCTGACCAAGCCCGGGGTCGCGGCCGTGATCGTCGGCGCTCGCAACAGGGATCACTTGCGTTCAAATCTCGCCATAGCCGATACCGCGCTCAGCCAAGGCGATATGGCCGAAATCGATGCGATCCTCGCGCAATCAAAACCGATCGAGGGCGACGTCTATGCGTTGGAGCGGGACAGGGAAGGCCGCCACGGCAGCATCATGAAGTACAATCTCAACAAAGGGGAACAAAAATGAGAACGACAGTCCTGCTTTCCGCCATGGTCGCGGCGCTTGCTGCGTCCACGGTGCCGACATTTGCCGCCGACTGCGACATTACCGTCGGCCTGGTCATGGAGCTGACCGGTCCGGCCGGTGAATATGGCCAGGCGGGTGCAAAATCCGTCGAGATGGCTTTCCGTGACTTCAACGATGCCGGTGGCATCAATGGTTGTAAGATTGTAGCGGACACCCGCGACAGCCAGAGCCAGGGCAACGTTGCCGTTGATCAAGCCACACAGCTCGTCAATATCAAGAAGGTTCCCGTCATCATCGGTGGCATCATCTCCTCGGTCTCGATTCCAATCCTGACATCGGTGACGGCGCCGGCCGGCGTCGTGCAGGTATCGCCCGCATCCTCGTCACCGACGCTGACCGAGCTCGGCCGTAGCGGCAAGACGAACGGCGTGTTTTTCCGCACCATCACCTCGGATGCTCTGCAAGGTACGGCGGCCGCAAAGTTTGCCATGGATCAGGGCTTGAAGAGGATCGCCATCATCAACGTCAACAACGATTTCGGCGTAAACATGGTCAAGGAGTTTGCCACGGCCTATCAAAAGCTCGGTGGCACGATAACCTCGACTACGCCCTATAACGAGAAGCAATCGAGCTACACCTCGGAAGCCAGCGCTGCTATGGCCGGCGACCCCGACGCACTCTATCTCGTCAGTACGCCTGTGGATGGAGCCACCATTGCTCGCGCCTGGGTTTCCGGCGGCGGCAAGCAGACATTCCTGCTAAACGACGGCATGAACTCCAAGGACTTCATCGAGAGCGTCGGCGCTCAGTATCTGGAGAACGCCTATGGCACCTCCTCCGGCACCAGTCCGACGGCGTCCACGGAATATTTCAACGGCAACTATGAAGCCTTCTCCGGCGGCATCTCGCCTTCTGCTCCGGCTGCCGACCGCTCCTACGATGCCGGTGCGATCGTCGCACTCGCCATTGCCAAGGCGGGCAAAGCGGATGCCGCCGCCATCAAGGCTGCGATGCCGGAAGTGGTGGCCGATGGCGGTACGCCGATCCATGCGGGAAAGGAAGAATTTGCCAAGGCCCTGCAGCTCATCAAGGAGGGCAAACCTGTGAAGTATGAGGGGGTCATCGGTCCAGTCAGCTTCGACCCGTACGGTGATATTACCGGTCCTTTTCGTCTCTGGAAGATCAGCAATGGTGAAGTGACGACCGTCGGCGAGCTGAGCGCCGAAGAGGTCAACAAGATCAAGACTGCGAAATAGGCGAAAGGGCTCGGGACCCAAACCCGAGCCTTGCTACCTGTTGCTGGGTTCGCAGCCTTTCGCTTGACGCCCGGATACTCGTGAGCCTGGAAGGTCAAAGCTGCGTTGCAAAACAGCGTCCTACTCTAGGACTGGATCGTTCCGCCATCCATCGTCCAGGCAGGCCGGCAGCTTCCACGATCGCTCCAGGCGGACCGAATGACGGGCTTCACAGGACCTAGACGCCCGGCTCTCCATAACGAATATTGTGACGGAGGGCGCTGGCGCTGCCATCGGGGTAGCCGGCCGCAATCGCTTGCGCTGTTAGTAGACCAGTCTCGTCCGTATTGTTCCTGGTATCGCGCGCAGCGCATGGAGGATCTCGTCCGCCGTCTTGGAAGCGCCTTCGGCTTCGATGACGACATAGCCGGTATCACCGTGGGTTTGCAGAAACTCGGCGACGATGTTCAACCCGCGCGAGGCAAAGATCTCATTCAGCTGGATAAGGATCCCGGGGCGATTTTCGTGAACGTGCATGAAGCGGGTGCCATTTGGGCGCTCGGGTAACTGAACCTGCGGGAAGTTTACAGCACCCATGGTCGAACCGATATCGGAATACTCGACCAGCTTCCTCGACACTTCGCCGCCGATGCGCTCCTGGGCCTCCTCGGTCGAGCCGCCGATATGCGGCGTGAGAATGACATTACTGAGACCCTGCAGGGGTGTTTCGAAACGCTCACTGTTGGATGCCGGCTCCCTGGGAAAAACGTCGATGGCGGCACCCGCAAGATGACCGTCCTTGAGAACCCTTGCGAGTGCCTCGAGATCGACCACGGTTCCCCGCGAGTTATTGATGAAGATTGCGCCTTTCTTCATGCGACGCAGTTCCGGTTCGGAAATCATGTTGTTGGTCGATGCGGTCTCAGGGACATGCATCGTCACATAGTCAGAGATCTCAAGCAGTTCGCCGAGTGAAGCCATCGATTCCGAGTTTCCGCGACGCAGCCGGTCTGAAAGGTCGAAATAGCGTACGACCATTCCCATGCTCTCGGCCAGGGCGCTCAGTTGCGAACCAATGTTGCCGTAGCCGACGATGCCGAGGGTCTTTCCACGGACCTCGCGGCTGCCGACAGCCGATTTCTCCCAGCCGCCCTGATGCGCGGACGCTGAACGCGGGAAGATCTGCCGGGTCAACATGATGATTTCGCCAATGACGAGCTCTGCGACCGAGCGGGTATTTGAATAGGGCGCGTTGAATACCGGGATCCCGCGCCGGCGAGCAGCTTCAAGATCGACCTGGTTCGTACCGACAGAAAAGCAGCCAACGGCGATGAGTTTCTTGGCGGCGTCAAAAATCTTTTCGGTCAGCTGCGTGCGAGACCGGATGCCGATGATGTGGGCCTCGGCGATATGTCTTTTGAGCTCGGCATCGTCGAGTGCCTTGGGCAAATGAACAAGGTTCGTGTAGCCGCTGGTCGAAAAATAATCCACGGCGCTCTGGCTGATGCCCTCAAGGAGAAGGACGGAGATTCGGTCGCGCGGAAGGGAAAGGTGTGGTGTCATGTGGGTTTCACTTTGTTAGCCAGGCCGGGTCGAAATCCAGTCCCATCATGGGCTTTCCAGCACAGACGTTATCTGTATCACCTGAACGGGTTTTCTGCATCCGCCCGGTGTTTGCTGGTATCGAGCTGTCATCGGGCTTCGCTCAAACATTGACAGCTGTCAAGGTTTGCCCAGGCCTTCGTCGTCCTGGTTCTCACGGCCCTCGTTGGGATCATAAAGTCATGCGCTGGGCGAACGGCTGGTCCCTACTCGACCTAAGGTCGAACCCTGACGAAGCACAAGCCACCATGGGAAGCGTTCGATCAGCTCTTATCCTTGAAGGGGGACCAACCAATAACCGGAGCCGTCCTGGGGCTTCGACATGCCCGGCCATATGCCCAGGGCGCTGTCGCCGCATTCGAAACGTTGATCGATAAGGTCGTGAACAGGCAACCGCTGGAGCTCGAACATTTCAGGAGCCGCTTCGGCGGGGCAGGCCGTTGCTATCCGCCGAGCTGGGCGCAGCTCGACCATTGGGAAACGTGTAGGCGCCAGGAAGCATCCTGAGTTTGACGATGAGAATTTTTGGCTGTCCCTTGATATTGGCGATCTGCCTGTCGCTCCTCATGTGGGGCGGCATTATTTCCGGCGCGGTCTGGATGTTGAGCGACGGAACCGACTACGGATTCACTGCCGGCACAAAGTGATATGACCGTTGTCCACTGCACTTGCGGTGCCCGTGGGAGCGAGGTCGTCCTCCTGATGGAAGCGGTACCCGGTGCATTTCATCAGGAAGCCACCCAATCAGCCGACGGCAAGTGCCTGGACAGCATTGACACCGTCAAATTGGTCTAAGATCGCTCCGATTTCGAACTCCAGCGCCGCCAACTGGAGGCTTGTCGTGGTGGATAACATGCAAAGGTGCATAAGTTCCCGTGAAGATGTTCGCCACCCCGCCAGCCCTGCATGCTATTCGTAAAACGACGGGAGCCGGAGAGTTTGATTACTCCCCGGCTCCGTGAGGCCAACTTGGCTTCGGTTAGCGGCAAACCTTGGTCGTCCGCGAAACTCGCTCGCCATCCCGATAGGTTACAACTCGTTTCGTGAAGCAACCCGCCGGGTGTCGACGATAATCTTCCCGTACCAGCCGTGCTCTCCGATTATTATCCCAGCCACGGTGGTGGCCACGTTCCCAGCCGCGATGCAGTCGAGGACCGTCATCAGTGCGAATGACGACGGTGTCAGCATAAGAAGCTGCCGGGACCGCAATAATGGACGAGAAAGCGACAGCGACAGCAAGAATAATTTTCTTCATGGGGCCTTACCTCAAGTGTTCAGACCGCAATAAAATGATTGTCAGGTTTTTAGGTTCCACAAGAAATCTCATATAAGACTTCAGTCTGAGCAGGCGTCAGACCATTGGCGGACCTTCGATTGAGCGAATGGCGCTCCTGTTTCCTTTTGCTGATTTGCAATGTTTCGAACCACTTGCGGCGATCCCAGTTCCCGCGTGATGATGAGCGTCAACGGAACTGCGATATGGGCTTTTTGTAGCAGGCGTTTGCAAAGCCGGCTGACACGGCCATGCCCATAAGTTTGCATCCGACCGTGCCATCATCATCTGTGCGCGGTTTCTTCAGCCAATGAAACCCGATGCATCAGTGCAGCGGGCCCCGCAAGAACTCGCGGCGTTCGCGCGCTGCTCCTGTGATTTCCGCAGCTTTGGCTCGAGCATCGGCCAACGGCTTAGGGACCCAGTAAGCTGCCACCTTTGCTGCGGGCCAGCTTCGCACAGACTTCAAGATGATGAACAAAGGGGCGCCTCATTCAATCCTCTAATGTGACTTCCCAGCACATGGCTAATATATCAGGAATGAAGCCTTTGGCGTGATGCGTCCGTGACAGTCATTCACCGGACTAGCCCACCGCCGCAGCCCTTTGTCCCTTCCGACCGTGAAGGTGACGTACACTTCGCGATCCTCGATAAGTCATATGCCGATTGATCAGGAGATAGAGATGCTGGAAATGCTCGCAGGAAAACGCGGGCCCGAGTCAAACTTCTGTTCGCGGCTCTGCTTTCGGCGGGGTAGATCGACGCCGACCATGGGCTTACGGAGCGTGGCTTGGCCGCATTGGAGGATGACGAACCGACGGGCAAGGAGACTAAAGGCCGTAACGAAGGGCGCTTCGCCGCCATCATTCGGCGTATCAGATGTGATCCGCGAGAAGTGGGTTTTGACACGGTAAACAATCAAGAATATTTCACGAGCATGACGCATCGTGGCAGACCAAAAATGGATCTGGAACAGCTTATGGTCCGGCTTTTCGCCGGTCAGAAGGAGCGCATCGACGCCGCCGTCGGAACGAACAGGCGCTCGGAATTCATCAGAAAGACCATCGAGGCAGAATTGCAGCGGCTCGAAGCTCGCCGGCAGGATGCGAAACCTCGTCAGCGTACAACCATCAAATAACGTGATAGAAAATGGCCCCCAGCTTTACCAATTTGCCGATCGAACAGCTCACGGAGTATTGCCAGTTCATCTCTGCGATTAGGTCGCACAAAATTCGAAGCATCAGGTGAAAGTTCGATCGAGAGAACATGAGCAATGACACCAAAATTACCCTGCTCCGGCATAAGATGAAGCTTTCGCAGATCTGGATAGAGCAAATTGATCTCGGCGTTTTGTCCGGTGATAGCGACCTTCGCAGCCTATACAAACATCATTTCGTCCATCTCAAGAAACCTCAGTTGTAGGAGGCGTTCCATGACCGACGTCGTTAAGGTCCCATCCATTTATGATCGCGATCACAACGATTGCTGCGTTGTAAAGCACCCGTATCCGGATCTGCACGCTGAATGGCTTGCGGTTTACAATGAGAGAACCGGCAAGTTCAAGTTGGACGACAAGGGCAAGGTCCGGCGGTATTCGCAACAATTATTGTCCTCCGCTGGCTTTGACGCTGCGGATGATAGCGCCTGGTTCCGCGAGATGCCGCACCTGGCTCATATTAAAAAATACGCGCCGTTGTCAGCAAATGGGGATGAGGCATGATCGGCACCATCATTCTTCTCGAAAGCTGCAGCCACGCTGCATAAGGCCGATTCAGCGGCGCTGAAGTCGGAAAGCCAGATTGATTCCTTGTAGACCAATCCAACGGTAACGAGGCAAACGGCGGTCTCGCATGAAAAAGCTGACATGGCCGGGGAACGCCGCCGATGCGTTGGACTACCCCATCCTTTTGGCGCTCCCGTCCAGGATGATGATGATAAGGGCGCTCTTTTCAGCCGCTCGGCTCTAGACCGGCTTCCACCGCCCCAATCAGCGAACCAAAAGACCCGCTGGCGTGTGCCAGCGGGTCTCAAGCTGATGGGTATCAGGGGAGGCGGTTGGTCTGAAAGCCGCCATCCAGATTCAACCACGATGCCGAGATATCGTCCAGCCTGGGGGCGGCTCGATCATCCGAGTGGTTACCAATTTCTACCGACGCCACCGCCTGATCGTCCCCTTTTGGCCGTATGTGAATAATAGGCAACGTTGGGATCAAGGGCGGGTTATGAGCCTCGGTTGGGAAGTGCCGTCTTGCCGACGACGCCACCTGCGGTGAAACTCAACGTTGCTGACCTCATGGCCTGAATATCTTCTCTCGATGGCAAACGCGCTGACGCAGCGTGTCCCGGATAGCGCTATCAACGCTGCCTTGTCCTTCCATGCCTCGCAGCGATGAAAGATGATCGTGAACACGCGCCGATCGCTCGGAAGCTTTGCCTCCTGCGGCTCAATAGGAACGTGCGCTTGCGTTCCCAATCTCCTTATGAAGAGGCAAGTTATAATATTACCAGGCTGTCAACCGCGGAAGAGACTACCGAAACCGGTATCCGGATCGACGTCACGAATTTGAGATTGGACATTGGCCGTTCCCACGATAAGAGCTTCAGGCGACCAGCTCTTTGGATCGGTGGTGGTCATTTCACAAACTTACTCGGCAACCTCATGACGTTCCGACTTCTGCCTCTTACAATTGCGCTGACGCTCGTCGCGGTCGGGAGTATGTCGTTCTCGAGCCGGGCGGCACTCGGGATCGTGCTCAAGACTTGCGAGGTCAGCTACGAGCTGTCGGGAGGAGCGTTTCCCTGTCTTAAGGTAGTGGAGGGGAAGGTGCCGCTGTCCTCATACGCCGTCCTGCGTGAGCCGACGGCTGGCGAGCGCACAATCTTCACACCGCTTTCGGCGCTAAGCGCTATAGAGGACCCGCGGCTTTTGGATCCTGCCACTCCCAATTACTTCGCTATGGCGTGGCAAGAGAGATCGCTTGGCATTCCCGCAACGCGGCAGGCTTGGGACGACGCGGCACTGGCGATCAATGCCGCAATCTTCCGCACACAAGACCATCTGCACATTCATATCGGATGTGTGAAGCCACGCGTAAAAAACGCTCTCGCCAGGTCGACCATTAGCGCCGTGCGGTTCGAGCGCCTGAAGCTGAAGCTGGAAGGACAGCTCTACTGGGCACTTTTCGTTCCCGGCGACGGACTAGCTAGCGTCAATCCGGTTCAGGTCGTCGCAAGCGAGATCCCGGGGGCGGCGCGCAACATGAAGGGTGTGACAATCGGAGTTATCGGCGGTGAACACCCCGATGGCACAAGGGGCATCTACATCCTAGCCAATGTCATGACTTCGTTGCCTCGCCATCCTGCGGCGGCGGAAGATCTCGTCGACCCAAAGTGCAGTTAAGTGGGCTACTCGCGCTGGTGAACACGGCCGAGTGCCGATTTCGATGAAGCCGCAGCTTTGTTCCGAGATGATCGCGCCCTTTGATTCCGTGAGGACCGCGCTCCTTTTCCAGGAGGTCTGCAGGTAGGTATCGCCGTGAATACGCTGAGGCGAAGCGTCAAGCGCTCGGGGAAAATCTCTTAATAATCTGATTGACGACCACCGGTGGGGCCACACAAAAGCCGCATCATTATAAGCATTTGGCTCTCGGCAGGGCGACTCGAGACCGGCCTGCCATCTGGATCGACCCATCCGCTTTAAAGCCCGCAACCGTGACAGGACGCGGGCTTTATCGCGTTGAGCCGCGATGATATGGCGGGCCAGAAAATCTCATCTAGCCATAGGATGTAGTCCATATAGCAAATTGCGGTTCACCGGGTTCACCGGCATGTTCGCGCCATGGAAGCAATGCCTCTTTACATGCGCCTGTCGTGGGCGGCCGCCATCGTTCTTTTCACACTGATCGGCATGTGGGTGCTCGATGATTTTTTCATCAACGTCGAGCAAGAGGTCGAGTATCTTCAAGATGGCTAGCCGAATGGATGCTCACACCAATGAGGAAGGCACTGATCATCACCTCTACCGGCATGGGGCTCGCGGTATCGATACTTCGAATTCGGACCGACCTCGCTTATATTCTGATCAGCCGAAAGGCCTGAGGCTGGCGGTCTTTACGCTCTTCCTCACGGTACTGGCCCTGGGCGCCGTCGCCTTATCGTTCAGTGTCAGCGTTTTTAATTAAGCAGCCTTCTGGCTGCACTGCAGCTGGATTATCTGGTGCCGGCCGTGAAGGTGTGATCCACGCCGTCTGACAGAAGCAAGATGCCTCCTCCGATGATCCCGCCCCACATCAGGAGCGAAATCGCGGTTGCCAGAAGCAGGAACTTGGCGCGATTCGTCATGCCGTATAGGTTACCCTTAGGGCGAAGGCCAGCAACCGATGGTTCGCTATGGTACATATTGGCCGGTATGCCGCACCTGATCCCGCCAGCTTCAGAACCGCTCACCCACCATTGTCGCCAATAGGCATGGATTAGAGGTGTAGCGTTTGCGATTTAAATCGGACCTAAGTCCGATAGGCGCACGGAATAGCTATCCCATCTCCCTTAGCGTCAACGGAGTGCAAAGCATGCTTTGGTGGGTTCTGACGGTATATCTTGTTCTTCAAGCGGCCATCTTCGCGGTCGTGGGCGCGATGGTGATTAAACACGTCCTGAGCAAGCGGCGAGAAGAAAGTAGGGTAACTGCAAATAACAACGTTGCCGAAGAGCAGGGAGCCAGGACCGCCGCGACGTCTTGAACCGTGGAAAATTTACTTTTACGCAACGGCAGTTCCATTGCATCAAACTGATTGTGTACTAAGCTTTTTCCATGGCGTTGGAGGACGCTGCGGAGGGATCGACATGAGCATAAGCGACGCTGCTGCAGCCATCATTGTTTCATTCGAGCTTTCAGCGCTGATGTGGCTTTCCGCGTGGCATTTGGTGATCGGATAGCGGCGCAGTTCATGGGCGCTTTCGGTGGCATCTGAGATGGCTCGAACCGCACTGATTGTGTAGTTGTCTGTTCAGCCGGCAGCGTCCAAATCTCCAACTCTGTCCGCCCCATCGCCGCTCCTTCCCGGACCGCATCGATAAATGCTCGAAGAGCCGGTGCCACCTGCCGTTGTTGCCGATAGCAGATGAACCAGCCAGGAAATGGCGCGGGCCGCGCATCGAGACAACTTACCAGTCACCCATCCGGCCCTGGCCTGATTGCCGATCTCGATGCCATAAACACCAATTGAAGCTGATGCAGCCGGGCGGCAAAGCCCGGCTGAAGACTGCTATTGCGCGGAAACGCGCCAGACGGTATTGCCGACATCATCGGCAACCAGCAGCGCCCCCGATTTATCGAGTGCCACGCCAACCGGGCGGCCGCGGGCCTGCTCTTGGTCATCGAGGAAACCAGTCACCACATCCTTGGGCGAACCGTCAGGCTTGCCGCCATTGAAGGGCACGAAGACCACCTTGTAGCCGTTGAAGGCGTTGCGGTTCCAGCTTCCATGCTCACCGACGAAGGCGCCGCTGGCATAGTCCTGCGGCAGGCTGGTACCCTTGCTGAAAGCCATACCGAGCGGCGCCACATGCGAGCTCAGCGCATAATCGGGCGCGATCGCCTTGGCAACCATATCCGGCCGCTGCGGCATGACGCGCGGATCGACATTCTGGCCGTAGTAGCTGTAGGGCCATCCGTAGAACGCGCCGTCCTTCACCGAGGTCATATAGTCCGGCACCAGATTCGGCCCGAGTTCGTCTCGCTCGTTGACCACCGTCCACAAGGCCTTGGTCTGCGGCTCGATGCTCAGCCCGTTCGGATTACGCAGGCCACTTGCATAGATGCGATGGCGGCCGGTCTGCCGGTCCACTTCCCAGATCGCAGCGCGATCCTTTTCGGCCTGAATGCCATTCTCGGTGATATTGCTGTTCGAGCCGACCCCGACATAGAGCAGAGAACCGTCCTCGTTGGCCGTCAGGCTCTTCGTCCAGTGATGGTCGATCGGCCCGCCGGGCAGTTCGGTCAGAACTATGCCGGGATCGTTGATCTTGGTTTCGCCGGGTACATAGGGATAGCGCACGATCGCATCCGTGTTGGCGACGTAGAGATCATTGCCGACAAGGACGACGCCGAAAGGCGAGTTGAGGTGATCGAGGAAAACGTCATGAACCTCGGCGACACCGTCGCCATCGGCGTCCCTCAGGAGCGTGATGCGGTTGCTCGCCTCGTTTCCACCACCGCTTCCCCCCGTCGCGAATGACTGGACGAAGCCCATAATGAGGTCTTTGGGGCGCTTGGCGGATGCCTCCGGCGGTGCGACAGATTCGACGGCTAGGATATCGCCGTTCGGGAGCGTATAGACCGAGCGGGGATGCTTGAGGCCGGAAGCGAGCGCCTGGATCTTCAGCCCGCTTGCGACCTTCGGCGTCTCGCCATCCTTCCAGCCGACGACCTTTGCCACATGCATCGGCGGGATGAGATATTGCGATTGCTCCGGCAACTTCGGATTGGGGCCAATTTCGCTGCCAGGATCAGGCTCGTCGCCGCTGCATCCGGCAAGGAGCAGTGCGGTGGAGGCAAGCAGGACCGCAGCGGGAATCGCGTGGCGCGCAACGGAGTGCATGGTCATCTCAATATCCTCCCGCTATGCGCCGTTCTGTGATCGATCCACAGACGGCGACGACGATCATCAGCACGAAGGCGATCACCGACAGCGCCAGGCCTGTCGGAACAACGGAGGTCCAGGCGTCGCGGCTATGGACGAAGGCGTTGAAGAGCGAGACGACGAATACGGCAATGTTGCCGAGCACGTAAAGCAACGCCGCCCCACCCGCAAGGCGGAAACGGCCGCGTGCGAGATCGACAAGGCCCGCAAGCAGAGCTAGCCCGCCAAGCAGCAAACCGGCCGTCAGCAGCCAGGCCGAGAAATTCGCCCAAGTCATCTCCGCTGTCTGCGAATAGGCGATGTCTGTGATCAAAGCGCCGGTGAAACACGCGGCGGCGAAATGCAGTGGGATGGCGCGCAGCGACGCGCTGTAGCGCTGAATTGGAATTCCTGAAGTTGAATATGTCATGGTCCTCACCTGAGCGGGGCCTTGCCCGCCGCGGATAAACCTTGCGGAATCCAGTTTGTTCCGGCGTTCACGCGATTGAGACGAGAGCGCAGACACCCGGGCCGGATGCCGGCGCCGCCAGTCTTCTGCCGCCTGCAGCGCGGTGGTGTTCCGCTTGTCGCTGAACGGCTTTCCGACAATGGCAAGCCGCTATAAAACCTTGCGGTACGGCGCGCGGGCGCGCCAGCAGCGCTTCCGCCGCCGAGCACCCCGTCGAAACGAAGCAGGTCGCGGCCTCTGCCCTGCGCCGCTGCTTTGTCGAAGGCTCCATTGTCGGCATCTGTTTCTCCTTCTTCTTCAGGGTAAGGAGCTTACCGAGCTCTTCCCATTGCGCCTTGTGCGTGTCAAGGTTTCGGAACCGAGCTTCTTCAGGTTCAGCAGCTTCCAGCGCACAGCGGGACGTTCTGCCGCCTATCGCAAGGCGATGGCTTCAATGTCCGGATCGCCGTCATGTAACGTCGTCAGGAATCGTTGGGCAGTCGCGACGAGGCGGGCGCCGACATCAGCGATCAGGCAATCCTTCGTTTCGATGAGATCGTCGGGAGTGAAGGGTATGGTTTTCATGCCGACGAATTCGCGGGCGCAGGTCTTATCGAGACTGCTGAGTGACGGCCGGAGCAGTTCGTGCGCCGGGCGGAGAGAGCTGGCAACAGGACAAAGAATGTGCGGAAGAGCTCGTCGGTGAGCCCTCCGTTCTCATAGAGGAGCTTAACGTCGAACAGGGACACGCCTCGCCGGCTCCACCGCCGCCCCCCAGTGGCGGATGATTCCGTCGCATCCGCCATTTCCTGGAGGGCGTGTAAACAGACGTTTGCAAGGGTGAGGGGGCTGATCTTGTGTCCTAAAGGCCGTCCCGGCACACCCAGACACTAACGCTTCCACCGTTTGTGGGGAAATCGCCGCGACCGTGTCGATCCGTAGTCACCTCAGCATCGTGATGACCGAGAAAGTCGACGAACGCCATATTTGCCTGGTCCGGACCAAGCTCAAGAGACAGATTTCCGGCGTCACCGTTAGACATGATCACCGCGCAACCGGGATCGGTATCAGTTCCCTGGCGGACGAAACCGATAACGTTGGGGCTTTCGAAGCGATCGATCTGAACGCCGTTGGCAAACCGCCTTCGGGCCTCAATTAGTCTCGGCAAGCAGCCGATCAGGGGCATCTGCACCTCCTGGTGGCTGCCGTCGTCTCCCGCATCGCTGTAATTGGCACCGTATAAGTCGGGATAGAAGACGCAGGGCGTTCCTTGTTCGCGCAGGAGGATCAAGGCATAGGCCAGGGGCTTGAACCACGGTTCAACCGCCGCTTCGAGCGACTGGAGAGGCTGCGTGTCGTGATTGTCGACCAGTGTCACCGCGTGCTCGGGAATGGAGGAAACGAGTGAACCGTCGAAGATCGTTCGCATGTCGAACTCTGCGCCCGCTTTGGAGGCCTCATGGAAGCGGTGGTGAAGCGCGACGTCAAAAAGCATCAGCTGACTGTCCACGAGGTCAAGATAGTTTGCGAGCGTCGCCATCTCGGGGTGCCAGTATTCAGCGACCACGAACAAGTCTGATCCGACGGTATCGCGCATATGGCCGACCCAGTCTTTGAAGAACCATGCCGGGATATGTTTCGCGGCATCCAACCGGAACCCCGATACAGGAACCTGTTCGGAGAACCAACGGCCCCAGTATTTCAGCTCCTCGTAGACAGCCCTGTTGCGGAATTCGACATCAGCGCCCATCAGATAGTCGAAATTGCCCAGCTCGTCATCGACTTCAACGTTCCATTGACCCTCGCCATACGCGTTCATAAGCCGGAACACTCCGGTCTCATCGGGCTCTTCGATGACGTCGACGCCGCTAAAACACTGCTTGTCCCATATGAACTCGGAGTGTTTGCCGGATCGTCCCGGAAACGTGAACCGGGTATGGGCGAGGGCCTCAATATCGTCTTCTTCGATCCGTGTCCGGTCGTCGGAATTCACGCGTCGGACGACGACGCGCTCCTTCTCGTCCGCTCCCATCTTGTGGTTCAGCACGACGTCATGGATCGGACGCAGGCCGTGGTCATTCAAGGCTTTGCAAGCTTTCTCAAGTGCATTTCTGTCGCCGTATTTTGTCGCGACGCTTCCCTTCTGGTCGAATTCGCCGAGGTCGAAGAGATCGTAGGTGTCGTATCCGACCGATTTTGCGCCGGAGGCGCCTTTGTAAGCTGGCGGCAACCAGACGTCGGTAATGCCCAACGCCGAAAGTTCGCCAGCTTTCTCGGCTACCTCATTCCAAAGAATGCCTTCGCCTGGCAAGTACCAGTGGAAAAATTGAAACAGCGTACGTTTGCTCATGTTGTTTCCGAGGTAAGAGCGCTTTGTTCGTGGAGCATCACAGGCGCGATGACAAAATAGGATCGGCCGCCAGTGGGGCTATCGGATTCGATGGGGAAGACGGCAGTTGGTCAGTAGTTCATGCAGTGTCGCAAATTGTCCAAACAATGCGAGAAGATCGCGCTCTTGCTTTTCGTCCAGTCCGTGTCGAGCAGCAAAGTCGAGTACTCGGAAAACCCGCCGATCTCGATCTGTCGCAATTGATTTTGTTTGGAAATGACTACTCATCAAATGGCCCCCGCTGAATGCGCCGTAAAAACGCCCACCCTGGCGATTGGTTCCGAACGACGTGATAAGGAGGATATTACCGAGCCGTCACGGCAGGGTAGCGTCCAGTCTGTGACTATCCGCAGCGCAGTGGCGCTTGCAAACAAGCTTGCCCGTATCGCTTGGGCAGTACAGCGGAAAAATCGCCCGTTCAATCGAACTCCTGGCATAGCGCAAGCATGGCAGGACCGGCTGCGCTTCACGCACAGCCCACGGGAAGGATTATAGATGGCCTGACAGTTGATCGGCGCGCGGAAAGGCGTTG
Organism: Rhizobium sp. FG96; assembly: GCF_057808655.1. NCBI lineage: Bacteria > Pseudomonadati > Pseudomonadota > Alphaproteobacteria > Hyphomicrobiales > Rhizobiaceae > Rhizobium > Rhizobium sp. FG96. The sequence goes on along the minus strand of NZ_JBMDIL010000012.1, from coordinate 176,430 downwards.
GCGACGATGTCTTGCCTGAGCCGGGGCCGGCGAGGACGAGTGTTGCCTCCTCATCGGTCACGACGACAAGGCGCTGCTCCGGCGTCAGCTGGTTTTTCTCGATCGTGTCGAAGACGCCTTTCATGCCGGCGAGGTCTGAATCGATGATGCGCTCGATGGCAGCGCGGAGTACGTCGTCGGGATGTCTTGGAACGCCCGGACGGCGATGAGCTGTTGCGGCTCTTCTGAAAGGACGCCGTCAGGGATGGTGGCTGGCAAAGCGTTGATGATGGCTGTGGCCCGCGAGAGGAAGGGTGAGAGAAGGCAGGCGGCGGGGTAGCGGCGGGGCTGGCCAAGGCGCGCTATCACTTCGGACAGCGCAGTGAGTTCGCCTTGTGCCGCTTCGAATTGCCTGAGGAAGTGGGTGCGGAAGGCTTCTTTGGCCCGCAGAAATAAAGCCGGCGGCATTGTGCGGCGTGACGCCCGCCAATCTTGCGCTCCGGCCGCGGCCAGCGGTACGTCTATCGTGGTGAACCCCGATATGCGGTGATTTGCGCCGGGCCTGCCCATGATGAGAACGGCGCCTGGCGGCGGCTGCCGAGGAAGGTGATGCCGGAGGCGGTCTGCTCGGCAGCCCATGAGGCATGGCCGAGGGAGCGGAGGAATGCTCCCGGCCGGGCGCGTGTTTTGAGCTGCTTTGGCGCTGTCATCGTCAGGCGCCTGCGCTTGTGAGCAGCGCGTTGTGGGCGGTGCGGAAGGCGTCCTGCAGCGCCTTGTGGTTGGCGAGTCCTTCAAGGGCGTAGCTGTTGAGAAACTGGCGTCCGGCGAACAGCTTGCGGTCGACGGGGCTGAGGTCTGCTTCATCGCAGATCTCTTGCCAGAGCTTGGCGATGGTTATGATCTGTTGTTCGATGAGCGCGGCGGCTTGGGCCTCTTTCAGGTGATAGTCGGGCGCGGCAGCGAGCAGAGTGGCGAGCGTGCTGGCACGGCCCTCGCCCTTGATGAGCATGGCTTGGGTGGCTTCACTGCCGGTGCGGCCTTGCGGGCAGATGTCATAGGCCGGCGTGAGCGTGAGCATCTTGCCGTCCCAGAAGGCGGCGTGGTTGCGGGCGTGGTCGTCGGTATTGCCGCACAGCACGTTGAAGCAAATCCGCCCGTAGAGTTCCCTGAGCGTGTCTTTGGGGTTACTGAAGCGGTGGCGGATGAGTGCGGCCAAGTCTTCGTAGGAAGCGTAGCGGGCCATCATCTCATCGAGACCCAGCATGGTCAGGGCCGAGACCATGGCGCGGCGCGTCCAGCCGTCCTTTGTGTGGGTGCGGTCAAAGCGTTCGATCAGCAGCACGTCCTTATGGGCGGCGCTGGTCATCGACACGGGCGCGGCGTTAAGACCGCAGGCGGCTGCCAGCTTCATCGCGATGAATTCGGCCTTCGCAACGCTGTAGGTGTCGTTAGCGGCTGAGAATTTAGCGATGAATTTCCTTGTGCCGTCGTCGATGAGCGCCTTGGGACGCGCGCCGCCGATCGACGTGCCGTGATTGAGGGCCTGGTCGAGCGCCGGGGTCAGGGGGACGCCTTTTTCGATAAGGGCGGCTGCCTCCATGAGCTCGTCAAGCGATGCCTGTGCGGCAAGGCGGGGGACATACTCCGTGGCCGACGCCTGGAAATCGAGGGCGCCAATCCGGTCGGAGCCTGACTGGAGCAGGAAGGTCAGCTCGCTGATCTCGGGTACGCCGGCAGCATCAGGTTTCTTACCCGTCAGCCTGTTGATGATGACGCGGCGGCCCCACGCATCCGGCGAGCCGTCGCGAATGCAGCTCGCCATCGACAGGCCGTTGATGGGCGCAATGACGCCCTCCTGAAGGGGCAGTTCAGGCTCGTAGATGGGGATGGCGCTCTTACGGCGGCGGTAGCTGGCGCCGTAGGTAAAGAGCAGGCGCTCGCCATCCTGGTCGAGGCGGCCGGCGACCACTGGTTCCGTCGCCCCGGGCAGCCACATCCAGACAAAGGCTTCGGTAGCGTCCGCCTTAGAAGTCATCATCGACCTCCTTCACGGCGTGGCGGACGCTCTTGGGCAGCAGGGTCAGTTTTTCGTCAAGGCGGGCATTGTGCATCTGAAGCATGCGCTCGTCATAGTCGAACAAGCGCACGCCGACGATTGAAGCGACCTCGAAAACGATGCCGATCTCGGGGCCGGGAGCGCCTTTTTCGATGCTGGATAGGGTCGTGCGGCTGATGCCGGCGCGGTCGGCCAGTTCCTGCGCGGTCAGGCCGCGCCCGGCCCGGCCGACGCGGATCAGCTTGCCGAGCATGGCGAGCGCTTGGTGCGTGACTCTGGAGTAGCTTCTCTGACGGGGCACGGCTATACCTGCTTGTTCATTTGAGTGGACATGAGGCTTCTCCTCGCGTCCAGAATTTTGTACATTGTGCCATGAGCTCGGTGGACAGTCAAGGATTGTTCATTTGATTGGACATAAGGCTATCTCGTGAACAGGATTTTGAACAAAATTGGGTGCCGGGGGCGGTCAGGCTAATCCGCGTTCGGGTAAAGCGCCTGAGGCAGCCGTCGCCAAAGCCTGCGCTTTCTGCAGAGCAGTCTCAAATACTGGTGAAGGCCCGTGATGTAGGTGATGGCCTGTGACCTGCGCTTCACCCCATTTATCAAAAGTGTAGCGCCAGATCTTATCCTGGGCCGCGTCTGCGCGGGGATAAAAGCGGTAGTCCCCATGACCAGCGCTGCGTATTATGGTGGATCACATCCTCTGCCGTCACGGACAGAAATTCGCTGTCATCGGCATGCATGGCCGGACCAAGCTGCTTCTGCAGGCTTTCCCAGGCTTCTTCACGGCTCTTCAAGTCGCGCCGTATCAGAGCGCGAATGTATTCGGCCCGAAAGCTGCCGGACGTGGAAAGTGGTGTAAGAAGGACCCGATCCGGTGGCAAGAAGCGGTCGCCCTCAAGCACAAGACGCGACCCAGCGCGCCCAATTAGTCAACAATGCAAATGCATAGAAAAAGGTTACAAGCACGATGGCAAATCCCGGGTCCAGGAGCATATCATTGATCTCTCATGCCGAGGCCAGCGCGGCTATTTGGCCAAACATATCGTGCGCGGCGGCGCGTGCGTGACGAACGTAGCACTGGGCCCGTTCCCGATCATCGTCGGTCCAAGCAGCCAGCCGGCTGAAGGTCTATTTCGGATCGGACTCATGCAGATGGCCGAGTCCGGCAGCGTCGAGCAGACGCTTGAGAGTGTGGTCCGAAACAAAGCCGACATGGACATCATCGTCGTTGACGATGCGTCAACGGACAATACGTGCGAAGTCGTCGAGCAATACATGCATGTCCATCAAAACATCAGGCTGCTTCGAAGCGAAACCAATACCGGCCGCGGGGCGCCCGCAACAGGGCGCTCGCGCTTGTCGATAGCGAATATTGCCTGTTCCATGATGCCGACGACCTTCTTGGCGAAGATGACATCAATACAGTGCTGCCGCTGATGGACAGCTCCGGTGTGGATGTCGCTGCCTTCAGATACAGCGTCCTCAGAACGGCCGACGAAATCCCCGGAGGGATGCCGCCGGTCGACAAGAACATATGGGACGGCGTGCTTGGCGATCGTGAGAGTGCCATTGTCGAACTGGATGAGGCCGCATAGTTCCTGGTGACGATCAACTATCCCTGGAACGAGATCATTAGGACGTCATTCATCCGGTCGACGAACTGGCAATTTTCGACGGCGCGAATTAACGAGGACATCCTGCCGCATTGGGCTGCCTATATGAATGCCGGCAGGTTCCTGGCCATCAATACCAGCCTCACCACGCATCGGCTCGTTCCCGGCCGTGAGCAGCATACCAACACGTTTGACGAGCGCCGCCTCGAAATGTTCAAGGCACTTGAGGATGCCGAGAAGCTATTTGCCGAGAACCGGATTTTCAGGGCGAAATACTATCCTGTCTTTGTCATTTTCAAAGCGGGCCTGCTCGAATGGGTCAACCGGCAGATCAGGCAGGATCTGCGTAGCCTGTTTAGGGAATATGCCTCCTATTCCTACCGCAATTTTACGGACGAAGATTTCGACAGGGTCTATCGCATCAATCCGGGCATTGCACTTGGGAGCTATAGAACTAAACACTCTCACAGGTAGGTTTCGATCGGCTCGGGCCGATAGAGTACTGTGAGATTTTGTGGCGGCCTAAACTACCGAGACGGGTAGGCACTGACGGCTTACGGTTCTCCGCTCGAGAAGCTTTCAGACATCCCAATCATCGAACTCAGGAGTACCTTCCTTTGAAGGACGAGCGTCTCGTTTGTCGTCGGCAACACGGGTGTGACTCGAACTGACCTGTGTTCCAGACGTAAACCGCATCGTCGAAAATTTTGTGGAAAGACCTCTGCGCTCGTGGGGTTTCCGTACCATTTTCTCAAGATCCGAAGGATCTTGGCGAACAAGGGCGGCGACAGCTGGGAGGAATTCTGATGTCCAGCATGAGCACGAACCTGAATGAGCAGACGACGCTGGACATCATCTCATTCCAGCTTGACGCACAAACATTCTGCATCGAGACGACGTCCGTCCGCGAAATCCGCGGATGGGGAGCCTCGACACCGTTGCCACATACGTCGCCCGAGGTTCTTGGCGTCATCAACCTGCGCGGCACGGTTATTCCGACGATCGATCTTGCCCGTAAACTGGGAATGCGCCCGTGCGAAACCACGGAAAGTAGCGCGATTGTAGTCGTGGAAGTCCACGGCAGGCCATCAGCGGCGTCTCCCGTAACCGGCAGGCGCCGCTTTTTTTTGGCCACGACCAATAATCAAGGAACAATCTATGGAAGACACAGCAACGGGCAACCAGCCGACCTATTCGACGTGGCTAGACTTTCGGTCCGCAACCGGCGGGACGACGAATAATGGCTGCAACTAACCTCGAAAAGCTAGTCGTCCAGCAGCCAGCAAATCGAGGGGCTCGTTGAAACCGTACAAAGACCGCATGGAGATCCTGACGGACGGCGCGCGCTACCTGCCAGATGGCACTGTCGTCGAAATCACCAGCAAGGTTCGGGCTTCGGCTTTCGCACCGCTGGCAATCACCGGCAGCGGCTCGGTTGCCGCGATCGATCGGCTGGCGCCGCAGAGGCAACCGGCTCCGTTGATGCCACGCTGGCCGTTTTGGAGACCTCGCTTGCAACGATAGGCGGGGAGGGCATCGCCAGCGACAGCCCGGTCAATATCGCCATCGGCGCGATTTCGGACACCTATCGTCCCGTGACGCTGTATTTCGCCACTTTCGAAGAGACCGGAGCGCCGGCGCCGTTTGTGCTGCACAAGATGCCGTTGGGCTTCGGTCAGGCGAGTACCCGCTGCATGAGAAGATGCTAGCTCAAGACTGGTTATCGCTCGGGATGTGCGGGCCGTTCATGTTCGAGTATATGCGAGCTCGCAAGCGGCCGAACCCAGCCGATCCTGACGCCGAACAGATCTCTTGCGTCGGCGGTCACCTGGATCTGACAATTGCCCGCGCTGACGCGAGTATGAGCAGCGCCGCTTGGTGACTTGAGCAGATGCTGTCGGATGTAAGATCGATCCGTTGTCGGCCTAGCCATCAAAGGGCTCGCCGGTGTTTGCCGGCGGGCTCGTCCTTACACCTCGACAGGTCAAGCGGCTTTCAACAACCCAGACAGACTAGTGCGCGGCGGCTTCCGTCGGTGCGGACGAGGCGCCCGCATCGCCGTTTGCGGCGGGAGTCTGATCCGATGCGCCAGCGCCTGCTTCATTAACGCCACCATCGGCCGCCGAACCGGTCTGCCCTGCATCATCACTTTCGGTCGGCGAGGCCGAGCTGCCATCGGTATGTACGGTCGTCTGCTGATTGCGATCGTCTGCCATTGAGGTTGGCACATCGGTGGCAGGCGCGCTTCGGAGTGATCGAGCCAGGGTCGTTCGAACATGGGGCTTGGGCGCAGCTCTCTTCGATGGATCGGTCAACACAAAAATTCGTCCTGTTCGGTCCCGAACCTTGAGGTGACCGTTGTTGTCGTAGGCTACAATCACGCCAACACCACCCGAAATGCGGCTATCGACGACAACCCGCATGCCCCCAACACTTTCGACGTGCAGGCCGGGCCATCCGTACGCCGGCTTAGCCTGTTTGGGCTTGGGCGTGTCCGAGCGGTTGGTGTCGGTACGAGAGTCATTATGGCGGCAGGACGCATAGGCCATGTTACAGGCGTTTGCGGCGACCGGCAGCATGATCGCCAAGATTGCCGCTGCGAAGGTTTTGTGCATCGAATTTCCTCTAATGATTGAGGAAATCAGTAGCGGAAATCGATTTGTAGGCTATAGCTAAATCTTACGATTGCTATCGCTCGTCGCTCCATCCGCACCCAAACTCGAAGGGCGCAACCTACTTCTCCCTACGCTTGCTGATTTCTCCCAGGGTGCCGAGCATCAGTGCGGCAAGGAAGCCATAAACGCCTCGATCTATGATTGCTCCGGAGCTCGCCGCCGTGCCGCCGTATCGGCGCAGCGCTTCCTCGTACGGGCCCAGGAACTCGGTCGCGATGCCGAGGCCGGTGATGATTCTCAGGACGCTGCCAACGAGGACGATCCACGCCGCAATGGTGATTAGCTTGGTGAAGATCATTCGGCGCTCAACTCTTTTTGGCCGATGGCTTTGACGGCTTTTCTTCAAGGTTCTTCGGTAGCGGCGTGCTTGAACAATGCAGGTGCATCTCTCGGGCGAATGCCTTACGCTTTTCCTCCTGGCTGGCATCCGCCGCAGCGGCGAGAGGAAGGCCGAACGGCCCTAACAAGATACCAGATGCCAAGCCGATAGCCATGCGGCCGCCGACCTTGTCGTCGTAGTTAAGCGCTTGCAGGCGGATCTCTTTGCACTCCGCGCTGTTGAATTTCGGATCGGTGACCGTCAGCGTGCCAGCGTATTTTTGCGGCGTAGGCGTGCACGACGACAGGACGGCAAGGCTTGCCGCTATTACAACCAGTTTCTTCATGATGTTCCCCAATTCCTGCTTGTGATCTAGCAGCAACTTGAGGACGTGTTTAGCGGCGCGATAAACAACCCACCGATTTTTTTGGGTGTTCGGCCGGTAACGCAGAAAGCCGGCCGAGTTGGTTGCTCAGCGGGCTTTCTGGTCCCTCAGTTGGTGGGCGTGGCGACACACCGGTGTCTGCGGCGCGCGTTTGCCCAGGGCCGTCCGCCACCTACACAGATATCAGCGCCAATAGCGGCGATAATCGTAGTCCGATGCCGCAGAATTGCGGCCGAGAATGTAGCCGATGCACAGGCCGATTGCGCCGACCGTCAGCGCGAGGCCAGTTGCTGTGTGCGGATGTTCGGCTGCGCCGGCAGCCACTGCGCTCGTCTCGCGGCGGACAGCGTCCACAGCGTCAGATGCCACTTTGCGAACGCCTGTCGGCGGCTCAGTGGGGGTTCCGGTGAAGCCGGTTGTCAGATCGTCCTTAGCCATTGTCTTCCTCCAGGAGTTTGAGTTGGTGGAAGAACTGGGGAAGGGCAGGGATGGTTCCGTAACTGTTTCAACCATGTTGCCTTATCGTGTCTGTGTCGAGAAGGTGAGATGTCCCGACACGAAGACCAAAGGCATGATACCCTAGAAGCCCGTTGCCACCCCCGGCGGCGGGCTTTTTATTCCGAGCGACATCCAGCGTACTGCTGCGCTTCACGATACAGACGCAATCGTGTGAGGGATGCCTCATTCCGCAATGAGAGCAGCCAGCACGGCCAGATCCTTCCGCTTTATCTCGTCGTCGACGTCGTCGTTCTTGTTGGCGTGGAACCAGTCTGCAACGGCCTTGACCCGTGCGCCTTGCGGCTCGGGATATAAGCCGAGGCGGCTTGCCCACTCGCGGACCGTCTCGCGCTCCATGCGGCCGACTAGATACCGGTCGTGGACAGTCTTGGCGGATGCTAGGAGGTCAGTGGTGGCTTTGGGTGTGTGGTTCATCCGCCGGCACCGGGATGCGCGTCGTTCTCAAACATGTCCTTGTATTGGATAGTCTCGTCTTCGTTGGTGTCGATAGAGGCACCGGCCGGCGCGAAAAGACGGACACCAGGCCCGCCGCTTCCGCTGTAAGTACCGTCAATGAAGGTGACGCCAGCAGCTTGAAGGGCGCGCGCTATAGCAGCGAGGTTATTTGCGCCAGGCGTCCGCCGGCCTTTCTCGAAATCGATAATCACGCCACGCGATACGGAAGCGCGAGCTGCGAGCTCGTTTTGGTCTAATTCCAATAGGGCACGAGCGGCTCTGCACTGCGACGGAGAAATCGACATAAAGTCCAACGTTGGATCTAGTGCTGACAGAAAGGCTGATATCTGACATAAAGTCTTACATTGAACTTCCGCACTTGGCAACGAGGAGCCGCCAGGACGGCCTAGTCGAAGTACGCTTCTATTTCGGTGTCAAAGGAAGGAAGAAGGTCCAGCTTCGCGAGAAGCAGGGCACGGCCGCGTTTCTGCGCGAATATGCATGCGCCGAAAAGGGCATCCCCTATAGCGACGCTTCAGTCATCGCGGACTCGGCCAAGCCCGTTGTCGCGCGGTCGTTCCGTTGGCTCTGCCAGCAGTATTTCAAGCGAGCCGATGAGTCGCCGGCGCCATTTGCATCAAGCATGGCGACAAGCCTTTCGAACTCCTCGAGAGAAAGCATGTGACTGCTATTCGAGACACGCGGATCGACAGTCCGGAGGCTGCCAACAACATCGTCACGGCGATCAGCGCTCTCTATGCGTGGGCCATCGAGGTGGGCGAGGCGAAGGTCGATCCGTGCAACGGCATCAAGCGGCTCAAGTCAGGCGAGGGATGGCATTTGCTACCTAATTGCGGACCTTATCATGAAGGACGTCGGACCTGCTGGGCGAACAGGATTATCGGCTGATTTGTTTGGACGGGTGCCTGACGAACCGCGTCGGTGCTGATGAAATACAAGTAGGGCGCTCAACCCGAAGACGGGGAGCGCCCACACGTGTTGCTCGAAAACGCGAAAGCCGCGCGATGCAGCAGGCGTCTCGAAGGGCCTGCTCATTATAGGCTCGCCTCAGGTGGAGAAAGATAAGCTGGCGCATAGCAGCTATGCGCCTTCCATCGCTAAGTACTCATGCGAGGCGATGGAATTTGCATGAGGGACGTCAGGTGATGGGCTGCATCATAAGGGTCGCGAAAGACCTGTCGTGCTGATCCTACGGTCCTGGTGGAGCCACTTCGCACCGCGAAGTCTCTGTAGAGACGCCCGGTGCCTGGTTCTTGCTTCAGCCAAGCATGCGGAACCGGTTCGCCATCTGCCCGGCGGCAAACAACGAGCGCCGGTTCGGGACCTTTCAACGTCTTGACGACGTGGTGCTCCAAGAAGCCCGTCAAGGCTTCGAGGAGGCACGTGATCTCTGCGAAGACATCGACATCAGAGGCGCCATCGTCTGAGTGTGGGATGTGCCGGCCTGTAGAGCGGTAAGTGGTCATGTCCATCTTCGCGAATTGTGGGTCTGCTCCATGTCGCTGCACACAGCATTAGTCAATGCTCGCATAGCCCGCCGAGCGCGGGTTTCAACGACCCAAGACGAATCCGATGTTGGAAGCTCCGGCGGCCTCGCTGTTGTTCAGTGCATTCTGGCATCAATGGAGCTGGTGACTGGAATTGCTGGCTGAGCGATGTCTGGAACCGGGTCTTGTACGCTATCGGACGAGACTGTTGCCTTGTCCTCGATCCGACGCAGTTATGCGCGCATGAGTGAGCAAGACGATCCACCCAAAATCCGTCACCGAAATGCGATAACAAGGGCCGAGCGGCGATCGCGCGAAGAAGAGACGCATCGCGTTGCCATTGCGGCGATAGAGGCCGAAGCAGAGGCCCGTCGCCGTAAGACCGAGCGACTCAAAGCGGCGCGCGAGGCAACGAAGCCTTTCGGCTGAGGTCGTCCGCACCGTTCAGGGGAGGGTTCTCGAATGGCCCCTGGATCCGACATCAACCGGCCCAAACCGTGGCAAAGCGGCCACGCAAGAATCACCGTAGAAAATCCTTCGAAGATCACGTGCCGATTCAAGACGCCCGGCGCGTGAGATCGCCTCACTCATGCGGCGGGTTAGGCCTTGGACTTGTGAGGCGATCTCTGTGCGGCGGAGCAGTGACGAGCCGCCGGACCTGGATTTCGGCGAGGTCATTGCCAGAGAGTGATGGGAGAAGCAATGACCTCTAGGCGGGAAAGTGTCTGATGCTTTGACGCCTGAGGACCAGCATGCACGGAAACGACAGCAATGTCGAACGTTGTGCGAAACACTGCGAACTGAGGCAGGGTCGAGTGCCGGGCGCCGGTGCCCTTCGCTTTACATAAGCGTTCGCTTCTCCCTCCGTCGAGAGCCTAGGCTTTGAACGGCGTGGGCTGATGGAGACGATGGTGGCGAATTTGTTCTCGTCGCGCCGGATAGCGGGATTTTCACTGAGAACGCTGAACGCAATGCTGCTTTCGCCGACGCCGCCCAGCTGCTTTATCTTGAGGCGCAAGACATTCGCTTGAATACCGATAGAGAAATTCCTGGACCGCGTTGACCGAGAGGATAGGCCGGAGCCAGAGAAAATGCTGTGCGCTACTATCGTCGTTGCGATTCCTCAGCAAAATACCGATCGTGTGAAAAACAGTCCGGGAGAGTAGCGGACGGTGGCAGCATTCTGTCGTGCGTTGCGAACTCCTGGAGGGTCACCTGCGCTGTGTTCTGGCTCGTGCCGGCGAGTGAGGAGAGTAGCGCCGGTACGCCAGCCAATCGAACCTCGCAGACGGCGACGTAGTGCGGCCGCCGCGTCCCGACAGGAGACTGCGGGAGGGGGGTGCGGCGGCCATAACCTTTCGATCACGATCGAACTACGTCTCGGCAGCCCAGAAAGTTTTAGCCAATGCCTCCGCCCTGAAGAGACAGGCTTCCCGTTCGACAATGGCCTGCGCATTCTGCAATGGGAAACCTGTCGCCACTATTCGGCCGATGCTGCACCGATGATGCCGACGTCGGCTTCGTGGAACTGCAACGCGTAACCCGAGTTATTCGCAGGAAATGACTTTGGAGGCTGCAATGCAAGTGCGAGACACCCGGATCACGCCGGAGGGGAGGATGCTGACCGTCGAGTTTGTGGGACAGGGTGGCGAGCTTGTATCCATTGCTATGGATAACTCCGATAACAACATTGATGCACAAAATGCGGTGGAGCACGCGAAAGCAATCATGGTTGAGCTCGTGTCGTCGGGAGGCGAGGGTGAAGATCCTGGCGTCAATCGAAATGACGCCCTCAGCGACGGCAACTTCGACGAGGGCGGCTTGGGGTTGCAAACACCATCGAGCGTGCGTCACGGGCAAGATCACGAGACCCTAAAGGGAGAGGTCGACGAAGGTTTCCAAGCCTGGCCAGCAAGCGAGGCGGTGTCTGCCACAGCCACAAGCGTTTCCCAAAGGCCGAAGAAGTAGCCGGCCTTTCAAGCGACTTGGCGATCATTCGCAATTCCTTTCCACTTAGGCGTTATCAGAACGTCTGGTTTTAAAATACGGCACAGTAACAATGACAGTTGAACATCGCCTCGCGACCTATGGCAGCCTTGCACCTGGAAAGCTCAACAATAACCAACTTGACGGACTTGCAGGCTTCTGGCGGTCTGGCAAGATTTTCGGGCGCCTCGTGGACGCTGGCTGGGGCTCGGACTTGGGCTTTCCCGGTCTTGTGCTCGATGACCAGGCCTACGCGATCCCGGTGTCGGTCTTCGAATCCTCCGATCTTCCACATCACTGGCAGCGGCTGGATTCGTTCGAAGGCGAGGGTTATCGTAGGGCGCCGGTCTCCGTCACCATCGATGGCGAACAGGTTGAGGCTCACGTTTACACCTTGGCTAAGATTGCAAGGCTGTGAGATCCAACGTTCCAGCGATCCGGTTTGGGTATAGATCGGTTCGTTCGAGGCTACACCTACCTGCATGCGGCAGGCCGTGTGAGTTGCGCGCCGGCCGGAACAGACGTGCAAAAACCTGCGAACACCGGCATCCGCGTGTCCTCGGCAAATACCCGCTTTACCTACACAACGAAGAAGCCACATCAACTACGGGGGTTGGGCTTCGCACCGGAGTTGAACGCATGCTCTTCAGCGTCGCGTTGAAGCGGCTGGCCTCATGGACAAGCGTTGATGATCACCGCCGTCAATACTGATAGGGCCGAATGCTGGCTTCGTCGTGGTCTTTGCTGAAGAGCGAGAGCCCGCTCGCCTCTTCCGCTTCACCGCGATAAAGCACCGTCGCCGAGACGTGCTGATGAGAAAGTACGTGATCCAGCGCGCGCAACGATAGCCATCGGAACTGGACTTGTCGCTCCGGTCGGCCGGGAAAGGGCGTACGACGCGATGGAGAAGCCGACTTCAAACGGCTGTCGGGTGACGCTTGATCTGCCTCTGAGCCGTGACGCCCTTCGAGGTCAAACTGCATTTCAGCGATGTTTTAAAACCGGTCTGGATTTCGATATACCCCGCCTGCTTGGCTGCCAGCGCGGTTTTCAAACCGATGTTATGCGGCGGATAGGTGAAATGCTTGTCCGTCAAGCTGGCGATAAGCCTTTGCATCCTCATCCCTATATCGGTGGTCATGCCTTCCTCTCGCATTCTGCAGCTTCCGCGTGGCCTAACGTGCGTTTTAAAGCCGAGATTTAGCGATCGCAATCCTCCTGGTGGCGCGCCCAGAAGAATTGGGGCCCATCGAAGAAGCCGGCAAAACGCGCAGCCGCGGGTGAGGATTTGACCTTGCGGAAAGTTGGGGATAGCAGAACAAAACAGGAATTCGAACTGGCATTTTGAACCCAGAAAGGCTAACGAGGCTGACACGGACAAGGGCAGACCATGGCATTCCGATTCGTCCACACCGCCGACATCCATCTCGACTCGCCGCTGAAGTCCCTTGCGCTTCTCAACGGCGAGCTGGCAGATCTCATCGGGCTTGCTACCAGGCAATCGTTCATCCAGACGATCGAGCTGTGCCTCGAAGAGCAGGTCGACGCTCTGATCATCGCTGGCGACCTCTACGACGGTGAGCAGACGTCGATGAAAACGGCGCGGTTCCTTGCCGAACAACTCGGGCGCTTGCATCAGGGCGGTATTCGGACCTACATCATCCGCGGCAACCACGATGCCCTCTCAAAGATCACCGCACAGCTTGTGATGCCGGACACGGTCAAGGTGTTCGGTGAGGTCGCTGAACTGGTCACCATCGAGCGGTCCGCCGGGGATTTCGACGTTGCGATCCACGGAATGAGTTTTGCTAAGCCGCATGCGCCAGAATCTCTCCTCCGACACTTCGCCGCCCCACTGCCCGGCGCGGTCAATATCGGGATCATGCATACCAGCCTTGGTGGCTCAGCAGGACACGATCTTTACGCGCCCTGCAGTGTTGCCGAGCTCAGACAGGCAGGGTTTCAGTACTGGGCGCTCGGCCACATTCACAAACGATCCGCTCTGCAAGACCAAAGCTGCGCTGTCGTGATGCCCGGAATACCGCAGGGGCGTGACATCAATGAGGACGGATCGAAGACGGTGTCACTGGTGACCGTGCGTGATGACCGCTCGATCCTCGTCGAAGAACGAAGAACTGCCGTCGCCCAATTCGAGCGGCTCCAAATCGACGTCTCAATGGCCGCTGACTGGGACGACTTGGTGGCACTGTGCAAACTTCAGCTTGGCGAACTGGCCTCGGCGATACCGAAAGGCCAGATCGTGGCACGGGTGGAGGTGATAGGGACGAGTGAGCTTGCTTGGCGCGCTCGCAGGGACATCGATCTTCTGAGGACGGAGTTCGAAACACATGGGTCGTTGATCGGAAATATCTGGATCGAAAAAGTGAAAGTCTCGTCGTCGCGGCCGCGGCAAAACGGCGGGAATCCGGGAGCGCTGGGCGAGCTTGCGACTATCATTGCGCGAGAGATCCATGGCTCGATCGATTTCAATTCGGAGGTCAAGGCGATTGCCGACGAATTGCGCGGCCAGTTGCCGGCGGAGCTCAGGGACATCATCGGAAAAGATCAGGCGGCGTATGACGGTTTGATGGCGAAGTTTGCAAAAGAGGGGACAGCGCATGTGCTCGCGCTTCTCCAGGGGGCCGAGGGAGAGTGACGTGCGGATCAATCGTCTCGACCTGACGCGCTACGGCAAATTCACGGACGCTGTTGTTGATTTTGGGCAACGTCCGGTCGGATCGCCCGACCTGCATGTCGTTTACGGCCCTAACGAGGCAGGCAAGTCGACCACTTTCAATGCGATCCTCGATCTCGTCTTCGGGATCGGACACAGCACCAAATACGGATTTTTACATCCTTATTCAGCAATGAGATTAGGCGGCAACCTGCTTGTCGCTGGACGGGATCGTGAGTTCGTCCGGGTCAAGCGCCTGCAAAATAGCCTGCTGGACGGCGATGAGCGCACTGTTGCGGAAACCGAGATCATGGCTGATCTCGGTGGGATCGATCGCTCTGCGTTCTCGACGATGTTCTCGCTCGACGAAGAAACCCTCAAGAGCGGCGGCGAGAGCATCCTGGCCAGCAAAGGCGATCTCGGGCAGCTGCTTTTTTCTGCAAGCGCGGGTCTTTCAGATCTCAGTCGACGGCTCGGCGAAATCCGGGGCGAAGCCGATCGGTTTTATAAGCTACGGGCTCGCAACACGGAACTCGGAGAGCTCAGGTCGCGTCTCGCGGACCTTAAGGTGAAGCGTGACGAACTCGATCTGCTGGCAACTGATTTCGCGCGGATGAGGATTGAACTTGCGGCGCATGAGGAACGATACCAGAAGGCGGTTGATCAACAGTCGGCGATTCAACGGCGGTCAAACGAGATTAACCGCATCCTGCGAGCTCTTCCAACGATGGCGCGGCTGTCACTCTACCGGGAAGAACTGCGGGCGACGATTGCCGTACCGGAGCCCCCAGGCTCATGGAAGAATGAACTCTCGGCCATTCGCAAGGAAAGCATCGAACTGCGGGTTAAGATTGACGCCGTTGCGCATTCGATCGCCACCATCGAGAGCGAGATCGAGAGAGTTGCCGATCCATCGGAGGTTCTGGCCTTCGCAGGTAGGGGGGAGGAGCTCCTAAAGACACTGGAGCCACGCTATGTCACGGCGGTGGTCGACATTCCGAAATTGAAAGGGCGGATCGCAGACCTTTCAGTTGACGCGCTGCTTCTCCAGCTTGGGCAGCCGGGAGAGAAGAACCCGGCTCGCCTGATTCTTGACGCGACCACAGTCGGCAGACTGAGGGGCCTCATCAACGCGAGGTCAGGCGTTGATGCGCGGTTGGAAGCCGCCAGCAAAGAGCTCGCCCGAACCAATCGCGCTCTTGCAGAGGAGGGCGGAGCCTACGAGCGCCTAGTTGAATACAGGCAGCCAGAACGCCGCAGAGCGTTCGAGGCTTTAGCCGCGACTGTCAACGCGATCGAGACGCTCGACGACGAAACATCGCTTCGGCTTCTGACGCGGCGCAGACAAGCCGCTGAGGCCAGCGTGCTGGAAAGCATGGCCCAGCTCGTGCCGTGGCGAGGCACGTCGGCTGAGCTGGCTGCGATCCCGGTTCCGTTGACGACCACCGTCGAAAAATGGAAAGCCACATATGCAAACTGCCGCGATTCTGAAAAGTCCGCGGCCTCGGACAGAGATAGATTGCAATCCGAACTCGACCGTGTGGATGCCGAAATCGCGGATATTCGGGGACGTTCCGGAAAAATCGACGAGACGTCGGCGATCGCCAGCCGTGCTGCGCGCGATGAAGCATGGCTATTGCATCGACAGACGTTAACGATCGAGACCGCGCTCGACTTCGAACGCACCATGAGGGCAGACGACCAGGCCGTGTCGGCGCGTCTTCTGCATTTCGCCGATAGCGGAATGCTGGCGCAACTCAGCCTCACGCGCGCCGTTGCCATCGCAGAGCTTCAGTCCGCGGACCAGCGCCTTTCAGACGCGCGCTCTGCGCTGGCAGCGTTGACTTCGGAGATGCTCACCAGTTTCTCGGGCGTGGCGGCGGCCCAGCTCCTCGTGCGTGACCCAAACGAACTTCAAGAATGGCTCCGTCGCCGGACAACGGCTCTGGCGGCCCGCGACGACTTGGGTTCGATCGACCAGGAGATTGCGGATGTCCGAGATCGATCTGTCTCGGCGAAGCTGCGCATAACAGCAGCGCTCAAAGCCGCCGGCATCAAGGCCGTCGATGTTGACGATACCGTCTCACTCATCGCGCTGGCCGAACGTGAGCTCGATCGGTTCAATTCGGCGATGGATCAAGCCGACCGGCTTGAACGCCTCAATGCTGACCGCAACGAGCGGACAAAGCTTCTGGCCGAAGCGCAAAGCGACGATGCCGAGTGGAACGCTAGGTGGGCGGAGCTATGCGCTGGTTGCTGGCTCGAGGATCAACAATCTGTTCCGGATGTCGACGCCGTCAATGTGATCATACCGATCCTTGAAAAGCTGTCGTCGGCGGTCGAAATGAAAGAGAGCCTGGTAGACCGCGTTCAGAAGATGGAGCAGGACGCCATTATCTTCGAGCAGACGGTCTTTGCTCTGTGTTCGGGCCTCGGTATGGACCGGTCGGGATCGCTCGGCGATATGACGCGGGCAATCGGAGAAAAGATCAAAATCGCCGAGCGGGACCGGGATCGGGTCGAGAAGCTTGAAGAAGCACTCGATCAGGCGCGGGAGCAGGAGAAAGAGCTGTTGGTGACCCGACAGGTTCTTTCCGCTCGCACTGACGAGATGACGGCATTCTTCGGCTGCACCACCATTGATGAGGTGGAAGCGCAAATTGATCTTTGCTTGAAGCGGCAGGCAGTCCGCGCGGCCATTGATGACCTTGAGCGCGAACTCCTGGAGATCACCGGCGTCCAGGACATTCTCGAGGTTGAACACCGACTTTCGCTTGCCGACAGGAATGCGCTTGAGGTCGAGCTGGAGGGCATGAAGCCGCTTCTTGCACACCACGAGCAGGCGTGCCGAGATGCGTTTCACGAGCTCTCCACCATCCGCAAGGCATTGGACGCGGTCGGAGGCGACGCAGCGGCCGCTCAGATCGAGGAACGGCGTCGGACCACGCTGCTGGACATTGAAGAGCGGGCAGAGAGATATCTCGAGCTGAGGATCGGTATCGTTGCTGCCGAACAGGCGCTCAGGCTTTACAGGGATCGTCATCGGAGCGGGATGATGTCCAGAGCGTCGGAAGCGTTCCGGACCATCAGCCGCGGCGCCTATTCCGGGGTAGCCGCGCAGCCCGGCAAAGATGGGGAAGTGTTGATGGCTCTATCAGCGAGCGGCGGATCTCTATCGGCAGACGCGCTGTCGCGGGGAGCACGGTTTCAGCTTTACCTGGCATTGCGAGTGGCGGGATACCACGAATTCGTGACCGAGCGGCCCGGCGTCCCGTTCATCGCCGATGACATCATGGAGACGTTCGACGACTTTCGGGCGGAAGAAGCCTTCAGGCTGTTTGCCGGGATGGCGCAACATGGCCAGGTGATCTACCTCACGCATCACAGACACCTAATCGATATTGCGAAAAAGGTGTGTCCATCGGTACGGGTACATGATTTCGACCACTTCCAGCGGCAGGCAACAGTGAGCGGAATAGCGGCGGAATAAGATATAAACGCAGCTATCCCTTTTGCTCGTGCGGTACGATGACCTTTTCGGTCTGTTCCCGATCACGCCTCTGTCTCGGCGGCTGTAAGGCTGGTTTTAATTGGCTCTCTTGAATTGGGGAGATCATGCCATCCGCACGGAGGCTGCATTGCGGACTGGCGAGCCGTCCTGGTTATGAAGAGTACGCTTGGACCCGATTGTCGGCCGGCTCGTTGCAGGCCTGGGATTGACGCCACGTGGGTGACAAGGAAGCGGACATGCGCGATTGGCCGTGTGTTCGTCCCCTGTCGGTTTCGATCCCACAGGCTTCCTGCCGCGGGCTAGCTGTTCGGATTAACAACCTCGGACACAGGCTCCTTCGCGGCCTCACCTGGTTTTGCGATAACGACATAGGTCCCCGCTAATGCGAGCGCTGCTGCGAAAATAATCGCCACGAAGATGTACATATGGTGGCGAGCTTTGCTACCCGAGGACATGTGATCTCTCTCTAAAGACGACGGAGAAAACGCACACACGACGACTTGAGTTCCCGGTGCGCGAAAGATATCAACCGGGGATCCCTGGTCGCATGCCCTCGGAGTTGAAGACGCGACCATCAACTTGAACGGTGGTGGTTCAGATATGGTGGGGGCTCTTCACGCCCAAACATCTTCAGTCTGCTGCTCTAACGGGGCTTTCCGCGGTTCGGGTTCGAGCGGTCTGCCGAAGCAAAAGGATCGCCTCACCATATATCTCCCGGCGGCGCGCTTCGCGCATTGCCACCAATCGAGTCCGGGTCGCAGGCGAACGATGATCGTCCGGTCTCCGCACTGCCAGTTCCTCGTTTTCGACGAGATCGGCCAAGATATTGCGCATCACACCATTGAGTTCACGCAGTTCGCGCATCTCGGACAGCACCGGAGACGTATGGAGCCTCCGGGCGATTGCGGCGTCGATCGACTTTTCCGTCAGCCGCGTTTTCGCGAGCAGATATCGAGCGGCCAGAGTGGCAACGAGCGTGATGACCGCGGCTGAGATGATGACAAGCATGACGTGGCTCCTGACCCCACTTACATCGTGCTCGCACGGGCATTGTTCAATGCCTGATCGGCATAGAACTGGAAGTGGATTGGATGGCGGCTGCTGCCCCAAATTTCGCGGCCGAAGGACTATGTGCCGCCGAGCTACCGCTCGCAGAAGAATCCGATATGGGAAGGGGTTTGCTGCAGTGCTGCGATCAGACGCTAAACTCTCCGCGAGGTGTGCCAAATGGCGTGCATGTCGGGGGAGCTCAGGCTTCAATGCAGTTATCGGAGATTGCCGCGGCGGGCACAATCGCCGATTTTGAAGACATCGGCCATCCTGTCTGCCTCCTCGGCCTCGAGCGTATTAAGCAGCACGCCGTCAAAATCGAGCGGCCAGCCCGTAAAGATGTCGATGATCGACCAGCACTGGTGGTAAACATTCTTGAAGACCCAATATTGTAGGTGCGACATACGCGAAAGGTAGCGCTCGCAACATCGTGGGAGGCGCGCACTGCGATCGGGTCATTGCGATCTTTGGCGGACCGCAGCCTCGTTCTGAGCAAGTTGACCCTTGGGAGAAGTCGGAACATCCTCGCTCGCCCATATCAAAACGGCCAAAGCCGCGACCGACAGATAGCCAAGCTTGTGTGTCAGGACGCTGCGCGCGGCTTGCGAGCGCGTGCAGCAAGTTCTCGTAACTGAGTTCATTCGTCTCGCCCATTGGTGGTTTCCGCGGAGCCTAAGGCCTTGGTTGAGCCGAGCCAATCCCCAGAAATGGGCTACCGAGCTCTGCATTTGCGTGGCGTTGCCAGCAGCCGCCCCGCGTAAGCGACCGGATCGCGACAGGCTGTCGTCAAGCTAGAACCCCGGCAGATCCCTGTATTGCGCAGGCGCCTCCAAGATACAGTGGGCAGCTACAGCGGCCTGGATTGGCGTTCGATGCGGGCAGGGGAAGAGACGTAATGTACGACAATGGCGGCAAACGCTCGAACGCTTTGGTCGACGGCCCGGCGGGATTAGGGCGGGAGTGGCATCAACAGCAAAACGAATGTGGCATGTCCATTGGATTTCAGTGATGTAGCTCATTGGCTCCCTCACGACATGGGAGTGAGCCCCTTGATCGCCCGCAAGGGTTGGTGCAATACCGTCGACGTTGGATAGCTTAGGAGTTTCGGAATGCCCGATGAACCCTTCGAAAAGCTCAAGGACTATATGTACACCCTGATAATCGTTGCAGTTATCTTCTTGGTGATTGCGGCCGCAGGTGGAACACCCATAGGGTTTGGGCCGCGATAAGGCTGAAGGGTCATTGCCAATGCCATAGGCTTCTTGATTATGGCCTTGGCCTCGATGATCGCGTGCGCGTTTGGCCACCAAGTTGTGTGTGAGTCCCTCCTGCAGGCCACTATGACGGATCTATATTGAGCCACCTTGAGGCTATCGCGGGATTGCCGCGACATGGAGAGCACGATAGCGTCGCGGCTATGTAAACCCGGCCGCCATTATCCCGTCGGATATCCGCGTTCGCGACGATATGATGCGCCTGCTTGGGTTAGCTTGCAGCGGGGACGTAGCCCAAGCGAACCCTCCCGCTGAATGAGGCCTGCCTTCTCGGCGAGGATGACCGTTTTGATGCCGACGTTATGCGGGAGGGGGCGAAACGCTACGTCACTCATCGAATTCAACAGCAACATAAGACGAACAGAGGAGTTGATCTGTATTCCCGGCATGCGAGGCTCCAATTCACCTCGCTGAAACGACACCGCTGAAAAGTTGTTCGGGAGGGATTGTTCAAAACCGTACAGAAGCCGATTTGCCCTTATATCGCGAATAGGAGGAAGATCTGCATTCCCATCATTACGAAGTTGGAAAGCTTTGTGCGGCAGTGGACAGGAAAATTGCGATCAAGTAGCAACTGCCACCAACAGCGACGTTTTGGAAAGATGGGCTACACGACAGACCTCACATGGCCATTGTGTATGCCGGGTCCGTTTCTTCGTCTACAGGTTCAGTCAGCACGACCTCCTCTGGAAGCGGTGTCATACCCGTGCGGATCTCTTCCGCATGCCACCACATCGCGTCGCGGGGCATGCGCGCCCGACGAAGAGGCTCCATTTCCGTGAAAATGAATCGGCGCCTGTAAGCGCTGGGGCTTTCGGCAATGTAAAACGGCTTCATGCGCTCTTGTCCAAGGAACCATGGCTTCTTTAGGAAGCGTTCCGGCGCGTCGGTCCAAAGCGGAGCCGGTCCTAGCCTCCACCTACGGCAGAGGTGTTCCCCAATAGCTCTCACCAGCGCGTCAAAACGCTGGTCAACCGTTAAATCGGGTGTATCAACGAGCCGCTCTCGTCTCCGGCGACTTGAGGGATCAATGTAAAAACCGTCAAGAAAACTGGCAAGGTGGTATCGAAACTCGCTACCCGTCTCAAGGTGCGAGTGGACGGCCGCGGCCAGCGATCCAGGTCGGACTCGCTTGCATTGGCGCCATTGTATTCATCTACCAAACCCTTGATCTTCGTGCTCAATTGCTAGGAGACGGGGGGAACGACGATTCCCGGAATGTTAGGATAGCACTGCTCCATGAGTTCAACAATCTTCTCGTAGGTGTTGATCCCGGTGAGTTCCATCAGCGCCACAGCATCTGTCGCGTCTAGCGATCGCACGGCCGAGATCGTCTGCTGAGTCTCGCGCTTAAAATTCCCAAGTGACGGTCATCGTTGCTGGCTATCTCGGCAAAGGTAACTTGCATCGGAGCTTGTCGCCACTAGTTCCGACTTCAATATCATAAAGGCAAATGTTAATGTCAAAAATCGCTGTGATCGGAATGGGAGCTATGGGTAGCGCTGTCGCGGAAGCCCTTATGTCCTCCGGAGCGGAAATCAGTACCACCTTGGAAGGACGCAGTTCAGCGACACGGGATCGGGCTGCGGTTGCTGGCATCCGTGAGGAAGACCTGATGTCGTTGGTCGACGCCGATATCATCTTGTCGATTGTCCCGCCGTCTCAGGCTTTAGCGGTGGCCGACAAGGTCGCGACGGCGGTTCGCTCATCCAAATCTTCTACGACATTCGTTGACTGCAATGCCGTTTCTCCACAAACGATGGAAAAGGTCTCTGAAGTCTTTAAGGACACTGCTGCGACAGTTCTCGACGCCTGCATTATCGGTGGTCCGCCACAGGCAGGCAAACCCGGCCCCCGCTTCTATATCAGCGGAGATGCAAGAGAGACCGTAGCGGTTCTCACCGAATTCGGCTTGGATGCGCGTCTTCTTGAGCGCGATGTCGGTGCCGCATCGGCACTCAAGATGTGCTACGCCGGTATCAACAAAGGCCTGATTGGCCTCGGCACCGCGATGCTGTTGGCAGCCGCTCGGAATGGAGCTGACAAAGCCCTGATGGCGGAGCTATCCGAAAGTCAGCGGCAGCTGGTCGAGAAGCTCGGCCACGGCATTCCTGACATGTATCCCAAAGCGTACCGTTGGGTTGCGGAAATGAACGAAATTGGCGCGTTTCTGGGAGCGGATGAGCCAGCTGTCGAAATATTCGCTGGAATGGCAGGTGTCTTCCAGCAAGTTGCGGACGACCAGGCCGGCAACAACGGTCTAACGGCCGTTTTGAGCGGCATGTTAGCCCAGCGACCGGAAGGAAGCCTCAACCGATACGATGCCTTGAGCAATGGCAACTTTGATGAAGGCAGTAGAGGTCTGGAGCCGGTCCCAAGCGCTCGCGAAAGTCACGACGAAGTCGAATTGGAGGCCGAACTGGAGGAGGGGCTCGAGGATAGCTTCCCTGCCAGTGATCCGGTATCGGCGATCGTGACGAGCATACCGGGGACGACGAAGAGATAGAGGCTGCAGCTTTCGCCGGGCTGCGCCAGCTTGGTGCGTGTCCTGCTTCTAAGAACGCGGTTGGAACAAAGTAGTGGTCGGTAGATTTAACCTGCGCGGCTGCTGCGGGGGTCGCGTCCATGAAGTGGAGGGAATTTCGGAATGCATCTGGTGCGGACAAATGTTGCCAGGACGACAGAGGCGACTGTCACGGTGGAGTTTCATGGGGAGGGCAACGAGCTTGTGGCTGTCCGCATGTCAGCCGACAGCGTTTCCAGCGATGACGACGCTATAGCGTTCGCTGCGCAGATGTTGGAAGACTTGCGTATTGCTGCGACCACGCCCGGACCAGCAACGACCCGCGAGGGAGCAAGCATCGCTGAAATGCTTGCTGCCGAGGAAGCGATGAAGTCCAGCTGATTGCAGCGATGGAAGATCGCTCATCAGCATTTCACAATTTGTCCAGGAACCATGCTGCTGCAAGTGAGGGCCGCACCTCCGACAAAGCGGGGGCCTCAAAGTCTGCCTGCATGTGTTCTGAAGATATCTGCCTGTCTGCTACACGCTGTGGGTTCCCTGGCATGGGCTTACGAAGACGGGGGTCAGGACGGAGATCTGGCACTAGAATCTAGGGAAGCGCGGCTATGAGAGCCGGCCCGCTGGGGTAGCACTACCAGCGGACCACCATGTCCTGCCGAAGGCGTTATGCCTTATCGACGACCTTCTTTACTGCGTCCTTAGCCTGGCCTTTCGCCTGCTGAGCATCGCCCTTGGCTTCTTGCGCCATGCCCTTTGCCTTCATATCACGGTTATCGGTTGCATCGCCCACGCTTTGGCGGGCTTTGCCAGCCAGTTCATTGGCTTTACCGGAAACCTTGTCAGCTGTGCTTCCCATCGGAAAACTCCTCTCAAGAGACTTGATTGCCTCGAAGGGGTGAACCTCTGTCCGAAAAGTTCGTTCCGCCGCGACCGCCTGATTGCGCCTTGAGCGATATCGCTATCGGCGTCACGATTGGCAGGCCTGGCTTGACCTTTCGCAACCGGAGGCCGAGCTTATCAGACCGCTGCCGGCGGGCAGCCTCGCTGTAGAGCTGGTTCGTCAATGCCGTGACATGTTGGGGGCCACACACCTAGAGGCGCGGGCGCACAGCAAGCGTGTGCCCTCCCCAGATCCTCGAAGGACATTGCGCCACTTTACTGGGAATTGCCAAAGCGTCGAACCGCGCGATCAGGCATTGGCAAAGGAAAAAATCATCGCCAAAACTCTTTCAAGCCACCGGTCGCGCCAACGACCGGATCGTTGCCTGGTATTGAAAGCGACGAAATGATCGCAAGCAGCTCGGCGCTCGGTGCCTGCGTCTGGATATCTGCCTGCTGGCGCGGAGGGTAAGCTCCGACGATCTCGAAGTCGCTTGATGCCTCTATTTTCTTGTGGCCCGTTCCTGCTGGTAGGAGAAGGCAATCTCCCGTCGCGAGTTCGATGATTTCGCCACCAGGTCCGCCGAGTTGAAGCTTGGCTGTACCGCGCCCCACGCCCAACGCCTCATGCGCTCCCGAGTGGTAATGATGATAATCGAACACGCCATCGCGCCAGATACCGGTCCAGCCGTTCTCCTCGAATGCCTCCTCGAAATCCGACGAGGTGGCATGGAAAATTGCCTGGCGGTAGATCAGGACTGGCAACCGAGTGTTGTTTGGGACCCAGTCACTTGGTCTAAAAGATTTGTGCTCGATGTTCATAGGAGTTGGCCCGTTGAGGATAGGGCGGCGGCAACGGCCGTAGCCCGCATTCGACCAACCACCGAAAGCAGAAACAGTTCCGAAATTAAGTGCCCTTTCTGCGCTGCTCGGGAACAACTTCCTATCACGGAGCTTTTGATCTCTCCTTCATGAAAAAGGTTAGATGATCAATGGCTTCCGCCGACCAGTTTAATATGCAGAACCCGCTCACGCAGTATCCTCAGCCGAAATTTCCTGAGCAACCACAGCCAGTACCCGGCTTGGCGAGCAAGATGCAGCCTGTGCCCGATCACGGTGAAACATCCTATAAGGGTACCGGTCGACTGAACGGTCGCAAAGCACTCGTGACTGGTGGCGACTCCGGGATCGGCCGGGCAGCCGCGATTGCCTTCGCCCGTGAGGGAGCCGACGTCGTCATAAACTATCTGCCTGAAGAACAGAGCGACGCGGAGGAGGTGATCAAGCTCATTGAGGCGGAAGGCCGAAAGGCAGTCGCGATCCCTGGCGATCTCAAACGCGAAGCGTTCTGCAAAAAGCTTGTTGAGACAGCGAATGACGAGCTGGGCGGTCTCGATCTCCTGGTCAATGTGGCTGGTCGCCAGAAAGCCATCGCCGACATTTCGCAGCTGACAACCGAACAATTCGATGAAACCTTCAAGACGAATGTCTACGCCCTGTTCTGGATATGCAAGGCGGCTGTCCCGCTCATGCCTGAAGGCTCATCGATCATCAATACCGCTTCCATTCAAGCTTACCAGCCGTCTGCGACACTTCTCGACTACGCGCCGACGAAGTCGGCAATCGTCGCGTTCAGCAAGGCACTGTCCAAGCAGGTTCTGCCAAAGGGGATCCGCGTGAACATCGTGGCACCTGGTCCATTCTGGACGCCGCTGCAGACATCCGGAGGCCAAACGCAGGACGTCATCACGGCGTTCGGCAGCGAGGTCCCGATGAAACGTCCCGGTCAGCCAGCCGAATGTGCGCCAATCTACGTTTTCCTGGCCTCCCAGGAATCGAGCTACATCACGGGCGAGAGCTTTGGCGTGACCGGCGGCAATACGCTACCCTGATGCTGGGAACCCTCGTTCCAGTCAGGATTGACGGCTATCTCCCACTGGAGCACTACGCTGCAGTGGGAGATGGTCGCTCAGTTGCCCTTGTCGGCGCTGACGGCGCCATTGACTGGTGGTGCGCCCCCGACATGGACTGCCCGCCGCTGTTCAACCGTCTGCATGATCCAGCGGGCGGTCAATTCACCATCACGCCGACCGCAGAGTTTCACATCGAGCGGCAATACCGGCAAGACAGCAATGTTCTGGAAACGATCTTCATCACCGACACCGGGTCTGCCCGGTTGACCGAGTCCCTGAACAGCGGTGTCGCTGGACGGCTGCCGTGGTGCGAACTGGCTCGTCGAATTGAAGGTTTGAGGGGTTCTGTCGAATTCAAAATTACGCTGGAGCCGACATGCGCTGAGCGGCAGGTAAGGCGCGCCGATCATCCGAACGCAGCAATACGGTATATCGGGGATTTGACAACAACCTTCTGTCACGATGATAAGGTTGGTATCATCGTCGATGAGGATCAGCGAACACTTGCCTGCCACACGACGTCAGCCGGTTCATCGACATGTGTTGCTTTTCTCGTGGCCGATCAAGCTCCTCTTGCCATACCAAACCTCAAGGATATCGACCGTCGGATTGACCTCAGCGATGACGAGTGGCGAAGGTGGTCCAGCGAGTTGGCCTATGACGGCCCATTCAAAGGCGACCTTGTGCGCTGTGCGCTATCCCTGAAATTTCTCGTCTATTCCAAGACTGGGGCTATCGCTGCAGCCGCGACGTCTGGACTTCCTGAGCGGTTTGGCGGCGTCAAAAACTATGATTACCGATATGCGTGGGTGCGGGATGCTGCCTATACGATCAAGGCTTTGCTGCGTGCGGGATCACTTGAGGAGCCCATCGGTGCTTTTGGCTGGTTGGTCCGTACCATATCTGACGATGGGCCGGTACCGAAGGTCGTCTACACATTGACAGGCGAGGCAGTGCCTGACGAGCGAACGGTCGCCGTCCCCGGGTACAAGGCGTCATCGCCTGTCAGGGTGGGCAATAGGGCCAGAACACAGACACAGCTCAGCTGTTACGGCGATGTCCTGGAAACCGCAGCCCTGTTTGCAAAATGTGGCCATGTCCTTGATCCGCAGGCAGCCGGGCTTATGGCAGGCTTGGCGGATCAATGCCTGACACGGTGGCGCGAGCAGGACTGCGGTATTTGGGAGCTTGAGGACCAGCAACACTACACCTTTTCCAAAATTGGCTGCTGGCTGGCGCTGAAGAACGCGGCCTGGCTTGCCAGGGAAGGACATATCAGGGGCGACGCTGATCGCTGGCTTGGCGTGAGCGATCAAATACGCAAATGGATCGACGAGAACTGCTGGTCCAGCGAGAAGCAGGCATACACATTTTTTGCCGGGACCGATCGGCTCGACGCGGCGCTCTTGCTGACAACCCGCTTCGGTTTCGAGCACGACGACCGCCTCAAGAGTACGCGGGCCGCAATCGAACGAGAGCTGGCTGTCGGTCCGCTGGTTTACCGCTACAGCGGCGCTGCGAAGGAGGAGGGGACTTTTGTTGCCTGCTCATGCTGGCTTGTCGAAGCATATGCCTTCTTAGGTGAGGTCGATCATGCCGAGCAATTGCTCAAGCGCTTGCTCGAAAGGCTTGGAAATAATTTCGGCATTCTGAACGAAGAGATCGATCCGGCGACCGGCTCGGGGCTTGGAAACCTGCCTCAGGGCCTCAGCCACCTTGCACTGCTACATGCCATCTATTCCATTGAGGAAAATCGATGACCAATGGCAAGCCGGCTTTGCGGCGGAAAACTGTTGACTGCGGATCTGCTAGCATCAATGCTTCGATGACAGCCCGGGTTGTGGGCGACGCATCGAGCTTGCCACCGTTGATTTCCTCAACAGCCTGGTAAAAGCCACCAACCCATTTACCCGACAGGATAGCAAAGATCCGAAAAACACCTCGGATCTTCTGGGTCCTACCGCATCCGCAGGGGTCGCGTAACGTTCCTTGCCCTCAGCATGCACACCTTTCCACCGTGAAAATTGTTCCATTGGTGGCTTAAGCCAAAGGGCCTATGTGATTTCGCGCGCCTTCAATTGGATATTGACGGCGCACCAGGCGGCACTTGGGCAGCCTGGCAAGCGGAAGGTAACGGACCGGGTAGCTCATGGCATAGTCAGCAGAGCAGCGAGCAAACACCGGCTATCCCGCCTTGTTTAGCCGACGAGTTACATCATCGCGGCGGCAGGTATTCCTAAACGGTACACTATTTATGCCGCCTTAAGCCTGTCGTCGTCCGAGTGTGGAAGGGAAGGTTCCGGTTTTGAACGACTCATCAACTAGCTGCTTATTGGTTTGGCCGCATTGCGGTAGGAGCCCGCTGAACCCCCGCTTTCGAGCGCGGCGGGCTCCGCAACTGAAGCGCTTGTTCGGCGCAGATTACTGCCTGGGTCTGCCGGTGTCGCTCATCGCGACATATTCCCCAGGTAAAGGCTCGCGCCTTTCTTTCCGCACTTGCAGCGCATGGCTTTCGCGAGCGCTCCCATGGTGACATCCTTCCCGAACCTTCGCTGGATCTCCCAGCGGCTCACCGGCTTGCGGCGTTTGCATGCCAAGCACTGAGCAAAAATGGTGTTGTACTCTGCCAGCTCGCCGATCGTCCTATCATCATCGGCCTTCGGCTCTTCCTTCAGCAGGACTGTGCCGGCTCCAGCATACGAGAGCTTGCAGGTCTCATTGATCGGCGCGTTCGGTCCGCGCGTGCAGCCGAACCGCGAAGCCAGATGGTAACGAAGGCTCGGCATGCTCTGATCACCGGATTCGGCCAGAAGATCGTCTGCCGATGCCGCGCCGGCCCTTTCGCATTTGATGCAAAGGAACTCGACGGTCCGGCCGGCATATTCAGACAGCCAGTAGGCGCCATTACGAGGCACCGAGCCGCTCCAGGCGCCAGCCGCCGGCAGGGGGCTTTCCACCTCTCATCGCAACACGGTAGTCAGCTTCGATGATCGCTTCCTCTTTGGCTGCGGTAACGCTTTCGGCCCAGCGAGTGATCCGGAATTTGCCGACCCGGAATATGTACCGCTTCAGGTTTTTGCGTTTGCCAGCCGTGTAGCCCGCCTGGAAGATGGTCCAGGCTGCGTGGACGTCCGTGCGTTCCCTGAATTCGGGTGTCTGGGCGTTCCACCATTCGTCGAAAGCCTTGCGAAACTGCGTCTTAGGTTGCGGTTTGTCGAGCACGTCAATCCCCGTGCTCGCAGGCAGGCCCAGACAAGCGAGCAAAGCCCTTGCCCGTTGCGGCCCCCGCAAGGGTCGATTGAATGCGCAGATGCCAACAGTTATCGAGCAGCGCCTGGATAGCTGCTATTGCGTCGCCGTCAAGCCAAGCGTGAGCCGCGGCGGACTCGTCGGAAGCGGACGGCCTTGGCGGATTTTTTATAACATGAGACATCAAATAGGTTCCTGGTTGGCCTGATGCGCTCTGATCCGAACGTAGGCGCCGCCGATAGCGTCATCGATGTCGCCTTGCCACGGAAACCAAGCTGCCTTCGAGAACCGGTCCGGGTTATAAAGCCGGTGGCCGCCGCAAGCCTGCTTAGCCGCTTCGTCGATCGCCACTTCTATTTCGCCATACGGCCCAGCGTCGGGCATCGCATAGGCGCAAGCCACGGCAAAACGCAGACTGCTGATCGCACGCGTGCCAACCATCCGAATGAGGTCGGGGTGGACATCGGCTGCGCTCACCTCGCCAGCGGGTGTCATATACATATCGACACCGTTATCCTGTGCAGCGGCATGGTCTATCGATCGCGCAAACATGCTCGTTCTCCGTGGTTCGAATTGTGAGGTAGGCGGCCGCATCGCCAAGATTGTTCCTATTATGTTCCGATGGCGTCGAGAGTCAATATCGATCTCGTGCTCGACCTAAACAAAGCTTTGGCTGGCGATCTTGTGAGCCGAGACAACGGTTAAACTTTTGTCGAGGGTAGCAGGTGCGCTGCGCGAGCTTGACCTGGCGGTGTGGCACTTCGGGCAGGGAAGCCACGCAGATCGTCAGTTGGGATCGGGAAGGGTCACAGATTATCTGGGAGGATCGAAAGGCGATGTGGCAGTTCAGCAAGCGGGTGAACTCGATAGCAGGAGTGCGGCGCATCCCTGCCTCCTCACGCATATTGGCAGGGTGGCTGCCAGAACTCCGTGTCAAAGAGGATGAAAGACAGCGGGCCGAACAAAGTTCAACGGTTCGCGATGATGATCAAGCTACCTGCCTCGTCTCGATGAAGTAGTAAGTCCGGCTGTCGATGCCGACATGGCGTTCCCCGCTGAGGCACGCGAGGCCAGCCCTGCCGGTCTCCGCGGCAAGCATGCGGCATCGCGGTCGATCACACACCCTGAATTTGCACTTCCTCCTGCTCCAATCGCGGTTGTCACATCTAACCGCGGGTGTCGCTGGCCGTCGTCAGCGTAGGCTGCCGCATAGAGAGGAAGCTCTGGGTCACTTGCGCTTATCGTTTTGTGACGGGGATCTTCGCGGGCCGCGATCCAACTGAAAAGTAGACAACAAAAAGGCGCGCCGACTTGGCGCGCCTCTAAACGCTTCGAGCCTTCAAAATCAGGCGCGATCGACGATGTTCTTCACAGCATCCTTCGCCTGACCCTTCGCCTGCTGCGCATCGCCGTTGGCTTCCTGCGCAAGACCCTTGGCCTGCATTTCCCTGTCGTTGATGGCTTTTCCAACAGCCTGCTTGGCCTGGCCTGCCAGTTCGTTTGCCTTGCCAGAAATCTTGTCGCTGGTGCTACCCATTTGAAATTCTCCTCAGAGACATAAGCGTCTCGGCCAAGAAACGGCGCATGCGGTGTTTGGTTCCACGCTGCCAGAAACGCCACCAAACCCGCAAGCGCGCCGCAAGTTGCATTGGATCGGCTGATTGCTTGAGCCTTGAGGCGCCAGCGGTTGCCGGCAGTCGTTCGGAGCGTCACTGCGGCTGCGCTCCAGCAGGCGAAATGCAGCTATTTCGCTGCATTTCGACAGGCCGACCCCCAATCAGCTCTCAATGCATGGCTGCCAGCGATGTTGCCGTCTCACGATAGCCGTGCAGCGGTCGCCCGAGCATCGTTATCAGCCGCTCCACGTCACCTTGTTCAGGGATCATGCCGTGGCTCACGTAGCGTTCGGCCATAAGCCGCATTTCATAGGCGGTCCATTTCGGCATGAATGTTGCCATGGTCTGCTCGAAGCCGCTCGGGTCGTCGCCGCCGTAGACGATAGGCCGGCCGAGAACGTCGGACCAGATATCGGCAACACTTTGGCCGGTGAGCGTGTCCGGTCCGACCAGATTGATCGTCACCAGTGGAAGTTTGCCGGTGGCCATGTCGCGACGGATGAGTTCGATGGCTGCCACCTCGGCGATATCGCGCGCGTCGACCATCGCAACGCCCTTTGACCCGATCGGCATTGGATAGACGCTGTGGTTGATGACAACGTCCTTGATCATGATCTCATTGTCGATGAAGTAGCTCGGGCGCAGGATCGTCGCGCTGAAACCCATCTCTTTCAACATTTGCTCGGCGCCGGCCTTCACCGCGAAGTGCGGGACATTGACGGCGCGATGCGCGTCGAAGACCGACAAATAGACGACGCGTTCGACACCGGCTTCTCTGGCGATGTTCAGTGTGATGATCGCCTGGGTGAATTCGTCGCCTGTGACCGCGTTCAGGAGGAACAACGTTCGCACGCCCTTAAAAGCGTTGCGAAGAGCGTCGAGGTCGAGAATCTCGCCTTCTGCGACTTCGACCTCCATTGGAAAGTCGGCCTTTGACGCGTCACGGGTGAGAATCCTGACGGTGGCTTTGCGAGCCACGAGCTGATTGACGACATGCCGACCGACACGACCCGTTGCACCGATTACGAGGATTGTCATGGAAGTTCTCCTTGCGTTGTTGACAACCCGAATATGAATGGATCACTGATGACCCACTAGACGGGAATTTTGGACCAAATGTCTCGCAGGTGGAACAGCTGATGGATCTTCTCGGGCTTGCCGATTTCGTTCTTGTTGCCAGGCATGGCGGTTTTGGTCGCGCAGCGCGCGCGACCGGACGCCCCAAAGCAACGCTCTCGCGACGCGTCAGCGACCTCGAAGCCAGCCTCGGACTGCGCCTTGTTGAACGCGGTGCAAGGACGCTGAAGCTCACGGAGGAGGGGAGGGCACTGCACCACCGTGCCGGGGCACTTCTCATGGAATTGGACGAGACGGCGTCGGCAATTGCAGCTGGGGGCGAGCGACCGCGCGGGAGGCTGCGGATCAGCGCTCCGTTGCTGTTTTCCCAGATGGCGATGGGAAAGCTGGCATCGAGTTTTGCGCTGCAATATCCCGATGTGCGGCTCGACGTCACGACTGAAGACCGGGCAGTGGACATGGTTGAGGAGGGCTATGATCTGGTCATTCGGGTAAACCCGGACGCGGACAACGCCCTCGTCGGCAGGGCCTTCCTTCGCGACCGGCTTGTCATCGTCGCGCCGTTGTCGCTGCAAGCGCCACCGGAAGGCACCAACGTGCCTGTGGTCGTGCGCGGCCCGCCGGGGCCGCCTGATACTTGGCACGTGAACCGCAACGGTTCGGCATTTACGATAGGTGCGGAGCCGATCCTTGGACTGACGTCTTTGTTGAATGTGCGCGATGCTGTGCGAATGGGCGTGGGTGCTGCCCGCCTGCCGATTTCGCTGGTAAGTGGCGATATTGCCGCTGGGAGGCTCTCGTTATGGGGCGATGTGCAAGGATCGGATATCAGGCTTTGGGCTCTTTATCCTTCGAGACGACTGCTTAGCGCGCGCGTCTCAGCGTTCCTCGATCACCTGAGGGAAGCGTTTCCGGACGGATCACCGGAAGCGCTTTCGGCTTACATCGACTGCTGATCGACAAGGGTAAAGAGCGTTTCAGGAGCTCGGCGACCACCATATTGGCGAAAACGATGCGCGGCTCGTCTCGGTCGCAGAAGCCAGCCGGCTATCGCTATTGCGCCGAGCGGCTTTAACATTGGTCCGCGCCGGCGTATCCGACGAGGAAGAAGCGCGCCGATTTCCGGTTCGGGGAGATGGGCATGACGTAAACCCGTTCGGGATCGATCCGGACAGGCGGTACCACCAGTGCCCGAGCCGGCGGCTAGCGCTGCCGGCTCGGAGCTTTGCCCTATACAGCTTGGTCTGCTTCCATGGCCGCAGCCATGAGCTGATCGCGCTCGCGAAGTCCTTTGTTGAAAAGTCGGGCGACGGCAACCGTTAGCTTTGCAACGGCACCCGGGTCATTTGCGATGCCCTTTGCACGGACGACCTCCCTGACCACCCCGGCGCATAGACGTGCATCGTCTCTTGAAATCGGTTCTATCATGACAACCGCTCGCTAGTACCCGCCCCTGGGAAGGGGCGGGCTGGCCTTTGGAGACTAGAAATCCATGCCGCCACCGGCGGGCAGAGCAGGCGCGGCTTCCTTTCTGGGCTTTTCAGCGATCATCGCTTCTGTTGTTACCAGAAGTCCTGCAACCGAAGCCGCATCCTGGAGTGCGGTGCGAACAACCTTGGCGGGGTCGATGACACCTTGCGCGTAAAGGTCGCCATATTCGCCGGTTTGAGCGTTCCAACCGAACGACGGCTCGTTCTTTTCACGCAGCTTGCCAACCACGATCGAGCCTTCGGCACCGGCGTTTTCGGCTATCTGCCGTACGGGGGCCTCGATCGCCCGGCGAACGATGTCAATCCCGACCCGCTGATCGTCGTTGGCCGTGGGCAGACCCTCAAGCGCCTTTGCCGCGCGCAGCAGCGCAACGCCGCCGCCGGGCAGAATGCCTTCCTCGACCGCCGCGCGCGTTGCATGTAAGGCATCGTCCACTCGGTCCTTCTTTTCCTTCACCTCGACCTCCGTCGAGCCTCCGACACGGATGACAGCGACGCCACCCGCGAGTTTTGCCAGGCGCTCCTGCAGCTTTTCGCGGTCGTAATCGGATGTCGTCTCCTCGATCTGCGCGCGGATCTGGGCGACGCGGCCATCGATCTCGGACTTCGAGCCGACGCCATCGATGATGGTCGTGTTTTCCTTCTCGATCGCCACCTTCTTGGCTCGGCCGAGCATGTCGAGCGTGACGTTTTCAAGCTTGATGCCGAGGTCTTCGGAAATGACAGTGCCGCCTGTGAGGATGGCAATGTCTTCAAGCATCGCCTTGCGGCGATCGCCAAAGCCTGGCGCCTTGACGGCAGCAATTTTGAGCCCGCCACGCAGCTTGTTGACGACGAGTGTCGCAAGTGCCTCGCCTTCGACGTCTTCGGCAATGATCAGCAACGGTTTGCCGGACTGAACGACCGCTTCCAGGACTGGCAGGAGAGCCTGTAGATTCGAGAGCTTCTTCTCATGGATGAGGATATAGGGATCCTCCAGCTCGACGCGCATCTTGTCCTGATTGGTGACGAAATACGGGCTGAGGTAACCGCGATCGAACTGCATGCCTTCGACCACTTCGAGCTCGGTCTCGGCGGTCTTGGCCTCCTCGACGGTAATGACGCCCTCATTGCCGACTTTCTCCATCGCCTCGGCGAGGTACTGGCCGATCTCGGCGTCGCCGTTCGCAGAAATGGTGCCGACCTGAGCGATTTCGGAATTGCTGGTGATTTTGCGGGCGTTGACCTTCAGCTCCTTGACCACGGCGTCGACGGCAAGATCGATGCCGCGCTTGAGATCCATCGGGTTCAAACCCGACGCCACAGCCTTGGCGCCTTCCTTGACGATTGCCTGCGCAAGCACTGTTGCTGTGGTCGTGCCGTCGCCGGCCAGATCATTGGTCTTCGACGCCACCTCGCGCAACATCTGTGCGCCCATGTTCTCGAACTTGTCTTCGAGCTCGATTTCCTTGGCCACCGAAACGCCGTCCTTGGTAATGCGCGGGGCGCCGTAGGACTTGTCGATAACCACATTGCGACCTTTAGGGCCGAGCGTCACCTTGACGGCGTTGGCAAGAATATCGACCCCACGCAACATGCGCTCACGGGCATCGGTATTGAATTTGACTTCTTTCGCAGCCATGTCTTCACTCCTTCAATAGGCAGCTTTTTGACTGATATCGTTCGCCTGACAGCCAGCGGTCAGGCGGCTTTCTTCTGTTCGACCTCGGCCTCGATAACGCCAAGAACGTCGCTTTCCTTCATGATCAGCAGGTCTTCGCCGTTGATCTTGATCTCGGTACCCGACCATTTGCCAAACAGGATGCGATCACCCGCCTTGACGTCGAGCGCCTGAACCTCGCCCGCGTCATTGCGCGCGCCGCCGCCGACGGCAACAACCTCGCCCTCTTGGGGTTTTTCCTTGGCGGTATCGGGTATGATGATGCCGCCTTTGGTTTTTTCCTGGCTCTCGATGCGGCGCACGAGAATGCGATCATGAAGCGGTCGGAACGACATGTTTTCCTCCATTGAGCAAAAATAATGACGTTGAACCCGGACCGGACCGGATGACAGTCAGGGCGGGTGCGAACCTCAACCCGAGCGTTCGCGCGAAAAATTTATTTTCGAGATTTTTTGATTTCAAGTAGGTGGCGACAAAAAATTAGCACTCACCCCACGTGGCTGCTAACAAAATGAAATCTAACGATAAAATATGGATTATGGGTGAGGTGCGTTGATCGCGGCGCCGTTTTGCGCCACCATGATCACGCAGAAAAATGGAGCTTCGCTATGCAGTTTTCATCGGATCTGGACCGCCAGCTCAATGGTTACGGGCTAACCACCGCACACATCCTCTATCGTATCCCCGACTTTGTGTCCGTCCTGCAGACCTACGTCTGGCAAGACTATGATCAGGCTCCCGACTTTCCGGTGATGCGCAGGTTCCTTCATTTCTGGGAGGCATCGCTCGATGGAGCGCTGCATTCGGTCCGTTACAGCCATCAGAGGCTGGTCGGGCCAAACGAATGGCGGCGCGTTGATGGCGAGTTCAAGCTAAACTGACCCTGAAAGAGCTTTGCTGCTCATTCTAGCTCGTGTGCGACCCAACTGCAGGGCCCGCTAGCGATCGGTCGTTGCTTGGCTTTGGTCGTCCTGAAATCCTGTATGGAATGCGCGTCCCTGCTGGCAAACCTCGGTTCTTGTGGGCAGTTCAGAGACCATCGGCACCGCGGTGAATGCTCAGTGACGCCTCAAAGCCTGCCATCTTGACGCGCCCTGGCTTCCCTCGCACATCGAGCAGCGTGAAGAGCGGCTCGTACGCCAGGGCAACGATCAGGTCGATGTTTTGCCAATGCGGCGCAAGGCTCGCTCGACGCTACCATCCTTTAAAACAATCCGCACAAGGCCGCTTCAGTGCCGCAACGCTCTCTGACATTGGTCGTGACGGACACATCCGCGGCGCAGGGACGCACGCACAGAAACTATAAATTGCCGATGGTGGGCATTCCGGGAAAGAGCCAATCTCATGCGGAACCTTAAATCGCAAATTTTCTTTTTTGCCGGTCTTGAAACCGCAAATCTTGAAACCAAATCGTTTTGCGCCAGCTGCTGGAACGGAGCTGGCCTTGCTAGGGGCGCCACTTAGAGCGCTCCCGTACCCATGTTGCTTCAAGGAGGATATGGCTATGGCAACATCTTACGACTACGCACCGTTGTTCCGATCGACCGTCGGCTTTGACCGGCTTTTCGATCTTCTTGAAAACGCCCAGCGCGCCCGCTCGACGAGCGATTGGCCACCTTATGATATCGTCAAGACCGGCGATGACAGCTACCGTATCTCGATTGCGGTTGCCGCCTTTGCAGACGGCGATCTCGATATCACCTTCCAGTCAAATCTCCTGACGGTGACTGGCAAGAAGCAGGAAGGCTCTGGCGAAGCCTACCTTCATCGCGGGATCTCCGGCCGATCCTTTGAGCATCGTTTCGAGCTTGCTGACCATGTCAGGGTGGACGGCGCCGATTTGAGCAATGGTCTATTGTCGATTGATCTTGTTCGAGAAATCCCGGAGGCGCTGAAACCGCGCAAGATTGCAATCGAGAGTTCACCTGCTTCGAACACACGCGGCCGCCCTCAGATCGAAGGGCAGAAGGCGGCGTGATCAAGCCCGCTTGGAAAGCAGGCGCCACCGCGGTGGCGCCTCTCAACGCAAAGGGTTTGGAAGGAGACGAACAATGAAACCCGATATGTTTAGACAGCCGATCACGATCTTGGTCGGCTTGGGCTTTCCCGCCGAAATACGCGGCGCGATGGATGCTTACCGCTACCTTGCTGAGTGGCCCGCCTCGTTCAGAGATACGGCTCACTCCGTTGCTCTGAAGGCGTGTCAAGCGGTCCTTCGCGGTGAGATCGAGGCCGAGACCGCCCGTGGTCTGTTCACGGCATTTGCGGAGAAACATGATCTGATGGCGCCCGAAGCCTCGGCGATTGCAGCATTGCGCAGGCGCGGCGATCGCGATCCGCATGTTCAGTGAGGTGTTGCCGTGATGAACACAGTCTTGCAGCAGGCAGTCGACAATGTCGTGTCGATGGGACCGGCAGTATTGATGCAGGGCATGCAACTCGCCCGTCCGATGGATGTCGTAAGATCCCACTCGCTTTCGCTCGATGACAGGCGCACCATCCTTGCGGCCTGGGCCTCAGATCTCTACGCGGTGGTTTCGAAACCGGCTCTCCGGCACTTGCCCGGAACGCCTGAACCAGTATCGATCGACGAGATCCAGTCAGCGCTCAAGGAACTTGACCGCCAGGACGGATCATGAGGTGCAGTCAGCCGCGAAACGCGTCAAGCCGCTGACAGAGGGTTCATTCCCTCATTGCGACGCCCAGATCGCCACGTGTCGCGAAAGGCGTGCCACGGTGAGAGCGTCAAAGGTATACGAAAACAGCTGGCGCGGCATTGCGCCAGCCGGGTGTCTCCGAGATGGTCGGAACATGTTGTGTTTGCTGCCGGCAGGGGACGGTATCTTCTGCGATCGCGTTGCGCCGAACCTGCGGGACACATCCCGGGGGGCGCATTGTCATGATCCAGCCGCGCCAGTCTCAGGCGCCGCGATACGGCGATGGCCTTTCAAGCCCGCTTGCGTCTGAAGATCAGATGACGATTGGGCCACCACTGGATCGGGCGAATAAGCCCTGGGTAAGTCTTCCGCATGAAGGTCATGCTTGATCATCATCGCCGTACCGTCACACCTTGAACCGTCGAGCATCACTTGGCCAGGCCAAGCCAGCGGAATTGCGGACGCTCAAACGAACTGTCCCCCGGCCACGGCCCGCTCGCATGGCTGCCACGCATGCAATCTGAAGATGCAATGCAGTTAAATCGAGAACTAAACGTTGACGCGATGCGTTCCTTGCTCTATCTATTGGTTCATCGATCTTTTGCTTGCCGAGCTTTGTTCACCGCGCGATTTGCAACGCGCCCTAAGCGAACTTTTCTTTCAAAAATAGTCGGTTTTCACCTGCGCGGCATCGGCTTCGCAGTTCTTCACTCTATGCTTTGAAAGGGTTTATCATGACCACTGGCACCGTAAAATGGTTCAACACCACCAAAGGCTTCGGCTTCATCCAGCCTGACAATGGCGACGCTGACGCGTTCGTCCATATCTCGGCAGTCGAGCGCGCGGGAATGCGCGAGCTGGTCGAAGGCCAGAAGATCGGCTTCGAGCTGGAGCGCGACAGGAAGTCGGGCAAGATGTCGGCCGTCAATCTTCAGGCCGCGTGAATTGAAACATGCTTCCCTTTGACCACGGATGTACTGGCACTGCCGGAAGCTGTTTCGTTGAGGCCGGGCGTCACGCCTGGCCTTTTTATTTTCGGCGGAGCGCCGGATGATCGAGGTTCTAATGACAGAAACATACAGTAAGTCCCGCCAGCGCGCTGAAAATGCCTTTAGTGCCGTGCAGACGCAGGCCCAGTTCTTCGCCAAGAACCATGCGGCAGAGGAACTGGAAGCCGTCGCTCAGGCAAGGGACGCAAAGACGCAGAGGCTGAGAGAGGCCCGTCTTGCCAAAGAGTCTGAAGAGCGCATGGCGGCTACCGCGGTTAACACCGCAGGTGTGAAGTCGCGCTGATTTTCTACGAAGAGACATGAGACCAGAATGAAGAACGCCAAGAATACAGACATCGTCGATCGCCGGGCTGCATCCGCCGCCGCGAAGACAGATCTTCTCAATGCCTATCGCGCAGCCCAGGCTGCGGCAGCACCTTCCAAGCTCGAAAGGCAGGCCGAACGAATGGCTGTCGCGACTGCGCGCGAAGAGCGGCGCGTCGAACGGGAGCGCCTCAAGCTTGAGGAACAGGAGCGGACCAGGAACGAGATGGCAGCGCATCAGGCCGCACTCGAGGCTGCAGCTGTTGCCGAAAACCAGGCGAAAGAAGCCGCCGAAAACGCGCGCATCGCGCGGG
Source organism: Rhizobium sp. FG96 (assembly GCF_057808655.1). NCBI lineage: Bacteria > Pseudomonadati > Pseudomonadota > Alphaproteobacteria > Hyphomicrobiales > Rhizobiaceae > Rhizobium > Rhizobium sp. FG96. The sequence continues at coordinate 137,751 of NZ_JBMDIL010000012.1, read as the reverse complement.
TGATCGAAGACGAGGCCGCACGAAAGGCTGAGCGCGACCGGCGTTACGCCAACCGCAAGGCAAGGCAGGCCTAGTTTTCGGACCCGCCCGGACCATCAGCGCGCGGCGTCATGCTTGGCCCATCAACCGAAAGGCAACCTATGGCACCGGACACGAACGAACTTCAGGCAATCAACACCGCCTGGCAGATAGCTATTCAGGAGATCTTGCGGATGGTCATCCGCGATATGTACCGAGCCGGCGGCGAGTCCCACTTCAAGGAACAAATCGCGCGCATCGAAGAAGCCGCGGTCGACAGCATTCATACCGATCTCAGGCTGAGAGGAACGAATGAGTGGACGGAAGTTCTCGTCAAAGAACGGGCAAGCAATTTCGTGACCACACTGCTCACCTCATTTACTTACGACCGTGCCTGAACGTGGAGCAGAACCAGGCGATTTTTTTGTGCGGGCGCGATGCGTTGATTGAACTTTTTTATGGCTCGCGAGGTTGATCTGTCAGGCGACTGCCTAAATCACGGTAGCGCAATTCATAAAAGGTCATCGGTCGTCCATGGAAGAGCACAGCGCAGAACGCCTTGCAGCCATTGTAGAATCGTCGTTCGACGCCATCATCAGCAAGGATCTTTCAGGCATTATCGTAAGCTGGAACAAGGCTGCCGAAGGCATGTTCGGTTATACGGAAAGTGAGGCCATTGGAAAGCCGATTTATCTCATAATCCCCGATGACAGGCGCGATGAGGAAGCCGATATTCTGCGTCGGCTGAAGCTGGGGGAGCGGATAGAGCCCTTTCAAACGACGCGACGCTCCCGAGACGGACGGATCGTGCCGATTTCCATTACAATCTCGCCGATCAAAAGCCGCGACGGTATACTTGTCGGTGCATCGAGTATCGCGCGGGACATTTCAGAAACGCGCGAGACCGACCGGCGGCTTCGCCTGCTCATGCGGGAAATCAATCATCGCGTCAAAAATCAGTATGCCGTCGTTCTTGCTGTCATAAGGCAGACGGCGACACGCTCGCGGTCGATCGAAGATTTCGAGAAACGGGTTCGAGAGCGCATTATGGCGCTATCGCATTCTCATGACCTGCTCTCCCATGTTGACTGGGCTGGTGTCAGCCTTGCTGATCTCGTGACGCATCAGCTCAAGTCCTTTGAGGATCTGCAACCAGTCCAGGTGGCCGGGCCCGAGATAGTGCTGGACGCCAATGCCGTTCTCAATCTCGGCATGGCCTTTCACGAACTGATCATGAATGCGATGCGTTTCGGGGTAACGGATGCCGGAAGCATATCTGTGAGATGGTGCCTGATCGGTTCTGAAGGTGGGGATGTTCTCGAACTCGTTTGGTCCGAGCCGGCAGCGGCCTATGCTGATCTGCTCGCGCAAGAAGAGGGCTTCGGAGCTCTCGTTCTCGCCAAGCTGGTGCCCTCGGCTCTGTCTGGTCAGGCGGAATGGAGTTTCACCGACGGGCTGATTGTTTGGAAGCTTAAGGCGCCGCTGGCACGAATCCAGATTGGGCTGGGTTCGCCGGCACATCTGTAATGATCGTTGGCGCGATCGAGCGATGGTTCGTGCGGGACAGCTGGTGGTCTCGCAGACAGTCAACATAGTCGTCACGAGCCGATAGCGACGAAATCCGGATCCATCTTCAAAAAGGACGCGAACGGGGCTGCCGGGCTACACCGTGAGGTGAGCTTCTCTCATCCTCAGCGTTACCACGACACCCCCCTCTATCCAGTTGTAGTCGATCGAACCAGCAAGTTGACCGGAAATGGTTCGCTGCAGGAGCTTGCTGCCATATCCCTCTGCCGACACCGGTGTCGAGGTTCGATTAGCTCCGCTTTCCGTCCAGACGATTTCGACCTCGTCATCGTTGACGCGGCCGGATATGTCCAGCAAGCCGGCATCATTCGACAGCGCGCCGTATTTTAGGGAATTTGTTGCCAGCTCATGAACGACAAGGGCAAGGCTTGTCGCGGCCTTTTCCCCGATGCCCATGCGCGGGACAGCCACACGGATGCGTCCCGCAAAGGCACCGACATCGTCATAGGGCGCCAAGATTACGCTGAACAGATCCCCCAGCAGAGCCGCGTTGCCCTGCCCATTCGGCAGAGGCCGAACGAGCTCGTGGGCTCGGCCAAGCGCAGTCAGGCGTTGTGTCAGCTGCTTTGCCATCTCCTCCTTGGTCTCGGCGGACCGCGACGTAATGTTCGTCAGACCGGCTGCTAGGGCCAGCAAGTTCTTCACGCGATGGCTCATCTCGCCCGCGAGAAGCTCATGACCCTCCTCGGCCTGCTTGCGACCTGTCACGTCCAGAAAGATGCCAGTCATTTTCTTCGTGGCGGCATCGCCGTCGTTCCCCTGGCCCCTAGCGGAAATCCATCGGACATCGGATGCATCGGTCAGAATGCGGAAATCAATTTCAAAGGCACCGTCGATGGCACGGGTCGCTACGAAGGCAGCTCTGACCCGATCGCGGTCGGCGGGATGGACCTTGGCGGAAAGGTGTTCGAAGGTAAGTTGCTCTGTTGCAGCGATGTCCCAGAGCTCGTAGGCCTTGGCATCCATAACGAACGTGTCATCATCCACCATCCAGCTCCAGAGTGCGACGCCGGCCGACTTGATCGCCAGCCTGAGTTCATTCGCGCTCCATTCCGGCTGCGACCCTTCACCCATCTTAGATCTCTTCCTGCAAAAAAACGTGGCCTTCAGAACTAGCGGGCTGGACAAGCGTTATCAATGGCCTAAGTCGGTCCTGCAATAGTCTGCCGGGAAATGTGATGAATACACAAGCTCTTGACCGATACTCGGACATATTCGTCGGTGACGGCGAAATGGCGCGAATGATGCGCCAGCATGATTGGGCGAGTAGCTCGCTTGGACCGCCCGACCAATGGCCGGAAGCGCTGAAGGTCGCCTTGCGGTTATTGCTGACGTCGAAGTTCGAGATGTGGCTCGGCTGGGGACCTGAGATCGCATTCTTCTATAATGATGCCTACCGGCCAACGCTTGGAAACAAGCATCCCAATTCGCTTGCCGTCCCCACTAAAATTCTCTGGGCGGAGATCTGGGACGATATCAAAGGGCGCCTGGAGACCGTTTATGAGACCGGGCAGTCGACCTGGGACCGCGCTTTGTTGCTTCTGCTCGAACGCAGCGGTTATTCTGAAGAAACCTATCACACGTTCTCCTACAGCCCGTTAATTGGCGACAGCGGCAAGGTTGAGGGTGTGTTTTGCGCGGTGGCCGAGGAGACCGAGAGGGTCATCGGCGAAAGGCGTATCTCGACGATGCGAGCGCTGGCTTCGGGACTTGCAGCTGCCGACACTCAGCGAGAGGTCGTCGAAGCGTCCTTCTCCGCTCTCGCAGGAAATCTTCAGGATCTTCCGTTTAGTGCGCTTTACTTGTTCGATGAGCATGGCAACGCCAGACGGCAATGGATAAGTGGCGGGTCGGATGACAATCCTTTATTGCCCTGCATCGTCACGGGCAGTTCCGGGCTTTGGAATTTAAAACGCGCTTGGACAGATCAAGTGGTGGATCTGGTTGACCTGGCAGAAGCCGATAGTGTTCCATCCGGACCATGGCCAAGGGCGCCCGAGAAGGCGGCTATCGTCCCCCTGATCGGACAGGGCGGGGACAATCCCAAGGGCGTACTCATCAGCGGCCTCAACTATCACCGCGCGATCAGCGACGAGTATGTCGACTTCCTGAAGCTCATCGCGGGGCAGATTGCGTCTCGCCTGGCAAGCGCCGAAGCCTTCGAAACCGAGCGCCGGCGAGCGGAAGCTCTCAGCGAGGCAGCTCAGATGAGGGAGCAGGCGGCAATCGCTCTTGAGCTGCTTAATCGCCAGCTGTCGTCGGAAGTCGAGCTTCGCACCGCCGAGAGAGACCGGATGCGAGAGCTGTTCCAGCAGGCGCCAAGCTTCATGTGCATTTTAAGCGGAGCGGATCACGTCTTCGAACTTGTCAATGATGCTTACCTGCAATTGGTTGGCCCCCGGCAGCTTCTCGGCTTGAGTGTCAAAGACGCGCTTCCAGAGGTTGCTGGACAGGGCTTCATTGAGCTGCTGGATAGCGTGTTCCAGTCGGGCAAGCCCTATATCGGTCGGAACCTGCAGGTATTTTTGCAGCGAGAGGGCGACAAGGAGCCGGACGAACGTTTCATCAACCTGATCTATCAGCCGATTGTTGGGACGGATGGCCAGGTCACAGGGATATTTGTTGATGGCTTCGACGTAACGCACCAGAAGAGGGCGGAGGATCAGCTCCAGAGCCTCAACCATACTCTTGAACAGCGGGTTGAGCAGCGTACGCACGAACTTCGAACCGCACTGCTACAGCTTGAAAAAGAAACCGTGGAACGCGAAACTGCGCAGATGGCCTTGCGGCAGGCGCAAAAGATGGAGGCTCTTGGAAATCTCACGGGCGGTGTTGCGCACGACTTCAACAATCTCTTGCAGGTTGTAAGCGGAAACCTTCAGCTCCTCTCCAAGGATGTCGACGGAAACGCGAGGGCGCAGCAGCGTCTGGAAAACGCCTTGTCCGGCGTTGCCCGAGGCGCGAAATTGGCATCCCAACTCCTGGCATTCGGTCGCCGCCAGCCGCTTGAACCGAAGGTCATCAACTGCCGCAAGTTAATCCAGAACATGGACGACATGCTGCGGCGCGCGCTGGGCGAGGAGGTCGAGCTCGAGACCATCGTTTCTGGTGGCTTGTGGAACACCTTAATTGATCCGGGTCAGCTTGAGAACGCGATTCTCAATCTGGCAATCAATGCCAGGGATGCCATGGATGGGCGCGGACGCCTGACAATCGAAACAGCGAACGCGGTGCTTGATGACGATTACGCCCGTGCGCAGGAAGACGTCCGGCCCGGCCAATATGTACTGGTGGCGGTAACAGATACAGGATCGGGGATCGCCGATGATATCATCGACCATGTGCTTGAACCGTTCTTCAGCACAAAGTCAGAAGGCAAGGGAAGCGGCCTTGGATTATCCATGGTTTACGGCTTCCTGAAGCAATCTGGTGGCCATCTCAAGATTTACACCGAAGTCGGTCATGGTACGACGATCAAGCTCTATATGCCGCGAACGATGCAGGTCGAGGACGGCGTGGCGAACCTGAGTGCCATGCCGGTTGAGGGAGGCACCGAGACCATTCTTGTGGTCGAAGACGACGAGGCTGTGCGGGAGACTTCCGTCGCTCTTCTAACCGATCTCGGTTATCGCGTTCTCAAGGCGCATGACGCCCAGTCGGCGTTTGCCATCGTCAATAGCGGGATGCTGATCGATTTGCTGTTCACCGACGTCGTAATGCCGGGGCCAATGCGCAGCACAGAACTCGCCCGCAGGGCAAAGGCAATGTTGCCTGGTCTGGCAGTGCTTTACACCTCAGGATACACGGAAAATTCCATCGTCCACGGTGGCCGGCTGGATGCCGGCGTCGAACTTCTGTCAAAGCCCTACACCCGCGAGGCTCTTGCTCGGAAAATACGACATGTCCTTAGTAATGCCCGCCAGCACCTGATCGCTGTCGAGCGGATCGAACGGCTGGAGCAAACGCCTGTACACGGCGAACCGGATCAAGAGGCGGGAGCGACGAGGGTCCTTGTGGTCGAAGATGAGCCGCTGATCCTGATGGCGACCGTCGACATGATTAGCGAGCTCGGCCATACCGTTCATGAAGCCGGCTCGGCTGAAGATGCGCTCGCCGTTTTAGAAGAGGAACAGATCGATATTTTGGTGACTGATGTCGGGCTTCCCGGGATGGCAGGGACGGATCTGGCCAAACGTGTCCGAGAGCGATGGCCAACAGTGCGGATTGTCTTTGCGAGCGGCGACGACAGCGCCAGGGCGGCCTCCGGCATCGAGGATGCATTTCAGCTGGCGAAGCCATTCACGATCGATGGCTTGGCCCTCGTCCTGTCGAAATGTTTGGCCCTCCCGTGATGTCTCGACGACGGATGGTGGCGTCGTGAGGATCGGCGTCGGCGCGCGTGCATGGCCAAATGCATCGCGTATCGGCGCGCAAGATCGTCATGATGAGCGTCTGACAAGTGGACAGGACACCACCGGCAATCACCGCTGGTAACCGTCAGCCCAGCGGATCCCGTGCGAGCATGCTCTGGCGACGAGTTGACGCCGCTTTCCCTGTGCTGGGTCAGAGACCGCGGCGGGCGAGATTTGTCCTGGAAAGGGCGCCGACATCTTTGAGAGCGCAGGTCATGTCTCGATCGCCGTCCGCGGCTTCGACGAGCGGCTCACTGCAAGCGTAGCTTATCCGACAGTCAAACCTCGAGACGTCTTGGTCTGGAGGAAAGATTGCCTGAGCGATCGCAGGGCGGTGGTCGTCCATCCCAAGCATCATTCAATCGGTGCGACCCACCCCGGACCTTGGTCTGACCGGCGACCGCATTTGGAACAAACAGTCGCCGATCGAATTATCTGTTGGCAGAAACAAGCCTAAGGCACTGGAATTTCAAGGGAATGCTGTGCTGGGTTATCGCTCAAGAGGAGGATTGGATATGGAAGATCGCGGGCCGACAGTTATTAACACAGGCGGTGGCAACGGTGGCTGGGCGGTTGCTGTTGTCCTTGCAGTTGTCGCCATCGGCGCTCTGCTGCTGTTCACCGGAGTAATCGATATTCACGGCGGAAAGGGTGGCGGCGGCACGAGCGTTACTGTCAATGCTCCTGCAGTCGAGGCGCCTGCCGCGGAGAAGCCCGCAGCCTCGCCGGAAAAGCCGGCCGCGCCTGCCGCTCAGTAACGCTGACGATCGACCGGTCCGGCGTCCTCTGGACCGGTCAAAACCTCGTGCGCGAGAATGATGGGACGGCTGACAATCACGGGACGTCGAAGTTTCTGGGACGCTCCATGCCCGTCACCGTAGGGAGCACATATGCAGCAGCGATCGCCGCCATAAGCACTGCGATGGCCGTGCACACCAACGATAGCTTCGTCTTCAGCCTCATAACAGCATTACAAACGAAGACGCCGCCGCCGGGTTCCTTCGTAAGACATCTTTGATTGGTTGCGACGCATAGCAGCCGCTCGCATGACAGATCAATTTCCGATCATGAGACGAAGGGACGTCAGGTCAGGCGTACCAACCGTCAAGTCAATAATTCTGTGTGGCTGGTCGATCCGCGCACTTTCCTTAACCGTATAGCGCATATCGAGAAGGCCTCCGTCGATGAGACCATCGAGCACCGCGAGACATCGGCGACCTTACATGCAGTGAGAGGGCAATCCGTGTTTTCCATGCGTTCGCTTCCCGAAGGATATGCTTCGATTGTCATAGGCGCTTCGGGAGGAATTGGTTCTGCAATTGCCGAAGCGATCCGTCAGGATCCGAGGGCTGGCGAAATCGTCAGGTTGTCTCGATCGGATGATGGGCTGGAAGTCGAGAAGGAGTGGACGGTAAAAGCGCATGCCGCCACCCTCGGCGCACGGACATTCCACCTGATAATCTGCGCCACAGGAGCTCTCACCATCGATGGCCACGGTCCGGAAAAGGCCATCCGGCAGATCGATCATGACGTTATGGCAAAGCAGTTCTCGACCAACGCCATCGGGCCAGCCATTGTGCTCAAACACTTTATGCCGCTGCTGCCGCGAAAGGAACGCTCTCTCTTTGTCGTGCTCTCTGCGAGGGTCGGATCGATCGGCGACAACAGACTGGGCGGATGGATCTCGTATCGAAGCGCAAAGGCAGCCCTCAATCAGATAGTCAAAACGACGTCTATCGAACTGTCGCGGACGAAGCCACATGCCATCCTCGTCGCTATCCACCCCGGTACTGTCGCCACGACACTGACGGAGCCATTTTCGGGCGGCCACGCGCGACAAGCGCCGGATCGAGCCTCAAGGCTGATACTTCAGACCGCAGACGGTCTCACGTCTGCACAAAATGGTGGGTTCTTCGCCTATGACGGCAGCGCGATTGCCTGGTAGATGCTTTTGCGGCGATGCGATCCGGGAGGGTGATCTCACCGTAATAGCGGGGTAACTGAAACGGAGGGTTAGGATGGCCCAAGCCGAGGAACCGAAGGCACGTTTTCTGATCGTCGACGATGATAAGGTCTTCGCGCAGAGGCTTGCACTTGCTCTGTCCAACCGAGGCTTCCGTGCCGCGACCGCTACGTGTCTCGATGCTGCTTACGCCGCCTTGTCCGCCCGTGATTTCGACGTCCTGATCACCGATTTGCGGATCGGTGATGAAAGCGGCCTCGACTTGGTCACGGCGATGCAAAGAGAATTCCCCTTCTCGAAAATCCTGGTCCTGACCGGTTATGGAAGTGTTCCGGCTGCCGTGACTGCCGTCAAGCTGGGCGCGACTGAATTTTTGAGCAAGCCGGCGGATGCCGATGAGATCCTCGAAGTTCTGGGTTTCACCAGACCGACTGCAGAGCGCACTGACGTCCCGCTGACCTCGCCGCAACTGATGCGCTGGGAACACATCAACAGTGTCTTCGAGGCGACGGGAAAAAACGTCTCGATGACCGCCAGGCAATTGAACATGCATCGCCGTACGCTGCAGCGCCTGCTGGCGAGAGGGCGGCCGCAGAACTGATCTAAGGACGATCTCGAACGTAACAGCAAAGTCCGCCGAGCCGCCAACGGCGGATACGCGCGTTTGCGCGATGCGTCGCTCGTGCTGCGACGCGGGACCGGCCGCTCCGCCCTCCTGCGGCCGGTCCCCCTTGCTGCCGCGAATGCAGGGGCCGTGTGGCGGAATCGATCCCTGGCAGTTTGCTTTTGATGGCACCCGCGCGCTCCCGGCTGGCTTTGCGATGCCGGCACATGCGGTTAAGCTTCGCTGCCTAAGGGACCTTCTTCAGTTTGCGAGAATATTTGGTGAGCTTGGTCAGGACGTTGCGTTGTTTTCGGTAGGGTGCTAGGTCGACGTCGCTGACGAGCCTCGCTCCGCCTTCCCGCTTCTCAAGCGTGATCTTACGGCTATGGAAGGCCTCCAGTTCGGCGCGGTGGGCAACGCTTACGATTGTTGCGTCCGGCAGCTCGTCGATCAGCATTTCCATGATCTTGTCCTGTGTCTTTTCGTCAAGCGCCGAGGTTGCCTCATCAAGCACGATAATGTCGGGGTCGTTGAGCAGCAGGCGCGCGAAGGCTAGTCGCTGCTTTTCGCCGCCGGACAAGGTGTGGTCCCACGGAGCATCTTCTTCGATTTTCTCGATCAAATGACCCAGTCCGACTTTCTCTAGAGCGGTTTGCAATTCGTCTTCCGTATGGCTGTCCGCGGGCTGCGGGTAGGATACGGCACGTCGGAGCGTGCCCGAGGGGATGTAAGGCCGCTGCGGCAACATGAATAGCTGCTTGCCGGGATGGAAATTGACGCTGCCTCCGCCCCACGGCCACAGGCCTGCGATCGCTCGCACCAGGGTGCTTTTTCCTGATCCCGACTCTCCGGCGACCAGCACGCGTTCACCCGGTCCGACTTCGACCTGCGTCTCTTTGACGACAGCGGTCCCGTCTCCGAGCGCGACCGAGACGTCGTTCAAGCTGAGCATGGTCTCGCCTTCTGTCTCGCCGCGCTTGATCCGATCCAGGGATTGGCTCTTTTCAGCGTTTTCCAACCCGTCCAGCGACATCATCAACGACGCCACGCGCCGGGCACTGGCGTTCCAGTCGGCAAGCCGCGGGTAGTTGTCGACCAGCCACCCAAACGCACTTTGGACGATGGTGAAGGCCGACGCTGCCTGCATGACCTGCCCAAGCGTCATGCTGCCATCGAGAAATTTGGGTGCACACAGCAGCACCGGGACCACCGGCGCGATCAGCATGGAGCCGTGCGAAACAAGCGTTGTGCGCATATGCTGATGGGCGAGCAGCCGCCACTGTTGGCGCACATTGGCGAATGTTTTGTCGAGATCGTTGCGCTCTTCTTCCTCGCCACCCAAAAGGGCTATACTCTCACCATTCTCGCGTACACGGGTCAGGGTATACCTAAATTCCGCTTCGACCTGATTTTTTGCTTCGGAGACACGAACGAACCGCCTTCCTATAAATGTGATCGAACCGGAAGTTACGAGCGCGTAGATAACCGCTGTCACGACGAGAAAGCCCGGAATCGTGATGGTCATCCCCGCAATAGGCAGGCGCAGGGCGCCGCCTATCGTCCATAGCACGACGATAAAGGTGGACGCCGAGACGAACGCAGCGATCACGCCGGCGACAAAGTCGACGGGGGATTCGGTAGCGATGCGCATATCTTCCGATAGCCGCGCTTCCGGGTTCTGGTGATCGCCGCCGATAAGATTGAGCTGGTAATAGCGCCCGTTTGCCAACCAGCGAGCAATCAGCGCTTTCGTAAGCCAGGATCGCCAGCGTCGCTGTATGAGCATGCGCACGTAAACCTGGATGGTGACGACTGCGACGCACCCCAGAACGAGCGGCGGAAACACCGCCCCAAGAAAGTAGACTGTCGACGCATTGCGCTGCTCAATGGCGTCGAAGAGGCCACGGTTCCAGACATTGATCCCATACTGGAAGGCAACGTTGATGGCTATGAGGAGGAGGAGACCAATCGATGAGGCCCAGGCCAGCCGGTCTCCGTTGCGACCCCAGTACTCGCGGCCACTGATCCAGAAACGCCGAAGCAGATACGCCTTGCGCGCGTCTTCCATCTGCTCGGGGGTCAAACGGGTTTCAGCCTCATGCGCTTCTTTGGCCGGCGTTTTATCCAATGTCGATCCCTCCCGTTTGGTCGATGCTCAGGCTCGGGTGCGGTCCGAGCCAGCTCCCTAGCGAAATGCACCGTCTGTCGTCGCTGCGACGTCCCGCAGCATATCAAAAGTGCGAAATGCCTGCATAAAGATGTGGTTGTATTAGGCTCGGCCGGTCACGCACACGCCACAGGGTCTTTGAGCCTAGGCCGATCCAACGGCCGCTAGCGGCTATAAGCGGTCTGGCAATCCTGTGTTGCGATATCCCAATGCGGCCGTGTTTGGTGGGGAACCCGCGGCTTAAATGCCAATAAGGGCGCGCCTTCGAACCTATTGCGAGCCCTTTTCATTATTCCTTTACCATTTTCCCGCAACTCTAATAGCGTCACGGGGTTGAGATATCGTGGCGCTATTCGGGGCACGCCTGATTTTCGCGTAGCGTGCCCCACTTCCTAAAACATCACTTTTTCAGCTTCGAATAGTCGAACTTCGGAGCCTTGGACAGATCGTCCTTGTTGGTGTCCACGTAAGCCTTCCAAGTGCCGTTATCGTCTGCCAGGGCCAGCGATGCCGGATCGATGACGATGTAGCTTTCACCAATGCCGAGAAAACCACCGACGCTCGCCACCACGCCAATTACCGATTTGCCGTCACCAATGACGATATCGGAAATTTCGCCGACGTCCTCGTTCGCCTTGTTGTAGATCTCCACGCCGATCAGTTTGGACGTTACAATGTCGGCATCTTTGATCTCGACATATTTCAGCGGCGTGGTCGCCGCCTTGCCCATGGTGATGCCAGGGCCAGCCATCATCGCATCCGCGCCCGGGGCAACGGTCTGCTGCGCGAAGGCGGCGCCTGCGGAGAGGATCGAGAGGGCGGCGGCGATAGGGATAAGCTTCATGAACACTCCTATGAAAACTGCGCTCAGGTCGACGCCTGGCGCCCATAAACGGTGTTCCGTCGGAAAGAGTTCCACGGCGCGGGAACGATTGATCGCGTCGACGCATTTATGCGCTGCCGGACTGAAAATCTCGTGCGCTGGCAGATTTTACGCAAGGAGATAAGATGCTTGAAAGAGTGTTTGCCACGTTCACGATCTGCCTGATTGCGTCAGGCGCCTCAGCCCAGTCCGTGACAGATCCTGCTGTCGATGCGTGCAGGTCAACTGGTCTGCTGGCGTTGCGCGAGCGCGCTCCCGATATCACCGATCTTGTTCTCGACATGGAAAGCATCGCCGTCAGTAAAGCTGACACCCGTGTCGAGGACGTTCCGGTCAAGACAGTGGTCCTCGGTGAGGCGTATATCGCCCGAAAAGATAAGACGGGCGCGCCGGACCGGTTTGTGTGCCTGCTTGGTGAAAAAGGCAAGGTTCTTTTGACGTTCTTTACGGCCCAATAAGGGTTACCTTCAGATCAACGGCATCGCCAGCTTTCTAAAGCGCAGCCAGCGAAGCAATCAGCGCCGGGATCATCACGACCGCCCCCGCCTTTAGAAACGTATACGCGCTTACGGTGATGCCTTCGCGTCGGAGAGCAGACAACCATAGTATGGTTGCCAGTGATCCGGTGACCGAGAGATTGGGGCCGAGGTCGACGCCGACGAGAACTGCCCCCGCCAGCCGGTCGGAAAGATGGGCTGCATTGACAACGCCGCCAGCGAACAATCCGACCGGCAAATTGTTTGCGACGTTTGACAGGAAGGCCAAGCCGATGCCTGTGATCGCTACTGCCTGCCACTCAGAATAGGCACTGATCGCCGTCAACTCGCTTGCTAGGGAAGCGGTCATCCCGGTCTGATTGATAGCCTCTACCACGACAAAAAGTCCAGCCACCAGGAGAATAACACTCCAGTCGATCGCGCGGACGATGCCAAATGGATTTTGCCGGGCAACAGTAAGAACGATGAGCGTGGTGACCGTGGCGGCGATAAAGGTGGGCAACCCCAAGTCCAGATGTGCAGCCGATGCTCCGACGAGAACAAAGGCGGTTGCAACGAGGCCGATGCCCGCAAGCCTCGCCGGAAATGATAATGCAGGTGTTGGAATATCGGCGGCCAAGGTCTCCGACAACAACGCCTTGCGCTGCGTGACGTAGAGCGCGACGAACGTTATCATGATTGCCGCAATCGACGGAACGAAAAACGTCGCCAGCCAGCGGCCCAGTGAGGGCATTTCGCCGCCAGCGAAGATAACGAGGTTTGCGGGGTTGGAAATTGGCAGGATAAAACTCGCAGCATTTGCGATGAAGGCGCAGATGAACACATAAGGCAACGGGTCGTTGACCTTGGCGGCCCGGCAAGCGGCGTATACGGCGGGTGTCAAGACAACGGCGGTCGCATCGTTAGACAGAAGAGCTGTTACGACCACTCCGACGGCGTAGATAAGCGCAAACAGCCTTTTCGGCGATCCCTTGGCACGGGATGTGGCAATTGCCGCGACCCAGTCGAAAAGTCCTTCTCTGCGAGCAAGTTCGGACAGCAGCATCATGCCGATCAGGAACAGGTAAACATCGGTTCCCTTTGCCACGCCCGCCCAGATTTCCGCCGGATTGAGGATACCAAGGACAAGGATCAATCCTGCGCCCAGGACGGCCCAGACGGCTTCAGGTAGCCGGAAAGGGCGAATGACGACGCCAGCCGCAGTTCCTGCAGCAATTGTAAGGGTAAGAGCTGACTGGTTCATATGCATTCCGGAGTGTATGTCAGTGCGCGATCTGCGCGGGTTTTTCCTTGACCTCGGCCCAGTTCGACCGGCGTAAATGGTCGAGCAAGAGGTAGATCACGGGCGTCGTGTACAGTGTCAGCAACTGGCTGACCAGCAGGCCGCCAACGATTGCGTAGCCGAGCGGCTGACGCAGTTCCGATCCCACTCCGTGCCCGATAGCAAGGGGCAGGCCTCCAAGCAAGGCTGCCATCGTCGTCATCAGTATCGGCCGAAAGCGCATTTGCGCCGCCTGGACAATCGCCTCCTCGCTCCCACAGCCCTCCCGCTCGGCCTGAACGGCAAAGTCCACAAGCATAATCCCGTTTTTCTTGACGATGCCAATCAGCAGTATGACGCCTATCATCGCAATAAGTCCGAAATCAAAACCCGCCACCTTCAACGCGAGCAGCGCGCCAAGACCAGCCGATGGCAGTGTCGAGAGAATGGTCAGCGGATGAACAAGGCTCTCGTAAAGAACCCCAAGGATGATATAGACAACAACGAGTGAAGCGACGATCAATAACGGTACGGTTGCAAGCGAGGCTTTGAAAGCTTTCGCGCTGCCCGCAAAGCTCGTTTCCAGAGAGGCAGGCGGATGCATGCCGGCGACTGCGGCTTCAATCGCCTTTGTTGCATCACCCAGAGCAATATCAGGCGCGAGATTGAAAGAGATCGTCACCGCAGGCGACTGACCCTGATGGGCAATCGAGACAGGCGAGACGCCGTCCGTTGACCACTTGGCAACGACCGACAGGGGCACGAGGTTGCCGTTGCTCGCACGTACCGACAGCCGGTCCAGAGTTGCTATGTCGTGCTGCAGGTTTGGCAAGACTTCGAGGATGACCCGGAACGTATCGGTTTGCGTTGAATAGGATGCGACCTGACGCTGACCGAAGGCATCATAGAGGGTATCGTCGACCGCCGATGGTAATACGCCGTAAAGCGTTGCTGCTGCCCGGTCGATCTTGATGGACAGGTTGGGCGCCTCGGCCTGCTGGTCACTGCCGACATCACGCAGTTCTGGAAGGCTTTGCAGCTGACTGGTGACCCTTTTGGCCCAGTTGCCGAGCTCAGCGATATCGGCGTCCTGCAACGTGAACTGATACTGCGTCTTCGCTGGACGTGCGCCGATATTGATGTCTTGGGCCGACGACATGAACAGCTTTATCCCCTGCTGAGCATTGAGCGCCTCGCCCAGCCTGTCGATCACTTGTTTGGCACTGGCGTCTCTTTCATTCAGAGCTTTAAGGGTGATGTTGACATGCCCCTGATTAAGGGCATTTCCGCCATTGCCCCCGCCAATGTCCATGAAAACCGAGTAGACCGCCGGATCCTTCAGGATGATGGCGCTTACGCGCTCCTGCAGCTTGGCCATTTCCGTGAATGAGATATCGGGCGAGGCCTGAGACAATCCACCGATAAACCCGGTGTCCTGTTCGGGGAAAAAGCCTTTGGGAATTGTGATGAACAGGTAAGCCGTCGCACCAAGGGTGGCCAAGAACAGCGCCAGCGTCAGGAAGGGATGGCGGATGAAGGGACGGAGCGATCTGACGTAGCCGGCGGTCAAGGTCTCGAACAGCGCCTCGCCGGTGCGATGAAACCATCCTTCCTGCGCCGGGTTGACCGGGCGAATGAATTTCGATGCCAGCATCGGGGTCAGCGTCAGCGAGACGAGCGCCGATATGGTGATTGCGATCGTCAGGGTCAGCGCGAACTCTCGAAACAGTCGTCCGACGATACCGCCCATCAGCAGGATCGGGATCAGCACGGCAACCAGGGACAGGCTGATCGAGACAATCGTAAAGCCGATCTCTCGAGAGCCCCGCCTGGCCGCTACCTCCGGTTCGACGCCTTTCTCGATATGACGCGTGATGTTTTCCAGCATGACGATGGCATCATCGACAACGAAGCCGACTGCCACGACGAGAGCCATCAGGGAAAGATTGTCCAAGCTGAAGCCAAGGGCCCACATGGGTGCGAGCGAGCCCGCAAGCGCGATTGGCAGGGTCAGGGCGGGTATGATGGTCGCCCTGAGGCTCCTCAGGAAGAGAAAAATGACGGCGACGACGAGACCGATGGTCAGCATCAAGGTGAACTGGACGTCGTCCACGGATGCACGGATCGTTGTCGTTCGATCAGTCACCAACTCCAGCCGGATCGACTTTGGAAGCGAGGCTTGCAACGCTGGCAGCTGCTCCTTTACCGCATCCACCACGGCGATGACGTTGGCCCCTGGTTGTCGAAAGACGTCGAGCGCAATGCCACGCGTGCCGTTCGTCCAATGCGCCATCTTGTTATCTTCTGCGCCATCAATGGCCAGGCCAATGTCGCGGATACGTACGGGGCCGCCATTTCTGTAAGCTATGACCGCATCATTCCATTCAGCGCTGCTCCCGATCTGATCGTTCGTGTAGATCGGGAAGGTTCGGGTTGGATCGTCGATATTGCCTTTGGGTGCACTAAGGCTGAGATTGCCGATCGCGCTTCGAACGTCTTCCAGCGTCACGTCAGCCTGCGCCAACCTCCCAGGATCGACTGAAATCCGAATTGCAGGCTTTTGCTTGCCGCCAATGTTGACGAAGGCGACGCCGTCGACCTGGCCGATTTTCGATGCGACGTTGCGCTCGATATATTCGTCGAGTTCAGGAAGAGGAAGCACGTCCGACGTTGCTGAGAGCTGCATGACAGGTGCATCGGCCGGGTTTGCCTTATGAACCCTCGGCAGCGACGTCATGTCTTTGGGCAGCTGTCCTGCGGCTTCACTGATGGCCGTCTGCACATCGCTTGCCGCTGTCTGGATATTCTGGTCGAGCCCAAACTGCACGGTTATGGAGCTGGTGCCGAGAGAGCTGTTAGAGGTCATTTCGCTAATGCCGGACACGCGCGATAGGGCGTCCTCTATCGGCTGCGCAACGCTGGCGGCCATCGTTTCAGGCGAAGCGCCGGGAAGATTGGCTTCAATTTGGATCGTCGGGAAGTCGATTTGTGGTAGTGCCGATACCGGCATGAACGGGTAGCATATTGCCCCGAGAAGAAAGATACCGCTCATGATCAGACCGGTTGCAACCGGATGAGCGATGAAGAAGTCGAAAAAGCCCCCCGACCTCGAAGTGTCGCTGTTCTCCTCGATTGTCATGGTTTGGTCGCTCCGGATAGCTGGCCGGTAGGCGAACCGCTCCATGGGGTGACGACAACCTTTGCGCCGTCACCGATACGCGATTGGCCGTCCATAACAACCTCCTCGCCGTCGCCGATACCTTCGCTGACGAGCGCCATGGCGTCGGTGACAAATGCCGTCTTGACGCTACGACGGGCCACCTTGCCATCCGCTTCAACGACATAGGCATAAAGGCCGTCCTGTCCACGGGCGAGGGCCTTGTCAGGCACGACGATCCCTGTGCGCCTTTCGACTGTCAGTCGCGTTGCGACAGGAAGCCCTGGCCAAAGAATGCTTTTGGCATTGTCGAACGTGGCCTTGAGATGAATCGAACCATTGGACGCATCGACAGAATTGTCGAGTGTCGTCAGCTTGCCCTCCGCCAGGGTTTTGCTGCCGTCGGTACTTGTCAATCTGACGGCCGCGATGCCACGCTCGAGCGCCGCTCGAATCTCACCGAACCGGTCGCCGGGAGCGACAAAGGATACGCCGATCGGGTCCATCTGCGTGATTGTGACGACGCCGCCGGTGGAGGCGGCGGTGACGACCGAGCCGACGTCGACCTGTCGAAAGCCGGCTCGCCCGGCAAAGGGCGCGGTTATGGTGGCGAAGCCGAGCTGGGTCTGCGCATTTTTGATGAGCGCATCATCGTATTGAACGGCTGCTAATGACTGTTGGCTCGATGCCGTCTTTTGCTCCAGGGTTGACGCGGAGGCTACGCCCTTATCAGCAAGTGCAGCATAGCGCTGGGCGTCGGTTCGCGCGCTATTGAATTGTGCTTCGTCCTGAGCCTTCTTGGCCCGCGCAGAGGCAAGCGATGACAAAAGTTCGCGGTCGTCGAACTTAACGAGAGTGCTACCCTTTTCCACCATTTGCCCCTCATCGAACAGGATTGCGACGACCTGGCCGTCGATGCGCGGCCTGATCGTCACTGACTGGAGAGGTGAAACCGTGCCGATACCATTGATCACACGGTCAAGGATGGCCGTTCGCGCTGCGATCGCCGTGACCGGGATCGCAGGCTGTTCGTCCGCCATCAAGGGACAGGTCATCTGGACAAGAATGCTGAAGGTAATCAGCGCGCAGCCGAGCTTGCCCGGTGCGGCAAGCGGTTGAGCCAAGGATTTGATCATGCCCGCCACTCCGTGAAAGCCGCCGATTAACGCACGCCGACGAGTTTGGTTTCATCGGCGCGCGTCAGGTCATAGTCCGCCCTTCAACGGCGCAACTCACGCAGCGCTTCGCCGATTGGCCCGCCATGAGGCGGGGGACCAGGCGGGGGACGAAGTGCGTCGGTTCTCCCATTCTGATGGACGACGTAGCTAGCGTGCAGGAAGCCATGTTCGAAGCGGCCCTGGACGCTGACAGGCTCGCTGATGGCGACAATGCTTCCGCTCTCACCGGCAGGCCCCGTCTCGATGAGCGCGCGGCCTGTCTCGTCCTGAACGATGAACTTGTTGCCGTAAATTTCTGCTACCGTCCCTTTGACCGTGACGGTGCTCCAATCATCTTTCAAGCTGGAGATCGATGTCGGTGTCAAAGGTGCGAGATCGACGTTTGGGCGGGTGAATTTCATTGCTGCCGCTCCGCCAACCGCTCCTATGGCGAGCACGGCAAAGGCTGCGATGCCAAACGCGGCTACGTGTGCTGCTCCTCTCCGTCCGCGTTGTGGTCGTTCCAGATGCGCCGCTTCGTGGGTCGCTGGGTCATTCGACATGTTCGGTCTCCAGGTTGTTTTGACGTGCCGACTATAGTCCTGACCGCCCGACAGAGCCTGAACGCCCATGTTCAGTTTGAGTTAAGCGAAAACGCCCTATTTCGGATGGAGCATAGGATGATGTGGATTAAACATGCGCATTCTTTTGGTGGAAGACGACGTCGATCTTTCGGCCCGCATTGCAGCCAGTTTGCGTGCGGAGAATTTTGTGGTTGATATCGCCCGAAACGGTGAGGACGGTGAGCATGCCGGTTTGACGGAAATCTATGACGTTGTGGTGCTCGACCTCGGTCTGCCAAAGAGTGACGGGGTCACGGTTCTTAAATCGTGGCGAAGCCAGGGACGTAACTTTCCGGTCATGGTCCTGACGGCGCGTGAAGGATGGCCAGACAAGGTTGCGGCATTCAAGGCAGGGGCCGACGACTTCTTGACGAAACCCTTCCGCTTCGAAGAGCTTGTTCTTCGCTTGCGGGCTCTGGTCCGGCGCGCGGCAGGACACGCAGCTTCGATCGTGCAATGTGGCGACATATCCTACGATGCACAGCTCGGGACGTTCGAGCAGTCGGGACTTCCTCTCAAGCTGACAGCCTTTGAATGGCGCGTGCTTTCCTGTCTTATGCTGCGCAAGGAAACCATCATCGACAAGCGCGAGCTGCTCGAGAGGGTCTATGAAGGCGACGCCGATGTCGATTCCAATTCGATCGAAGTCATTGTTGCACGGCTGCGGCGCAAGATCGGGGCGGACCGGATCGAGACGGAGCGGGGGCGCGGCTACAGGCTGACGAAAGGGATTTGATTCGGGACGCTATGCGAAACCAGTCGACACTGGCGGGCCGGCTTATATGGTTCTCGGTCGCCTACGCCTCGCTGGCGGTGATTGTCACGTCGCTTGTACTTTGGTTCGTCATTGCCGGCGTTGTCAGAGAGCAGGTCGATCAACGCCTGGACCTTCAGATCGAGACCATACGCAATGCAATCGTTATCGGCGCTGATGGCGGTGTCGGCTTGCGAGGATCTGTGGATGCCCCTCCTTTCGACCGGCAAGGTTCCGGTTGGTACTGGCAGGTCGAGGCAAAGGGCCAAAGGCTGTCGTCGCGTTCTCTTGGCAGCGAAACGATCGAAAGCCCACCGTCGCCGTTTGACTGGCGTCGGTTGCTGACAGGCACCTCACAAGCAGCCGACGGAGGTGACGGCCGCGGCGGGGATCTGCACTTCCGGGTCGCGAGGACTTTTGTCGGCGGAACCGGTATGGAGATTGTCGCCTCTGCCCCCTCATCTGCGTTGAGCGTGCCCTCGAAGAGGGCATTGGTCTTTCTGGTTCCCGCCATGCTGATACTGGGTGCCTGCTTGATCATCGGAAGTGTTCTTCAGGTGCGCTTTGGACTTTCTCCGCTTCGCAGGCTTTCCGGTCAAATCGCTGAGATCGCGACGGCGCAGCGATCCGCCCTGCCGCCAGCACAAGCTGCCGAGCTTTTTCCAATAGTGGAGGAAATCAACCATCTGGTCGAAGCCAACAGACTTCGTCTGGCCCAGACCAGGCTTCAGTTTGCCAACCTGGCCCATGGGCTGAAAACACCAGTGGCAGGCCTTGGTCTTGCTCTCAATGATGATAACGATCCAAGCGGAGCGTCGAGGGCGCTCGTGGCGCGCATTGACCGGAACATCCGACATCACCTCGGTAGGACACGGTCCAGCTTTGCCGATGCAGGTCATTACTTTTCGATCGAGCTGGCTCCAAGGATCGACGATATTCTGGAAATGATGTCGAGGATCTACGCGGACCGCAAGATCGTCATCAGGAATAGCGTTTCGAGTGGAACCTTTCTGAACTGTTCTCCGGAGGATGCAGACGAGATACTGGCAGGCATCATCGATAACGCCTTCAAATGGGCCGCTTCGGAGGTTCAAATCTCAACCACAATCGAGCAGGACAATGTCGCCGTCGTCATCGCGGATGACGGCCCGGGCATCGAGGAAGCCTTTATCGGTGACGTCCTTTCTCCCGGACGCCGGCTGGATGAGACGAAGCCAGGCGATGGGTTCGGGCTTACTATCGCGGCAGAGCTGGCTGAAATGTACGGCGGTTCGGTCGAACTGGCCGTGCGACAAAGCCATGGCCTGGTGGTGACGATCAGGCTTCCGGTCGCCATGCGCTGATCAGCCAGACGCTCTGTGCCGCAGGAATACTGTCGTTGACTCGCGCCTGGACGATGACGCGAATATTTCTGTTATTTCTTGATTTCAGGTAACTGTCAGATTTCGCCCCTATGTGCCTCTGGTTTTGTTCAATCCAGGAGACCTGAACGCATGCTGCAAAACAAGAGCATTTTTGCTACGCTTTTAACGCTGTGTCTCGCGACGCCAGCGCTTGCCGCAACAACGGTGACGGTGACAGAAGGCGGAGAGGGCGGCGGACCAATGACCCTGACCGTCGACCAGCCGACCGTGAAGGCAGGCGACGTGCTGTTCAAGGTCCACAATGATGCGATGACCGAGGAACATGAAATGGTTCTGGTCAAGCTCAAGAGTGCCGACCAGCAGGTCTCCGTCGTCAAGGGCAAGCATCGCGTGGATGAGAAGCAACTCAAGAGCCTAGGCGAAGTGTCCGACCTCAAGCCTGGGGCCGACGGCACACTGAAGGCCAAGCTCGCTCCAGGTTCCTATCTCTTGCTCTGCAACATCAAGGGGCATTACGAAGCGGGCATGCATGCCACGCTGACTGCAGTCAAATAAGCCGCCGTCGGGCGGCGTGGCGCCGCCAGACATTTTATTCGGGGCATGATGCGTCACTCTGCGGCATCCTTGCGCATAACACTTGCGGAGAGAAGAAGGCTTCTCGCCAACTTGTCACGCAATCGTAAGCCGTTTGGGTCTTTGAGCATCTGGTCTAGAAGCAGTGGATCTCGTCGCAAGACGGATCGGCTGCTTCTTCCTGTGGGCCATCAGGTTCGATTGTCGCTGGTGCTGCAAATCCGATGTCGGCAAGAATTTGTGCTTTCGTCGCAATGGAGAACGCCTCGATGGCATTGATGAGATCTTCTCGTCCGCCTCGACGATAGATTTCGGTCGCTTTTGCAAAAATCATGACGTCTCCCTCGCTGCGCCCGCTCAGGCGTGCGCGCGATCCTTCGGAAGTAGGAGGAGCAAGGTGTTAGTCAACTCATCCGAAAGCGGTAGAGCGCGGCCAGCAGACGTGCATCAGCCGATCTCAACGTCCGGCTTTCGCAGGAGGCCGGGCACTGCCCGGCAGCCTCGATGATATTAGGTCTTCAATCGTCCTTTTGCGTCGCAACTTGCTCGGTCATTGCGGCGCGGTGCAAGCGGCGGTCTTTGCCGCGTGAAACCCTCGTCACCTCGCTACTTATATCTCGACTTTCTTCTGCCGCCATGCAACTAAAGATCGTCTGCCTTAGTGCCCAGGGGATTGATGTGTCAGTCAGCTATGACGAAATTCTGGCCGCAGCAAATGCAGCACTGGAGCCAACGGCTGCGGCATATACAGCGGTGCACGACAATGCTGGCAGCGCGAAGGTCAAGGCAGCGGTCGCACGTGCCTGGAAGACAGTTCACGAAGCAGCAGAGCTTGTCTTAGAGGCGGATCAACATGCGCTGAAGCGCTCGACATTTCGCGGCAACGACTTGAAAGAGTTGATCGGCATTGGAGTGGCCTTGGTGGAAGGGTCGATGAAGAAGACCATGGAACAACCGCGCCAGGTCGCCAATCTTTTGCGTGAGATCGAGACGGTGCTCCGAAACGTGTTCCGCTCGCTGAAAATCGTCGACGCGAGAGTTGAGGCTATCACAAAATTAACGAGCCCAGAACCCATTCGTGCCTCGTCGTCGGAGCGCTGACCGTGCCTTGACAGGCCGGGGTGGCATGTGGCGTGCAGTTCGGCTGTCGCGGGACCGTCGACCTCTCAATATCTTTAGAAACTCGCGGCGACTACGCTCATCGATCACGACCTTCCTCACGCCTTGGTTGTACGCTTTAGGTGTCAGCTGCTCCAGCGGTGTCTTCAACGCGTCCCACTGACCACACTATTGGCGCTTGGCCCCAAGCTGACGATATCAAGGAGCTCAGACATGCTGAAGAAGACCACTCCGAGCAGGACAAAAATTGCCAAGCTGAGCAGCGCCGTTCGTTTTTTCATAGCGCAGAGCTAACGCAGTAGCGACACGCAACAATCGGACTTAGGTCCGACGTCTTTCTAAGATTTCCAAGTTCTGCAGTCTTGTCGGCCGGGGTTGACGTCGCTGAGGCCTCGGCGCGAGCTCTTGCGGGGATATAGAACACCGCAAAGAAGCCTCGACAATTGCGCGGAGCTCGTCCATCGAGGCGGGCGCCGCTCGCCCAACAGGCGCGTCCTTTCGCGACGGACACCGGCAAACCGTGCGCACGAAGCTCACGACACCGTCCCGCATGGTGTGTACCACAATTTTGTTGACGATCGGCCGATGCAGTTGCAACTCCCGGCGGAGGCGTATCGCGGTCGATGATTGCTTGAGCCGAGGCGCCAATCCTGACGATGGGCAATTCACCGACTGTTGCGCTCGATCAGGCGATTGAGCTTGCCGTTGCCCCAGGAGTGATAAGATGCTCGAACCGGATTTCGGGGCTGCGGGGCAAGGCGGCGGTTGATGACGGACGAAAACAGCAGACGCTTGAGACGCGCATGGCCTCGGACGCCATGGCTGTACAAGTCGTGAAGCAGGGCGCGAATTTCGAACCATTCATCCTCTGATGAGATCGGCAGATCCTCCTCCAGCTCGCGCAGTATCTGGAGACAGGTTTCGCTCAACGGAGATTCTGTGCTTTCTTCCACCATGTTACAGGGACGATCCGCGCTCCAAGCTGGT
The DNA here is from genome assembly GCF_057808655.1 of Rhizobium sp. FG96. Lineage (NCBI taxonomy): Bacteria > Pseudomonadati > Pseudomonadota > Alphaproteobacteria > Hyphomicrobiales > Rhizobiaceae > Rhizobium > Rhizobium sp. FG96. Next base: position 114,625 of record NZ_JBMDIL010000012.1, on the reverse strand, counting down.
AAGACACTTAAATTCGGTCAGACGTTTAAACGAAAATTGCAATTACGAAAAGCCCGCCGTACTTAAGGAGGCACCCCACAATGTCGGTTCTGCTGCTCAAGCCTCGCCGGCGAGGGTCTTGATCAATTCGAACAGGCTTTGTGATCATGACGAATGCTTATTCAGCGGGCCTGCCTCTTGGGGAGGCGGCGGGTCTTTGACTGCAAGAAGTGCAGCGTCGTGATCGTCAGTGTGGATATTTCTTCACCGAAAGGCACTACCGGAGTGGTCCCGGGTATGCCCGCAACTGCTGCAATCGGCCAACCCAATCCGGTCCGACCTAGTTCGTATTGTTGCACGTCCTGAAACACAATGGCCAGCTTCTCAGGCAGAGCGGCTGAGATATTTTCAGCATTCTTCTCCGGCTTTGCAAACGCGCGCCCACATCAACGTCGACCTGCGACGGGATGGAAGGCGGACGTCGTGACATGACGGATCGTTTCCGATGTGTGGTCTCGGTAGAGGACGCGTGGGATGCGAAGAGGCAATCCGACCGATCGGCGCGAATGTTCCTGCAAGCGCCGTAAGCGAAGAATGACACGAATGAAGGTGGTGAGCATTCTGTCGGTCTAGCCCGTCAAGCAGCGCCCCGGTATGCCGTCACTCGCTGCCGGGGTGTTGCGACGCAGTCTGAAAGCGGCAGGTGGGCTAGGCACTACCGCAATGGCCGCAACTGCCCCCGGCGGTCAAAGTCCTGCAAGTTGAGGACGTCGACCATCCGGTCGGCTTCTGGTCCGTCCAAGCAGTCGAGCGTGACGCCATGAAACTCTGCCGGCCATCCCGTAAATATGTCGATGACGGAATAATTCCGATCAAACGGGTTCTTCGAGATTTGGTAGCGTAAATGATCCATTGTGAAGACAAAATAACGTCGGTGCCACCGCGATCAAGAGGCTTGAGGGTCAGCTGCCACTCCTATCAGAACGGCTTTGTAAGGCGAGCCCGATTCGCTCGCGCATCAAGTTGGAGGCAACCTAGACATAAGGACTCTGGGCCCTAACTAACTGATTGCAGTGCCGTAATGGCAAAACTATCAATGACGAAGGATGCTCATATGACAACACTCATAATCATCATTGTTCTTATACTCCTCCTCGGCGGCGGCGGCGGCTACTACGCCCATGGCAGATATGGCGGGCGCGGCTTGGGGGGCGTGCTTGGCCTTGTCGTTGTCATCCTGTTGGTACTTTGGCTGCTTGGTGCGCTGCATGGAGGCGCTGCCCCGCCAGTGTGATCTGCCAGGTTGGGTGGCGGCAGAGGTCGCCACCCGCCCCATGCCTTGGACAATTCGATCGAGCAGAGGCGGCGCGCATGGCCCTAATGAGACCCGGCCGATGGCGATCGCGTTGAACTTCGATGTCATGACGGCTACGGCGGCGAGACCTCCAGAGCACGATAGTCGATCGTTGCCAATGCCGTTTGCACCCGACGCAAGTCAGCCGCGTCGAAAGCACCTTGTGCGCCGGCGCGCCCCTTCGTCATTCCAGGTCGAGTGAGCGGCGTAGGTCCTCGATCCGCTTGGAGGCCTTTGCTTTTGTCAGGTCTTCCGAGAAGGCGTCAGAGCGGTGGGCCTGCTCCGACAAGGTCTTGAGGTAGGAGCTTTGCGCCCCGGTCATTGGCTCGTCGCCACTCACCCAGTCGTCCGGGTCCTTCTGTGTGTTCGACGAACTGTCCGGTTTTGAATTTTCACGCATGCCGATCTCCTGAAAACTGAAGTCGTTCCCCAAACGTTCCGGAAGCGCGGTGGTTCCAATCTATGTTGGTTGGCGTGGAACCAGGCCCAGGTCTGCTCCGTTTCGCCTTGATGATTGTCAGCTGCGAGGACATCGATTTGCCGACCATCGCTACGGCAGGCTGGTCCATTCCAAAGAAAAACGCCGATCGGTTCGCTGAAGAAGGAAGCGCCCTGACACGATATGCTTCCATCTTCGACGGCGTAGAGATCAATTCGACCTTCTACCGCCGACACCGGCCGTCCACCTTCGCGCGATGGGTCGACGCAGTACCGGATGCATTCCTGTTCTCGGTAAAGCTTCCGAAGGAGGTCACTCACGAGCGAGCGATGAGAGACATCGCTGCGCCGTTCCAGACGTTCCTTGGCGATATCGCACCATTGGACAAAAAGCGCGGACCTCTTCTTTGCCAGCTGCCGCCGTCGCTTGCCTTTAATGCTGAGGTGCTCGCACCGGCCTTCAGGATAATGCGCGACGCCGATGATGGACCGGTTGTTGTTGAGGCACGACACGCGAGCTTTTCGTGCAGCGAGGCATTGGATCTATTAAAGACATATGCGATGGACCGTGTTCTTGCAGATCCTGCGCCGGTCTGGCCAGCAAACGATTTTGACAGGCGACCAAGATACATTCGTCTGCATGGCACGCCAAAAATTTACTGTTCAAGCTACAGCAAGGAGGAAATCCGTTCATTCTGCGATCTGCTGGCGTCGGACAGCTGGTGCGTTTTCGACAATACAGCTTCGGGCGCTGCAATCGAAAACGCAATGACGATGCGCCAGCTCCGCGAGCCATCCTAACAGAAGCCGCTGCCTTTGAGGATTCTATAGGCATTGATCGTGGCCCTAAGGCGATCCTCCGACTGCCGATCCCCGCTATTGGCGTCCGGATGGTCGAGTTTAAGCCGCTCTTTATATCGACGTCTTATGTCGTCTGCGGTGGCATCACGCGGGAGCGCGAGCGTGTCAAAGGCCTGGGCTTCAAGTGGCCTCAGCTTTCGCAACGAAATAGTGCCGGTCGGCTGGACGGCTTTTCCGCGCGCTTTCAGTGACTTTGCCGAACCCGAGGGTATCGACGAGGGCAGTGGCGTCTCCAAAGCCTGGTGATTTGTTCTGACGCCACGCGCCGGAATTCTGCCAGCGGCGGCGTCGAGCTGATATCTCGCGACGACGGGGTCTGATTTGCCTGGCGAGTAGTCGTAGCCCTTGCTGTACTGTCTCGAGTGTCCAGCGCAAAACATCAGGTAGAGCCCATCGGCGGCGCCCCCAACCGGTGCGCGGTGAGTGCCGGCGCTTTCGCACCCTTCCCACTGACACTTAGGGCCAGTCTGCTCCTGAGTTGCGCTGCGCCGTCCACTGCGTGTTGGCCGGATGCCAACGAAGATCTTATTATCGCTCATTGGACTGCTATATGGCGAACACTTTGTGCAGGGCAAGCGTGCGATCGATCATCGTATCCTGACGGCAACCTCGCGAGCCCTCAAGGCATAGTGTGACGGCGGTTCGGCCGGCAGTTACGACCTCGTCTCCCCCTTTGACCTCCGCTCTCGCGGCCGGCGGTGACGTTCTTGAACGCAAACGAGATTGCACCGGTCTGTTCGGGTGAAGGACCAGGTTCGAGCTCTCTTCACATCCCTGGCGTCCTCTCGTCGTGGATCATTGTGCTATGGACACTGAAAGACGGCGGGCTCGGCCGGAGAATGGATAAAAGAAAAGGCTCGTCGCATTCCGGTACGACGAGCCTTTGACATGCAGGGGTCTCGATCATCTTACTCTACTACCCCAGCTGACATAAAGTAACAGCTCTAAGCTGTAGGGCAATTCATCCGAAAGACGTAGTTCACCAACCGGTAGGTTGTAGCGGACCGGCCCTCCGAAGAGATCTCGCCCTTTGAACTGTAGGCCATCCTCAGCAACGCTCGGAGCAATTCTTGTCGTTCTCGCTGAGCAGCGGGCGCAGTCTGTGCTGACCGGTGTCCCATTCCCTGCTTCCAGAGCCTCCCGGCACTCGGTCTCCAATGCTCTTTTGCCGCAGTAATCTTTGATGAGGCCATGAACCATGGAGATTTCGTCAGGTTCAATCGGCTGCTTGCCGCGCCTGCCGAATGCTTGAAACATCCCATCGCCTAACCATGCCTATCAAGCGCGCAGACCATCGGCTGAGGAGACGCAGACGCAACGACATATCAAATGCGCGCGCCAGGAGGCGCGACGGTGATGAAGGCCCAGCTCTCCTGTCGAACAAGTGCCGTCAGGATTGGCGATATGGTAACACGTCGATGCGACCGTTGGACCCACTGCTGCACCGCAGCCGAGGCTTTGCGCGGTCGACAGCTGGCCGCCACGGTTCAATTCTTGTCAGCGGACGGCCAGTCGTTTGCAGGTTCCTCGACCACCGCACTGCCATCTTCCGCAGGGTCGGGGTCACGATCAAGCGCCATCCGCAGCTCATCGACCTCTTCGACGATCGCCCGCAAGACATCCTCATGCCTCGCTCCGGCAACCACGAAGGTGTCGACAAAATCTTCCAGCCGGTCGCGCAACCGCGCTCTCCATGTCTCGGTCATGATTTCCTCCTCTTCTTTACGATCTTGTCGCTGAGCTCGATCCATACGGGCGCGTGATCGCTTGTGTGGTCCCAACCGCGCACGTCTCTATCGACTTGCGCCGCCGACAGACGGTCCGCCGCCCCAGGGCTCAGGAGGACGTGGTCGATCCGAAGACCCGCATCACGGGCAAAAGCGTTTCGGAAGTAGTCCCAGAATGTATAGATGCGCTCGCCCGGGTAGAGATGGCGCAGGGCATCTGTCCAGCCCTGATCAACAAGATCCTCATAGGCCTGCCGCACTTCGATCCTGAACAACGCGTCATTCGTCCAGCGCTCCGGCTTATAGACATCCAACTCCGTTGGCATGACGTTATAATCGCCGGCAAGCACGACTGGAACATCCAGCTCCGGCAGTTCCCTGGCATAGTCCTGCAAACGCTTGAACCAACGTAGCTTGTAGTCGAATTTCGGTCCTGGATAGGGGTTGCCGTTGGGAAGATAGAGACCGCCGATCACCATTCCGTCGACGATGGCCTCGATATACCGGCTGTGTTCGTCAGCCGGCTCCCCTGGAAGCCCTCTCCTCGTAAGATGCGGGTGCTGTCCTTTGGCAAGGATCGCCACACCGTTCCAGGACTTTTGGCCATGCCAGACGGCGCCATAGCCAGCTGCCTCGATGGCTTTGACGGGAAACTTATCCTGCGGCGCCTTGAGCTCTTGCAGGCAAACGATATCGGGATCCGCCTCCTGCAGCCACCGTAGGAGGACTTCCAGCCGGCCGTTGACGCCGTTGACATTATACGTCGCGATCTTCACGGCTCAGCGGCGACTGATGTCTGCTTCCACGTTCTTGCGACAGTTTCCAGCGCTCTTGATGGCCTTCTTAACCGCGTCTGCAGAAACGCCCTGCTTCTTTGCTTCATATCGAACCTCGTAATCCTGACCGCCCGCTACTCTTTCTCGGTCCTGAGCACGTCCCCTCGAAGTGGTTGCCATGGACAGTCTCCAGATTTATTGCCTCGGTATGCAGAAACGATCAAAGAATCAGTAAGTTCCATGGGCCGGGAGCATGATGGTTTGAAGGATGGAGCAGCCATCATCGTCGAACAACCTGGGGCGGGACAGACACAGCCATCGCGTCAGTTGTTGCTGCAGATGCGGATGCAGGATACTAAGGCTCCGGCTGCAAGCAACCCCCGGCCGTGGAACCGATTTGCCGGGTAGGCCATTTCTGACGCATGCAAACGCGAAGCCTTTTCCTCATTATTTCGCAACCCGTCGCCTGGCTGACGGGACATCGATTGGTCTTGGCGGGGGCATTAGGCGCTGTGACGGTCTGGTCAGTTGGTGGATGGATTGGCGGCCTGCCGAAGGAATGGTGCATGTTGTCCAACATGATCGGAAGCCTCGTCACCCTTTTATCCTGCTCATCATACAGCACTCGCAGAACCGCGGTATAGCGGCGCTTCAAGTGAAAGTGGGCGAGCTGGATCCGATCAAGCGATGCCGGTAACCATATGATCGGCATCGAGCGAGCCGAGGCAGACGAGCTGTCGCGGCTTGCGAGCGTTCTTCGGGCAGGCCCGTGACTGCCCCGGCGATCCTGCTCCCGTTCCACGGCCTCCTCGACGCACTCTGTCGGCTAACCGCTTGCTTATCTCGCGCAGTTTAGAGACGGACCGATCACGCGTGAATGCGGGACGTTGCGATGGGCGTATGGCAGGAACGGTGCCGGCTGCTGCGCCTTGTCGCTCGGATGGCCAAAACCTCTTCCTTAGATGGCTCACCTGCCGAGATCTTTTTCGCCACCGGATACCAACCCTCGCAAGCCCAATACGCCAAGTCCACTCGCGGCATTTCCCAGCGGGACTGTGATCAGCACGACGACACATTCTCCGAGTTTCATGTTCGAGCCGATGCCCGTCATCGATTGTTCGCCATCATGAGATTTCTCGCATCGACATCGCTGCTGCCGTACAATGGAGCGCTTGGATGGCGTGTCTGTTGGTCCGCATCGGCGTTAAGCCGCTCTCTTACGGTTGCCCGCCGCCGCCTGCTGCGCCATAAATTTGTCCGGTGGCGTAACTGGCCTCAGGATCTGCGAGCTGAACGTAGATGGACGCCAGTTCTGCCGGCTGTCCCGGGCGCCCCATCGGTGTGTCGCCTCCGAACTTTTCCAGCTTTTCCATCGTGGCGCCCCCGCTGACCTGCAGCGGAGTCCAGATTGGGCCGGGCGCGACACCATTGACGCGGATGCCTTTGGGGCCGAGCTGCTTGGCCATCGATTTGGTGAAATTCATCATCGCGGCCTTGGTCATGGCGTAGTCGACGAGGTTCTCTGAAGGATCATATGCTTGCTCCGAGGTTGTCTGGATAATCACGGAACCTGGCTGCATGTGCTTGAGCGCTGCACTTGTCAGGAGGAAGGTTGCGTAGATATTGGTTTTCATAGTCGCGTCGAACGCCTCGTAGGTGATCTCTTCGATCGACTTTGCTTGCTGTTGGCGGCCGGCATTGTTGACCAGTATCTCGAGGCCGCCGAGTGCACCCACCGCATCTTCTACCAGTTTTTCACAGAAGGCCGCATCCCGCAGGTCGCCGGGAAGCGATATGCCTCTACGGCCTTCCTTCTGGATCAGCGCGATCACCTCCCGTGCATCGGGCTCCTCATCCGGAAGATAGTTGATGGCGACATCAGCGCCTTCGCGGGCGTAAGCGATGGCTGCCGCGCGACCCATGCCGGAATCGCCCCCGGTGATCAGCGCCCTGCGTCCCGCAAGACGGCCAGAACCCTTATAGGAAGCCTCCCCGTGATCGGGCTTGGGCACCATCCTGCCGGCAAGGCCTGGAAATGGCTGACTCTGCTTCTGGAATGGCGGTTTCGGGTACTTTGTCGTAGGATCGTCCATCTGTGCATTCTCCTGCGTGTTCGAGGCCGACCAGGCGAAGCCTTGGAAAGCCGAGGCTGCGAGCGTTACGCTTGCCGCAGCAATCACCGATCGCCGGGTCATGGGGACGGAGTGTTTGGGTGTGATGACAGCTCTTTCAGCGTTCGCGGCTTCGGTCGCCCACCAACTTAGGTAACGCTGCGAGGTTCCCTGCTTCGGAACCAAGAGTGCTCTTATGGTGTTGCGTCCTTCAATCGGGAGTACCATCATGCCGCACCTTGAAACGGACAGCCTGCGAATAGTCTTCGACGAAACTGGAGTGCGTCATGGCCAGCCGGTTCTCTTTCTTCACGGATGGCCCGACGACGCTTCCACATGGTCGTCTGTCACGTCGCTGCTGGGGAACCGGGATCTTCGACTGATTGCGCCATACTTGCGGGGGTTCGGTCCGACCGTATTTCGCAACGACAGTGCATTGCGCAGCGCGAACGGTGGCGCCCTTGCGATGGACGCCATAGCCCTCATGGACGGCCTGGGCATTGAGCGGTTTTCCGTCGTTGGCCACGACTGGGGCTCAAACATCGCCGAAGCCCTCGCCATTGGCTGGCCCGAGCGCGTCGACCGGATGGCGCTGCTTTCGTCGCTGCCGCGCATGGGCGGTTTGAAGACCCCTTCATTTCGGCAGGCCGAGCGATACTGGTACCATTGGTTCATGGCGACGAAGCGCGGAGCTGAGGCGATCCATGACGATCCGCATGGCTTTGCCCGCATCCAGTGGGAAAACTGGGGGCCTGACGGCTGGTTTGACGAGGCAACTTTTGCCTCGGTATCGAAGTCCTTCGATAATCCGGACTGGGTCGCTGTCACGCTGCACAGCTATAGGGTTCGTTGGGGGGAAGCCGAGCCCGATCCGCAAAGCGCATGGCTTGAAGACCGCGTCAGGCAGACACAGTCGCTCTCGCTGCCGACGGTCTACTTCCAGGGGCTGGAAGATGGCGTCAATCCGCCTGAGCTCTCCGAACACTTGCACGAAAAGTTCTCGGGCCCCTTTGAAAGGATCATTCTTCAGAATGTCGGACATTTTCCGCAACGCGAGGATCCGCAAACCGTAGCGCGAGAACTTGCCATATTCCTTGAGCAATAGGGCCCTAGGAACAGGTAGGCTGCAGTCGACGTTTATCTTGTTGGCCGAAGGGACCATGTTCATGTTCAAAACTTCCGACGCCGATCTCGAACCGCGCAGTGGCAGCCCGAGCGCCCGGCGACCTGAGGGGAAGATCAAGCGCCGCTTCATGAGCCAGTGTAGGGACGCAGCGCATCAAAAGCTGTCGTTGGAGCTCGCAAAGGTCTTCGATGCAGCCCGGGATGCAGACAAGCACGTCGCGGCTGGATCCGCCATCATACCCGCGTGGGAGAGATGACCGGAGTGAACACCTACGTCGTTACGCTCCTGATCTTCGGCGCCGTGGTTTTGTTGACCGCCTGGCTGCCCATGGCGCTGAGGCGGGTCCCTCTTTCTTTGCCCATCTGCTGCATTGCCATCGGAATGGCACTCGCCTGGTCTCCATTCACGCCTCTGCCGCAGTTCAACCCGCTGGAGAATGTAAAATGGGCCGAGCACTTGACGGAGTTCGTGGTCGTCGTTGCCTTGATGGGGGCTGGCCTGAAGATCGACCGGCCGCTCGGTTGGGCACGATGGATGATCACCTGGAGATTGCTGGGGATCGCCATGCCTATCTCGATTGCCGCGATCGCGCTTCTTGGGTGGAGCGTCCTCGGTCTTGGAGCAGCGTCTGCTCTTTTACTCGGTGCAGCACTCGCACCCACCGATCCTGTTCTTGCAGCAGATGTTCAGGTGGGGCCGCCGCAGACAGGTGAGGAAGACGACATCCGTTTCGCGTTGACGTCGGAGGCCGGCCTGAATGACGGGCTGAGCTTTCCTTTTGTAATGGCGGCGATGGCAATCGCCGGCAGCACGGCCGGTCATTCGGACTGGGTCTTGCCCTGGCTGGCTGTCGACGTTGTCTGGAAGCTCGCCGTGGGCGCCGGAACGGGATGGATTGTCGGCCGCGCGCTTGGATACCTCACCTTTAAGGTTCCGGAACGAAGCCGGATCGCACGAACTGGCGACGGGCTTGCAGCGCTCGGTTTCACCTGCGTGGCCTATGCGATCGCCGAACTCGTCCATGGATATGGGTTCGTGGCGGTGTTTGTTGCTGCGCTGGCGTTGCGCAGTGTCGAACGACACAGCAGCTTTCATGGCGAGCTTCACGATTTCGGCGAACAAATAGAGCGAATGCTGATGATGGTGCTGCTCGTCTGCTTCGGATCAATCGTCGCTGAAGGATCGCTTCTGCAAAAGGTGGATTGGCGAGTGGCAGTGGTCGCTGTTGTGACCCTTTCGCTTGTGCGACCGCTGGCGGGTTGGATCAGCCTGATGGGCTGCCGGCATTCCGTTGCGGAGAAGGCGATTGTTTCAGTGTTCGGCATCCGTGGATTAGGATCGATCTACTATCTCGCCTACGCATCCGGGAAAGTGCAGTTCGAAGGAATAGAGACAATATGGGCAACAGTTCTCGTCATTATCCTTGCGTCAATTGTGCTGCACGGCATTGCGGTGACGCCGGTGATGCGGTGGATCGACCGGCGACGCGGCGTCCACAAGATGAAGCCGGCGCCAACGCCTGGCGCGACCGATTGATTACCTGTTTGCCGGGCTGCCAGCTGGGCGCAACCCCGATCACCGGAAATCTACGCGCCCGGCGGGCGGGATCCAAAGATCTCGTCGAGGGCTCGCAGCAAACTGAGGATCCGTTGGTCGTCGGTCCGGTAAAAGACCGTTTGAGCGCTCCGCCTCGTTTTTACCAGCTTGTCCGCGCGCAGTTTGGACAGGTGCTGTGAGAGCGCCGACTGTGAGAGGTCCACATGAAGCATCAGGTCACCGACCGATATCTCCTTGTGGGCCAGAACGAGCAGTATCTTCAAGCGATTTTCGTTAGCAATCGCGGACAGCAAGGCGGCTTTGTCCTCAAGGGCGTCGTCCGGTTCTAAGGTCATCGAGGGATCCGAGAATGCTGGTCACGATGCGTGGCGCCGCCAGTGTAGATCGGCTCTCAGGCAATGCAATTAAATATTCTAACAACGCTATGTTTTTCGTGCCGCACGATAAGCTAGAATCAAATGGCGCAGGGTGTTTGGCGAGATCTCCAAGAATACCGACATCGGCGTTTCGCCCTTAATTGGCGCGCGCGGGTGCGTTGACGTCGAGACAAACCCGTTGCGGCGACTTCACTCATGATCGAATCGATCTCTGCGAAGGCGCGCATCGAAACAATGCCTGCGGTAGGCAGAGGTCGGACCTTGGTCCGATGCGACGACGCGGACGGAACAAAACCTGACTGGTGCGGTTTGAGGGAGACCAAACGCCTCGCGTCGTGGGGCTGCGGACAACCAAGGAAACTCGTCATGTTCAAAAACCTATCACTTGTTTTGGCTTTCACCGCGACCTTGCCGATGTTGACGGCTTGCACAGCCACCGAGAAGGGGACCGCAATTGGCGCGGGAACGGGTGCCGTCATCGGCGGAGCCGTCACGAATAGCTGGGGAGGAGCCGCGGTTGGTGCAGTTGCCGGTGGCGTCGCAGGCGCTTTGATCGGCCGTTCGACCGAACATAGAGGCTATTGCATCTATCGTGATCAGTATGGCCGCAAGTACGAGGCGCGGTGCCGCTAGGCCGTCGGGTCGTTCGGTATCCGCTCCAGCTTGTACGGGGACCGTTGCTCGCTCGCGAGAAATTGGTTCCCGAACAACTGCGCAGAAAACCAGGACCGCTAGATTCGCAGGTCAAAAGCTGAAGCCACTCTGGAGCCGCCTAGCTGCTGGATCGCGAGCAGGGTGGGCAGGACTAATGTCGACGCGTCGGAAATTGCGAGAGGTGAGCAGGTGGCCGAGGCAGCGAGAGTTCGGGTCATTGACCTGGAGACCGCGGGAAACGGCCCCAACGATGTATGCGAGATCGGCTGGCAGGACGTCGTCCAGGCGCCAGACGGACGCTGGGGGCTGGATGCCGAACGCGGCTCGTTCCTGGTTGACCCAGGTCGTCCCATATCGCCGGAAACAATGGCGATCCATCACATCCTCGACCGAGACGTGATCGGCGCGCCTCTGTGGAAGCAGGCCGCAGCTTCCGTCCTTCAGCCGCGCCAACCAGTCGCGGCACTTGCTGCACATCGCGCCGCCTTCGAACGACGCTATTGCACGCCCCGGCTTTGCGCAGGGGCGCCGTGGATCTGCACATGGAAGTGCGCCCTGAGGCTATGGCCGCATCTGCCGCGGTTCTCGAACCAGATGCTGCGTTACCAGCGCATGCCGGTTGGGCTTGTGCACGAGATCGGTCTGCCCGCCCACCGCGCGATGCCAGATGCATATGTGACAGCTCATCATCTGCGTGACATGCTGAATGAAGCTTCACTCGAGCAGTTGCTGGCATGGAGCGCTCAACCGGGCCTGTTGCCCCGCGTCCCCGCAGGATCCGAACGCGGCAAGGCTTGGAGCCAAGTCGATTTGCAACTCCTTCAGGGATTCCTCAAGGATCGAGACGCCGACATCCGGTTTACTGCCGAAATGGAATTGGCCCGGAGGGAAGACAAATCCTCCACGGTAAAAGAGCCGCCCATCCAGCCACGCCTGCTTTAGCACTCGTTTCGGTCGCCACGGGCCGCATGGCGGGACCCGTCCAGACAGAGGAATTATGCGCTTGCTATGATCTCCTGGACTTCAAGTTGAGGGGAGAGGAACGGTGAGGCATCCGGTCGAACATTCGGCAACGGGTCACCGAGACGACCGGGCAAAGCACCCACGAGCGACGATATGGCACCTGGCCGCAAAAGGGATGCGTGTCATATCACAATATGCTGGAATTTTGAGGAACCGAGAGTGCTAAAAATCTATCGTGACATTGACGGAACTGTCAGGGCTGGCCAACCTCAAGACACATTGCCTGGTCGGGTAATCTGGATGGACCTGATCGATCCCGACGAAAAGGAAATAGCGTTTGTCCAACATCGGGCGAAGGTGCGTGTTCCGACAAAGGAAGCGCTGAGCGAAATCGAGGCGTCCAGCAGGCTCTCCAAACAAGGTAACCGGCTCTATCTCAGCGCGCCTGTCGTTGCCCACGCCAGCATCGAGCATGCTGAACTGTCGCCAGCTGGGTTTATCGTCGGTCCTGACTTTCTCGTGACCGTACGCTTCGAAGCCTTGCCCGCTTTCGACGCGGTGGCCGATCGCATAAAACATGATGAAAGCCTGTCCAGTGGAATGGGAGTTTTTGTCGCGCTGCTTGAGGCGATGGTCGATCGTGGTGCAGATGCCCTTGAGCATCTGGCCACTGCAGTCGACCACGTGTCCCGTTCGGTCTTCAAAGGCAACCTTAGGGGATCTACGTCCTCTCGAAACGCCAATTTCACCTTGCGCCTGGCGCTTTCGAAAGTTGGCAGGCTGGGCGACCGATCATCGAAAGCAAGAGATGTTCTCCTCGGTGTCGGGAGGATGGCGTCGTTCACACTCGATGTGTGTCATGACATGCTGTCGGACGAATTCCGTGACCAGCTCCACGCCGTTACCAAAGACGTCGCTTCTTTGAGTGACTATGAGACCCACCTTTCTGACAAGACACAGTTTCTGCTCGACGCCGTTCTTGGCTTCATCACCATCGAGCAGAACGACATATTCAAGGTATTGACCATCGCATCGGTGGTGGGCGTCCCGCCCACCCTGATGGCTGGCATATGGGGGATGAACTTCAAGTTCATGCCTGAACTTGGCTGGACTTGGGGTTACCCATTTGCCTGGGCGGTCATCGCCTTGAGTGCCATACTGCCGCTATTATGGTTCTGGCGGAGAGGGTGGTTTTGATGCCGACCGAGGGTGGTCTGTCATGGGAATGTTCTCACGGCCTGCTGTTTCGCAAAAAAGCTTTGACCAGAGGGTGAACCGCGCGAAAGAGTCACCATATCGATCTTATGGAATACCATCTGTCCCCGCGTGAGCGAGAAGTGCTGACATTGATGTGCGATGGCAAGAGCGCCCAGGAAATTGCAGACATCCTGGGGATATCGGTCTACACCGTGCGCACGCATATCGATCGACTGAAGGACACGTTCTGCGTCTACAAAGACACGGCGCTGGTGGCTGCTGCGTTCAGAACTGGCGTGATACATTGACTGGCCGGGGCTGGCTTGCGAACCCTGGCAGTGCTGGCTTGTTGCGCCCTGAACGCCGAACCTTCAGGGGGAGGCGCATAAGCCTCGATTCGACATTGCAGGGATGACATTCGAAGATAATCCGATGAGCGGTTTGAACCGGTTCGGTCTGGGGATCGCACGTCGCGGTCGGCTCATCGCACATGTTCATCGCGGAGTGACACGACTAAAGCGTTTTGAGCAGGCGGAGTAACGCGATCATCTCTATCGGGGTCGGCCTCTTGAACGCAATGTAGGTGGGAACTTCTTCCCCATGAAACCGGCGCTTGAACGCCGCCTGACCACGCAAGTTGAATATATGAGTGTTGACCTTTTCAGACAGGAAGGCCTTCTCGAACAAGGTGCGCCAGAGGCGGCTCTCGGCAAACCCGCTCGCGGCGATCGCTGCAAGCGGCGATAGGCCAAGGGTAATGCGCGCGCGTCCCTCTTCGCGGAAACGGTCAGCAGCAAATTTTGTCAGCCCGACCTCGGCATGTGGTGTCGTTCCCTCGAGCTTTCGCTTGAAAGCTGCCGTGTAGCCTGTCACCACGCCGTCTTCAAACATCGGATCGAAATCGAGGATTGCAACTGGATCGCCTTGTGGGCTCAGGATCACAAAGCGACGCATATGCGGTGATAGTTCCGGAAAGAAGGGTCGATTCAGGAAGCGCATTTCCCTCCGGCTGACGATCCGCCCAGCACGCCAGCTTTCCGAAACGGTCTTGATCTGGTCGGCCTGGGTCCTGGTGCCGTCACACTCGGCGATCGTGTAGCCTTGCTTGATCAGCCATCTCTCGGAATAGCGGACCGTTTCGTTCCGTTTGCCGCTGAAACTGTGGGTATCGAAGGTCAAATGTGTATCGATCCCCATGTGATTGACGCGATATCCCATCGTTGACAGAACCCCCGCCGTTTGCGGCCCGATTTGGACGAAACAAGGATTTCCGGCCGCTTGAACAAAGTCTCGTACATATCGTTCGTGCTCACTCTTTGGTGCAACGGGATCGCCCAGGGCGAACGTGTGGCCCATCTTGGTCGCATAGGCGACATATCCCTCGTCGTCCCCGAAGTGTTTCAGGTCCCGCTGAACGGCGGTCGAGTAGGCGAGGGCGAAGTCACCGTGCCTACGACAGAGCTCCAGCTTCTGGCTCGCGGAAAATCGAACGTCCGGGATATGAGATACGCGTCGGTCGAGTAGATCATCGAAGACCCTGCGGATGTTCGGCATTGCGTTCCCCTGGTGGTCACGCACCTTGCGCACAGTTTAGAGTCGTTACCAAACGCGAAAGCATCCTTCGTCCGATACCGTACAATCGTCAGCGGGCGGCGTTGCGCCCGTATTCTGTTTTAGTCATGGTTGTCGGATGGAAGCGCAAGCGAATGTAGAACGAGTCGTTATCGTCGGTGCCGGCTTGGCAGGACTGACGGTTGCCTATCACCTTAAAAGGTTGGGAATTAAAAGTCTTATCTTGGACAAAGGCGGCAAGATCGGCGCCTCCTGGTCTGCGCGCCACCAGCAGTTGACCCTCAATACTCACCGGAGCGTGTCACACTTGCCGGGTCTGCAATATCAAAGTGGAACGCCAGCGTTTCCGAGGCGAGATGACGTTGTGCGCCATCTCGAGAGTTTCGCGCAGCGCCATGCGTTCCCAATACGCTTTAACGTAGATGTCACTGGGATCAGCAAGGCCGGCTCTTGCTTCGTGATCACATCCAGCACCGGTCCTGTCTTTGCCGAGCATGTAGTTATTGCAACAGGGAGGGACCACGATCCACGATGGCCACAAATTCGTGGTGTTGAAACCTTCACCGGCCAACGCATCCACGCGAGCGACTTTGGCGACGTGAAGCAATATGCGGGAAAACGCGTCCTCGTTGTGGGAGGGGGAAACTCAGGATTTGACATCCTGAACCATCTTTGCCGGGTTGATACTGAAGAAGTTTGGCTCTCCGTTAGATCGGGGTCAGCGGTTCTTCCCAAGCGCTTGAGGGGTATCGCTGTGCATCGACTGTCCCCGCTCATGGACATGTTGCCATCAGCGTTTGCCGACCTTGCGATCGGTTTCACTCAGCGGCTCGCTTTCGGAAACATTCAAAGTTTCGGCTTTCCGAAGCCCGGTCGGGGAGCAGCGACCCGGCTCAGATGCGATCACATTGCCATCCCTGTCGACGACGGAGCAATGGGCGCGATAAAGGCGGGCCGGATTGCGGTCGTCCGCGAGGTCGACCGCGTAGTTGGCGGCACGGTTTATCTGGCCGGCGGCGACATTGTCGAGCCAGACATTCTCATCGCAGCGACCGGCTACGGCCCACGACTGGGATGTACTCTTGGCGATCTTTCCGTACTGGATGCCAAAGGTAATCCAATCCTCGGTTCCGACAATGTGTCATCAAGTGTTCCGGGTTTGTGGTTTTCGGGGATGACGCCAGGCCTTGTCAGCTACTTCAGAAGTGTCGATCGAGAGGCTGGGAAGATTGCGGCAGCCGTGGCTGCAGAGCCGCAAAGGCCAAGGACAGCGGTCAGCCGGTTGGATGAATGGGCCGAGGACTGAATTTTGCATAGGTCCGAGCAGGCATTCTGGAGGCGGTCGAGCCAACGACAGGGCGCAACTGCGCTGCCCCTATCAGACCACGCATCAACAGGCAGCCCGTGTGGAAGGTGCAGGACGCCAGCCGACGTCACGCACTCCTGACCTACCGAGCGGAAACGTCGTCACTGATCTCCTCCAGGGCAACGCCGGCAAGTTCTTCGTTGATGCCCGCAACGTCGCCCAGAGACAAAATGCCGACGATTTTCCCGTCATCATCGAAGACCAGAAGCCGGCGCATTTGCAATTCGGACATCCGATCCGCCGCCTCTCGCAGATTGTCTCCTTCGAGGCAGCTTTCCACGCCTTCGGTCATGATCGACGATACCGCCTCATCATATCCGATCCCCTCGGCAACGCCTCGAATGACGATGTCGCGGTCCGTCACGACACCGAACACTTCTCCGTCGACGACCGGAATAACCCCGGAATCGATCTCCGACATAAGCCTCGCGACCTCCCTGATGCTCGAAGCGGGAGCGGCCGTTACCACCTGCCGTGTCATCACGTCTTTTACCTGCATCGCCTTCTCCTTTTGTCGAGGACGTCCCATGCCAAGCCAAAGTTCCTTTCCGAAACCCAACGATTATACGCATCCCAGCGGACTGCTGGATGCACGATCCAGGCTTACGGAGCAACGCGCGGCGCACTAGGCGCGTGGCGACAACACCACCAGACTGCGCGGTGCGAGAACGTAGGTTTGCGCATCCCCAATGTCTTCGTCGCTCCGATCGGGCTCGTCAGTCGCCAGTTCGACAGCCCAGCCGCCGCCAGGGCTATCTGGGAGAGAAAACTCTATGTCACCATCATGGGGATTGAACAGAATGATGACGTCCGTCAAGCCCTCGCACGCTTGGCTGTCGCACGCCAATCGCAAGCCGATTGTCGTGCTTCTGGCATCGGCCCATTGCTCTTCGGTCTGTTCACCCCCGCCTGGATTCAGCCAGGCGACTGTCATGCCGTCACGCCAGCTTTCTCGCCGCAAGATCGGGTTGTCGTTGCGGAGTTTGATCAGCCTGGTAACGAACTCGCGAAGCTGATTGGCGGTATCGGGCAAATCATCCCAGTGAATCCAGCTGAGCTCGCTGTCCTGGCAGTAGCCGTTGTTGTTTCCCATCTGGCTGCGGCCAAACTCGTCTCCGGCAAGAAGCATTGGAGTGCCGTGGGAAAGGAAGAGTGTGGCGAGGAAGTTGCGCTTTTGGCGCTCACGTATGACATTGATGTTTTCATCGTCGGTCGGACCTTCGACACCGTAGTTGTCGCTGCGATTGTCGCTGTGGCCGTCATTATTGTCTTCGCCGTTGTCCTCGTTGTGCTTCTGCGCGTACGATACAAGGTCGTTCAAGGTAAAGCCGTCGTGCGCTGTCAGGAAGTTGACGCCAGCCCATGGCCTGCGACCACGAAGATCGTAGACGTCCCCGGAGCCGAGCATGCGTGCGGCGAAGTCGCTCGTCGTGCCGTCTGTATCCTTCCAGTAGTCGCGTACTGTGTCACGATACTTGTCGTTCCACTCGGCCCAGCCCGGTGGGAAGCCGCCGACCTGATATCCGCCTGGGCCGATATCCCATGGCTCACCAATGAGCTTCGCCTTAGACAGTACCGGGTCCTGGCCTACCGCGTCGAAAAAGCCGCCGCGCTGGTCGAAGCCTTCCGGTTCGCGACCGAGAATTGTGCCTAAATCAAAGCGGAAGCCATCAACGTGCATTTCGTCCGACCAGTACCGTAGGCTGTCGGTGATCAACTGGAGGACGCGAGGGTGCGACGTATTGACCGTATTTCCCGTGCCTGTGTCGTTGATATAATAGCGAGGCTCTCCGGGCATCGTCCGATAGTAGGAGAAATTATCGATGCCTTTGAACGACAGCGTTGGCCCAAGTTCATTGCCTTCAGCGGTGTGGTTGTAGACGACATCCAGAATAACCTCGATGCCGTTATCATGAAACGCACGGATCATGTCCCTAAAGCCGGCCATGCCGCGGGGGCCGTAATAGCGTGAGGCGAGGGCGAAAAACCCGAGTGAGTTGTAGCCCCAGTAATTTCTTAGCCCCTTGTCGAGAAGATGCGCATCGTCTGGAAACCAGTGGACCGGAAGAAGCTCGACGGACGTGACGCCCAGACTGCGGATATACTCGACGATCTTCTTGTGTCCGAGGCCCTCGTAAGTCCCACGCAGCTCTTCGGGAACCGCGGGGTGGAGCTTGGTGAAGCCTTTCACATGAGTTTCATAAAATATCGTTTTCGACCAGGGGATCTGGGGCTGTTTCGCATGCTTCCACTCTGCGGCGGAAGTGTCGATGACGCGGCACTTCGGCATCGCTGCTGCGCTGTCGCTCTCGTCATACGACAGATCTTTGTCCTCGCTGTCCATCTGGTAGGCAAATTGCTCCTGCCCCCACCGGATGTCCCCGACGAGTTCGCGAGCGTAGGGATCGACCAGCAACTTGTTTGGATTGAAGCGATGCCCGTTTTCGGGATCATATGGTCCGTAAACCCGGTACCCGTAGAGCGACCCGGCTTTGAGGCCAGGAACATAGCCATGCCAGATTTCGTTGGTAAACTCCGGAAGCGTGATCCGGTCGGTCTCGACCTTGCCGCTCTCGTCAAACAGGCAAAGCTCGACGCGCTCTGCATGAGCGCTGAAAATCGAAAAATTCACGCCGTCCTTGTCAACGGTTGCACCAAGACGCGTCCAGTCGCCGGCAAGCACGTCTTTACTGTTATGAGAAGCTGTCATGTCAAACCCCAAAGCAATGGCGCGATGAAAACTTGGAGGCACGTGAATGGTTCCAGTTCCGTCCGGCAATTATCGCGACGCTGCATCACGAACAGGCCATCAGCGGATTGGGTCGGAGGAGCGAGGATCCAACTGCGCCTGTTCTGATCTTCGTCCAAGGTGGACCGGTGGTTGGGCGATGGCCTATGTCGGGGAGGATAAAAGGATGACCGGGCTCAGACAGCGTCGATAAGCGCTGTTTACAAGGCTCCGTGCCATGGCGGCCGAAACGTGTCTCGACTGATAGCCGTCGCAACGCTCGTCGTTCCGGCGAGCGGTCGGAAGATATTGCAATTGCAGACAGCACCTTTGGATGTCGCACCACGGTGACGCGCCAGCTTGTATCAGATTGCAGACTTGGAGATTTGGTCCCTGACGGGCGGCGCCAGTCTTCACAAGAAGGAGCGCTGCGCTTCCAGTTCTAAGGGGCTTCTCCCGACAGCGCCAGCGCCTCAAGGATTTGACTGAACTCTGCTCAGCAGGACAGCGTCGAGCCGCGAGCGCTTAGCCTGGTCACAACAGATGAAATCGAAGAGCGCCCACATGAAAACCCCCGGTCCGGGAGGGAGGAGACCGGGGGTTTGCATGCTGTCGCAGCCTCCGCGGAGAGCGGTTGCCCGATGGGAGAATCGAGTGCTGCCTGCGAGTTAGAACCTCCTGATCCAAAGATTGTTCCCTCCACGCTCTCGAGAACATTGACCATTGCTACTGCGTTGCTCATTCCTAGCTGAAAACAGACTGTCATGATGCCGGCGGACCAGATAATCGCCTGGACCGGACATCTGCGGTGAACGGAAGGGCCGGAACCGAACCGCCATTGGAGGCTGACGTGGAAGCTCAGTTGTGGTTCCATGGCATTGGAGATCAAGCTCCGCCCAGCGGCTTCTAAGCTGAATTTCTCGCTTTGCGGACCCGGTCCAGGACCGACGATGCCGCAAGCAGGATCGCGGTGAGCAAAGTTAGACAGACCATCGCCGCAATACCGGCCATCATCACAGGCATTCGATGGTGAGCGATGAAAATCATCGGTGAGGCCGCTAGGCTTAAGGCGGCAAACAAAACGACGAAAGCGGCCAGAACGGCCAATTGCGCGAGCTGAAGCATGTTGAATTCCTCAAAGGTGATCGCGGCGACAGATCGCACGCTGGTGTATCGCCTTTGTGTCCGTCTGGATCTGGTGTGTATCTTCTTGTAGGAATGTTCGGGCCCGGGGCAGGTTGGCAAGGCCAATCAAAACCCGAGGGAAATTCTTGAGAGCCATAAAAGTTGGCAGGCGCTGATCTTCAGCGAATGCCACGCCGCCGGAAGTGACGGGCTTACTGCCCCAAGATGCTCGCGAGTGTCACGGGACGCAGGCCGCGCGCATCGACGCCGACGTCGAATTGGCGGGGATAGGGTTTCAGCCTGCCGTGCGAATGGCCATGTAGATTGATCGACTTCCTGCCCATGTGGTTCCATGTCCTGAAAGCGTAGTGGCATAGGACCAGGTGATGCCCATCATGCCTGATTTCAGCGTAGTGTTGCACACTTTCCCATGCGGAAGAACTGGTCGTCGTCGGCGGGTCATTGTTGCCGATGATCAGGTGCTTGCGCCCATGCAGCTTTGACAGAAGCACTGTGCAATCACCCGCGTTTGCCGACATGACGTCTCCCAGGTGCCAGACCTCGTCGCTGGGGCCAACGGTTTCATTCCAGCTGCGAACAAGCGCCGCGTCATGCTCGGCTGTACTTGAAAACGGTCGCCGATCGAGGCGCAAAACGCGCGGGTCGCCGAAATGCGTGTCAGCGGTAAAATGGATCATCAGCGTTATCTGCAGGCTCTTGCCGGAATTTCTAGGGGCGGCGTATCCGCAGTGCACGAAATCTTACACAGCCTCGAGCCCAAAAAGTGGAGGTTGGGGGAGTTCGACCACGACAGGATCACCGGGAACGACAACGCCACCCGCCAAAACAACGGCCATCACACCAGTCTTCCTGACGACTTCGCCGCTCGGCGCTTTTAGCAGAACCGCCTTGAGAAGACCGGAGCGAAACTTTTCGATCTGGGAGCATGGATTGCGAAGGCCGGTTACATGCAATACCGCGTCTGCGCCGAGCTTGAGGATCGTCCCGCGAGGAAGTGCAAGGAGGTCGACCCCGCGGGTGGTGACATTTTCGCCGAGGTCGCCCGGAGCGACGGCAAAGCCACTACTGGCCAGTTCGTCCAGAAGTTCCGCTTGGATCAAATGCACCTGACGAAGGTTCGGCTGGCTTGGATCGGTCCTCACGCGGTAGCGATGTTTGATAGTGACGCCAAGATGGGCGTCGCCTTCAACGCCCAAGCCTTGCAACATAGTTATCCTTGGTACAAGCATCTTTGAAAATCGATGTTGGTGGTCGCAGGCGACCGCAATAACCACGCCGCCCATAGGGCCAACCTTCGCATTCGTTCGTGGCGTGTTCATAACGTTGTTTGCCCGGATGTAAAGCACGACCTAAGATGGCTGCGTCGATTGCCGCTCTCGTTGGTGGCTGGAACGTTGCTCCCTTAGCGTTCCCCTGTTTCAACTCAAGCAACCAGCGAGAAAGCCTCGCCGTTTCTTGGCGAGGCCTTTCCTTAGAATGTGGACCCGACCGTCGAGCTGGTTCACGACGCGGAGCTAGCGCCGGTCATTATGGACGTGAGCGATTGTCTGCCGACTAAACGGCCGAAGCCCTCGTTGTTTCCCAGGCGTGGAAATGCGAGCTGCGCCGCCAGGCCCGGAGGACCAACAACGTCCACGGCTGGGTTCATCGGGCCGGCATAATATGCCTTCATGCTGCCGGTCGCACAGAAAGTGGAAGGGCCATTCCCGCGCCTGTCGTCACGGCTTGCCCGATATGCGGTTCCAGCGACTAGACGCACGAGATTCCGTCGGAAGCTTTGACCTATGGTTTGATCAGTGAGAACTTTTCTGCCTGGGCGGAGTATAGCGGCGGTCACTCAACGACTGCTGTGTTCACACCATGACCATCGGACCTGTGATCGGGTGACCCTGCAAGGAAATTCGTCGCGGCGCATCTTTCCACATCGAGAACGCCGAATAGACGATTGGTCGTTGATAGCGCAAATTCAGCAGCCGAGACTCGGGGGTAAGAACGGGCTTCATAGCTGGCGACTTGCGCAACCGTCAGGTGGAAGGAATGGCGCAAAAGGCGAGCATAAAAAAGAAAGAGGCCGCCGTGGCGGCCTCCTCGTCGTAGAACAAGCTGTTATCAGTGGCTGTTCTTATGGCTCTGCTGGCCAGCCTTGACGTGCTGCTCGTGCGAGCCGCCCTGCTTGCCAGAGGAGGCGCTTTTGGCAGAAGAAGAAGCCTCGGAAGTCTTGCTCGAAGAAGCCTGCTTCGAGCCAGAATTCTTGTGGCTCTGCTGGCCTGCCTTTACGTGCTGCTCGTGCGAGCCGCCCTGATTTGCCATGACATAGTCTCCATTGTTTGAAGAGGCCCAGATGCCTCGCAAACTTAACCTGCGTGCGGCGATGTTGTTCCGCTTTTTTCGCCGCTTGCTCAGACTATTGGACAGGTGTCGCCCAACACGACCAGGAGACAGAAGGCTTTGCAAGTAAGGACGTGCCGGGCGACCGGGCCCGAACATTCCCAGAGTGCAAGAGTTCCCGCGTCCCGGGGATTTAGAGATGAAATGTGGGCGGCCCTATCGATGTGGCAATGCTGAAAGGGGGAACTGGCGTACGAGTGATGAACGAAGCTAATCTCCAATCGTCAGCGGGCTTTCTTCAAGGCGATGTCTTCGATGTCGAGAAGAAGAGCGATCTTTTCTTTAGGACGGGAGATAGCCAAGGCGGCTCCGAGTGCGACGAGTGCAGAGGTTGCGCCAGCTCTCGAAGCTGCAGGCTGGCCACGGCGGCTAAAATAGAAGGCGTTTGCCCCGGCGACAGAAGCGACGTTCACATTATCGTTTCCGCAGAAGATTGGCATAGCCATCCTATTGCGAGCGATTTTGGCAGCGGCGTGGGCGGCAGGCTGTCGGCTATTTGTTAGAAATGCCCTGGACACGGGTCAGGTGCATGTGGAGGTCGGGTAACATCGTCACACCCGCGTTTTTCAATGGGCCATCAGGACCCTCTTTCGCTTAGGCCACAAACAGCTCGTATGCCTGCTGATGCGCGGTTACCTGTGTCGACAGGTAAGCTTGGTCGAGATTTGCGGGATCGCTGTTTTTAAGAGCGTCGATCTTTTGCTGATGTTGGGCATCGAGCGACTGTGAAACGGTGACGCCATCGTTTCTGGCGGCCGCTGATAGCAACCCTGCGGCGCGGCCATGGTCCCGCAGCATATCCTGAGCGAATTGCTTAGCGGCGACCGCTCGCCCTTGGGAGATTTCGATTTTCGCGGCCTCGATCTCGAATATGTTCGACACCGCGGCTTTTTGCGCGAAATCCTGCTTCGCGCCCTCCCCGTCGCCGGCGCGTACTGGAAGCGTGATCAGGCAGACAACTAGGCTGAGAGCCAGTCTTTTCATCGTGAAGCCTCCGGGCGAGGGTGGTTGCAGCCCACCGAAAATGTTGAAGTTGCCCTTCCAGGGCAGAGCGGGTCACAACCACAGCCTCGGCTAGAAGTTCCAGACGCCCAGCGAAGGTTCGCTAGCGCACACAGCCAAGGCCAGTGGAACCCTGCGATACGCTTATTGTTATGGGAAGCAGGAGGCCCTCAATGGAAAATGTTATCGATGTCGACTTTCACGTTATCTGGCCGTCACCGGTCTTTATAAGAATAGGCAGCGGGATGCGCGAACGGATCGGTGGGCCTGATGCAGCGCTTTCTGCACTGCTCCACCGATGGCCTACCGGGAATAACTCTGAATATCTCGCTGCCAAGCGCCACTGCATGAATGCAGTGTCTCGGCACGGTAGCCCCGCGCTCGCGCGAAGCGCGTTTGTAGAGGCTGCAGCCGCAGCGAAAGTTCTCGCATGACAATAATCAGACGCAACGTCAGAAGTGGCGTCCCGCTATCTGCGGGCTTGCTGCTTGGAATTGGGCTCGGGGGCTTTTTCGACGGAATCGTGCTGCATCAATTGCTTCAGTGGCATCACATGATAAGCTCTTGGTATCCGATCAACACTATCGCAAATCTCGAGCTCAACACGCTGTGGGATGGGGTTTTTCATTCGGCAACCTATGTCCTGGTCCTTGCCGGGCTATTCATTCTCTGGAGGTCGAGCAGGCTTAGTCACTTCCGCTGGTCGACGGCGGAGCTCGCGGCTCTAATGCTTATCGGCTTTGGGGGCTTCAATCTTGTCGAGGGGATCGTCGACCATCAGATTCTGGGGCTCCACCACGTCAACGAAACGGTCGCTCGCGGTTATTGGCTGCTCTGGGATCTCGGCTTTCTCGCAGCGGGCGGAACGATGGTCGCTGCGGGAGCCTTTATCTGGATCCGGCGGCATGGCTGAGGTATTTCGTGAGCTCCGAGCGGCAGTGATCTGGGTCGCTTTTGGCGCTGCGCTCGTCTTCGCCACTCGACCGGTCTGGTCTTATCTGATGTTTGGATCCAGTGTCACGCTGGACGATATTTTGGCGCTACGGTGCTTTGGACTGCCAACCTGACCCTCCGTCTGCATCGCCCCTGCTGGCCGCCCTCGATTGCGACCAGCCGTAACCATCTGGTTGCCGCAATGGCGCAACACTATTCACAAGCTCCGCACAGACGGTCACTGGCGACTGAGCGATGCCTGCTTCAGGTGGACTTGAGAACCACGAAAGGCTTCGTGAACGCTTCGAGTTGAAGCGCATCGTGCACATGAACAAGTCGCCCCGTCAACAGATCGATGAATGAACGATCTTGAAAGGCCGCCGGAAGGGCTATGCGCGTTCCGGCCCATGGAATGGGAGCGCTCAGGTCGTCAACGCCGAGCCACAAGCGGGGCGTAACGACTACAACGACATCTGTCTGATCAGCGCGAGCATAAGCGAGAACATTAGTTGCTCGAGGACCGGAAGCTATGAGTGGCAGGTAATCTCCCCGGCGAAAGAGCGTCGGAACTTGCTGACGCACATGCAGAAGAGTGGTGATGACATGCTGCTTCAGTCGCCCATTGTCCTCGGCCCAGACCTCATCTCCAGCTCCCAGTAGGTGCCTCTGGAGGGTCTCGAAGTCCGGCTCCCTCCGGTTGTCGGGATCGACGAGACTGAAGTCGAGGCCTTCGCTTCCCTGATAGATATCCGGTACGCCGGGAGCAGTCAGCTTGATGATCGCCTGGGTAATACTATTCACAAGGCCCGAACGAACGAAGGGACGAAGGGTCTTGGTGAAGTCGTCAAGGAAAGCACGGTTGTCTGGTGACAGTAGGCGGCGCACATAGGCGATGACGGCGCTCTCATAGGCCTCGTCAATCTCACTCCACGTCGTACGAAGTTTTGCTTCGCGCAAGGCTTTTTCCGTGTAGGCAACGAAGCGATCTTCGATGGCACCCAAAGAAGCGGCGTCTTCGTGCTCCAGATCTGCTGGCCACACGCCGGCAAGTGCCTGGTAAAGCATCCACTCGACGGAAGGCTCGGGGGCAAGACCGTCGTCGAGCTTCTGAACGAACGTTCTATTCATCTCCCGCCAACGATCAACGCCGCGGCTCCAGGCCTCCGGCGCCTCGGTGAGCGCGTAGAGTCGTGCGCGAGCGTCTTCTCCGCGCTTGGTATCATGTGTGGACGATGCGGAAAGTGCATCGGGCTGGCGCAAAAGGCGAGACTTCATCTCCTCGTGAAATCGATCCAGCCGATAGGTGCGGGGAAGGGGGTCTGCTCCAACCTCGTTCAGCGCGAGTAGCGCGCCCTGGCGAAAGAAGAGGGTGTCCTCGACAGACTTTGCCATCAGCGGACCAGTCAGCTGCTGGAAGCGCGTTCGAAATGTCGAAGCGAGCTCACCAACAGTGTGATCGACGTCACCGAGAAGTATGCGCTCGAGGGTAGCGAGCGCCCGGGCATCGGGGCGATTGGTGGCGTTTTGGACCGTCGCCATGACTGACGCTAGCCTGAGTCTGTCTTCCCCCGGCAACCCTGCGCCCGTGCCATAGGTGCGGTACACCGGGAAGCAGATCAGCAATTCGCGCAGGGCTTCCGCAAGCGCTTCTTCCGGCAAGGCGAGGCTATCATCCGTCTCCCCGATCCGGCGAGCGAGTTGTATCAGTACAGCAAACTCCCCCGCGAAGTTGTTGTCTACCATCAGCGTTTTAGCCGAACGCAGTTCTTCTTTCATGTCGAGGGGGCCGACAAGCTTCTGGTAGGCGCCCCTTAGAACCTCCATCTTGTCGTTGTCCACGAAAACATCGCTCAGAGCTGCGATGAACTCGTAGCCCGTCGTTCCGGAGACCGGCCAGTCTGGAGGAAGCATCTCGCCTTCACCGAGGATTTTTTCGACAGTAATGTAACACGCTGGCCCGGTTTGTTCACGCAGTCGCTCAAGATAGCTTTTTGGGTCGGCAAGGCCGTCGACATGGTCGATACGCAGACCATCCACGGCGCCAGAATGGACGAGGTCAAGGATAAGACGATGGGTGTCTGCAAAAACTGTAGCGTCCTCAACGCGAACACCGGCCAGGCCAGTGATCTCGAAAAACCGGCGATAGGACAAATCTCGTGGAGCATCACGCCACGACATCAATCGGTAAGGCTGAAGATCGTGCAGTCTCTTGATCTCGGTCTTGTCGGAGAGGCTCAGGATCTCGTCCTTGCGACCGGAATAGGTCTCGGGCGCCAGGGGATAGAACGCTTCGTAAAAAGCGAACGCAGGGTTTCCAGTTTTCGGATCTCGCTCAATCGTGATCTCGCCTGCATGCAGCGCCTCATCGAATGAGCCTCCCAGAAAGGGAAGCGTGAGTTTGCGCGACCAGTCGATATCGAAGTGCCCGGCGTAGCGGCTGGCTGCGCCGTGTTCGACGACGTCGCGCCACCACGCATTCTCAAGCGATGCCGCCATATGGTTCGGTACGATATCGAGGATGAGACCGAGGCCGGCTCCCTTTAAGCTTCTCACCATTCGGTCGAACCCGATCCGACCACCGATCGCCGGATCGATTTCAGTGGCATCCGTGACATCGTAGCCATGGCTGGAGCCGGATGTCGCGGTGAAGATGGGTGAGGCGTAGAGATGGCTGATCCCAAGACGCTTCAAATAGGGCACCTGTTCGGCAGCACGATCGAACGTCATGCCGTTGCGGAACTGAATGCGATAGGTTGCTGTTGGTACGCTCATAGATCTTTCCGGCTGTTGTATAGGCTCTGGATCGCCCGCCTGGCATGACGACTCGAGAGCGCCGTCGTTTGAAAGGCGCCCTTTAAACTCCGAAGACCACCGCCGGTTCCAGTCACCGACCCCGTTCTCACCCTGGCCGACCTGGCTTCGGCAGATTTTGTACGCGACGTCCCAATATCTCTTGAGTTGAACGGCTTGGAACGGGTCGCGGTGCCGTTATGCGTCTGAAGTGGAGTTTTCCGTCCACGGGTATGGCTTGAGGCAACCCGCCCTGACGAAAAGAGCATGCGGTTTGTCCCTCGCTTCCGCGGACGCTTGCGCAACATGATTGAGCTTGAGTTGTCCAAGCCCTCAAAGCCCGTTTAACTGGAGCATCTTTCCGACGGACGATTAATGCAAGCGCCACTCAGGCCGCCCTTTTTGGCGTTAAGCGGACGCCTCGCTTTTCAGGGAAACGTATCCGATTGCGATACCAGTGAGGGGAAATGCTGTCTCGGGATCCGGCCAGGCCCTTCCCCGAGCCGACATCGTCTGCATCATCCATTCGCTCAAAGCCCACAAAGATGAAACGCGTCGAAGAGCGGTGGATCGTGTCTGGGCACGTGCTAACTTCGTGGTCGATCTGGACACTCACGAATTCGGGGGCGCGAATGAAACCTCTGGAAAGATCCCCTGCAATCTGCGTGGCAAGGCGCTTCTTCCCCATATAAGCCGAAATAAGCTGATTGTGCGTAAAATCCAGAAGCCGGAACGTCATCATAATAGCTTCGTCATCGATCATTGCGCCGCTGATCGTGTCAAGCGCTCGTCCTCTGGCAAAAAGCATACCCGCACGGCTGGTGCCGGAAAAGCTGAACCACGTCTTGCGCCTGGTGAGGTAATCAACGCTCCAAGCGGCCCGGCCATCCACGGGATCGTCGCCCGCAAGGTCAGAGAGCTCCTGAAGCGTCTCAAGAAAAGCCATTCGAAAGTCAGCCGGCTGCATGTCCCACTCCTCAAGCAACTGGATCGAACGCTGATTTCTGAGACAAGTTCCCTGACAAACACACAATCGGCAACGACGTGACTTAGGCTGTCGCGCCTGCGTCCTCGACGCCGAGAAGCGCATTTGCCTAGCCTGCCAAGCCAGATCACACGAGGGCTCAAGAGGACGGCTTTCCGGCTGAGACGGCCTGGAGGCCTACAACGCAATGGTCTCTCATTTCGTCCTCCAATCCCGCGCCTCCCTTCGGCTAAAATGGCGCTCAGTCTAAAGGGAGTGATCGGGAACAATAAAGGTGCCATCCAGGTTGTCGATGTTCTGGCAATTCAGTACCCGGCAGCTCCTGTTGTCTCTGGTCGGTATGCTCTTCCACTCAGCGTATTCGTTGGCCTCGCAGAACCGACTATTGCGCACAAAGCGGTCATAGAGCGGCAGACCCCGCGGCGACTTCCATCGGAAGATGACTGCTCCCTGTGAGTGGACTGCCTCTCGGGCCTGCTCACAGGTCATGGACAATGGGCTTAGTCTCGAAATTGCGTAGCACGGCGAGCCGGCGAGGAGGGCGGCCAAAGTCAATAAAACTGCGCGCATGAAAGTTTGATCCTGTTGGTGACGCCGTCTAACATCAGAATATGGAAATGGTTCCACGGCTCGTTCACCCGGTTCGCCAAGGAGCGATGCGCGCCGCTGAACGCCTCTGAACCTCCGCCTCTTTTCGCGTGAAGCCCGGCGATCGCATATGCAAACGTCGCTCCAGGAGTGTGCAAAAAATTTTGTTCGGCTGCCTTGAAAACAAAAATCAAAAAAACCAGATTTGCGCACGCCGGTAGCCCAGATGGGGGCCGGAGAACAGGGAACGCCCTTTCTCAGCGTTCCGCTTCCAACTCGCTTTAAAGAGGTTTTGGTCATGAGAACAGAATTCGACTTCGGGCCACTCTATCGGTCCAGCATCGGCTTCGATCGGGTATTTTCGCTGCTCAATAATTCACAGCGTCTCCAGCCAGTCGACGCGTGGCCGCCTTACGACATCATCAAGAACGGCGACAATGAGTATAAGATCGTGATGGCTGTCGCCGGGTTCGAGGATGGCGATCTCGACATTACGCAGGAGCGCAACCTTCTCGTCGTCAAGGGTGGAAAGGCCGATGACAGCAAGGCTGAGTACCTGCATCGGGGCATTGCGGCGCGCAGCTTCGAGCGTCGGTTCGAACTTGCAGATCATGTTAGCGTCGAGAACGCTTGCCTGAAAAACGGGCTGCTTTCCATCGATCTCAAACGGGAAATCCCCGAAGCTATGAAGCCGCGCAAGATCTCGATCGGCGGTGACAGCGAGGCTTCGGCTCCGCTCCAGATCGAAGGCGACAAGCAGGTCGCTTGATTTCAACACAGGGGAGCGGGCGGCGTAGCATGCGCCGTCTGCAATGGCTATGGAAGCGTTTCAAATTGATAAGCACGACGGCTTTTACGTCGGCGACTTGGAGGCCTGTCAACGTGTCTTCGATGCCGTCGCGTCCAAGGCCGGCGTTGACCGTCGATCGGAAGAAGGCGAGCGGATCGCTTCGATCCTGGTGCAGCTTTATCGGCAAGGCGTGCACGATCCTCAACACCTTGACGCGATGGTGAGTGCTGCCCGCGGTATATTTGCAAAGCGCGAGCCCTCCAAGCAATAGGCTAGACCGGGTCTGTTGCAGGTCCGATCCTGTTTGGACGGTGGCGATGAACGTACGCGAGTGACAACGGGTGTGGTTGCCAATCGTGTACGTTTCCGGACGGTAGTGTTGCCTTGAGCGCTTCACGACGCAATTAGCAGGCATGAGCAAAAACGAAGAACGACCGATATCACGCCGCCGTAAATCGATGACTATGACCGAGCGCCGGTCTCGTGCGGAAGAGACCCATGTCATAGCAATATCAACGATCGAAGCCGAAGCGGAGGCGCGCCGGCGAAAGACCGAGCGGCTGAAGGCAGCACGCGAAGCTTTAAAGTCCTGACCCATGGCATTGCAAGGCGCGACGCGGCTTGCCACGTCTTGATGCTTGGCGGGACCGGGTGCCGGGGCGGCAAACCCTGACTAACGTCGTATGCAGCGCGCTGATCTAGGAAGCGGCGGGAGCGCGTGACCTCGCCGGCGCGCTATGCGCCGTCCGCCGAACCGCCTCGGCGAAGGGCGGGCTGAAACTTGGCCGATAACGATCGCAATCCCGAGGACTCGGCAACCGGCCGCCGAGCAAGTTGCTCGATCGATTTCCGGGGTTAGCCGCGGGGCCTGCTGCCGCGTTTGCTCGTCAATCACAAACCGCAGATTGTCGGGAACAACGGCCAGGTCCGAAAGTTTCTATCGCTCCTGCGTAAAGAACCTGCGGCTCGACCTGCCCGTGCGTGGAGAAATACAGATGATGCCTGCGCGTCGCTCGAAGATCTCAAGGCCCCGCATCTATTATGTCAATCCTCTCGATTTGCCAACGGAAAGACGTTGGCTGGAGATCTTCGATCACGCCGCATCTTTGAATTTCGACACGGTCATGTCCGCGCCGATCTTTCGGCGCCACTTCCAGGACGCCAGCATTTTCAAAGCATTCGATGCCAGTTCCATAGATCCCGCCTTCGGGCTCCAGCGTCCATTGGAAGAGGGTGTCGCATTCCTGTGCGAAAGAGCGAAATCGCAAGGGATGGACTTCATGATCGACGTCGTGCTTCCGGCAGGGCAGGCAGAAACCACTGGTGAAAGTGATGCGCTCGATCCCCGTCCTTCACCATCCGCGCCCGCGCGAAACGGCGCAGCCGGCGGCGACATCGACCGTTTCGGTGAACTGTTGCGCAAATTAACCACCCTTGGAGTCTCAGGATTCCGTTATCTGGGGCTTGACGCCCTGGGCGAGGCTGATCTGAGGCGATTGGCAGTGGCTGAGACGGGCGGTGCGGATCCTTTACGGCTGGTCTACACCCCGGGGACCGACTTCTCATTTCGCCGACGGCTCGCCGGCCTGGGCTTTGATGGCACATTTTCATCGCTTGCCTGGTGGGACTTGCAGGAAGCGTGGCTTTTCGAGGAGCTGCGTCTGCAGCGAGCACTTGGGCTGCAGGTCGCCTTTCCCGAAGCTCCGTTCGCAAGGCGGCTCGCCCATGGGACCGAGAGCCGGGAGATCCGCGAGCGGAAGTCGATCCGGGCGCTGCGACTTTCGGCCGAGCTTGGCGATGGAATGCTCATTCCTATGGGCTTCGAGTTTGGCGCGGTCCTGCCACTGGATGCCACCCGCGGTTCAGGTCAAGACCTGCGCATGATTCGGTCGAATGGTGCTTTCGATCTTTCGGCAGCGGTCCGTGAAGCCAACGCGGCTATTGCTGCTAAAGATGCGCTGACGCCGACGGCATATGAGGCCGCGGCGCAGGTGATCGTCATGACCCTAACTGACGCACCAGACCCACGTGTTGCGGAGCGAAAGCGTCTGCTTGTGGTTAACCGGGACCTGCGCCGGCCGTGTGCTTTTCCAGACGACATCATTTCGCGTGCTGCCGCACCCTTCCTTGTTTCCGAGTCGCATCTCCGGTCGAACCGACTTGCTCCCGGAGAGGTTAGAACGGTCGCTGTCGCGGCGGGCGCCGTGATCGCAACACAAAGCCTGACGTCACCAGGGACGGCAACCGACCCGTCCGGACGTATCGCGATTGAAAATATCGAGCCGTCGGTCGACCTTGGGCGTTTCCCTGTCAAACGCGTCGTCGGGGACAGGGTTGCCGTAACGGCCGATATATTTGCCGACGGGCACGACCGCTTGGAGGCGGCGATATTGTACCGGGCAATAGATGAAGCGGAGTGGCATGAGGTGCCGCTGAGTTCCGACAGCAATGATCGTTGGGCCGGTGCCTTTTCCCTCGAAAGGATCGGCCGCTATCACTACTGCATCGAGGCTTGGAAGAACCCGTTTGCTATATTCCGCTACGAGCTGTCGAAAAAAGCCGAAGCCCGGCTTGACCTCAGCCTGGAACTGACCGAGGGGGCAGCGCTGGTACGACGCGCGGCCGAGAGAACCGCGGGGAATGCCGACCCCGGCCTTCATGATAAACTTGTGGAACTGCTGGAAGCGATAGAGCGCAGCGACGCGGCCGAAAAGACCCGGCTGCTCTTGTCACCTCATCTCTCGGTACTGATGTCGCAGGCTGACGAGCGACCGTTCCGAACTCGGTCGGGCACCTATAGCGTCGATTCAGAGCGCGCGGAGGCCGCGTTCTCAAGCTGGTATCAAGTCTTTCCTCGGTCACAAAGTGGAGATCCTCATCGTCACGGAACCTTCGACGACGTTGTTGCCCGACTGCCGGCGATCCGCGAGATGGGCTTCGACGTTTTGTATTTCCCACCGATCCATCCAATTGGCACCACCAATCGTAAAGGCCGAAACAACAGCTTGGTAGCGGGCCCTGGTGATCCAGGCAGTCCCTATGCGATCGGTTCGCCGGATGGCGGTCACGATGCAATCCATCCGGAACTGGGCGGGATTGACGCGTTTCGGCGTCTTGTTGAAGCAATGCGTAACGAAGGGCTGGAACTGGCACTCGATCTCGCAATCCAGGCTTCTCCTGATCACCCTTGGCTGACCGAGCACCCTGGCTGGTTCGAGTGGAGACCGGACGGAACGATCCGCTACGCGGAAAATCCGCCTAAGAAATACGAGGACATTGTCAATGTCGACTTTTACTCTCAGGATGCCGTGCCAGCGCTTTGGGAAGAATTGCGCGATATCGTCCAGCTTTGGGTGGACGAGGGCGTCAAGCTCTTCCGGGTGGATAATCCCCACACCAAACCTTTTCCGTTCTGGGAATGGCTGATCGGCGATATACGCGCCCGCCACCCGGAGGTCGTCTTTCTGTCCGAAGCGTTCACGCGGCCGAAGGTGATGTACCGTCTCGCCAAAGTCGGATTTTCTCAGTCCTACACCTACTTCACTTGGCGCAACAGCAAGTGGGAGCTTGAGCAGTACATGCTCGAGATAACGCAGAGCCAAGCCAAGGAATTCTTTCGGCCCCACTTCTTTGTCAACACGCACGACATCAATCCAGACTTTCTCCAGAATGCGCCGCGGCCGGCATTCGTGATCCGTGCCGCACTGGCTGCCACACTGTCTGGCCTGTGGGGGGTCTATAACGGGTTCGAACTTTGCGAGGGCCGTCCCGATGTCAAGCGCAAGGAATATGCCGACAGCGAGAAATACGAAATTCGCGCCTGGGACTACGACCGGCCTGGGAACATCAAGCCGGAAATAACGATGCTGAACAGGCTTCGCCGTGATAACCCCGCGCTCCATTCCCATCTCGGCCTGACGCTTTTGAATTCGTCCAACCCGAATGTGATGTTCTTCGAAAAGGCCGCGCCTGGGCGCCACAACGTCCTGCTGATCGGCATATGCCTCAATCCGCATGGCATCGAAGAGAGCACCGTCGAAATCCCGCTCTGGAACTTTGGAAAGGATGACGCTGGCACGCTCGATTTGGAAGACCTGGTCAACCCCCGACGGTTCTCGCTAACAGGCAAGCGGCAGACGCTCAGGCTTGATCCCATTCATTTGCCCTTCGCCATTTGGCGCGTCAGAACAGGAGAGATTTGACATGGAAGACGTGTCGAGCAGCGAAGGCCGGGCAGAGACAGCCGACGCCACGTTGTGGTATAAAGATGCAATCATCTACCAGTTGCACATCAAATCGTTCTATGACGCCAACGGTGACGGAATTGGGGATTTTGAAGGTCTATTCGAGAAGCTTGATCATATCGCTTCGCTTGGCGTGAACGCGATCTGGCTCCTGCCTTTCTTTCCTTCGTCACGGCGCGACGATGGTTATGACATCGCCGACTATGGGAGCGTCAGTCCCGACTACGGCACGATCGAAGACTTTCGCAAATTCGTAGCCGCCGCCCACGAACGCAATATTCGGGTTATCATCGAGCTGGTCATCAACCACACGTCCGATCAGCACCCGTGGTTTCAACGTGCGCGCCAGTCACCCGCGGGAAGCCCGGAGCGCGACTTCTACGTCTGGTCCGATACAGACCAGAAATTTCTTGAGACCCGTATCATCTTCATCGACACCGAGAAGTCCAACTGGACGTGGGATCCGACGGCTGGAGCGTACTATTGGCATCGCTTTTATTCGCATCAGCCTGATCTGAATTTCGACAACCCCTTGGTGATGAAGGAACTTCTGTCGGTGATGCGCTTCTGGCTGGAAACTGGCATTGACGGCTTCCGACTGGACGCGATCCCCTATTTGGTAGAACGCGAGGGAACAAACAACGAGAACTTGCCGGAAACGCATGCGATCCTGAAGCGCATTCGCGCCGCGCTCGATGAGACACATCCCGGCGTGATGCTGCTTGCGGAAGCCAACCAGTGGCCGGAAGATACCCGGGAATATTTTGGAGACGGGGACGAGTGCCACATGGCATTTCATTTTCCGCTGATGCCCCGGATGTACATGGCGATCGCCAAGGAGGACAGGTTTCCGATTACCGACATCATGCGTCAGACGCCGGATATTCCCGACAGCTGTCAGTGGGCGATTTTCCTGAGAAACCACGATGAGCTGACGCTTGAAATGGTGACGGATGCCGAGCGCGATTATCTTTGGGAAACATATGCGTCCGACAGGCGAGCACGCATAAATCTCGGTATCCGCCGTCGCCTGGCTCCGTTGATGGAGCGCGATCGCCGGCGTATTGAGCTGATGAACGCGCTTCTGCTGTCGATGCAGGGCACGCCGGTTCTTTACTACGGTGATGAGATCGGGATGGGCGACAACATCTACCTTGGCGATCGCGACGGCGTTCGAACCCCGATGCAGTGGTCGCCCGACCGCAATGGCGGCTTCTCAAGGGCCAATCCCGCCCGCCTGGTCCTTCCGCCCGTTTCGGACGCGCAGTATGGCTATGAAGCGCTCAACGTCGAGTCCCAAACATCAGACGCGCACTCGCTGTTAAACTGGACCCGGCGCATGCTTTCGCTGCGCGGCCGGCACCCCGCATTTGGCAGAGGGTCGCTTCGGTTTCTTTCTCCTGACAACCGGCGTATTCTGGCCTATCTCCGAGAGCACGGAGACGAGGTTATCCTGTGCGTGGCAAACCTATCGCGGGTACCTCAAGCCGTTGAATTGGACCTCTCCGCCTACGAAGGCCGCGTGCCTGTCGAGCTGACCGGCATGTCACCGTTCCCGCCAATCGGCCAGCTTACCTATCTTCTGACGTTGCCGCCCTATGGGTTTTTCTGGTTCCAGCTCAATGCTGAATCGGATGGTCCGGCGTGGCGCACGGCTCCGCCGGAACAGTTGCCCGATTTTCACACGGTCGTCATTCGCCGAAGCCTCACGGAGCTGGTTGATGAACCTCAGCATCAGAGGGCGCTCGGCAACGACATCCTTCCAGCATATCTTTCAAGACGGCGGTGGTTTGGTGCCAAGGATCAGTCTCTTCAATCGGCAAGGCTTGTTTCGGCGACGCCGATCCCATTCGCTGATGGGATAGTGCTGGGCGAGCTCGAGGCCATCCTGCCTGATCACGTTGAGACTTATCAGCTCCCGCTCGCCATCGAATGGGATGACACCACGACGAACATCCTAGGCCAGCAACTTGCCTTGGCTCGCATTCGTCAAGGACGACGTGTTGGATTTCTCACCGACGGCTTTACGGTGGAGCCAATGGCGCGGGGTTTGATCGAGAGCCTGAAGAACCGCTCGACCGTGACCGGTCGTTCCGGCACGATAGACTTCATCGGGACCGATTACTTGGACCAGCTGGATATCACCGCCGAAATGGAGATCCGATGGCTATCTGCGGAGCAGTCAAACAGTTCTCTGATCGTCGGCGAGATCGCCATGATCAAGCTTATAAGGCACGTCTTCGAGGGCGTTCATCCCGAAGTTGAAATGACGCGCTATCTTACCGAGCAGGGATATGAACACACCGCTCCACTTCTCGGCGAAGTCGCGCGTAATGACGCGGACGGGCGGCGGTGGACACTTGCCGTCGTACAAGGCGCAATCCGTAACCAGGGCGATGCGTGGAACTGGATGCTCGCCAATCTGCGTCGGGTTGCAGATGAGGTTGCAACCACCGAAGCGGAGCCTGACGCCGCTGACGACGAGCTACAGCCGCTTTTGAACTTCGTTGCTATGATCGGCCAGCGCCTGGGTGAACTTCACGTCCTGCTTGCGCGACCGAGTGAAGATCCATCTTTCGCGCCGCGGAGAGCGGATGAGGCTGACGTTGCTGGCATCGAAAGATCAGTGACCGGCGAGATCGCCTACGCCTTCTCCAAGTTGGAGGAGCTCGCGGACACGCCCGACAGCGCGGTCGAGAAGGATATTCGCAGTCTCTTGGCGCAAAGGGAGCAGATATCTAAATTGGCTGCAAGATTGTGTGGACGGGCGGCAGACGCCGTGCTGACACGCACTCATGGGGATTTTCATCTAGGTCAAATACTCGTGACGGAAGGTGACGCCGTCATCATCGACTTCGAAGGCGAACCGGCGCGCAATCTCGCGGAGCGGCGTGCAAAGACCAGCCCCTTGCGGGACGCCGCCGGTCTTTTGCGATCTCTTGACTATCTCGTTGCCACGGCGACTCTTGAAAATGATGCCGTGTCCGACCATCACGACGAGCGCAGGCGCTTGTTTGTCAACCGCTTTGGCAAAGCAGCCGAGGAACTTTTTCTTCAGAAATATATCCACGCGTTGTCTGCATCACCAGATCTGCCGAGCGATCCGAAGACCATACGTGCGCTTCTCGACATCTTCCTTTTGGAGAAGGCAGCGTACGAGATCGCCTACGAGGCACGCAATCGCCCGAAGTGGCTGCCAATTCCCCTGGCCGGCTTCAGCGCAATCGTGTCACGCCTTGACGGAGAACGGGCATGATGGAGCCATCGACGGTCGACACATCTAGTTTGGCTCCCGGCGAACTTCTCGCAATCGTCGAGGGCCGTCATGGCGATCCCTTCGCGTTTCTGGGACCCCACCGGTCGCAAGATGGGCGAATTACAGTTCGCACGTTCGTTCCTGGCGCTCTAGGCGTCGAATTGGTCGACCGCGCAACGGGTGCTGTGCTTGCAGTGTCGTCGCTGGTGCATGCAGGCGGCGTGTTCCTCGGCCCGGTCCAAAGTGACGCAGGATATAAGCTGAGAATCCTCTGGCCAAACGGCGCCCAGGAGACGGAAGATCCCTATCGGTTCGGCCCCCTGCTTGGTGATCTCGACCTGCATTTGATTTCGCAAGGAACGCACTACCAACTTTCGTCGGCTCTCGGTGCAAATCCGGTCACCGTCGACGGCATCCAGGGTGTGCGTTTTGCGGTCTGGGCGCCAAATGCGCGCCGGGTCTCGGTGGTTGGAGATTTCAATAGCTGGGATGGTCGGCGCCACCCAATGCGCTTGCGGCGTGAGGCAGGTGTCTGGGAAATCTTCATCCCAGATCTGACGGTTGGCGACCGCTACAAATTCGAAATTTTGGACGGGCAGGGCAATCTGCTTGCTCAGAAGGCTGATCCAGTGGCCCGGGCTTCGGAAGCCGCGCCTTCCACTGCATCCATCGTTGCCTCAACCGAACCGGTGAAATGGCGGGATGCTGAATGGCTCGAACGGCGGGCTCAGAGGGACATTCTGGACGGTCCGATATCGATCTATGAAGTTCATGCCGGATCCTGGCTTCGGGACATGAAGGATGGCGGGCGTTCGCTCGATTGGTTCGAACTGTCCCAGCGGCTGATCCCCTATGTCAAGGAAATGGGGTTTACGCATGTGGAGCTTATGCCGATCATGGAATATCCTTTCGGGGGTTCATGGGGATATCAGCCACTAGGCCTTTTTGCCCCGACGGGACGGTATGGAACGCCGGAAGACTTCGGATATTTCGTCGACCGCTGCCACGAAAGCGGGATCGGCGTCATCCTTGACTGGGTGCCGGCCCATTTCCCAAGTGATGTCTGGGGTCTGGCGCGCTTCGACGGAACTGCGCTCTACGAGCATGAGGATCCAAGAGAGGGCTATCACAAGGACTGGAACACGCTGATCTACAACCTCGGGCGATCCGAAGTGAAAGGGTTCCTGATTGCAAGCGCCCTTGAATGGCTTGACAGGTACCATGTCGATGGTCTGCGGGTCGACGCCGTTGCCTCGATGCTTTACCGCGATTACAGCCGTGCCGAGGGTGAATGGATCCCGAACCGGTACGGAGGGCGAGAGAACCTAGAAGCCATAGAGTTTTTCAAGCACCTCAACAGCGTCGTTCGCGACCGCCACCCGAATATCTTAATGATCGCCGAAGAATCGACGGCCTTTCCGAAGGTCACAGCCTCGCCGGCTGACGGCGGCCTGGGGTTCGACATGAAATGGAACATGGGGTGGATGCATGACACCCTTCACTACATTTCGGACAATCCGGTCTATCGCAAGTATCACCATGGCTCGATGACCTTCGGGATGGTCTACGCTTACACTGAGCGGTTTGTCCTGCCGTTTTCCCACGATGAGGTGGTTCACGGCAAGGGATCGATGCTGGGTAAGATGCCAGGTGACGACTGGCAAAAACATGCCAATCTCAGAGCCCTGTACGGCTTCATGTGGGGCCATCCAGGGAAGAAGCTGATATTTATGGGTTGTGAGATCGGCCAGAAGAACGAATGGAATCACGACGCCTCGCTCGACTGGGATCTTCTCGACGACCCTCGTCATCGCGGTCTTCAGAGGTTGGTGAGAGACCTTAATCGCGTTTATGCTCACTTTCCATGCCTGCAATATGGCGATCTGCACCCGGACGGGTTCGAGTGGGCCGTCGCCGACGACGCTGAGAATTCCGTCCTGGCGATGATCCGCTACGATCAGACCCGCGACACCGCCTGCGTGATTGTATCCAATTTCACGCCCGTCCCGCGCCAAGGCTATCGAATTGGCGTGCCTCTCGATGGCCTTTGGCGCAAGATACTCAATACGGACGACACCGTATATGGAGGCGCGGGAACCGATATAGGCGACGTTGCTGTACAGTTCGTTGCCGCTCACGGCCGGCCAATGTCGATCGAGGCTGATCTGCCACCTTTGTCGACTGTCATGTACATTAGAGATCGAAATCGATGAAACCCTCGCAGCCGAAAGCGGGTGCGCGACTGGCCGGCAAGAGGATGTATTTGGCACTGTACCGCGGGTATGAACGGCCTTCATATATCAACTTTGCCAGCTGAACGCTCCATCGATGATGCAGCGCCCCAGGTGTGACGTCGACCTGGGGCGGTTGAGCTGGAGAGAGTCGCAAGTAGGCTCTGAGAGATATAGCGGACGATCTCCCACGTTCTTGGCGGCGGCCGAAAGAGTTACCGCGGTTCCACCGGTTGCATGGCTTTCCACTCTCAGATGCGGCTATTAGCCGATTGGTGTCGATACCCTTTCCAGCCGAGAGGCGCGATTGTCGCCTTCCGGCGCTTTTGCACGGCCTGTCCGTTGTCACACGACGCTAGGGGTCGGCACCAAAGTGTGATGGCCTTGTCACACAAGAAGGAAAGCCCATTTTCCGGGCGATCCTTGCGTCTCGAACCCGCACTCCTGGATGAGCTCAATAGAACCGCAATGGGCGCGGTGCAACCGCAGGTGCCGTCAATCCGGATCCTAGCTGCGGAACTAGTACGCCACATGTTGGTTATGCGCAAAGGAAGAACGGGAGGACGGTTCCATGAACGACAAAGACCAGAAGCGACGCGAGCGGGCTTACAAGATTTGGGAAGACGAAGGAAGACCGGAAGGTGCTGATCTTGATCATTGGCAACGAGCCGAAGATCAACATGAAGCGACAGAGGCGGAAGTAGCGGCGGAGGTGACCGGTGAAAATCCAGCTGCTTCAGCCCCTGAGTTGGGCAAGGATAAGCCTTCGCCGGTCCCGCCGCCGATTTCAAAGCCGGCCAGAAAACGGCGTTGAGCTATACGCGGTAGACGTAATGGCGCCCTTCATCGACGCGGAGTTGCCTTCTCCGAAGATCGTGGACCGCACAGGCACGTTGCCGCCGACAACAGCATGAGCATTATGCCAATGACGTTCGCGACTGTAATCGTTTCCTGCGCAAAGAGGGCGCCAACAACGACGGCGATGACGGGAGAAACAAAGGCGAACATACCGGCTCGGCTCGGTCCGGCGTCCCTCAGGAGCTGCATGTACAGTCTGTAACCGACCAGCGAACCAAAAATCACCAGGAAAAGCCATCCTGCGAACGCTCCCATAGTCCAGTTGCTTAATGCTAATGCGCTTGGGTTTTCGCCGCAGATCACGGCCCCGGCGGAAAGCAGCAGCCCGCCGAGGAATGTTGTCGAGCCCGCAACAACTGCGCTTCCGTGTCTTGCAATGAGCGGTTTTGCGAGCACCGAGCCCAATGCGGACGAAGCCGCAGCCCAGCAAACGGCAAGGATGCCAAGCCAGGCGCCCCTATCGTAGCTCACCTGTGCTTCACCGACGAAGAGCAGATATAGTCCGAGGGATCCGACGGCGAGACCGATCGCTGGTGCCCAGCTCCAGGTTTCCTGACGCAAAGCCACCCCGAAAACGAACAGGCAAACCGGTGTCAAAGACATTTCCAGCACCGCGGCAGTGCCTGAAGGTATCTTTGTCATTCCCCAGAAGAGTGGGCCATAGCACAGCGTGATCATCAGCAGACTGGCTATAATTAGCCCGCACCAATCAACAGCCAGCGCTCGTATCGACTGACCCTGCCACATCGCAATCCCCAAGAAGACAGTTCCTGCAGCGACGAAACGCAAAGCTGCAAAAAGCATTGGTGGCAAGCTCGTGACGCCGAACTTGACGGCGATCCAGGTTAAACCCCAGACAGCGCAGAGGACTGCAAATTTCCCGTAGTTTGAACCTGACATGGCTTGGACCCCGATTGTGTAACGCGTAAAATCAATTTATACCGTTACAACTTCGGCAGCATCATCGGGTTCCCTATGGCGAAATCAGTAAGCACCATGCGCTTGAGCGGCGGGCACCCCGCCCTGGATTTTGTCAATACAGTTGACAGCCGCCGAGGTCGGTTGGGCCCGGATCTCCTGACAAAGTTCGTCGACCTTGTCACTTTCAGTCAAAGGGTGGATCTCATTTCTGGGGCTGCGGCTGCAACTCTAAGGCAGGCGGCAGAGGCTAGCCCTGGGGCGGCTGCCAAGGCGCTGGCGACGGGAATTGATCTCCGTGAGAGCCTTTATCGTGTCTTTCTCGAAGAAGACGGGGGCGCAATTGCCCCGGAAGGTGATGCAAATGTCGTCAAAGCGGCTGCGATCGTTGCTCGAAGCCATCAAGTCTTCGAGCAACTTGCCGGCGGGTGGGCTTGGACAACGAAGGTCGAGACGCCCGCCGACCTCGTGCATGTGCTTTCGAGCTCCGCTGCCGACCTGCTAGTGTCGCGACCGAACCGACGATCGGTGAAGGAGTGCAAAGGCGACAATTGCGGTTGGTTGTTTCTCGATACATCAAAAGGCGGACGGCGGATCTGGTGCTCGGAAGCAAGCTGCGGCGTCCACAATCGCGTCAGGAAATTTAGGCAAAGTTGATGACCCTCGTCGGTCGCGCTTGGGGCGCGGGGGTCATCTAAATCACGTGGGTCGCCGTTTCATCACAGCCAAGGCCAGAACCATTGTCATGGCTGAGCCGGAAACCGGTTGCGAAATGGATAACGCTGGAAGGATGTATCCATCCGTTCAGGGCCTAAGCCAGGACCCCTCATCACGGTGTGGCGCGTTAACCGGATCTTAACCATCCGCTGCCATCTTCGGGCTGCATTCCCCCATGAGTGCACCTCATTTTTAGGCGCGTGTCCGTTCAAGCGGCACGCGCCGTTTTTCTTCCCGGTTCATCGATAAGGAGCTCGTCATCCGCCATGCGGGGCCGCGGCGCGTCGCGATCCGCATCGGCGTGACACGCTCGGCTTCGTCGACCATCCGCGATGAACGGAACCGACGCCCTGTTCGCGGGTTACTCCCGCGAAAAACGAGGGATGCCCTGCATGAGCAATGAAGAAGACGCACCGTTGGTCACGTACAACAGAATTGATGGGAAGGCCTTCTTCGTTTTTCAGCGGCGCCGTTATGATCTTCCAGGTCAGTACAGAAGCCTCTCAGACGCCCAATACGTGGCTGAGAAGCAGTGTCGGTCTATGGGGTGGCAGCGCGATGAGCCGTGAGCATGTCGGCGGACCCGCTTGATGACCGAACCGAATGCGCGAACAGCAACTGAGGAAGGTGTTCTTGAGCGTTGCGCGAGACGACTAGCGCCTCGACCAAGCACGGGCAAGGTGCCTATCCGGTGGGCCGCCAGCCACCGTTTGGCGTCCGGGACGTGCTAAGCTGACACATGGATAAACGGGTCATTCAGCTTGAATTCATGCCGCGCGTCGTAATTCTTATCCAAACCGGCGACGCCCGCGGTAGGAGCGGGGCACCAAAATCGGAGTAACCTAATGTTCAAAAAGATTGTTTTAGCTGCGGTGGTCGCTGCATTTGCCGCTCCGGTCGCCCTGGCTCCCGCGGCCGCGGACGCGCAGGACTACTACAATCGCGGGTGGCGGGATCACCGCGGTTGGGATGGCTGGGACGGACCGCGGCGGGATTGGCGCAGGCATAGACATCACAATGACTATGGCGGCGCAATTGCAGGCGGGCTTGCAGGTGGTCTGATCGGGGGCATCATAGCTGGCTCGATAGAAAACAGCGCACCGCGATATTATGCGGCTCCGGCTCGGGAGTGCTGGTACGAACGCAGGACGGTGCAGGACCGATACGATTACGGTTATCATACTGAACGGGTTCAGGTCTGCAACTAGATTGCCAGGTTGAGCCTCGGGCGATAAGCGCCGACAATCTGAGGAACTACAGCTTGATGGACAAAACCTCCTTCCCCATTGCGCTTGGCACCCTTAGGATGCGCGGGCAGGAGGACCTCTATGAGCAATACCGTTTCACACCTTCCACGCACGCGCAGTGGATCGTGGCCCCACAAGCGTCGAGCGGTCCTCGACTGGTTGATGAATGACACGAGCGCGCAGCGGTTCCTTGACAACTTGCTGGTGGACATGTGCGAGAGGCTCGTGGCTGACGGTATATCAGTCGCCAGATCGTCTCTTCACCTAAGAATTCAGCATCCGCAATGGCAGGGTGCCCGGATACTGTGGCAAACCGGTGCAGTCGAAGCCGAGATCGATACATTCGACTACAACGTCGACACCACTGAGATTTTCCTCCGCAAACCAGCCACTGAAATTTACAACGGAGCTTCGGAAGTACGGCAACATCTCTTTGCGCGTACCGGCGAGATATCCAAATACCCACTTTTTGAAGAGCTCCACCGCGAGGGATATACCGACTATGTTGCGTGGCCGATCAAACATACACTCGGAAAGTGCCACGTCGTCACCTTTGCCACCAAGAAACCGCATGGGTTCCTCCAGCACGACATGGATTACCTGAAGGACTTGTTGCCTGCGCTGGCACTGGCAAGCGAGATCCGGATGAAGAATGCCATGGCCCGCACGCTTCTCGAAACATACGTAGGCGCTCACGCAGGCGCTGAAATTCTAGCCGGTGCTACGACACGAGGCAGTGGAAAGACCTTCAAAGCCGCAATCATGATCTGCGACCTGCGAGACTTCACGGCCTTGTCAGATCTGTGGCCCCGTGACGATATAATCGAAATTCTAAACGGCTACTTCGACGCGATTTGTGACCCAATCGAGACCCGCGGTGGCGAGATATTGAAGTTTATGGGAGATGGCCTTCTGGCTATTTTCCCGCTCAG
The DNA here is from genome assembly GCF_057808655.1 of Rhizobium sp. FG96. NCBI lineage: Bacteria > Pseudomonadati > Pseudomonadota > Alphaproteobacteria > Hyphomicrobiales > Rhizobiaceae > Rhizobium > Rhizobium sp. FG96. Next base: position 70,814 of record NZ_JBMDIL010000012.1, on the reverse strand, counting down.
CAACCCGGACGCCTGCGACGATCTCCTCTACGCGATCAAAGAGGGGCAATCGCGAATGGAAACCCTGAACGGTCAACTTCTGGAAACCGGTAAGGACGCTCTGCGCTACGGCATTGGGGTACATGTCGGCGATGTCATGTATGGCAACATAGGGTCGCGGAAACGTCTGGATTTCACTGCGATCGGACCTGCGGTCAACATCGCATCGAGGCTGGAGGAATTCACCAAGAAGACCAAACAATCAGTGTTGCTTTCTGCGGAGTTCATATCACTAGCAAATTGCTCTTCAGAGGTTGTAGCACTGGGATCCCATCGGTTGCGCGGTCTTGAAACGCCCGTCAGCATATTCGGTTTAATTGACGAAGGGTATCGTGCCGATGACACTTGACTACTCGGCGACCGGCTCGAAAAAATCCGATCGGTTCGATGCTCGTCTATTGTAAGGGACACGTTCTACCTTGGCCCGAGCCGATGAGCATGAGCGTGGTCGGCGTTTCCCCCTTCATGTGCTGGTGACGCTGGCCTGCAACGCTACTGCGGATTAACGCTCCGGGACCGGCAGTGCCCCAAATTGAGGCGCAAGCTTGAAGGTGGCGCTGAAAACCAGAACCCCGGCTCCGCCGTTTCCTTAAGGCCCTAGGTGGCCGGCCCACCGCTCCTGCCAGTGGCTGCTTACGACCGAAGTCCTCGGCCCTCCCAGCAAGGCGCCGAGTTCCTTGTCTTCCATGTCTTCGGCGATAGCTTGGACGCTGTCGCCGATCTGCCTGGCGTAGCGGCCCACCTTGGCTGTTCACCTTTTTCGAGCTCGGCGCCAACCTTCTGCAGGGCAGTGGCTATTCGAGTGATTTGGGAGGCGGTGTGACCGGCGTCGGCATGCTACGGCAGAGACGGCTTTGATTGTTCCGTCCTGGACAAGTGTCATTAGATGATGCTGGAGCAGGTCGCGTTGATGGGCAGGCTGTCGAAACTTGCGCAGCTCCATTTACATCAGATAGCGATTTGAATAGTTGATGCGGATGGCAGAATTGGCCTCTTCGACAGCGAGGGCGAAACCGATGAAAAGAGCGCACAAAAATTTCATAGTGGAGTACAAGGGGGGGAACCGTCGGAGTGCTGATAAGCCGACGTCCATCTGGGGAAACCTGGACCTAAAGTCGATTTCAGAAGACGTGGAGAATGAACTACACTCCAATATGCGGCGACCAGCAGCTGAGATTGGGGCGAGAAGCGAGACGCAGCAGGCACCGGCCGTTGAGCGGCAGCACAGCGACTTGCCGCTGCAAGTCAAAGCTGTGGAACAGGGCGCTGAGCCGAGAACCGAACTCGGGATGAGAAGCGACATCTCTCCTGCCATCGCAGAGACGAAGGACGAAAGTGTCCCAAAATCAACTGACGCGCATACAGTCCCCGCTGCCGCAGTTGCGGAGGCGGCGACCAGCAACCTGTCAAAAAGCGCGGAAAAGAAGCGGCCTCGTGCGCAAAAGCCGAAGTCGCCCACGTCTGATCCAGTAACGACTAAATATAAACCCCGGAAGTCAGCGGCACGGTCTGAAGTTTCTCTCCTGCCCCCCTTCCTCGCCATTGAGGAAGAGCGGGCCGAGCTGCAGCAGCTCGAAGATGAAAACAGGAGGCTGCGAACGCTTCTTGTCGAAAAACTGCGAGCTGAAAACGCATTTCTTCGCCGCCGCCTTGCCTGATTATCAGGAGTGATTTGTTTATGCTCGACACTCTGGTCCTCAATGCCGCGTTGAAGACCCTCTGCAGAGAGTTCAAGGTCGAGCGCGATCGACAGTGTGTGCTTCGTCTCACAACCTTGCTCATCCAACTGTCGAAGACTGGAATTACCGACACCGGTGAGCTTGTCGCAAACGCGAGACGAGATTTTGCAGCTGGCTTGAACTCGGAGGACCTGGATTAACTAACGAGGAGAGCACCCCCAGGTTAGCAATCTGGCCTGCCAGCCGTTGATTGATACTCCGCGGCTCGTGACGCGTGCCACTTCCACGAGAGCTAGCCTCATGCCAAGCTCGCTAAAATCGCGACCGCGAACAACGAGCTCGAGACCGCGGGAGTCATCGAATTTTGAAAAGCATGGGGGCATCCACGTGGAGAGGTCGGGGCCTTTACCGCTTCGCAGCATCGTTCCATCGCTCGTCAAAAACGATTGCCAACGTGCACAGGCTTTCCCCAAGGCTTGCGATCCAGACTGTGCCCATCCATCCGCAGCGCAGACGTGCTCGGACAGTATACTGGCATGCAACCTATCCGATGGCACTGGTACTTCTTTTATTAGCAGGCGCTTGAAATCCCGTCTAATCAATTTGGTACGGCAACGCACAGACAGGTGGCGCTTCAACGCTGGTGCTCCAGATATGGAAGAAGGAGCAGCCGACATCATGGACGACGAAATCCGATTGAAAGTCTCTCTACTGGATGCATTGGCGAACCCGGTTCGCTTCCGTGTTGTGTCTCACCTCATCGGGCACGAAATGAGCATCAGCGAACTAACAGGGAAATGCCGTACGACCCGACGCAATGTTACCTATGCGATCACGCAACTGCATCGAGATGGCTTCGTGTCTCGACGGTTCGAAAAACAGACTGCCCTTTATTCTTGCTGTCACCCCGGCATCATCAGGCTTTTTGATGTCACCAGCGGTATCATCCAGGCTGACCGGAAGGAAATAGACCTGGAGCGAAGACGCTCCCGTAGCTCGAGACATCGATGCGCTGGAGAGGTTGAGCAATAGCGTGAAAAACTTTTTGAAGATAGCCTGCGCATCGAAGCCGGTTCACCACGATGGTCACCGCTTTTCCTTATCGCCTAGTTTCCACCGTCGCGGAACGGTGCGAGCGCTACCCGCACGGGGCTCCATGATCGTTTGCCACGCAATCAATCAGGGTATGGCGCCCCTTCCGCGACAGCTTGGCGGCGGTTAGTCTGCATCAGTTCAGCGGCCCGGGCGCGCTGCCAAACCATCCGAGCGGCACGCCGCGTCCTTTAGAGAAAGATGGATACTCGCACACCCCTCCCTCAGCAAGTTCTTCTCCGACCTCTGCCTCAGCCGCGCTTGCCTGCATTGGAACAATAGGATCTGTCCGATGTTTCGCGAACGGAGGAAATCGAAATGCGCAGAATGACGAAGTTTATTCTCATGGGGCTCTCTGCCATGAGCAGCCCGACGGTGACCCCCGTCATTGCCGCAGCCCAGGATCTCGAACTCCGGGTGCGAACCGGGGGGAGTGGTGTTTACCCTGCCGATGACGAGGGAGATCGCCAGGATTGGTGTCACGTCAGAACATGTGAGCGAGATGAACGCGCTTAGATGCTTGCGGTGAAGAACGTCGCCCGGCAGAGACAGTCAAGAACTCAGAGCAGGACCGCAGGCGAAAAGCTGGTCGTCCGGCAAGCAAGGTCGTCATTGGGATTTCGGTTCCCCCGGCAGCTCTTCTGTGTGCGCCGGTCCAGCCGGAAGGTTTTCCTCGGTATGACTTCTGTCCGGGGGCTGGATCGGCGCTGTAGATGCTTGGGATACGTAGATCCCAGCTCCGAGCGCGAGGATAGCCACTATAAAAGAGCCGGCAATCGCTCCAATCGATCTCTTAGGATCCTGCGATGTCATTCCGAACGCCAGAGCGAACCCCAAGAGGGCCGCCCCGCCGGAGACGACAAAAAGCCAAATATAGTTCACGGCATCCTCCAATTTTTGCTGCAGATATTGCGGCTCAATGATTGATAAGCGACCAAACTCATGGGGATGGATCGCATGCATCAACTCATGTTTATGATGCTCGTCTAACATCGAGATATGAACATGGTTCCACGACAGCAAGGCTCAGGCAGCTGCATTAACGGCCGGCAAAGGATTCGAACTCGATAAAGTTCACCTTCTCCAATTCGTGGCGGAAGAGACGGGCTGACCATCTGGTGATCAGACAAACATGCACTCGCGCATTATGCTGTCGCCTTATCAACCACCCGGCGTTGCGAGCTGATTATCGTGCTGCGATAATCGCGGCGCGTGGGCCGGAGCGCTGCCTCCTCTATCGCCAACCCCCAAAAAGAGCGCGCTGCGTATTTTGTAACCGCGCCAACTGCTGGAGGGATGGAACTTTTTTCACTCTATTCCATTTCGTGACTGGCCTTACTGCTGCAGGGGGCTTTCTCGTTTGTATTGCTGGTGAGAACGCCGGCGTGACCTTTGGTGAATTGTGCCACAGATAAAGCTGATTTTGATCGCCGGTTGCCTGCATCCGGCAAAGTCCGCGCAGTTGGAGACGCGATTATTGACAAACCGGCGTGGCACAATTCTTTAGAACGGATGCTGAGTGCCCGGGCTTTCTTTGAGTGAGAAGACCAGTCCGCTTGTTCTTACAAAAAAAGCCCCCTTTGCGGGCCGATGAATTCGAAATTCGGTTGCGCACGATGCCGGTTTCGCCGCAGTCTACCGCACCCTGCTCAACCACAATCTGAGATGTTATGACTGATAACGAACAAAGAAGGAATGCTGCACAAACCGCCGGCGACCGCCTTGTCGCCAGGCACGTTCGTGAAGACCCCTTCGCCGCGGCCTTCAAGGCGACCAGGATGCCGATGATCGTTACCGATCCCAATCAGGACGACAATCCGATTATATTTTGCAATGCGGCGTTCGAGAAGTTGACCGGCTACTCTGCTGAAGAAGTCGTCGGCCGGAATTGTCGGTTCTTGCAGGGGCCCAACACCAGTCGTGAGGCCGTCGCTAGGATCCGTGCTTCTGTGGAAGCCGGCTCTGATATCGCCGTCGATATCCTGAACTATAAGAAGGATGGCAGCGAGTTCTGGAACGCTCTTTTCTTGTCTCCCGTCAGGGATGACGACAACCGAATTGTCTACTTCTTCGCATCTCAGCTGGACTTCACCAACGTCAAGAGCCGCGAGGCCGACCTCGCTGCGGCACACCACAAAGCCGAAGAGGAGGTCGCGAAGAACACTGAACGGCTTCAATCAGCGCTGGGCGCAAAAACCTTACTCGTGCATGAGGTCGATCATCGGGTGAAGAACAACCTGCTTACGATGGCATCAATCGTAAAATTGCAGGCTCGCATAACGAAGATCCAAGACCATCGACAGATCCTCATGTCAGTGCTCAACCGCGTTGAAGCTCTCAGTACGGTCCAGCGCAAACTGTTTACGCTGGACGACGTTTCCCGCTTCGATATCGCGGACGTTGCCCGCGAAATGGTCTCGGATCTGGTCGGTGCTATCAAGCGGCCGGATATTCGCCTGACGCATGAGCTTCATCCAGTTTATGTCCCAGCGGTGAAAGCCACCCCGCTGGCGCTTATCGTTAACGAACTTGTTGGGGACGCCGTACGCCGGGGGCTGAGTGATGGCGGCGGCCAGATCCACGTGGTCGTCAAGCGACTGAACGGTCATTTTCTGATCCGCGTAGAGGACACTTCAATTCCAGTGGAAGTAGATATCGAGACCGCTGAAATCGGCCGTATCCTTTTGGAGACCTCTGCAAGGCAAGTTGGGGCAAAGATCGAAAGACGGACCGCGGGTCATCGAACCACTGTTGACGTAACGATGCTCGTGGAATCGCCGCAGGAGAGTGAAAATTGAAAGTACTTATTGTTGAGGACGAAATGCTGTTGGCGATGGAGCTTGAGAACGAGGTGGAGATGGCCGGCCATCAAGTGATCGGTACTGCCGCTACCCGAGACCAGGCACGGGAAGCAATCGCGGCGCAGCGGCCGGAATTCGCCTTCGTGGATATCCATCTACAAGATGGTCCCACAGGCATCGAGGTGGGGCGGGACTTAGCCGCCAAGAACATTCCCTATGTGTTTGTCAGCGGCAACATCAAGAAGATACCGAGAGATTTCGCTGGAGCACTCGGCGCGATTGAGAAGCCGTACACGATCAACGGTATGAAGAACGCGCTCGCCTACATTTCCGGGCTGATTGAAGGATGCGTTGAACTCAACCCTCCGGCGTCTCTCGTCCTGGCTGAGGACGTCGAACTTATTGAGGCAGGCCCGCGGATCTAGGAAAGCGTGATGGCAGAAGCAAAGAACCCTCAGATGGCGTTGGCAGAGATCAAGCCGCGGATTGCCGACCTTGTCGACGAGCTTGTGGCCAAGGGCGCGGACAAGCTCTCGATCATCTACGTGATCGAGAAGGAAGCCGATGCGCTGCGCGACAGACCGCAGTTGGGAGAGCGAGACGTACCGCCCGCCCGGCCGACCAACAAGTGGCAGATCGAGGACGTGTAGGCCTTGCAAGCCGGATCAAAGAACATGCCCGCTATCTTCTCAGAACCCCTGGGCCAGCCCGAACTGGTTTATTCTACTGCGTATCCAGCGAACCTGCTGGCACGTATCAGTGTCGCCGGAAAGTGTTGCGCACCGCCTCTAATTAATCCTCTTGGCGTTACGAAAAGGCGAGAGCGATAAGCATAAGCTAACCGCCCTGCACACTATAGAATTTCGCGGGTTGAATGTCACTCATGCTCTCATGCTTCATCGGTTTTGTTAGTGGGGAATGGAATTTGCTTCAGCAGCTGTCGGGCCCGCTAAAATCACACGGAAAATCGCACCGAGCTGCCAGATCGTTGATAGGCCTACCAGAACGTAGACAACGATGGAAAGGTGCTATCGTGACCACCGACTCCCACCAAGCAGGTGTCCGCGTGACGGCCGCCCGAGGCAAACGCGCGGCCGTCTCCAGGCAGTTGGAGAAAGCGGACGACCCCGTCCCGCGCCATTCAACTGGGTAATTAATTTCCCGGAAATGTCGATTGTGTCGACCGTACAAAACAAAACGGGCTTGGCCTAAATCTGGATTTCGATCCAAGCAAAACGCCATTCGTCTGGTTTTCCCATTGAATGAGTATAGTGCGCCGCGCCAGCCAGATCTTGTCGTTTCCGGAGTTCCTGAACAAGCCAACTGGCAGATGGAATTCCCTTCAGCTGGCATCGATGGATTGCGCTTTCGACTTCACTAATTGTTCCAAGACCAACAGTGGGCACGGCACCAGGCTTCATCAAGGTCCAACTATATTGCCGCATCCTTCCTCCACTGGCATCACAACAGAGCCTTAATGATGGCACACAGCGCGTGTTTGATTGTCGACTTCTCACTGGCCTGGCAAGGGCCAAACAGACGTCACCTTAATGCGGAACTCAAGTTGAGGTTCCGCAAGCAAACGTTCGAAGATGGCACCGATCGCCGGTGAAATAGTGTTAAGCCGGAATGAGGACGGTATTGTCTCGAGCTGCGCTAACGCCACAGTCTGAGGCAAGACCGGCTCGCCGCGACGCTTAATCGCTGAGGGCCTCAGACCAGTCTTCGGCCGGGTCGCATTTTTGCCTTGGAAACGCGCGCGGGTAACTCTGGCATCTTTATTGAACGCCGCCCGCGTGTCTCCTGGATCGACACGCCCCCCAAGTCGCGCGGTGGGGGCGCTGACAGAAAAAACAGTAGATATCTCATCAACTGGCTCTCGAACTTTCGTGAGAGCACTGGGATGCGGCTAAGAGCGGTGCCAAAAGCTTAGAGCTCGGCGATTTCCGCTGCGAGTTCTCGTCGCTCGATGTCGGCGATTTCAAGGCTTATACGACCAGTGAGGACCAACGTTTGCAGGCACAGCTCGAAGATACTCCGAAATCCTTCTCCTTCAGGGTTCAATTTGCCCGGCGACAATGTGAACTCTCCGCTAGTCATTGAGGCAAGACTACATTGCATGACCATCATTGCAGCGAGATCGTCCGGCGTCCAGCCGAGTTCGAGGCAATAGCGCCTAGCAATCATAGGATTGTGCTCCGTGCTCCATTTCGCGGTATCAATGCTGCGACGTAAAGCGCTGGCGGCACTGTCGCCCTCAATGGGACACCACTCAAAAAACGCATTCAGGGAATCCAATAGCTGCTGTGCAGGATCGGGGGCGGCGAAAAGCGACATGTGACTATTCCGTGTACCGTTGTCGACCGCAAGTCTGGCGTGCGGAGCGAACCGAAGTGTATGTGCCGAAGGTTGAGCCATCCTGCTGCCCAGTCCTGAGGAGAACAGACTTCCAAGTTCTTCACAACAACCTCATTGAGCTGCGCCGTGCGCGAGGACGACGCGAAGGGTGTGTGATCAACAAAGGGTGCGGGAGCTTGGTCATGTCAAGATAGCTCGGGCCGGGATGCCTCGGGAAGACCGAGCCAAAGATACATCCATCGCGCCGCCGCGTATCAAAAGATCCGCCGGTTGCCTCATACCGTCCGTCCCGAGAGCTGGCGGGCTATGCATCGGCATTCATCTGCACCACGCGGCAGTCAATCAGTTTATCTGATTTACTCGCAGCGACGCTTCTTCTCCCACTCGAGGTATCGCACTTTCAGCTGCCCTCAAAACGCGAAAGCATATTCCTTAATTGGCCGTTCTGGGTCTCGAGCTTTTGAGCGAGCGCTGCCCTCAGTTGCTTGATGTCATCGTCCAAGCCGTAGACCGCGTCCAAATAGCCATCCTGCTCCGAGATCTGCATATGGGTCGCCGGTAGCACTTTTGCCCCTGATTCTTTGTCCTTTAAAGTGATGCGGGGTCCCTTTCGAGCCTTTTTGGTCGCACGGATATCGTAGGTCGGCCGCTTAGACTCGTGCGGGTTGGAGATTTCGCTAGCCGGAGCAGTTGCCGGAAATTCTTTCGCTTCGGCCTCCGCTACAGCCACCTCTTCCGCAGCCGGGCTGCCGACGGGTTTTACTGCATGATCGTCGGGACTGGTCATGACGGGGACAGGATTGGCGTCAGGATTTGGCGGGGCTGTCGTACCGTTTACCTGAGCAACCGCTATAACATCGAAATCCTCTTCCATAGAGCTGGCCTTGGAGCCGATGGTCAAAACTGTCGAAACGACGTTCGCCTTTGATACGTCCTTTTTGGACCTGAATCTTGAGATGATGTTCCACGGCGACATCGAGGTTCCCTCTCGCTTGACACGCCTAATGTACGCGGCGCAGAAACCGGATCAGGTACCGATCCGGCGAACGATTCTCTAGAATCCAGTTTACCCGATGGCGGACAAGGAGCAAACCGTCCGCCATCGCGCGATGATTACTTTAGGCCAAGACGCTTACGCAGATCGGAGTTCTCAGTGCGAAGCTTCTCGGCGAGCGACTTGCGTAGGCGCTGGTTTTCCTCTTCAAGCTTAAGAAGATCTGCCAAATCGTCCGCCAGCGGAGATGCAGTCGCGGACGTGGAAGCGCGATTTGGACCGCGCTTGCCTGCTGCGGATGGCGACGATGTGCGCTTAGCTCGGGTCGTAGGGGTGCTGACGACTTCAGGTACTGCAGGAGCCTCGGCACGCTTCGGGCGACCGCCGCGATTTTTCTTCGCCGGCTCCGCGATAGTTGGGGCGGCTTTCGCCTCCACCTTTTTAACGCGCGGTGCGCGCTTCTTTTTTACCGGGGCTTCCGGTGACACTACCGCGTCTGCTGGTGCGGAGCTGGGATTGCTTTCGTCGGCCATTGGCGTTCTCCCCTGTTTGGCAATTTCGTTGTCATGTGTAGATGATCGGATGTCAATATCGCATGTGTTGTTGAGTGCCTTACGCTCCGATCTTAATTGAGCTTTACGGGACTTGGGCAGGTTACGGACTGAGATCCCCGACATTTCACTCTGTGGCTACTGCACCAGCAACGCGCGCTCACCGTCGCTAACACGATCCGAGCTGCGAACATATTCGGAAACACCTTCAGTCAAAAGGACTAGGAGGCACGCTGTGACCGTAGATATCAAAGTGGGGAAGCAGCGCCGCGGCAGGAATGACAGCGCAGGAAATCGCGGTCGTTTCCGCAACGGCGAACATTACCGGCTTCTAATGCGCAGTTGCCAAAGGGCGCTCAAAGCATGGCGAGGTTTACAGTAGTGCCCTTTGGATGGCCTTAGAGATCGTGGCGCCTGCACGAGCTTGTTAAGAACGGGCACCAAGCCGGTCAAAAAAGCGCTCACTGAATGATGCAGCGTCCCAAGTATCACCTAGCGCCATCGAAACCGCAATTTCCAAAGCGCCTTTTCCTGTGTCGCTATGGATGTCGTAGCCTTGAAGTCGGCACCACGCGCAAACAGTATTCATGACCACGTCGATCTTGGCATCATCCAGGGAAAGGAGAGTGACGATTGACATAACGCTGCCTAGCGGCTGGAATTGAGCAAGCTCAAGATTGGGCTGCAAGCCGCAGTTAGGCAGTAGGACTCAAGAGAAACGGGGCAAAGGGCTTCAAGGGAAAGGAAGGTGCGTCGTCTCTCAGCTGTGCGCAAGACGCACCGGGGCACCACTGGCCGTCAGACGCTCTACAGGCGACAAATGAAATGGACGCTGTAGCAGCCTGGTGGCCCGAATATTAGGGCATTGCCTTGAAGCGTTCGATTGCGCACACGGCTGTTAGGGCGGCAACTGGTCAAACCCACGTGGCGCGAGCCATCAGCACTGGCTTTCAGAAGAGCGGTGGCAAGAATAAATCGCCATGTTCGAACTCTGGCAATTTCGCTCGGTGGCTGCGCCCGTGGAGGTGGAAGCTCAGACGGCCAGCAATTACGTGTCGGCCCCGACGAACCTCAGCACAGGTCGCCCGGCAATAGTTTCTTCGGGAATGAGCTTTAGACGCTCCAGATCCGACACGACGCGAGATGAAGACGATGGTCGCCTCCCAGCCATGCGCTTCCGAGCTTTCGCTGCATCCGAAACTGCCTGATCGATGACATAGCGCTACGCTAAGCGCTCGTCAGTGGAACACGGCGGGTCTGGTCATGCGAACGGTTCATCTAAGTCCTCGCCTTTCAGGCCGCGATACGCCTTGCCGCCTTGTCGGCAAGCTTCCGGTTGTCGCCATGTTCATCGAGGATTATTTTGGCGTCCTCCAAAGATATCCGATGCTTCTTGGCGAGCGTGACTGCATCGTAAGGTTTCTCCGACGCAGATTTGACATTGGCGTTAGCCATGGACGTTCTCCAGTCTGTGGGGTGTTGCAGTGCCGCTGCGACTTCGTTCGAAGACGAAGATGCCTGATCCCAGATAAGTACTCGAAGCCATCATTTCCAGAGCCTGCGTGTTGACTAACAACGGGCTGCAATGGGTAGCGAAGCGGCACAGAGTCCATGACCGGCTAGCCTTTATCGGTCCGCTTTCACCCTTAGTTCTTTCTGCACGGACTTCTTCAGCGCATCCATGATGTCAACGACGTTGCTGGACTTCTGATCGTTGTCTTTTTTGCTCTCGGTCCCGGATCCGTGTGGGGGTTTCGTAGCCTTCTTTTGTCGGCAATGAGCTTCAGCTTCGGCCTGCGCAGGCTTGTAGGTACCGTCAAAATAGTCACCTTCGGCCCGGACTTCGTCACCGAACCGCAGTGTCCAGACGATAATGCCATCTCCACGGGCTTCAAGGATTACGGCTCGCTCTCGACGACCGAGCACCACGCGCGAAACGCCCACAACGTCTCGTGCCTTCATAGCCTCGCGAATGACGGCAAATGCCTCATCACCAATTTTCTCGTTTGCGGTTAAATAGTAGGGCGTGTCGAGATAGATTCATTCGATCTTGTCCCTAGACACGAATGTCTCGATATCAATTGTTCGAACGGTCTCCAGCTCGACAGCTTGCAAATCGTCGTCGGTCAGAATGATGTAGTCTTCCTCGCCACGCTCGTATGCTCTCGCCTCATCTGCGTCCTTGACCCGCTTGCCGGTAACGCTGTCGACAAATTGGGACACGACGCGGTTCCCGGTTCCTTGATTGATTGTGTGGATCGCACCTTCCCGCTCTCGGAGGTCGCTGGCACCATCGCTACGGGGCAAGTCACGAGCGACAGTTTTAGATAGCCCCTCCAGTATGGACGACGTGGTGCCATGATCAGCTCTCCTTCTTCCGAGTGGATTTGCCTTCGGATTTAGCCGAGCTTGCTGCGGGCTTCCTTTTGCCAGAATTGGCATTTGCAGCCTTGGGCTTGCCGCCACTATCTTTTTGCATTCCAAGGCTCTCTCTCAATGCCTTCAGGAGATCGTTGGGTCTGGAGACTTTCAAGGGTCTCGACTTGGGAAGAGATCTTCCCTCGGCACCGGCCGTCAATCCGCAGATGGCGATCGGGCGGTCTGAAACCTGCCTGCCGTCGAGAAGTTCTAATGCCAGAGACGGGAAAGTTCCTTGCCTTCAGAAGGCGCTTCCGCGTCGCCAGGTGTTGGTGGCAGCCGCGGTCGCGGAGGCGCGGTTGTGAGCGTCAATCCATGTCGCGGAACAAAGTGTCTCCGCTGATGTTAAGTGCCTGCTTCCGGCGTTTGGAAGCTCATATCAATCTCATCGAAGGGGAAGTCTCCATGGAAGACGCAGGCATTGGCTGGATCGCGGCAATCATCATCGGCGGCATTGCCGGATGGCTCGCAGAGATGTTCATGAAGAGCAACATGGGCGTCATCATGAACATCATTCTGGGTATCGTCGGAGCTATTGTCGCCAACTTCATTCTCTCGCTTTTCGGCGTCGTCCTCGGCGGCTGGCTGGGCTACCTGATCGCTGGCTTTATCGGTGCCTGTATTTTGATCGCTCTGGCGCGAATGGTCAGGCGGACCGCTTGATCGGCCTCACGCAGATTTTCACTGAGGTTCCAGACTGTACCTGACTACGATCATCGAACCGAACGAGGGCGCTTCCCATTGTTGGTCAAGCGCCCTCTTGCGCGAGCTCGAGTGCGAGCAAAGAGCTTCCATGGCAACCTCATCCGAGGCTGATCGCGGCGCATCGAAGACCGGGTTGCATGCGCGACCGGTGCTCGTTAAAGCCCTTTTTTGCTGAGACGGCGCCAGGAGGCCCGCGCGGCGTCCTTCCAGGACCGCGCGGCAGCAGCGATTACTCGCTTCGCCGGGTCCATGATCTTCGTCTACCCCCACGCGGTCCTGTTCGGCGGGTGGACCCTGATCAATGTACAGGTGTTTCCGCTTCTTCCCGCTTTTGACCCTTCTCTGGTCATTCTGGCAATGGTGGCGTCGGTGGAGGCGATCTTCATCTCGACCTTTGTCATGATCAGCCAGAATCGCATGGCAGAGGCAGACGACAAAAGGGCGGACCTCAATTTGCAAATTTCGCTGCTTGCCGAACATGAGACGACACAGCTTCTGACAATGGTCGCCGCGATCGCCGACAAGCTTGGCCTCGACCTAGAGGAAGCACGAGATCGAAGAGCTCCAGCAAGACGTCACGCCCGATGAGGTTTTCGACACAATGGAAAAGATCACAGAAGGTTCATCCTCAGACCTTTAAGTCACGGCCGACAAGCAGGAGCACTGACCCCCCTTAGCTTGCGATGGCAGGAACCGGCTTTTGCGGACGATCACTTGACGACGATCTCAGGCAATTTTGCATCAGACTGGTCCAGAAAAGGTGTCGCAAGATGAAAGTTGACCGCTGTCGAACCCTCGCTTGAACCATTTTACACGTTGAGCGGAGGTGCCGTGGTTGAAGCTGTCCGGCACGACATAGCCCTGCGTGCGCTTTTGCAGTGTGTCGTCACCGATCTGCTGTGCGGCGTTCAAAGCCTCTTCTGTGTCGCCTGCATCGAGGATGCCTTTCTGCTGTGTGTATTTCCCCCAGATGCCCGCAAAGCAGTCCGCCTGAAGCTCGACGCGGATCGACATCTTGTTCGCATCGCTTTCGCTCATCTGTTCTCGGGCTTGGTTGAACTTCGGGAGAATGCCGAGCTGGTTCTGTACATGGTGCCCAATCTCGTGAGCCACCACGTATGCTTCAGCGAAATCACCGATGGCGCCGAAGCGATTGCTGAGTTCCTCGAAGAAGGCGGTATCAAGATAGACTTTCCGGTCTTCAGGGCAGTAAAACGGCCCGGTCGCAGCCGACGCCGCGCCGCAGGCGGATTCCGTCTGATCTCGGAAGAGTACAAGCTTCGGATCCTCATACGAAAGGCCTTGTGACTGAAAAATGCCCTGCCAGGTATCTTCAGTCTCTGCAAGGACTGTCTTCATAAATGCTGTCATCTGGTCGCTGGCAGGGGTCTGCCCCGCCCCCGCGTTCTGACGCTCGCTTTGCTCGTATCCCGATCCGTCAGAGTTGGCTTCCCCCAGCACCTGAAGAAGGTCGACGCCCATTGCTTTGAAAACCAAGTAGATCACGACGAGAAAAATGATCGTGCCGATGCTCAGCCCGCCACCGCGGCGTCCGATCGGCAAGGTGAACCCGCCGCCCCGACCGAATGCACTATCGTTGAGCCCGCCGCTTTCGCCTTGGCGATCCTCGACGTTTTGAGACTGACGTCTGCCTTGCCATTCCATCTCTCAGTTCCTTTGAATTGGGACGGTCCGTTACTAACGCTGCTGTCAAGGTTGCGTAAAAAGGAAAAGGCCGCCTCACGAGGCGGCCTTCTCGGCGAAACTGCCCAAATTAAGCAGCTTTGGAACCTTTGCCCTTAGGATTGGCCTGCGCCTCGGCGAGGTGCGTCAACTTCTGATCAGTTGCTTCCTCCTCCTGAAGATTAGCCTCCAGCAGGGCAACGGCGTCCTTTAGGCCAAGCTGCTTGGCCCATGCGATCAAGGTGCCATAGCGTGCGATCTCATAGTGTTCAACAGCCTGAGCCGACGAAATGAGACCAGCGTCGAGAGCAGGCGATCCCTTGAATTCTTCCATGATCTCTTCGCCCTCGGAAATAATGCCCTGGATGGCTTCGCAGGTCTTGCCGCGCGCGGGCTTGCCAAGGATCTCGAACACCTGCTCCAGGCGGTCGATCTGGCCCTGTGTTTCATCACGATGCTGAAGGAAGCCAGCCTTGCCTTCCTCGGATTGCGCAGCGCGCGCCATCTTCGGCAGAGCTTTCAGGATCTGTTTTTCCGCGAAATAGATATCCTTGAGGGTGTCGAGAAAGAGATCGTCGAGTGTCTTGGTCGAATTCGTTGCCATAATATCCTCCTTGTCGGCCAGCTTTCTGGCGCGTGCTGCTCCGCCCGTGGCGGCGCCGCCGGTTGCAGAGATCGAAAAAACAATGCGTGTTCGAAGCATTTGTTCCGTAACTTTGACGGCCGCATCCCACGCATCTTTTCAGCGCTTGAGCTCAAGATGTCGCCCGTCGCGCCCCGCCATGACGATGAAAAACGGTATGTCTTTCCCCCATCCGCCGCCGTTGCAACCAGAGCCGCGCATTCAGCTTCTTAACGTTCTTGACCGTACGGACAGTCCCGTCGTGGAACTTCGATCCGTGCTTCTAGTTGTAAGTCCGCTCGCAGTCCTGGAGACCTGAATGCTTCCATCGATAAACTTATCCGCCAAGGCCGCTGGCATACGGAGCTTGGTGCCGTCTTGGGCGATGTCAGGTTCGCCACCCGCATGTTGTCGGATGAGATCAGGTCACCCTGCCGGAGCTATGAATTCACAAGATAGGATGATGTCGTGATCGAATACGCGTTCGGCCCGCTGATCTATGAGGATGGTGTCGAGTTTCGGCTATGGGCGCCTTTGAAAGACAGAGTTCTGGTCGACCTGGAAGGTCTTCAGCCGCAGCTGATGGAGCGGCAGGCAGACGGGTGGCATCGCTGTCGCGTGAATGGTGTCAGGCCCGGTGCCCTCTACACCTTCGTCTTGCCGGATGGATTGGAGGTGCCGGATCCGGGCTCGCGATACCAGCCTCAGGACGTGCATGGGCCGAGTGAGATCATCGATCTGTCACGACATCGCTGGAAGACCGATGCCTGGACAGGCCGTCCTTGGGGAGAGATGGTGATCTACGAGCTGCATGTCGGCTCTTTCACATCGGAGGGAACTTTCGCGGCCGCGATCACCAAGCTCGATCACTTGGCAGCTTTTGGTGTAACCGCCATCCAGATCATGCCGATCAGCGATTTTCCCGGCCGGTACAACTGGGGCTATGATGGTGTTCTCCCTTACGCGCCGGACAGCACCTATGGCCGCCCCGAAGACCTGATGGCACTGGTCGATGCTGCACACGAACGCGGCATTGGCGTCTTCCTCGACGTTGTCTACAACCACTTCGGGCCGGATGGGAACTATCTTCCGAACTACGCACCGCTGTTTACCGAGAGCCACAAGACCCCGTGGGGCAACGGGGTCAATTATGACGGTGACGGATCAAGAGCAGTTCGCGAATTCCTCATCCAGAACGCGGTTTACTGGATCAAGGAATTCAGGCTCGACGGGCTGCGGCTGGATGCCGTACACGCTATCAAGGACGACAGCGAGGAGCATCTTCTCCATGAGCTTGCCCGTCGTGTCCGAGCCATCGCTGCCGGTCGGCATGTTCATCTAATCGTCGAGAACGAAGATAACGACAGCGATCTTCTGGAGCGGGATCAGAATGGCCGGGCCGTCCAATTCACCGCCCAGTGGAATGATGATGTACATCACGTCCTTCATATTGCCGCGACCGGTGAAACTTTCGGCTATTACCAGGATTATGCCGATGACCCCTTAAAGATCGGGCTCGCTCTTGCTGAAGGCTTCGTATTCCAGGGCGAACATATGCCCTATCGTGGCGAGAGCCGGGGCAAGCCGACTTCGAACCTGCCTCCGACCGCGTTTATATCATTCATCCAAAATCATGACCAAATTGGAAATCGGGCGCTTGGCGACCGTATGATCACCTATCGGCCGCTGGAGCCGCTCAAAGCAGTCACAGCTCTCTATTTGCTGTCAGCGCAGATCCCTATGCTGTTTATGGGTGAAGAGTGGGGCGCGCGCCAGCCGTTCCCTTACTTCTGCGACTTCGACGAAGACTTGAACGAAAAGGTGAGACAGGGCCGCCGAGAGGAATTATCCCGTCTTCCTGGCTTCGATGCCGATGATTTACTCGATCCGACAGCCAAGTCGACGTTTGACGCGTCAAAACTTGACTGGTCTGAGCTCACCGGTGCGGCCGGCGCCGAAATGCTGGCGTTCTATCGATCACTTCTTGCTCTGCGGCATGACCGGATCGTTCCGCTGCTGGAAACCGTTGGCCCAATTGGCTCTTCGTTTCGGCAGGAGGGCCGCGTGACTGTTGTCGAATGGGTCTTTAACGATGGCTTGACGCTGTGTGCAGTTGCCAACCTCTCGGACCACCCGGCGCGGTTTTCGACATCGTCGGCGGCGAAACAGATCTTTTCGATCGGATCGTCGACCGAAGACACACTGGCACCCTGGGCTGTTACCGTCGGCATTGCCCAAGCTGGAGGTTAAATCTGCATGGTCTCCCGTAAAGAAAGTGACGCTCCTTCGAATGCGCGTCTCAACCAGCTGGCAACAGAACACGGGATCAGCCTCAAAAGGCCAGGCCCAGACAATGGGGACGTTGCGATTAGCGACGACACGAAGCGAAAAATCCTTGCGGCGCTCGGCGTCTGCGTCGACAGCGATGCCGAGTGCCTTGGGCGGCATGCCACCCATAAAGCTTCCAGCAAAGCCATCCCGCGCGCTTTTCTGCCGGATTTTCTTCTGACCGATCGAGTATGGGGCATCAGCTTGCAGCTTTACGAGCTGCGATCTGAACGCAATTGGGGCATTGGCGACTTCCAGGACCTGATCGACATCATCCGCTTTGCCGGGACGCTTGGCGCCGACTTCATCGGGCTTAACCCTCTGCATGCGCCTTTCCTTGCCGATCCTGACCGGTGCAGCCCCTACGAGCCATCAAGCCGGCAGATGCTCAATCCGTTGTACATCGCGGTCGACCATGTCCCCGGCTTCAAAAGCGATCCGCAGCTCGATCTGCGGATAGGGCAGTTGCGGTCGAGCGATCTCGTTGATTACGGCGGGGTGGCCGAGGCCAAGATGGCTGTTTTGCGCCGCATCTGGCAGGCTTGGCGATCCTCTTCAGATCGTCAAGCGGAAGATCGCCAAGCGTTCGATCGCTTTGTCGATGAGGGTGGGGAGGTCCTGCGCCGTCACGCGCTGTTTGACGCTTTGTCCTCGGTGATGGCTGATCAAGGTCTCGGCGCGGGTTGGTCATCTTGGCCAGCGGAATATCAGCGGCCGGAGAACGCAGAGGTCGCAAGGTTTGCCGACGAGCATGCAGACCAGATCGACTTCAATATCTGGCTGCAATGGGTTTGCCATCGCCAATTGAGACAAGCCACCGACGCTGCGCAAAACGCCGGTCTGCGTATCGGTCTCTACCTCGACCTGGCTGTCGGAGAAGCAACTGACGGCTCGGCAACCTGGAGCGAACAAGGCAACTACATCTCCGATGCAACGGTCGGAAGTCCGCCCGATCCGTTTGCTCCCCAGGGCCAGGACTGGCACTTGGCAGCCTATCATCCTGCAGAAATCGCTTCGGGCAACAACGCGCCATTTCGGCGAATGGTAACGGCTGCGATGCGGTACGCAGGCGCTATCAGGATCGATCATGCGGCAGCCCTGCGCCGGCTATTTCTCGTCCCGCTCGACAGTACGCCCGACGAAGGTGCTTATGTGGATTACCCGCAAAACGAGCTGCTACAGATTCTGGCCGAAGCCTCATCAAATTACCGTTGCCTGGTGATCGGAGAGGACCTCGGCATGCTGCCGGAAGGCCTGCAGGAGGATCTTGCTGAAGCCAATATCCTCTCTTATCGCATCCTGTCTTATGAACGGGGACAGAAGGGTTTCACGCCGGCAGGTGCATATCCGCGTCTGTCGCTCGCCTGTATTTCCACACACGACCATCAGACATTGGCAGGCTGGTGGCGTGGCGCGGACATCAATGCCAGATCCGAACATGGGATCGTCCCACCCGAGATGACGAAAGCGCATGCAGAACAACGCCAGCATGAGCGAGAAGATCTGAAGGTCGCGCTGAAAGAGGAGGGTACCAACCCGCCCAAACACCTGCCTTCGCCGAGAGCCGACGACGACAAGCTGAAAGACCTGGTCGTCAGCGCACATCGCTTCATAGCAAAGACCGCCTCAGTACTTGCTGCGGTTCGGTTGGCCGACATGACGGCCGAAAAGCGACCGACCAACATTCCGGGCACGAGCGGCACCTATCCGAACTGGAAGCCAAAGCTATCTGTGGCACTTGAGCGGCTTTCCGGATTACCGCTGCTTCAGGAAATCGCTGACGCCATGCGGGACGAGCGACCAAAACATTAGTTGGCGAGCACGATGGGAGACGACAGGTCTTCGCGCAATGTGCGGTAGGATTTCACAGAATCCCTCCACCTTGCGCAACGCTCCAGCCAGCAAATGTCACCTATCGGACACTTCGCGACCGCCTCGCATGGCTCGGTTCCTCCGCCTGCACGCTGGAACGAATGCTCCTTCGATGGACGGGAAGGGGCAGTTTCGATCTTTCAGAATGAAACGCTCGGCGAGCAACCCGTCCTCGGGCTGGCCGGGCCCGACAGCGGCGCTCAGAGCAAACAGACCGGCTGAAGGCCAGCGATCCAGGCCGCGGGCGAGATCAACACTCGGCTGGAGGGCGCGTCGGCCCTCTGATCGGCATCATCGAAAAAATTCGCCTCCAGCCTATGAGCGGCCATCCGGTCGGCATGATCCCGGCGATGGCGTCGAGGAACGCCTCCACGCCGTGCTCATGTTCGAACTTGCGGCAAGCCGCCTTGAGGTCGTTGGCTTCCATTATCGGTTCTCATGCAGTCAGAACGACCTTTATGCAATTGTCCTTCTTGTCACGGAACGTCTCGTAGAGTTCGGGCCCGCGTTCGAGGTCCGCGCGGTGGGTTATTACAAAACTCGGATCAATTTCGCCTTCCTCGATCCGGCGCAGGAGATCGAGCGAGTAACGGTTGACATGCGTCTGGCCGGTTCTGATCGTCAGGCCCTTGTTCATTGCCGCTCCGAACGGGATCTTGTCGAGGAACCCGCCATAAACGCCGGGAACTGAGACGATACCGCCAGGACGGCATGCCATTATTGCGGTCCGGAGAACATGCGGGCGGTCGGTTCCAAGCAATGTGGCGGCTTTTACCTTATCGACGATGGCATCAAAGGATGCCGTTGCATGCGATTCAGCACCAACAGCATCGATGCATTTGTCGGCGCCATGGCCAGCAGTCATGTCCTTGATGCGATCGGGGATGGTACCCTCGATTTCATCAAAATTGATCGTTTTGGCGCCAGCTGCGGCGGCGAGAGCCAGACGCTCTGGTACGTTGTCGATCGCAATGACGCGGGCGGCGCCTTGCATAAGTGCGCTCTTGATACAGAACTGGCCGACCGGGCCACAGCCCCAGATCGCAACGATGTCTGTTGGCTCGATCTCGCAATTGGCCGCTGCCATCCACCCGGTCGGAAAAATGTCGCCGAGGAAGAGTGCCTGCTCGTCAGAGATGCCGTTCGGTATGATTATAGGGGAGACATCTGCGTAGGGCACGCGCACATATTCGGCTTGTCCGCCGGCGTAGGCGCCCGTTAGATGCGAATATCCAAACAGCCCCGCTGTCGGATAGCCGAATGCCTTCGTGGCGTTCTCGGCATTGCGGTTCGTTCGCTCACAGACTGACCAGTTGCCCTTTAGGCATTGCGAGCACTCGCCACAGCAAATTGTAAAGGGTACGACCACTCTGTCGCCGACCTTGAGCTTCTTGTTGCCGCGACCGACTTCAACCACCTCGCCCATAAATTCGTGGCCGAGAATATCGCCCTTCTCCATGAAGGGGATGTAGCCGTCCATCAAATGGAGGTCGGACCCACAAATCGCGCAGGCCGACATCTTGATGATCGCGTCTCGGTCATTTTCTATTTTGGGATCTGGGACGCTGTCGCAGCGAATGTCGCCTTTCCCATGCCAGCAGAGTGCTTTCATCACTGTCTCCTTGTTGTCTCAAGATGCGGTGCCGACCGCGCGGGTTCTCGTGGTCAGAGAGATCACGATGGAAAGGACGCCGACCGCGTGGACGATCCAGCGCGCTGCGGGCGGAAAATTGACGATTGACGGTGCTATGAGCATGGCGAAGCCGAATACAGCATCGTTCCGCTATCGCTCGAAGCCAGGCGATAGTCCGTCTGGAGGTTGCCCAGGATAAACGCCACGGTGGTGGAAGTCTCGTCAATGCCCATCAATTGTCCGACTTTATCGTCTGGTGCCTAACAACGGCGCGTACGGAAAGTTCCGCGTTCGAAAACGGTCAGGGAAACGCCGGGCTGGTGCAATACCTGACACGTTCGACTAATCGGGCCGTGAACGAAAGCTTACACGGGATACGAAATCCGCAGGCGCGACGGGCAAGCCTGGAAACGACGCGATTTTGACGAAGCAGATCACGGAACAACAACCCGCATCCGTTGTTCTTGCAACGGACCCCTTACAGCGAGATTTTCATTGCGCATTACCGAATACGAAGCCACAGATCCGCCACCACTCCCGTCCGCGGACGAGAGAAGTCCGCCGGGCAAGGCGCCGGCGGCCTTCGTTGCGACGCGTCTTGCCGCCCTGCTTGAAAGCTCGCGCATGTCGATCTGCTACGTTGCCTTGAGTGAACTCTCCGCGGAGCGCGTCTCACGTTCGATCCGGTGCCTGTTTCCGGACCTGGACGTCGTCGAGCTGCCACCATGGGACTGCTTGCCCTATGACCGTGTTCCCCCATCTCGCAATTGCATGGGAAGGCGGATGGACGCCTTGAGTGTCTGGAGCGAACCCAGCCGGACACCAAGGTTGCTGATCACCTCGCTCAATGCTGTCCTTCAGCGGATCCCACCCCTGGACATCATAAGGAACAGTCGTTTTGCAGTCAGGACGGGGAGGCCCCTCGACAGGCAGATGTTCGAAGCGTTTGTCCGCTCCACGGGGTATGCGATCGAAACCGTGGCCGATGAGCCTGGGGAGCTCGCAATCAGAGAAGAGGTCATCGACATATTTCCCGCGGGAGCGGCAGCGCCGATGCGGATCGTTCTGAGCGAGGACGACGAGGTCGTCGAACTCAAATCCTACGACCCCGCGACCCAAAGGACGACCGAACTTCAAGACGAGATGGTCTTTGGTCCGGCATCGGAGGCAATCCCTGCCGATGACGGGATAAATGAGGAGAGGCCGTCTCGCAGCATGGAGCTCGCCCTCCTGCAACTCTACGATTCCATGCCGACCGTTTTCGATGTTCTCGGACAGTGTCGCGTGGCATTCGCGCCCGGAGCAGAAGCACGCCTTGGTGAATATCTCGGCATCGTCGATGACGCCCTCCAGGCAGATGACAGGTTCCGGGCTCACGACGGTTCACATCCTTGCTCCCTCTACCTTGATCGCGCCGAATGGAATGCACAGATTGCGACGCTTGCGACTGTCGAGCTTGACGTGAGGGGAGGCGATGCCTTGCCGCCCGCTAAAGAGGCCGGAAACCCTCGAAGGTTTCGCGAGGATGTCGCTCTTGCTAACCTGCAAAGGGGACGAAAGGTCGTCATAGCGGGCCGCGGCCGTTCGCTGGATGCGCTGTGTCAGCGGGTTGAAAAGACGTCAGGGCGCGTTTGCGACAAGGCAACGGCGTGGGATGCGGTCCTGAAGGCGCGCGCTGGTAGCCTCATCAGGGTGGAAAGCGACGTTGAGGAAGGTTTCGTGGATGAAGACCGGGACCTCGCCCTTATCCCCGCAAGCGAAGATTTGGCCTCCCTGCCGTCAACCGGCTCTGCGCTGATCGAGCCTGAGATTGAAATCGGCGACGTGGTCGTTCATGAAGATCACGGTATTTCGATCCTGTCTGATCTGGAGCGCGTCGCAATAGAAGGGCATGAAAGGGATGCTGCCCGGCTCCAGTTCCGGGATGACGCTTCCCTGTTGGTGCCGACCGAAGAATTCGGCAAGATCTGGCGATATGGCTCGCAAGCCGGGTCCGTCACCCTCGAGCGACTACACACAGATGCCTGGCGAAAGACCCAGGCAAGGATCGTTAAAGACATCGGGTCGACCGCCCGTCATCTTATGAAGCTTGCCCGTGAGCGGCACGCGGCAAAAGCCAAAAGGTTCGTTGCGCCACGCGGGGAGTATAGCCGGTTTGCCCGCCGGTTTCCCTATTCGGAGACGCCGGACCAGCTGGCCGCAATCAAGGCCGTGCTTTCGGACCTATCTTCAGGCCAGGTGATGAACCGGCTGATCTGTGGTGATGTCGGCTTCGGCAAGACCGAAATTGCGTTACGCGCAGCTGCGGCCGTGGCTCTTGCCGGCGGCCAGGTCGTGGTCATCGCGCCGACGACTGTTCTGGCTCGTCAGCACTTCTCGACGTTCCAACGCCGCTTTGGTGACACAGGAGTTTCGGTCGCGATGCTGTCGCGGCTGGTCAAGCCTTCTGGCGCAAAGGCGGTGAAGGCCGGGCTCGTTAGTGGCGAGATCAGCATTGTTGTCGCGACACAGGCCATTCTCGCGAAAGACGTGGCCTTCTCCCGTCTTGGTCTGCTAATCGTTGACGAGGAGCACCGTTTTGGCTTGAAAGAAAAGCGGGCGATGAGCGCACTTGCGCCGGCGCTTCATACACTTGCGATGTCCGCCACCCCCATCCCACGCACTCTGCAGTCTGCCATGATCGGCATCCAGGAGGTCAATCTCCTGGTCACCGCGCCATCGAAACGCCGGCCTGTCAGAACATCGCTTGGCCAATTTGACAAGGCGTCGATGCGTACGGCACTGATGCGGGAATTTCGCCGAGGTGGCCAGAGCTTCGTTGTCGTCCCAAGGATCGAGGACATCGGGGAAGTCGAAGCAATCCTTGCGACAATTGTTCCGGAACTTACCATCGGGATCGCGCATGGGAAGATGTCGGCCGGAGACATTGACGAAGCAATCGTTGGTTTTGCCAGCGGCGACGGGGACGTCCTGCTGGCGACCAATATCATCGAAAATGGCCTCGACGTTCCGTTGGCCAATACCATGTTTATCTGGCGAGCCGATAAATTCGGGCTTGCGCAGCTCCACCAGCTGCGCGGTCGGGTTGGACGGGCGAGAGCGCAGGGTTTTGCCTACCTTGTGACCGAAGAGGGCGCCGACGTTTCGGAGGAAACGCGGTTGAGACTATCTACCCTTGTCGAGAACGATCGCCTCGGATCCGGACTTTCCATCAGCATGCGAGATCTCGACCTTCGCGGCGCAGGTGACGTTGCCGGCGAGGAGCAGAGCGGGCACATCAAGGCGATCGGCATCGGGCTTTACCAACGGCTCCTCGAGCAAGCCGTGTTGGAGCTGCGTGGCCAAAAAGCGTTGGATCACCGGCGCTCGATCGTCAACCTCGGGGTTTCCGGCTCCATCCCGCGCGACTACGTGTCGGACCCGGCAGTGCGGTTCAATTTCCATGTGCGCCTACTGCACGCGGTCTCCATCGAGCAGGTGGACGATCTCGAAGAGGAATTCGAAGATCGGTTCGGTGATCCGCCTCAGGACCTGTTGATTTTGCTCCGGCTGACCAGGTTGCAAATTGCGGCGGCGCGCTTTGGTTTGGCGAGACTGGAGGCTGGCCCCAAGGCATTGGCAGTCACGGTGACCCCGAAAACGCCGGCGAAGGTGCTGACCACCTTGCTTAAAAATGCTGGATCGTCTCGACATGACGACCGTGTGGTGTTCGAGCGAGCAACGCAGACGGGCGCCGAACGTGTGTTTTTCTTCGAAAAGCTTCTCTCGTTGCATTAGGCGGCGGCTCGGTCACCGTGGCGCATCGCCGCATCGCCGCATCGCCTGCATCGATCAACGTCCGCTTTCCGCCTGAAGCTTAGAAAGATCGCTTGTGGACCGCGAAGGCGGACCGATTGTTATCAGCTGGCTTTTGTCGATCTGGCTCGCGTTGGGCCTACTCCTGAAGGAGGCCCGTGGTCGGCGCGGCTTTCGGCTGACAGCGTCTTGAGCCGACGCTGTCAGTTGGCCTTGCTATCTAGATCATTACCTCGCCACCCGTCACGGGGATGACGGCGCCGGTCATGTAGCTGCCGAGGTCGGAGGCCAGCAGGACATAGGCGCCAGCCAATTCCGCTGGCTGCCCGGCGCGGCCGATCAGCGTCTGTTCGCCGAATTTGGCAGCCTTTTCGGCTGGCATTGTCGAGGGAATGAGCGGGGTCCAGATCGGACCGGGCGCCACCGCGTTGACACGGATGCCCTTGTCGGCAAGCATCTCGGCAAGTCCAGCCGTGAAGTTCAGGACTGCCCCCTTGGTCGACGCATAGGCCAAAAGCTGCGGTGAGGGTTGACGCGACTGGATCGAGGTCGTGTTGATGATCGCACTTCCGGCCTTCATGTGTTGAGCGGCAGCTTTGGAAAGGAAGAATGGGGCGTAGATATTGGTGCGAAACGTCTCGTCCCACTCCTCCGCGGTGATGTCCCCGATATCAGCATATGTGCGTTGGAAGGCGGCATTGTTGACGAGAATGTCGATGCTTCCAAGTTCGTCGACGGCGCGCTGAACCAGGGAGCGGCAATGATCTTCGGACTTGATGTCGCCGGGGACTAACACAGCCTTGCGGCCGGCCTTTGCAATCCACTCTGCCGTGTCTTTCGCGTCGTCCTCTTCAACGTCCAGATAGGAGACGAGAATGTCGGCGCCCTCGCGGGCAAATGCGATCGCGACAGCCTTGCCTATTCCTGAATCGGCACCTGTGATCAGTGCCACCTTGCCGTTCAGTTTGCCATCGCCTTTGTAGGATTGTTCGCCATGGTCGGGAATCGGGTCCATGGCCCTCGTTTTGCCTGGCGGGCTTTGCTGCTGCTCCGGATAGGGCGGGGTTGGCCGGCGTGCGTCATCTGTCATCGTGGGCTCCATTATTGTTTGACGCTTACCAAACATCTGCAGGCAACCACAGTTCCATTGCCGTCACGGTCGTTCGAGAAATGAGGCAAGATGTGACGTGAGAATGCCCGGGGGCCAAGCCGGACGCCTGCTCGGTCACGTAAGCCATCGTTCCCAATCCTGACGACCCTAGAGCACGGACCCGTCCGATTAGAGTTGCTACCACGAGATTTGGACCAGTCATTGTGATTTTTGGGCCCTCTGATTTCTGACGGCCGAACCGGTCGATGAAAGGATTAGCGCCCCTCTAGCCAGTGCCTCTCGGTCTCGGCGGCAGGGCGCCGCATGCGTATAGACATGCCGGCAGTCCGCGATATTTCTCTTGATGGGTCGAACGAACTTCGCTGACCGTCGTTAGCCGTCAGTCGATGGATCTAAGCAGACCAACGCAAGAACCGCCGCGTCGCTGCGGGCGGAATTGAAATTCTGTGCAAAGGGAATTCATTTGCCCAACAACCATGACGAGAAGGGATGAACATCTTCTGTCCCACGGCGTTCATGACCAAGATCAGCTTCTAATCAGAAAAGCCGCTTTTTAAGTTGGCTCTTTTCAACCAGGGAGAAAAACACAATGGCAGACCCCAAGGATTCACCCGCCGTCCAATCGTTGCTTCGCGAACAGGCGGCACAACGCTCACGGTCGCAAAAAGGCGAGCTCGACAAAGCTCTTGAAGACACCTTTCCGGCGTCAGACCCCGTATCCGCGTTGACAACGTCCATTCCAACCGGCCGGGCTGACCCAGGCGAGGCAGCGCGCGCGCTGCAGGCCGATGAGGAGTCCAGCTCTGATCCGGCTGATCGGTCCTTGAGGCGTGACGCTGGTCAAGTGAGACAGGCGGCGTCTCAGGTTGCAAAAGACGGGGCGAGGGCCGCCCGTGCCGAGGCTCGAAGCTTCTGGGCCGATGTTGAAGCGACCGTACGCGAAAACCCGCTGACCGCAGTCGGCATTGTCGCCGGCCTCGCCTATCTGTGGGGCGCCACGCGGTAAGCTCAATCAAGCACCGCAGGAGGCTTGCGGACAAGGGCGAGCCTCCTGCTCATGCCCAATGCGGCGTTCAGTTTGCTCTGCCATCAGTATCCACGACAGGCAGATGCAAGTGGATATAGAGACGCAACCGCACGATCGTATTGCGTCCTCGTTCCTGTCATTGCTATCGCACCAGCCGGTCGTTGCCCATTTCCAGCCGCGCCAAAGATGGTATTGATCGCCGATAATGTAGACCCAATCCGCATAATGGTCGAAGCAGGCGCTCCGGTTGGAGCTAAGATGCGCGACTATCGCGTGCGAGCCCAGAGCGCGCTGCGAGGCCTTTCTCGGTCAACCGGCATCTGTAGGCCAAGGAAAGGTCTCCTATGACTTCGATCAAATCATTTTGCAGAGCTAGGCGAGTTGTTCGCCGTCCCACAGTCGATGGCGGCGGCCGAAAGCTTAAGTGATCGAGATGCATCAGTAATGTGCGCATGCGCTGGCCGGTCAATGTCTTCATGGGCAATCGTAATCGCAAAAAATCGAGTGGCGTCAAACGGCAGGATAAATCGGCGCAGACATTCCGGCCGCGCACTGGCATCGCATTTCCAGCGTAAGGCTCGCGAGGTGTCAAGGGGCCCCAGGCCACGGTGGCGATCAGCCTTTCGTCCGGGCGGCAAAACGGGGATCGTTTCAACACCGCTGGTCGCCTGCCGGGTCGGTCATTGTCGGTGGAAGCGCAGGGGTTGGGGTGGCCGGCACGCGGGAGGAATAAGCCTCGCCCTGCACAGGTGGATGCACAGGACGAGGCAGCTGGTTTGGATTGCCCTTCAAACCATAGCCATGATGAACGCTTAAAAGCGAGCTGTCAGCCTGACCCTTAGGATTAATCAAAGCGGCTTGGACGCTACGTAAGGTTGGTTGCCAGGCCGGCAACATCCTTGCAAAAAGCAATGTGGTGCTTCTCAAACCGTCGTCTACCAGCGGCAGATACGCTTATCACTATAGACCCAGCGGTGATGATAACGATGCCGGACAGTGGTCACGCGGCAGCGACGACCAGGGCGGTAGTAGTGGCGCGCATGGTGGCGGCGCCAGTCGCGCCGGTCTCGGCCGCCATCCCTGTAGCCTATGTGAAGATCGCCGACGGTAAGCGTCAGACTGTCGGCCATTCCCGGTGTCGCGGTCGCGATTATCGATGCCAATCCGATCTACCAGCCATCAGTAGCGTTTTCATTTTTCAATACTCCGTTCGAAACGCAGACCTGAAAACGCAGCCGTCCGTTTGCTGTGCCTCGATCGACCTTAGTCCTACTATGCGCGATCGGACGGCAGCGCTCCTATCTCCCAGCCACAAAGCGGCCGGTACCACGCAACTGTGACCCATCGACAGAGACGGGAAACGAGCGAAAAGACTAGCTGTCGTGCGGCCTCCGAGCAGCAAAACAGGAAACGAAGAGCCGACCGCAACTCACCCCTTGACTCAGGACTGGGTGAAGGATCCGTTTCTCGCTGCTGCACCCTCCGCAGATCGCGCTAGCGCCGGGTGTTCGTTCTGGTCCATTCCTCGTATTCGCCCCGAGCATCATCGTGCAACGGATAGTATCGCTGCAGGGATCCGCCAGCCATCAGCTTCATACGGGAGAATTCTTCCCAGTCATGGTGGGTTTTTGATTCCTGGATCACCTTTGAGGCCATGGCAACGGGGAGCACGACCACCCCGTCATCATCCGCCACGATGATGTCTCCGGGGATCACCGTGACGCCACCACAGGCAATCGGTACGTTCACTGCGTTGGGATAGATGCTCGTCTGAACATGGTAGTTCGGCGTCCAGCCGCGAAGCCACAGCGACAGGTCCAGCTTTTCGACGTTGGGTCTGTCGCGCATGCATCCATCGATAACGATGCCGGCGCCGCCGCGGCCCTTAAAATAGGTCGACATCATATCGCCGAAGACACCCGAGCTCATATCGCCGCGCGCATCGACGACGACCACGTCGCCTTCCTGCACGTGATAGAGGACATGGCGGTGCAGCTGCGTTTCCGGATCAGCGTATTCGCCCTCGCTGAAGAGATCAGGCCGCTGGGGCATGAACTGGAGTGTCAATGCCGGTCCGACGATCGATCTGCCTCGCCGCTGCGAAACGGGGCCAACCATGTGCGGATTGCGAAATCCCATGTGCCCAAGCGTTCCCGCTATCGTTGCCGCGCCGATTTCTTCCAGAGCCTCGATCAATTCCTTGGGGGGCCGCGTAATATCCGTTGTCTTGGTCATGGGGGCTCCAGTGTTTGGTAATTACCAGTTGGTGACTGAACCGTCGCGGCGCCTCAGATGCGGCGCTTCCCAGAAGCGGAAGCTCTCGGCGGCAATGGCATCCTCATTTACCTCGATGCCGAGCCCGGGCCGTTCGCTGACTGGGTAGTCTGCTCCGTCCAGTCTTGGCTGAACTGGAAAGAAGTCCGAATTGTCAAAGCCGAGCCTGGCTTCAGGCGCCCGGGTCTCTAGCCAAGCGAAATTGGCGACAGCGGCTGCAAAATGGATTGTCGCAGCGGTACAGACCGGGCCAAGTGGATTGTGCGGCATCAAATCGACGTAGTGCGCCTCGCTCCAGCCGGCGATTTTCATCGCTTCTGTGAGCCCCCCGACGTTGCAGACGTCAATCCGGTTGAACTGGTGAATGTCGCGCTCGATATACGGCAAGAACTGCCACTTGCTGGCAAATTCTTCACCAATGGCAAAGGGGATATCCGTCATTCTGCGCAAGGATTCATAGGCTGACGGTGTTTCATCGCGTATCGGCTCTTCAAGAAAATCAAGAACACCGCGGCCGAGCTTGTTGCAGAAGCTCGCCGCCTCCGCCACCGATAAGCGGTGGTGATAATCGATACCGAGGACGACGTCATCACCCAATACCTCGCGTGCCTCGTTCAGCATCGATGCCGTTGGGCCAATTGATTCTCTCGGCTCGAAAATATCCTTGCTGTCCTGCCCGGCCGGGAAGAAACGGATTGCCTGCCAGCCTTGTGCCCGCAATTCACGCGCGCGCTCGATGGCGGCAGCCCCCTCGGCCTCGTCACCGGTCGATGCAAAGGTTGGAATGCGCTCGCGCTGCCTGCCGCCGAGCAGTTCATAGACCGGCACGCCAAGGGCCTTGCCCTTGATATCGTGAAGAGCGATATCGATCGCCGACATCGCCGCCTGGAGAACCCGGCCACCTTCAAAATACTGGCTGCGATAGATCTCCTGCCAGATCCGGCCGATCTGCATCGCGTCGCGGCCGATCAGAAATTCGCGATAATGCTCGATCGCTCCCGTGACGGCTTGCTCGCGCCCACTCAAGCCGCTTTCGCCCCAGCCAAAGATCCCTTGATCGGTTTCGACCTTGACCAGCATCTGATTGCGAATGCCCACCCATACTGGATAGGGCTTGATTGCAGTGATCTTGAGTTTTGCCGTCATCGACGCCTCGTGTTGCGCATTCGCCTGCTGTCAATCAGCTCTCAGGGCCATTTCTGTTTCACCGTCGAAGAGATGGATCCGCTCCTGATCGAATTCGAGCCAGATCTGTTCGTCCGGCGCAACCGCGACAGCCGGCGGCACGCTGATATTGACGATCGCGCCGGAGAGGAACGCTTGCACGAAGGTGACGTCTCCCGTCGGCTCTACGGTATAGGCCTTGGCGGGCACGCTTCCCGGAACCGCACTTTTGTGCAGTTTGATGGTCGAGTGTCGCGCACCGAGAACGACTTTCCTCGACTTTGCCTTGTCGACCTTGCGAGCATTTGCTGTGGAGAGTTCCAGATGCCAGCCTTCCGCGCTGGTCAAAACAGCTCTTCCTTGGCCTGTCGATGCTTCGAGGGGCACCAGGCTCATCGCCGGGCTGCCGACAAATCCGGCAACGAACATGTTTACGGGATTGGCAAAGACCTGCGCTGGCGTATCGTATTGCTGGAGATAGCCACCATTCATCACCGCCATTCTGTCTGCCATCGTCACAGCCTCAAGCTGGTCATGCGTCACATAGATGATTGTCGCCTTCAGATCCTGATGAAACCGCTTGATCTCCGAGCGCATTTGAACGCGCAGCTTTGCATCCAGGTTGGAGAGCGGCTCATCCATCAGGAACACGGCAGGGTCGCGAACAAGAGCGCGGCCGAGTGCCACGCGCTGCTGTTGTCCGCCCGACAGCTCCCGCGGCTTGCGTTCGAGCAACTGCGTCATATCGAGGACGCGGGCCGCTTCCCTGACTTTCTTGTCGATCTCGTCCTTCGGCAGTTTTCGCATCTGCAGCGGAAACGCCAGGTTTTTGTAGACGGATTTTTGCGGATAAAGAGCGTAATTCTGGAACACCATTGCGATGTCCCGGTCTTTGGGGTCGAGTTCGTTGACCACACGATCGCCGATGACGATATCGCCAGATGTGACCGAGGTCAGCCCCGCCACCAGGTTGAGCGTCGTCGTCTTGCCGCAGCCTGAAGGGCCGACGAGTGCGACGAATTCGCCGTCGTTGACCGTCAGCGAAACGCTTTTAACAGCATTGAAGCTGCCATAATTTTTGATCAGATCCTTTAAGACCACATGGGCCACGAGCAACTCCCTAGTGCTTGACGGCGCCCTCTGTCAGCGCGCGGACGAAGTATCGTTGCAGAAGCAGAAACAGGACGACAACCGGTACGCTCATCATGAAGCTGGCCGCCATAAGGCCAGGAAAGTCGGTGGTGTTTTCCGAAAAGAAGCGCTGGATGCCGACAGGCAAAGTCAGCTGTTCGTTTTTCGAAAGGAAGGTATAG
The DNA here is from genome assembly GCF_057808655.1 of Rhizobium sp. FG96. Classification (NCBI taxonomy): domain Bacteria; kingdom Pseudomonadati; phylum Pseudomonadota; class Alphaproteobacteria; order Hyphomicrobiales; family Rhizobiaceae; genus Rhizobium; species Rhizobium sp. FG96. Next base: position 39,355 of record NZ_JBMDIL010000012.1, on the reverse strand, counting down.
GCGTAAATGTACTCGTTCCAGGCGCCGATGAAGGAGTAGATCGCTGTTGCGATGATCCCGGGCGTCGACAGCGGCACAACGATCAGAACGAAGGCCTGAAAGCGTGTCGCCCCGTCAATGCGCGCGGCTTGTTCCAGCTGGATTGGAATGTTGTCGTAGAACCCTTTGAGGAGCCAGATGGCCAGAGGCAAGCCGAAGGTGAGGTAGGTCAGGACGAGGGACCCGTGGGTGTTGACCAGCCCGATTGCCCGCATGAGGATAAAAAGCGGTACGAGAAAAATCACCGCTGGAAACATGTTCCGAAGCAGGACGGCAAAAAACAGAAAGTTCCGTCCAGGAAATGAGAAGCGAGAGAAGGCGTAGGCGGCCGGGACAGCGACGATCACCGACATTATGGTCGTCGCCGTGGAGACGAATAGGCTGTTCCAGAAGAAACGCAGGAAATCCTGGCCGACGCTGTTTTGCGGGTCGAGCAGCTTCTGGTAGCTGGCGAGCGTCGGCTGATCCGGCCACCATTGAGGCGGAAACTGCATTGCTGCGAAGCCCGATTTGATTGACGTGAGCAACATCCAAATCATCGGCAAGGCTGTGTAGAGCAGCATGAAGAGCAGGAAGATGCGCCCGCCCCATCGCCATGCATCGACGCGCGTGCGGTGGTGCGGCTTGGGCGCGTCTCGGGTCTGTGCAATCGTGCTCATTCGGCCGCTTCCTTTTTATCGTTGGAGCTGAGCGCGCGGACATAGAAGTAACCGAACGACATCAGGATCAGGAACAGCAGGACCGAATATGCAGATGCAACGCCCCACCGCTGGCGGCCGAAGGCGAGCTCGTAGATGTGGGTGATCCAGATGTGCGACGCGTTCGACGGGCCACCGCCGGTCATGATCCATGGGATGATGAACGAATTGAAGTTGGCGACCGCCAGAAGCAGGATCGTTACGATCGAAACGTTGCCGACATGCGGGAAGGTCACGTGCCAGAACCGCTGCCACGCATTGGCTCCATCTACTTTTGCTGCGCGCAGCAATTGGTCGGGAACGGTCTGAAGAGCGGCCATCATCATGATCATGGCGAACGGGAACTCGCGCCAGATATTGACGATGATGAGAGAAGGCAGAACGGTATCGACATTGTCGATGAAGTTGGGTGGCCGGTCTGCGAGACCGAGGCCGACCAGAACCGCGCCGATCACGCCGAAGTCTGAATGATAAATCCATTTCCAGATATAAGACGCGGCGACTGCGCTGATGACCCACGGGATAATCAGGATTGCGCGCAGGATCGCTCTGCCTGCAAAGTCGCGATGGAGCGCTAGTGCACAGGCAAACCCGAGAACGAAGGAGATGAAAGTCGACCCAACCGTCCAGATAAGCGTGTTCTTGGTCACCGTCCAGAACACCGGGCTTTTCAGGATGGCGGTATAATTGTCGATGCCGACAAAGATCTTGTCGCGCAGCTGCAGACCGGGCGGCGTGTTGAAGAAGGACAGTTCTATCGTATAGTATATGGGGTAGGCGATCACGATAAGCATCACCGCGATCGACGGCAGCACATACGCGTAGTCGAAGCGATGATCCCAAACCCTGCGCATCACTCCAGATCTACGGTTATGCCACCGGCCAGTGTTTTCGGCCTTTCCGGTCAAAATCGTCACTATGCAAAGCCCTCATCCGTGGGAAGAAGGCCGGCTGCAGATCGCTCTGCAGCCGGTCCAAGATCAAAGGACCTTGTCTAGAGGCCACCATCCATCAGTTCCTTGACCTTTTTAGCCGCGTCATCTGCGGCCTGGTCAACGGTCATCGCCCCGGTCAGCGCGTTTTGCAGCATGTCGGGCACGATGATGTTCATGATTTCCGGTGACTGCGGAAGTGCTGGGAAGGGAATGCCGTAGGGCAGCATGGACGTCGTCACGTCAAGAAACTTTATCTTTTCCAGCCGGTCTTTCATCCACTTCGTCTTGAAGCCGTTCAGGTTCCCGGGGTTGGATCCGACATAGGCGAGTTTCAGCGACCATTCCGGGCTGCTCCACATGCAGATGATCGCCTTGGCTGCGGGTTCATCGACCGTGCCGCCCTCGACATATTCCGGCTTGAGAATATGGATGTTCGAGCCACCGAAGACCACGGCACGCTTGCCGTCAGGTCCGGTCGGGATCAGGCCGTAGCGCATGTTGTCGATAACGGTCTGTGCTTTCTCCTTGTCCGTCGCCGTTGCTTTTTTCTGCAGGTCGAGCATGACGTCGTAATCGGACGGGTGCGAAACCATCATTCCCAGCTGGCCAGCAAGGAATAGCGGCTGATTGTCAGCCTGCTGGTTGGTCAACGCCGAAACGGGAACCGACTTGTCGCGGACATACATGTCATAGGAGGCCTGCAAAGCCGCCTTGCTTTGAGGGCTGGCAAGTTCGACCTCCTTGTAGGTCGGATCGGCGGATGCTTCGTCGAAGACACCACCGCCATAAGCCCATAGCTGCGGCATAAAACGGTATGGCGTATTGCCAGCGTTCTTGCGGGCCACGAGGCCATAGCCCGACACGCCAAGCTTGTCATGGATCTGCTTGGAATATTTTACGACGTCATCCCAGGTGGCTGGCGCCTTGTCGGGATCGAGGCCAGCGCGCTTGAATATGTCGGCATTCCAGATGAATGCCATCGTCTCGTTATTGGTCGGAATGCCATAAGGCACGCCATCCCAACTGACGGCCTTCATTGCGCCGGGCCAGAAGTCCTCTGTCTTGTAGCCGACATCCTCTGGCTTCAAAGGCTGAAGGTAACCCTTGGCAGCGAACTCGACGCCTCCGAGGATTTGCAGGCGGACGGCCATCGGTGCGGCGTTGCCGAGAAGCGCGGTGCGGAACTTGTCGAGAAGATCGTTGTAGGTCAGTCCCTGTTCTTCGAGCTGAATATTGGGGTAGGTCTTGCGGAACGTCGCGAAGAAGTCCTTGTAATATTGCCGAAGTGAATCGGGATCTCCCTCGAAGATACCCTGGTACCAGAAGGTCAGCCGCCCCTTATAGTCGAGGGGTGTTACCTTGCTGCAGTCCGCTGCGGTATCGAAGTCCTGTGTGCCGGCGATCGACCTTACATAGTCGGGTGACCACTTGCTCAGGTCGACCGATGCGCCCAAGGCTGAGGCAGACATCATCGACATCAGCAAAGCGGTTGAGACGGTGCCGCGCAGCACGGCACCTCCGAGTGAAATCCTCGTCATGGGTATCCTCCAGGTTCTCCCGAGCCGCTCGGTCCACGGCGAGCGCTCCTGTCCGCTGGGCCGCCTCCTCAAGCAGTGTATCCCATCAGACGGATTGCACGTTTTCAGATCAAGGAATGTCTGTCAATCGGCAAAATCGTACATTGTTTGAAGCCGATTTGCATGATAGGCGAGTAAGCCGAGTATTGGATGGGGATTATTTTGAACGAGACGAGCGATTTCAGAGCCGGACCACCTGAAGGCATCGATGCCGATGGAGCATCGAGCGAGGGGGCCTCGCTCTACAAAATCATCAGGGACGACATCATCGAGGGCCGGCTGGCGGCAAACGAGCGGCTGGTGGTGACCGATCTCGCCCGGCGCCATGGTACGTCCACCAACCCGGTGCGCGAGGCCTTGCAGCTTTTGCGAGGAGAGGGTTTCGTCACATTCGTGCCGAACCGGGGTGCGCGCGTCCGGCCGATCGATCAGGACTTTGTTCGCGATATCTACGAGATTGGTGTCCTCATTGAACCGGCATTGACACGCTGGTTCGTCACGATGGCAACCGTTGACGACATTGCCGAACTTGAGCGCATTCAGGATCTGATTGAGCAAAACGATTTTGCCGACCCGTTCAAACACAGTGAGTTGGACACGGCTTTTCATACGGTGATGTACCAGAAGCACTATAACCGTCATGCTGCCGAACTCTGGTGGAAGCACCGTGAAGTGCTGCGCGCAGTCGGGCGGCGGTTCAATTTCACGCTTGCCCGCCGGGCCGCCATCCTGAGTGAACACCGTGAGCTCATCGCGCATGTGAAGTCGGGAAACGCCGAGGCGGCAGCTGAACTCATCGCCCGGCACGTCGAGGGCTCCGGCCGTCATCTCCTCGAACACATGCGGGCGCGTAGCGCTCTTCGTGCGGGATAGACAAAGCCCGGGTGTAGACTCTCCTTCATGCCTCCAAGTCAAAGGTACCCCAGATGAAGATTACCAGTGTACGGCCGTGGCTCATCAAGTCGGATGCGTCTTACTGGGGCGAGTTCCTGTTCGTCGAGGTGACGACCGACGACGGGGTGAGCGGCTGGGGAGAGATCACAACGACGACGAAACTCGCCAATCGTGCGCTCTGTACGATCCTGCGCCAGATCGGCCAAGCACTGAAAGGCGAGGATCCGGGGCGCATCGAATACTTGTGGCACAAGATATTTCGCAGCTTTACCTACATGGGCAGCCGAGGTGCGGCTGTCGAATGCGTCAGCGCGATCGACATAGCTCTATGGGATATCCGCGGGAAAGTCATCGGCAAGCCGATCTACGAGCTTCTCGGGGGCCCGGTACGAGACGAGATCGCGCTCTACACCCATCCCAATCAGGCGAGGTTTACCAGCAGAGAGGCCGTCATCCGCGAAATCCGCGACATCGTCGATTCTGGTCACACCGGACTGAAGTTCGATCCTTTCCCCCAACAAGGACGCATCGCCGATGGTTACGCGCGAGAACAGCGAGACGGCTATCTTGACGGCACCATGACCCGAAAGGATGAGCGCGAAGCCGCAGAGCTTACCGCGCTGATCCGTGAGACGGCGGGTCCTGATGTCGACATCTTGATCGACGCCCACGGCCGTTTCGATGTCCCCACTGCCATTCGCCTTTGCCGAAGCCTTGAGGAAGCGGGGCAAATAGACTGGTTTGAGGAGCCTTGCCCACCCGAAAGCCTCAACGCTCTCAAGCAGGTCCGGGAGAAGGTAAGCGCCGCGATCTCGTGGGGCGAGCGCGGCCACACCAAGTGGGACTTCGTTCCGGTTCTCGAAAACAAGCTTGCCGACTACATCATGCCGGACGTCACCTGGACGGGGGGCATTACCGAACTGAAGAAAATCTCAGCTCTTTGCGAAGCTTATTATATCCCGGTCTCCCCGCATGACGCCGCCGGCCCGATCAACGTTGTCGCTGGCGCCCAGGTGATGATGACCGTTCCGAACTTCTACAAACTCGAGACATCGGAGTGGAACCTGGGCAAGTACGATCATCTCATCGACCGCCCACTCGATGTCTCAAATGGCAACCTGAAGCTCAGCCCCAAGCCCGGGCTCGGTATCGAGATGAACCGCGACTACCTTCAAGACCACGAGATTGCACTGGACTGACCAACGTTTTCGGCTGTGCCGGCCGCGCGGCGGCCAGCCCTGTCGACAGGAGCGAGGATCAACTTATGAAAGAGGCAGACGGAGCCGAAGACGCGCTCGATCGGGTGAACCAGAATTCCAAGCCCTCGGACCTTCGCATTACCGACATGCGGGTTGCCGAAATCGTCGGTGCACCCTTCACCTCTGCGCTTCTCAAGATCTATACGAACCAGGGAATCGTCGGGCTCGGCGAGGTCCGGGACGGGGCGAGCGCGACTTATGCTCTCATGTTGAAGAGCCGATTGCTTGGCGAAAACCCCTGCGACATCGATCGCCTGTTCCGGCGCATCAAACAGTTCGGCGGACATGGACGGCAAGGCGGCGGTGTATCGGCGGTCGAAATTGCCCTTTGGGATCTTGCCGGCAAGGCCTATGGCGTTCCGGTCTACCAGATGCTCGGCGGTCGCTTCCGGGAGAAGGTACGCGTTTATTGCGACACGGACGCCACCGTGCCGAGCGGCACGGAAACCGGCAAGCGCCTAAAAGAGCGCATGGATCTCGGCTTCACCTTCCTCAAGATGGACCTTGGGCTGATGCAGATCGCCGATGTCCCTGGAGCGGTGGTGTTTCCTGCAGGCTCGCTGGAAGGATATCGCGACAGCCCGACGCGCGGACCGTTGAAGACGGCGGACGAACGCCGTCTTCGCAATGCAGCCTATGACCTGCATAACGTCCAGCATCCATTTACGGGTCTGCACTTTACCGACAAGGGCCTGGACTTGCTTGAGCAATACATCGCCGAGGTTCGCGAAGTCATTGGAATGAATGTACCGCTCGCGATCGACCACATCGGCCATATTTCGATGCAGAACGGCATTCGCCTCGCGCGACGCATCGAGAAATATGTGCCGGCATGGCTCGAGGACGTGATCCCCTGGCAATACGCACAGCAATATCGGCAATTGCAGGATGCCACCACCGTACCGATCTGTACCGGCGAAGACATCTATCTCAAGGAGGGTTTTCAGCCGCTCCTCGACAGTGGCGGTGTTTCGGTCATCCATCCGGATCTTCTGACCAGCGGAGGCATCCTTGAGACCAAGAAGATCGGTGACATGGCCCAGGATCGCGGTGTGGCAATGGCGATCCACATGGCGGAGAGCCCGATTGCGGCGATGGCGGCTGCTCATGTTGCGACAGCGACCGAAAACTTCATGGCCCTTGAATATCATTCGGCCGATGTCGACTGGTGGGACGACATTGTGACGGGCCTACCAAGACCATTGGTGAAGGATGGTTTTATCACTGTGCCCGACAAGCCGGGGCTTGGGATCGACGATGTCGTCGACGAGGTCATCCTGCAGCATTTGCAGCCGGGTGTCGCCGGCATTTGGCAGCCCACTGACCATTGGGATGACGAGTATTCCTGGGATCGTACCTGGAGTTGAAGCGAGAAAACGAAGATGAAGATCACCGACCTGCGCTGCGCTGTTATCGGCAAACACCCCATCGTCCGGATTGTGACCGACGAGGGCCTCTATGGCCTCGGCGAGGTGGAGTTTACCAAGACTTACCTCAAGCCATGGGTATTGCATTTTCGCGACGCTCTGATCGGTGAGGACCCCACCGACGTCGAAAGGGTGATGCTGAAGATCCGCCAGCGCGGCTCGTTCAAGCCATATGGCGCGGCCGTGAGCGCCATTGAGCATGCATTGTGGGATATCGCCGGCAAAGCGGCTGGCGTGCCGGCCTACAAGCTGCTTGGGGGCAAGGTGCGAGACAAGGTGCGCGTCTATAATGGCTCGGTGCGCCGGAAGCGTTCGGGTGATCGGCCGGAGGATTACGCCGCCGACGTCAGATGGATGATGGAGCAGCCGCAGAATTTCTTTATGGTCAAGCAGGGGATCTCGTTCCACTCCAATATGAAGGATACGGTCGAGGATTTTCATTATGGTGTGACGCAGACCAAGGCGGGTTACCACGGCGCGATGGATCAGGGCGTCATCAGCGAGCGCGGCTTCAACCATATGCTCGACTGCGTCATCGCAATGAAGGAAGTGCTTGGGGACAAAGTCAGCCTGGCGCTTGATTGTGGCCCAGGCTGGATGTTGCCGGATGCGATAAAGTTTGCTCGCGCGGTCGAGAAATACAATCTGATGTGGCTGGAGGACATGCTGACAGGCGACTATGTGCCCTGGGTCAATCCTCAGGCCTACAGGGAGCTGACCACCTCTACCTCGACACCGATTCACACCGGCGAGCAGATCTATCTCCGTCACAACTTCAAGGAGCTGATCGAAACGCAAGCCGTTCGTGTCATCGGGCCTGACCCGGCTGATGTCGGAGGTATCGCGGAACTGAAATGGATCACCGAACACGCCTATATGCACTCAATCCTGATGGCCCCACACGGAACGGCAAACGGGCTCCTTGGTCTCGGCGCGTTGATCAATGTGTGCGCGACGCTGCCGGCAAATTATGTTGCCTTTGAATATCCGACCGCCTCGGATCCTTGGTGGGAAGATCTGATCATTGGCTTGCCGGAAGAGATCGTGAAGGACAGCATGGTGGATCTTCTTGAGACGCCAGGCCTCGGTCTCGACATCGACGCGGAGAGCGCGAAGAAATACCTCAAGGAGGAAGATGCAGGATTTTTCGACCTGAACTGAAATGTCATCAGCGCGAGCAACGACCAGGCGAAAAATAGCCTTCAACGAACGTGTCACCCCAAATTTCTCGGCCCCGCTGGCAGGTGTCTGAAGCAGCCAAGTCTTCTGCTGGAAGATGGGTGGGCAGGTGAGCGACTGGTTCATTGCAATGTCTGGCCGCCTTGAATTAAATCATAGAAGGAGGAAAAGATGCTCAAAAGGACGCTCGGCCGGCAGGGTCTGGAAGTCTCGGCTATTGGTTTTGGCTGCATGGGTTTGAACCATCACCGCGGTCCCGCGATGCGCTCAAGCGATGCGATCACTTTGATGCGAACGGCATTCGATCGCGGAGTGACCTTCTTCGATACCGCCGAAATCTATGGTCCTTTCACGAACGAGGAACTCGTAGGGGAGGCTCTCGCACCGATCCGCGACCACGTCGTGATTGCCACAAAATTTGGCTTCAGGGACGGGCGATCAAGCAATGGCCTTGACAGCCGGCCGGAGAGTATCCGTCGGATGGTCGATGCCGCGCTTGTCCGGCTTAGAACCGACCACATCGACCTTCTCTACCAGCACCGTATCGATCCTGACGTTGCGATGGCGGATGTTGCAGGAACGGTCAAGGATTTGATCGACGCCGGTAAAGTCTTGCACTTTGGGCTATCGGAGGCCGACGATGAAGCTATCCGGATAGCTGATGCGGTCCAGCCGGTTGCCGCCGTGCAGAGTGAGTACTCCCTGTGGTGGCGCCGCCCCGAGGCGAGCGTTCTTTCGACCGTCGAAGAATTGGGGATCGGGTTCGTAGCCTATAGCCCTCTGGGACGCGGCTTCCTGTCGGGGACGATGGGGCAAAGCACGAACTTCGCGGCCGACAACGATCAGCGCAAGACAAATCCCTATCTCTCAGCTGAAAATCGCGCGGCGAACCAACCGATCATTGATGCGATCCAGGCAATCGCGGAGGAAAAGCGGGCGACCGCTGCACAGGTTGCGATCGGTTGGTTGCTGGCACGGAAGCCATGGATTGTTCCCATTCCCGGAACGACGAAGCTGCAAAGGCTCGACGAAAATCTCGATACGCTTTCCCTTGAGTTCAGTGAAAGTGATCTGGAGAAAATCGATCGCCTGTTTTCGACCATCACGGTTCACGGTGAGCGCTACGCCAGCGCTCCTGCGCCAACGGCCGAACGATAGAGCGCCGGTTCCCGTCGCAGCCTTACAGAGCCATTTCAGGCTGCCATGTCCTATCGGCAAACGAGACATCTTACGCCGATGAGCCGCCGCCGCTGATCGTCCTTCTATCCAAGTGGGGAACTGTTACCGTCCGGAGATAATTCTGCAGATGTTTTGAGCCCCGTGCCTGTCACGTTTCCCCAAGCGTCTCTATAACCTCTAAGCCAGGCCGCATAGCGGTCAGGTCGACCTTGATAAGGGTTTGCAGACAGTAAGGCCCCATTTCGCGCGCTCAAACAACCAGCCTGCTCGGCGTCCTTGGTTTCCCTCATCAAGCTCATAAGGATCTCCACAAAAGCAAGATTGATAGAAAAATCTGGTTGATGTCCAACGTCGGTACTTCTCCCGCTGCCAATGTCAAGTGGCAGAGGCCGCGGGATTGGCGTCCAACCGCTGCAGGCCTGATCGTTCGCCAGAGCTTATAAAGTGGGTCTTCAACCATGCGTTGTCCATGATCGATTGCGTCACCCTTGCCATTCTTTGCGGCTTTCAACCCGTCGGCTCCCCGGCACCAAGCGGGCACAACAGCCAGTTGCCCTATCTCGCCGGATCGGAGAAGCTATACGTTGCCTCCAGCTTCCAGGGACCACCTTGGTAGTGCCATAGCTGATACCCAATCATGTTCAATGTCTTCGGCTCAAACTCATCGCGGAGTTCGTCGAACAACAGGTTGGCCTTTTTCGTGTCGACCCCGTTTTGCACGGTAATGTGCGGCCGCCATGGCTGAAGGTCCTGCGGGCAAAGCCACGGCTGAAAGCTGCGTCGCAAGGCAGCGCGAATATTGTTGAGCTCGTCGGAGGCGACCGCGAAGGCGACGCCACGGCCGAGGTGGTATATGCCGGTCGTTGTCACGGTCGCAGGCACGACGTCTGCTGCCAGGGCTGCGAGTGTCGTACGGATGTCTGCGAGGCGGATGTTATCGATTTGATGAAACATCGTCAGATGCGCGCGCAGAAAGTTGCGGGGACTGGGAAAGTGCCTTTTACGCAAGGCTTCAAACGCTGCGAGATCGTCATCGGGGAATGCTGCGGTCAGGATCATAGCATCGAGATAGATTGACGCAGTTAAAATACAAGCAGGGGCATCTCAGAGAAGCGCGCAAAGGCGCTCAGTGCGCTGGTCTGGCCAAACAAGCTACCAGCATCGCTCGGCGATCGATCGCCGGTGGAGAGATGAACGCCAAGTCGACACCACCATGAGGCTGTCGGGGCACGGCGCCGCCCGCTGCCGGGACCGGAGCGAAGAATGCAGGTAGCCGAGAAGGCAGGCGATCCTTACCACCCACAGACCTCCCTGTGCAATTAGCGCTTTAATGTTGCCACCGATCGCCACGAAACCGAATCTCGGTCGGCGCGTTTTGAGCAGGCAACATGCCTGGAGTGGCGGATGGATCGCCTGTCGGCAGGATACGACGAGATTGAACGTGAAAAGCAGGGAAACGCCATACCGCGTCCGATCTCTGATCATGGCGTTATCGGTGACCTCGCAACACTGGCCTTGGTCGCCAAGGATGGGGCGATCGATTTCATGTGTTGGCCGAACTTTGACAGTCCGACAATCTTCGCGGCGCTCCTCGATCCCGAAAATGGTGGAAACTTCGAAATCTCGCCGAATATCGCTGATGCCAGGGTGGTCCATCAATACCGTCCAGACACCAATGTTCTCATCACCCGTTGGATGGGCGCTGATGCGAGTGCGGAACTTACTGATTTCATGGCCGTCAACAATGGCGTAGCCGACACAGCGACGACGCTCGCGCGGCGTCTGAAGGTCACGCGCGGCAAGGTCCAGTTCACGATGCGCTGCGCGCCGCGTTTCGACTACGCCCGGCAAAAGATGGGCGCTATCGTGAACGGCAAAGCGGCATCTTGGGAGCCCTCAGCTTCCGTTCAGGGATTTCGTTTGTCGTCGAACACTGGCCTTTCCGCGGATGGCGCCGACGTCGTAGCTGGCGGTCTCCTGATGGCCGGAGAGACGGCAGATTTCATCCTTGCAGCTGTCGATCAGCGTCTAATCGAGATATCGGAGATTGATGGTTTCGAGGACGCCACCATTGCCTATTGGCAGGATTGGGCTTCGCAATCAACCTATCGCGGCCGATGGCGGGAGATGGTCAACAGATCCGCGCTGACGCTGAAGCTGATGACGTCAAGGCGCCACGGCTCGATTGTTGCAGCGGGAACTTTTGGTTTGCCCGAAGCGCCCGGGGGTAGCCGCAATTGGGATTATCGCGCGACATGGATCCGGGATGCATCCTTTACTATTTACGCCTTGATGCGACTTGGATACCAGCAGGAGGCCGAGGCTTTCAACGGCTGGATCGGCAAGCGCGCTATGAGATGCGGTTCCCGAGGCAAACTTGATATCATGTATGCCGTCGATGGTGGGCAAGTGCCGGAAGAGGTCAGTCTTGACCATATTCGGGGCTATGGCGGAGCGCGTCCGGTTCGCATCGGCAACAAGGCATCCGAGCAGTTCCAGCTTGATATCTACGGCGAGCTTATGGATGCGATCTATCTCAGCAACAAATACGGTCACGCCATATCTCATGACGGCTGGCGTGGCGTGCGAGACGTCATCGACTATGTGTGCGAGCATTGGCAGGATGCCGATGCGGGTATCTGGGAAATGCGCCGGGAGCCGCAGCATTTCCTCCATTCCCGGCTGATGTGCTGGGTGGCGGTTGATCGCGCGATACGCCTTGCGAGCAAGCGCTCGCTGGCTGCGCCTTTCGCCAAATGGATCGACGTGCGCAATGATATCTATGAGGACATCTGGGCCAATTTCTGGAATGAGGAAAACGGACATTTCGTTCAAACGAAGAATGGCGATAGCCTCGACGCATCCCTGCTACTGATGCCACTGGTGCGCTTCGTCAGTGCGACAGACCCGCGATGGCTGGCAACTCTTGACGCGATCGGGCGAACACTTTCTGACGACGGCGTCGTCTATCGCTACAAGAGCGCCGACGGTTTGCGCGGCCGGGAAGGTGCTTTCTCGGCCTGTTCTTTCTGGTATGCAGAATGCCTTGCGCGCGCCGGCGACCTGAAGAAGGCGCGGCAGGTATTCGAGGCGGTCCTCAACTACGCCAACGATCTCGGTCTTTATGCCGAGGAGTTCGATGTCCGCTCTGACCTGATTGGCAATTTTCCGCAAGCTTTTACGCATTTGGCGCTGATCAGCGCAGCCTATTATCTCGACCGTGAGCTTGATCGACGAAACGACCAAGAATGGCGGCCGTAAGCAATGGCGGTTGCGGATCCCGGCGTGCGAGCAGAAATCAATAGCCATCTGTCGAGCGCACGTTCAATAGCAGTGCCGGGCCGACTGGCCGGAGGATCCGGCTTGATCCGTGAGCACGCCACCCTGTCTTGGAGACTGCTGACCGCTCTGCGCGGCCGTCCCTTGCGAGCGACCGGTGCAAGGGAAAAAGGAGATCACGCTCGCCCGCGTGATCTCCAATTAAAACTGCTCCACGCCCCCGCAAAGCAGTCGATGCCAGAGAGGAACTGACAAGCTGAGACTGAGGCGGTTTGGTTAATGCAGCGTTAATGAACGACAACATGATTTTGCCGCTGTGAACAGCGCTGAAAAACAAAAACGCTTCATCGCATGGGTCAGCCGTGCGTCAACTCATGTGCCATCGACGGTTCTGCGAACATCTCTTGCTTCATCAGCACTCAGCGACATTGACCGCATCGACCGACGCGGCGTGCATGGCAATGGCAGGATGACGGGCAACTATTTGCCCGTCAGGAACGCGCGCCAGCCTCCAAATGCCGTAATGTCGGCACTGTTGCTCACTGCAGATGCTTCAACGAGGAAGCCCTTAACACTGGACCCATCGGCCAAGGCGATCGTCCCGATCCCTAAGGGGGATGGTATCTCGGCGACGAAACTTCCGAACGCCTCAGCAGACAAACGCCAAACCTCCACGTCGATTTGGCCGCCTTCTCCATCACGGATGCGAAGCAGGCCGGGCTTCGAAGGCTTCTGAGATGTCAATTCGAACAATCGGTACGCATCGGATGTCTTTGCGGTGCGCACAAAACGCGCGTCCCTGGATGTGAGTTGGGCATTGAGAGGCATGCCGCTCAGATGAGCTCCGACCACCGCAATTTCAATTTGGCCACGCGCGGGTGGCGCCACAGCAGCGGTCTTTGGAAGCGTCCAGCCGGTAGCACCCAGCGTTAGGCCGCTCGCCTGGTGAAGCCTCCGCGCCACGGCGCCAGCGATGCCGTCCTGGCCAGCTGGCGCAAGCAGCGTCACGCTCGATGGCAGGCCGTCGCGGCGCCGGCCACAGGGTACGGCGATGCCGCAGAGACCGAGCAGATTGACGAAATTCGTGTAGGTGCCCAGCCGCGAGTTCTCGCGGATCGGTTCGGCTTCCAGCTCGGCGACAGTGAAGTGCCGCGGTGCCGTCGGCACGCAGAGCAGATCGACCGAGGCGATGACAGGCGCGAGCTGCTTTTTATAGGCCTGAAGCGCGTAGAGGCCGCGGAAGGCGTCCGAGGCGGAGAGCGTCCTGGCGCCGCCATAAATCTTGCGGGTCACCGGATGGAGGCTCGCTTCCTTCGCATCAAAGAATTCCTTGACGGCGGCATAGCGCTCGGCGACCCAGGCCCCCTCGTAGAGCAAATCGGCGACCTTATAGAAATCGTGGAAGGGCAGTTCGGTGATCGCGTAGCCCATCCCGGCGAGGTCATCGAGGCTCTTGTCAAAAGCTTCAGCCATCGCCTCGTCGCCAAAGAACCGCAGATCGGCACGCGCCGGCACGCCGATTCTCAGAACCGGCGGCAGCGCCTCTAGCGCAAGCGGGCCGTAATCTCTCGAATAGGCGTCGGTTTCATCTGGCGCGGCCGCAGCCGAGAACACGCACCATGCATCGTCGACCGTCAGCGCGAAGACCGAGACGCAGTCGAGCGTGCGGCAGGCGGGAGTGACGCCCGATGTCGAAAGCGCGCCGAGGCTCGGCTTCAAGCCGACGATGTTGTTGAGGCCGGCGGGAATGCGGCCAGAGCCGGCTGTATCGGTGCCGAGCGCGAAGCTGACGATGCCCTGGGCGGTGGCGACCGCCGATCCGGAAGACGAGCCCCCTGGCACAAGCTTGGGATCGATGGCGTTGCGCGGTATCGGATAGGGCGAGCGGACGCCGACGAGGCCAGTGGCGAACTGATCAAGATTGGTCTTGCCGACGACGATGGCACCGGCCGCCTTCAGCCGGGCAACGACGGTCGCATCCTTTTCGGGCGTATAGGCATAGTCGGGGCAGGCGGCGGTGGTCGGCATGCCGGTGACGTCGATATTATCCTTGACGGCGAAGGGGATGCCCCAGAGCGGCTTTGCCGACGGGTCGAATGTGCCGAGTGCCGCTGCTTGGGCGAGCAGATCCGCCTTGCTGGCAATTGAGATGAAGATGCCCGGATCGTTTACCGCCGCGATGCGGGCGAAGACCGCCTCGATCACATCCTCGGCCTTTCCGCCGTCGGCGTAGAAGGCGTGCAGTGAACTGATATCGAAGGCTGGTACCGTCCTCATGCCATTTCCTCTTCCAAAATCCTCACCGGCCTGTCCCACTGGATCAGGACCACGCATCCGGTATCGCTCCACACGGAATGCTCGGTGCCTTCGGCATTGACGACATAGCTGCCGCGGCCGTAGTCGCCCGCCTCGTCGGATTGCGTGCCGTCAAGAACGAAGATCGTCTCCAGACCCTCATGCCGGTGCCGGGGGACGGCTGCTCCTGCCTCGTATTTCAAGAGCGCTATCCCCGGCTGGTCCGCCTCGAACCTGCGGATCCAGTGTATCTCCACCCCGTCACGGAATGGCTCGAAGGCCAGTTTATTCCAGCCGCCCAGCGTCAGCATCTCGCGCGTCGTTTCAGGCATCGGCGATCCCTTTCAGAATATCGTCCACATGGGCGGTCCAGCCGACGATCGCGCCCTGGGCGCGGATCATGTCGATTGCCGCCTTTTTGAATTCGGGGAAATAGCTTTCGGTCGCCTCCTCGGCGAGCAGGCACTCGTAGCCGCGGTCATTGGCTTCGCGCATCGTCGTCTGCACACAGACCTCGGTGGTGACGCCGGCAAAGACCAGCTGGCTGATGCCTTCCTCTTTCAGGATGTCGCCGAGCGGCGTTGCATAGAATGCGCCCTTGCCGGGCTTCTCGATAACGATCTCGCCATCGACGGGTGCAAGCTCAGGGAGAATAGCTGTTCCCGGCTCGCCTGCGATCAGGATGCGGCCCATCGGACCGGCATCGCCGATCCTCAGCGACGGGCTGCCGCGATCGCGCTTTGCCGGCGGCAGATCGGAAAGATCGGGCTTGTGGCATTCCATCGTGTGAATGACCGGCAGTCCCGCCTGGCGGAAGCCTTCTATCAGGCGCTTGACGTCGGGAATGATCCTGCTGATCCGGCTGACATCGTTGCCGAGGCTGGCGCCGAAGCCGCCGGGCTCGGCGAAATCACGCTGCATGTCGATGACGACGAGGGCCAGTTCGCCCGGTCTTGCCGGGAAGGCAAATGGTTCTGCCGCAATGCCGACCATCAGTGATGTCCTGCCATATGGGCGCCGATCACGCCGATGTCGGCACCGCGGGCTGGCGTTTCGTAAACCAGCTTGCCTTCCGAGATGACCATAATGCGATCGGACATTTCCAGGAGCTCGTCCAGATCTTCCGACAGCAGCAGCACCGCCGTTCCGGCGTTGCGCGCCTTCATGATGCGGGCTCGGATATCGGCGACAGCAGAAAAGTCGAGGCCGAAACAGGGATTGGAGACGATCAGGAGATCGACATCGCCGGTCAGCTCGCGGGCAAGCACCGCACGCTGCACGTTGCCGCCCGACAGAGCCGCGATCGGCGAGGCGGACGAGGCGGTCTTCACCTTGAAATCGGCAATCAGATCGGCGGCGCGCTTCTTCATCTGTCCCTTGCTCAGCCAGATAGCATCGCCGCCGCCGTCCTTGAGATCGAAGGTGCGGAAGGCAAGGTTCTCGCTGACGGTCATCTTCGGGGCGCAGGCGTTCTGCAGCGGCTCTTCGGGGATGAAGCGGACGTTGTGCTGGCGCGTTTCCGGCCGGGTGGCGCCGTAGCGGCTGCCCTTGACGGAGACGCTGCCTGCTTCCAGCGGGCGCTGCCCTGCGAGAATTTCTGTCAGTTCCTTCTGGCCGTTGCCGGATATGCCGGCGATCCCGAGGATTTCGCCCGAGCGGACGGTGAGCCTGTCGATCTCGATGGTCTTGAGGCCGGAGCGATCCGGTGCCTTGGCGGCCTCGACGGCAAGCACCATCGGCGCGCTATCGGAAACCGGTGTGCGGGCGTCGAGCTCGGCAAGCTTGACGTCGCCGATCATCATCGCCGCCATATCGGATATCGAGAGCTCGCCGATCTTGCCGCTGCCGACCAGCTTGCCGCGGCGCAGGATCGAGACGGCATCGGCAAACTTGGTCACCTCGTGGAACTTGTGGCTGATCATCAGTACGGTCAGCTCGCCGCGCTCTGTCATAGCGCGCACGAGCCCCAGCATCTCGTCGGCTTCGGCCGGGGTCAGCACCGATGTCGGTTCGTCAAGCACGATGAAGGAGCGGCCGAGATAGAGCTGCTTGACGATCTCAAGCTTCTGCTTTTCGCCGGCCGCCAGCTCGCTGACAGGGCGTTCGAGCGGGATCTTGAACGGCATGCGTTCCATGAAGGCCGCAAGATCACGGCGTTCCTTGGCCCAGTTGATGACTGCGGGCACTTCGGCTCCGCTGATCACCAGGTTTTCGGCGCCGGTTAGCGACGGCACCAGTGTGAAGTGCTGGTAGACCATGCCGAGGCCATAGGCAGCCGCATCCCGGGGCGAGGCGATCGCAGCCTCGCGGCCGCCGACCGATAGCGAGCCCGATGTGGCATGGTAGAAGCCCATGATGCATTTGACGAGGGTCGATTTGCCGGCGCCGTTTTCTCCGAGCAGCGCGTGAAAGCTGCCGGCAGGAATGCTGATCGAGACGTTGTCCAGTGCGGTGAACGACCCGAAGCGCATGGTCATGCCGAGGGTATCGATACCGATGGCCTTGCCGGCCTGGGGAAGGGGCGTGTCGCGAACGATGCTCACTTCAACTCTCCTTTTCAACGATGATGGCGACGGGACCGCCGCCGGAGGGACCCTGGTGTTCGGCCCCGCCGGAGACATAGAGATCGGTCATGCCGAAGACGCCGGCGAGCACGCCGCCGACGAAGGCGCGGGCATGGCGTGTGCCTGATATGTCGGAATCGTCGAGCATGGTGTGGCGCAGACCACCGACCTTTCCCGACGGGTCGGGCTCAGCCTTGGCGAGCACCGCGGTGAGACGGGCACTGGCGGGCAGACGATCGCGTGCCTTTAGCACGGAGGATGTGTCGATCGCATTCTCCATCACGGCATGGTCGATCGCGAAGGGACCGGACCAGCCGTTGCCCATGCCGAGCACGACGATTTCATGGTCAAGCAATTCGACGCCGCCGGAGGTGGATGCGCGGCGAGAGAAGATGGCGTAGCGCGTGCAGATGTCGGCGTCGGCAATCGAACCTGGGTCGGCCTCGCCGAGGGCGACGGCGGCACCGAGGGCGGAGGCACCGCGCGACAGGCCCATCGATTTCAGCGTGTCGCGGGTCGCGACCGCCTCGCCTTCGTTCTCGGCGACGCCAACGCGGGCCAGCGTCAGAAGCGGGCATTTGATCTGGACGAAATGCACGTCCCTCGGGTCATCGATGCCGGCATCGCGCATCGCCGCCTTCACACCGTTGGCGACCATCAGGATCTGCTGGCGGCGCCCGAGATGGTGGAAGGGAAGGACCGGCGTACGTGCGGTGCCGATCGCCAACGCGCGGCCCGCCGGCGCCTCGCTCTTTTCGCGGGAAAAGACCGTCCAGTGCGGCGACAGCGCGCCCTCCGTGCCGCCGGACATGACGAGGCAGACGCCGGTGACGCCATGCCTCGCGAACAGCGCTTCGAAGCTGCGGCTGGCAAAGCCGCGGGTGAAGTCGTTGACGCAGCCATTGCCTTCCGTCTTGCCGAGGATGGCAACGACGCTTTCCGGCCTCAGCCCGGCGGCAAACAGCGCCTCGACGCCGGAGACGTCGTCGGGGCCGGCTGCCGCAACGCGATAGACATGGGCACGCATTGAGGACATCAGGGCAGCGCCTCGATCAGAGTGTTCGAATTGGAGACCGAGCCGAACACGCCGCCCTGCATCTTCACCATCTTGATGGCGGCGAGATGATTGCCGTAATCGGTGGCGCCGCAGCAGTCTTCGAGCAGCAGGCATTCGAAGCCGCGGTCGTTGGCTTCGCGCATGGTGGTCGAGACGCAGACATCAGTGGTGATGCCGGTCAGGATGATGTTTTCGATACGCTTCTGGTTGAGGATCAGCTCCAGGTCGGTGGCGCAGAAGGAACCCTTGCCGGGCTTGTCGATGATCGTCTCGCCGGCGACCGGGTACAGTTCGGGGATGATGTCCCAGCCTGGTTCGCCACGGGTGAGAATGCGGCCGCAGGGGCCGGGATCGCCGATGCCGGCGCCGATGCGTTGCGAACGCCAGCGCTTGTTGGCCGGCAGGTCGGCGAGATCGGGCCGGTGGCCCTCGCGGGTATGGATGATGTGATAGCCCTTGGCACGCATGGCTGTAAGCACCGCCTTGATCGGCTCGATCGGTGCCTGGACCAGCGACAGGTCGTAGCCCATGTGATCGACATAGCCGCCCTTGCCGCAGAAATCGGTCTGCATGTCGATGATGATGAGAGCGGTATTGTCGGGTCGCAGCGCGCCATTATACGGCCAGGGATAGGGGTCGGCGGTGATGTAATGCATCTTGGTCTCGACCAGAGTGTCCATCGTCTTGTCCTATTCGGCAGCGGGTTTGAGGGTTTCGCCGTAGCGGCGTGCCGGCGTGTCGAAGCCGCAGGAGGTGCCGTCGGTGACCTTGATCTGGTCTTCCCAGGGCAAGCGGTAGCGGCCGGCGATCAGGTCGTGCATGTAGCTGTAGGGCGCGTCACCGGCGCCACCCGATACCGCGACATAACCGCGATGGCCGAACTGGTAGATGTTGTTTTCGACACCCCAGCCGAGACGTGCCTCTCGGACGAGATCGGGACGGACCTCGGCGGTGATGATCTCGTTGACGCGGCCGGATGTGCCGTGAGCGATGATCGTGCCGTCGAAATTGCAGATCATGCCTTCGCCCATGGAATCGAAGGTGCCGTCGGAGCCGCACATGCAGACACTGGCGGTGACCATGAGATTGCAGAAGGCGTTGGACTGGTTGGTGAACTTCCAGCTGTCGCGGATCGGCGCGGTATAGCCCGCCGTGCGGATCATGATCTCGGCGCCCTTGTAGGCGCATTCGCGGGCCATTTCCGGGAACATGCCGTCGTGGCAGATGATCAGCGCAAGCTTCGCGCCCTTCGGGCCGTCGATCACGGGAATGCCAAGATCGCCGGGCTCCCATGGCTCGATCGGGACCCAGGGATGCATCTTGCGATAGTAGAGCTTGAGCTCGCCCTGATCGTCGATGACGATGCCGGAATTGTAGGGCATGCCGCCGGGGTTCAGCTCCATGATCGAGAAGCAGCCCCAGATGGCGTTGTCGCGGCAGGCCTGCTTGAAGGCGGCGACTTCAGGACCGTCGAGGCTGCACATGATATCCGGATTGATGTCCATCGACAGGCCGTGCAGGGCATATTCGGGGAAGACCACGAGATCCATGCCCGGCTGATTGCGTCTCGCCTTGCCGACGAGATAGACGATCACCTGCGTCTGGCGCGCAAGGTCCGCCCTGGTGACGGTGACCGGCAATTGCAGCTGGACGAGGCCGATGCCGACACCGTGCTCCGATTTGTTCAAACCGCCTAGGCCGTTCATGGCTGGGCTCCTTTCTGGTTCATTTCGTCAGTGACAGGGCGCCCGGCGCGCCCGTCAGCGAGCGGTTGGGCGACGAGGTGGCGATCAAGATGGCGAGCGTCAGCACGTAGGGGGCGGCGTAGAAGAGGTAATAGCCCTGCGTGACGCCGACCGACTGCAATGCCGGACCAAGCGCACCGGCGCCGCCGAAGAGCAGTGCCGCAAAGAAGCAGCCGATCGGGTTCCAGCGCGCGAAGATGACGAGCGCGACGGCCATCAGGCCCTGTCCGGAGGAGATCCCCTCGTTCCAGGAGCCGGGATAGTAGAGCGACAGATAGGCGCCGCCGATCGCTGCCAGCGAGCCGCCGGTGGCCGTGGCGAGCAGACGGACGCGGTCCGGATTGATGCCCATGGCACGCGCCGCATCGGTACTGTCGCCGACGACCCGCAGGATCAGTCCGACGCGCATGTTCCGGAACGCCCACCAGAGCAGGAATGCCAACGCGGCGCCGATGACAAACAGCACATTGATGTTCAGGGCGGCCTGTATCTGCGGGCTCGCCGACCAGAAGCCAAGCGGGATGGCCGGCAGGCGCGGGGCAACCGGCTGGATGAACGGCTTGCCGAGGAAGAAGGCGAGGCCAAGCCCGAACTGCATCATGGCGATGCCGATGGCGATATCGTTGACCTTCGGCCATTTACAGATCCAGCCGTGCACCAAGCCGAAGATCGCGCCCGACCCCATCGCGGCGAGTACGCCGAGCCAGGGAGAACCGGTCATGACGGCGATGGCATAGGCGGTCATGGCGCCGAAGACGAGCGTGCCTTCGAGGCCGAGATTGATGCGGCCGGAGCGTTCGGTGATCGTCTCGCCGAGACTGACGAAGATGAAGGGGGTGGAGACGCGGATCGCGCCGGCCAGGATTGCAAGCGGAACACCCCAGATGCCGATGCCTGAACTTTCCATCACTGGTTCCTTTTCCAGAGGTCCGGATTGAAGATCTTGAAGCGGCCGTAGAAGGTCTCGCAGAACAGGATGACGATGAAGAGCGTGCCCTGGAGGACGAGAACCGTGGCGTCCGGCAGGCCCATGCGCCGCTGGATCAGACCGCCCGAGGCATCGATGCCGCCGAGCAGGATGGCAACGGGGATGATGGCCAGCGGATTATGCCGCGCAAGGAAGGCGACGAGGATGCCTGTATAGCCGTAGCCGGCCGCAAGCGAAGCATTGGCGCCGCCCTGGACGGCCGCCACCTCGATCATGCCCGCCAGTCCGGCAAAACTCCCGGCGATCGCGGTGAAGCCGGTGATCAGCCTGCCGACCGGCAGGCCCTGGATCTGGGCGGCGCGGACGTTGCCGCCGGCGATGCGCGCGGCAAAGCCGTAGCTGGTCGCCTCGATCAGCAACCAGGAGAGGATGCAGGCGGCGATGCCGATCGCCAGACCCCAATGGACGTCCATGCCGGGGATCTTGCCGAGCATGTATTCGGCCGGTAACGGCGCGGTGGATGGCTTGTTGAGACTGGCCGGATCGCGCAGCGGTCCCTCGACGAACTGGTTCATCAGGGCAATGGCGATATAGGCGAGCAGCAGCGAGGAGATCGTCTCGTTGACGCCGCGATAGTGGCGCAGGAAGCCGGCAAGGCCGATCCACAAGCCGCCTGCAACCATTGCCGCCAGGCCCATCAGGATCAGCGTCGGCCAGACCGGCGCAAAGCCGACGAGTGGCAGAGCGATCGCCGCCGCTGCGACCCCTCCGAGCACGACAGCGCCTTCGCCGCCGATGATGACGAGGCCGAGACGGGCGGGAAGTGCTACGCAGAGTGCCGTCAGCAGCAGAGGGGAAGCTCGGCTCAGGCAGTTCTGGATCGAAAACCAGCTGCCGAAACCGCCGGTATACATCAGCTGGAAGAGCATCGCCGGCGACTTGCCGATGATGAGGATGAAGAGGGAGAAGAGCGCGAGCCCGATCAGGATGGCCACGAGCCCGATGGCGACGGGCTCGGTGCGCCGCGCCAGCCATTCGATGGCCGGGCGCAGCGAGGCGGGCTTGGCAGGAGCGGCTGTCATTGCGGGATCGTGGGTCTCGACCGTCATGGCACTTCTCCCTTCAATCCATCAGGCGGTGGATCCGACGACGCCCTCGACCAGATAATCCATGCTCTCGAGCTCGATCGCGTCCTCGGCGAAGCTCTTGCCGCCGGCGATCACCTCGTTGCCCTTGTTGTCTTTCATCGGGCCCTTGAAGACCGAGAAGCCGCCCTTCATGATTTCCGCATGCGTCGCTTCGAACGCCTTGCGGCCTGCCTCCGGCACTGCCGGTCCGAGCGGGCTCATCTTGACGAAGCCGTCCTTCAGGCCGCCGCGGACGAAGTTGGCGAGCTTTTCGCCGGCCTGGGCCTTCTTGACGAAGTCGGTGTAGACGTTGCCCCAGGCCCATTCGGCGCCGGTCAGGTATTTTTCAGGAGCCAGCGGGCTCTGGTTGGCGTGATAGCCGCAGACGAAGGCATTGCGGCCAGCCGCCGTCTCGACGACGACCTTCGGGCTATCGACATGGCAGGTGATGACGTCGGCGCCCTGATCGATCAGCGCGTTGGTCGCTTCCGCTTCCTTGACCGCCAGCGACCACTCGCCGGTGAAGATCACTTGGCAGGTGATAGTCGGATCGACGCTGCGGGCGCCGAGCAGGAAGGAATTGATGTTCTGGATGACCTGCGGGATTGGTTTGGCTGCGACGAAGCCGATCTTCTTGCTCTTCGTCGTATGGCCGGCGGCGATACCGTTCAGATACTGGCCCTGGCCGATATAGCCGAAATAGGAGCCGGTATTCTTCGGATGCTTGCCCTCCTGCCAGAGGCCGCCGCAATGGCGGAACTGGATATCCGGATATTTGGCGGCCATGGCCAGCATGTGCGGATCGAAATAGCCGAAGGAGGTCGGGAAGAGCAGCGTTGCGCCGTCGAGGTTGATCATCGATTCCATGGTCTTCTGAACGTCTACGGTCTCGGGGACGTTTTCTTCTTCGACGACGGTGACGCCGGGGATCGCCTTGACGACGGCGGCACCCTCGGCATGCGCCTGGTTGTAGCCGTAGTCATCCTTTGGGCCGACATAGATGAAACCAATGGTCAGAGCATTCTGGGCGAGCGAGCGTGACGCGGTGAGGCCGGTA
This sequence comes from Rhizobium sp. FG96, assembly GCF_057808655.1. NCBI lineage: Bacteria > Pseudomonadati > Pseudomonadota > Alphaproteobacteria > Hyphomicrobiales > Rhizobiaceae > Rhizobium > Rhizobium sp. FG96. Next base: position 16,116 of record NZ_JBMDIL010000012.1, on the reverse strand, counting down.
ACGGTTGCGGCGAAGGCGCCGGCAGCAGTAGCAGTCAGAAATTTGCGGCGGTTCATGGGAAGGAGGTCGGTCATTGCAGGCTCCTTGACGGCTGGGCCGATAAAAAGGGTTACGAAAAAGTGTATGCAATGGCCGTGCCAGTTCCTAAGTCATTGAAAAGAGGAGTTGAAAATCGACATTCAGCCGCACCTGATAAAAGTGTATGCACTTTCGTTCCATAAAATGATGATTTTATAATCAAAACAGGTTCCATGGTGAAAATTACGCCTTCTGCGTAACGTCTTTCGAACTTCGATTCGTGGACGAGTTTTTAAATCCCTGAATTATCTAGATATTTGACTATCTCGTAAATCTGTATCATCTGTATGCAGATTGCTGAGAGAAGGCAGGGCGTTGCCGCGGATACGAAAAAGAGAGGTCATTAGAGCCGGTAACACCGTCGAACAGATGGTGAGGGCAGTTGCCGATCTGATTGTGACGGGAGAACTGCTACCGGGCGAAAAGCTCGATGAGGGCTCGCTAGCCGACCGCTTTGCCGTCTCCCGCACACCGGTGCGCGAGGCTTTGCGCGAACTCGGGGCGATGGGGCTGGTTGCCCGCGAGCCCAACCGCAGCGCAGTTGTTGCAAATGTTTCCGGGCACTATCTTCATTCGATGTTCGAGGCGATGGCTGAGCTCGAGCGAATATGCGCCCGGCTTTGTGCCGAGCGTATGAGCGTTGACGAGCGCAGATTGCTCGAGCGCCAACACGAGGGTTCAAAGGTGTTGGTGCATCAGTTTAACGTGGATGAATACGCCGCGCATAACGCCGAATTCCACACCCGCCTCTATCGCGGAGCGCGCAACGATCATATCTTCGAGCTAGCGACTGCAACTCGTGCCAGACTTGCACCTTTTCGCAGCGCCCAGTTCCGCCTGCCTGACCGTTTGGCAAGATCATTTCAAGAGCACGATCTTATCGTCCAGGCAATCCTGAGAGCGGATGGAGCGGCGGCTGGCGATTATGCTTTCCAGCACGTTGAATTGGTCAGTAGCGCAAGCAGCGTCTTCGCAAGGGGCTGATATGTCGATGATGCGTTCTTTTTAGAATGGGTCACGCTGCAACCAGTCCGGTCCAAACAATCCGATAATGCTCTGACGAGCTCACCCCTCGGGTCGGAAGCGAGAGCGCATCAATGCTCCCGGGTCTAGATATCGGGTGAACTGATTGAGGGGACGACACGCGTCCGTCGTCTGCGGTTATCGTAGATAACAAAGCTGCCGAAGCACCGCGTGGACCTCGCGTCCAGGTCCATAATCTTCACGAACCATTGACGGGAGGCCCCTCAAAAACGTGATCAGTGCGATCATCGCGATGCCCCAGAAATAGGCCGCCGTTGATAGAGCGGCCGTGCGCGTGAGATCTCACCAGTGGATGGCTGGATGTCAGAAAAGGTCAGGTCACATCCTTGACTGTAGAAGGCGGTACCACACGTGTTTCACGCGGTTGGCTGCCGCGAGTCCGAAACACGAACTGCGGGAAGAGCTATTCATGATCTCTGTTTTCACAAAGCCATTTGCCGGCTTCCTTTTCGATATGGACGGCACGATCATCAACTCAGCAGCTTCAACTGATCGGGTTTGGGGCAGGTGGGCCGTTCGTCACGGATTAGATCCACATGAGCTTCTTGCGAAAATGCACGGATCGAGGTCGGTTGATACGATCCGGCGATTGAACCTGCCGGGGGTAGATCCCGAACGGGAAGCCGCGGCAATTGAAGCCGAGGAAGCTGATGACATCGAGGACGTGGTTGCCATTCCCGGCGCTCAGACATTCTTAAACAGTCTGCCGGCGCGACGGTGGGCACTGGTGACATCGTCTTCGAAGAAGCTTGTGCTGCGTCGACTGGAGGCTGCACAACTTCCTGTACCTGAGTTTCTCGTAACGGCTGAGGAAGTCGTGCATGGGAAGCCCGATCCCGAAGCCTATCTTCTCGGCGCCGAGAAGCTGGGTGTCAATGCAAGAGATTGCCTGATCTTTGAGGATACGATGCCGGGTCTGAACGCTGGCGAAGCTGCTGGGGGCAACATCCTGTTGATCAGCGCCGTTCATAATCCTCCCCTGGCAAGCGAACACGAGGCGGTCGACGACTTTCGGCAACTGAGAGCGGTTCCTTCCAACGACGGCGCTGTGCTTCGAATCGAAAAAATCACAGGCAGCAGTATTGCCGGTGGGTAAACGTTTGATGGCGGCCAGGCGCTCGACGCTGTCTCATCCGGTGCTCTGGTGTCGTTTTAAATCATGATGATCGCGCCTGACGTGCCGCGACGAAAACCCTTCTTGATCTCCTTTCAAATGGCACGGTGTCAGGCGTGTTGCGTATGAGATACACTTGCAAGCGGCTGTCACCAGCGTCATAGCTGTGCGTCGTAGAGGAGCCCACATGTCAAAGACAAGACTGTTCTCGCCTATCCGTATCGGGTCGCTCAACATGCGAAACCGCATCGTCATCGCGCCTATGTGCCAGTACTCGGCTGCCGACGGCGAAATGACTGACTGGCATCACATTCACCTTGGCCATCTCGCACTCTCGGGCGCGGGCATTCTTACGATCGAGGCGACAGCAGTCTTACCAGAGGGTCGGATAACCTACGGTGACGTCGGCCTATATTCCGATGGCTGTCAGGCCGCGATGGATCGTGTGCTGACCAGTGTCAGACGGTGGTCCAACATGCCTGTTGCGATCCAACTCGGCCATGCTGGCCGCAAGGCCTCGACTGAGAAGCCATGGCTTGGTGGCCATCAGCTGAGCCCAGGCGAAAAGAACGGCTGGAAGACCGCCGCTCCTAGCGCTGTTGCGTTCAAGCCTGAATACGATCCGCCTCAACAACTCGATAGAGACGGACTTAAGCGGGTGCGAGGTGCTTTTGCAGACGCCGCAAGACGTGCTGCCGCTCTCGGGATCGACGCTGTGCAGATCCATGGCGCACATGGCTATCTGCTGCATCAGTTCCTGTCACCACTGTCAAACAAACGCACCGACGAGTACGGCGGCTCGCTTGAGAACCGCATGCGGTTTCCCCTGGAAGTTTTCGATGTGGTCAGAGAGGCTTTCCCTTCCGACAAGCCTGTGACGATGCGCGTGTCGGCGACCGACTGGGCACAGGGGGGGTGGGACAACGCTCAGACCGTCGTTTTCGCCGAGGCGCTGGAGGGGAGAGGGTGCTCGGCAATCCATGTTTCGACCGGCGGGCTCTCGGCTCACCAGCAGATTTCAATCGGTCCAAGCTACCAGGTACCTTTCGCGCGCACCGTCAAACACGCAGTCAAGATACCTGTGATCGCTGTCGGTCTCATTACTGACTTCGAACAGGCGGAAGCCATATTGACAACGGGGGATGCTGATCTCATTGCGATCGCGAGAGCGATCCTCTACGATCCGCGCTGGCCGTGGCACGCTGCCGCGCATTTCGGGGAAACCGTTGATGCGCCCGAACAATATCTTCGCAGCCAGCCTCGTCAGTTCAAGGACCTGTTCGGTACGCCGGCGGGATGATTGCCGTAGGGTATTGCCACTCAGACCTTCGATGAGACCTCGCGGCAACCGAACTAACGCTTCTCCGGTCCCCGCCGTCCCCGCCAGCTGCAAATGTTTTCCCAAGCCAAGGCGATACCGGCTAGCAATAGGAAAACGGTCGGAATAGCGACTATCGGAATGGTCCAGACGCTGAGAGCACCGGTCAACCACCATAGCATCCATACTGCGTCAACCATCAAAAACAAGGCGACAAGAAATGAGATCGCTCTACGCATCACGCCCCATCTGACCATTTACATGAAAGTAGAACTTGGACGGCCTCCATGGGTTCCGGCCTGCGGGCATTGTCTCGGCTGCGATGCTGCGCAGCCAGGATCACGCGGGTGGCTATCGCGCCTGCGTGGGATCTGGCGTCAGCCGAAACGTTCGCCTGTCAAGCGCCCCGCTGTCGGCGGCACCCCGCACGGCGCCAATATTTCAAATTCAGTACCGATGAGGCTCCCTCGAAGCCGATCCGGTGGATCTTCCCTTATCGGTCGCTGCAGTTCAGGAATACAGAAAACCTCGCGCGGGCCTATGACGAGGCAGCGTATTTGGAGACCGTCATATTCCCATTCTCATGTGAACCCTCGCATTGATGACAATGGAACATCATCATCATCTACACGTTCCTCGCCGCCAGCAAAGGAGCAAATGATGATACGAGCAGAACAGATTACCGAGCACATGGAAGTCATCTCTCAGGACGGAGCGCATGTCGGCACGGTCGACCACATGGACGGCGACAGCCGCATCAAGCTTACCAAGACCGACTCCGACGATGGAAAACATCATTTCGTTTCCTTGGAATGGGTGGATCATGTCGATGAGCATGTGCACCTCTCCAAGAGCGAAGCTGATGTTCGCAGCGCATGGTCCGTCGAGGACTGACGACCTGCAACGCTTGACGTGAAACAAACCCATGGGGCCGGGCCGTCCGGCTCCTCCTTCAAGCAGCTACGGGAACAGCATGGCAAGGATCGCGATCATCGGCTCGGGACCGACGGGGATCTATACTCTCAAGGGGCTCATCTCGCACCCGGCTGGACTTTCGATCACCGTCTTCGAGGAAAGTCCGGACCCCGGTAAAGGCACTCCTTACCATCCAGCCGTCAACGACAAGGCTATGTTGGCGAATATAGCGAGCATCGAGATTCCGCCGATCATTGACAGCCTCGTAGGCTGGCTCAGATCGCGGTCCAACGAGGAGCTACAGAATCTCGGCATAGCACGCGACGCGATCGGCGAGCGCGAGTTCTATCCCCGCATCGTTCTTGGTGACTACTTTGCTGCGCAGTTTTGGGAGCTGGTCAGGCGTGGCCATGCGGCGGGTCACACGATTGACGTCCGGGGAAGCTGCCGGATCGCCGACATCGCATTGAATGCGCATGATCTAACAGTCACGGCAACAAGCAGCGAGAATTCGCCTTGCCGGTTGAGCTTCGATCATGTTGTGATGGCAACAGGTCATGACTGGCCGCAGGATACGGAAACATCTCCGGGCTATTTTGCCTCTCCATGGCCCGCAGCTGCTATCAAGCGGATCAAGGCCGTCAAGGTCGGCGTTCTTGGAACGTCCCTCAGTGGCATTGACGCCGTGGTTTCGGTGGCGACGGCGCACGGGGTGTTCCTACGGGACGATATGGGGGCGCTGCTGTACCAGCCTTTGCAAGGTCGCGAGGACTTGCACATCACGATGATGTCGAGGAAGGGACTGCTTCCTGAGGCCGATTTCTACTGCCCTATCCCTTACGAGCCATTGGCTATATGTACACCGATGGCGGTCGAGCAGGCAGTACACGATGAACCGGACAGGCTTCTGGACGCTGTGTTCGATCTCTTCAAGCAGGAGCTTGCCCGTGCGGATCCTGATTTTGCTGCACGCATTGGACTGGCCCTTGCGACGGTAGAAGATATTTCCGATCGATACTTCCGCGAACGGACAGCCAGCGACCAGTTCGTATGGGCCGGCCGTGTTCTCGCACAGGCCAAACGGGATAAGATCGAGCGCAACACGGTTCCTTGGCGCTACGCTATCCTGCGCATGCATGAGGTCATTGCACGAGCCGTGCCGCACTTCAGCAACGGCGACCTGGGACGCTTCCATAAATATTTCAAAACGGTCTTCGTCGACGATTATGCGACGGTTCCACATGAATCCATTGAGCGGCTCTTGGCGTTGCACAATGCCGGGAAGCTAGAGGTGATGGCAACGGGTTCTGATTACACGATCGAAAAGACCGACGGTCAGCCGGGAGTCGAGCTGACTATCGCTGCTTCCTCGCCCATCCGTTTCGCGGCCTTCATTGACGCCACCGGGCAACATCCTCTCTCCGCAAAGGACATTCCGTTCGAGAGCCTCCGACGCCAGGACGTCATCCGGCAGGCTCAGACACCGACCAATAGCCTGGGTGGCGACGGGTGCGATCTCAGGCCCACAGGGGGGATCGACGTCGATGAAAGCTTCCGGCCGAAGTTCGAAGCGAACTTGACAAACCAGCTCTACTGCGTATCGGTGCCTTTCCTGTTGCACAAGCTGCCATTCGTCCAGGGCATAACATCTGCAAGCGATATGGGCGAGATCGTTTCTGAATCGATCAGGAGCGCGCTCGGGAAAGTTAGTCAGTTACTGCCATTCCCGGTTTCGACTGAAAGGCTAAATCGATCGCCTACACCGACGACGCCCACCGAGGATACGGTTGCATAGACGCCGAATGCTCGATGCCGCTTTCTGACGATGGTACGAAGCACCTCGGCATCCTCGTCAATTCCTTGTTGGGCGATCATGGTCATGCCGCAACGCTTGGCAACCTCCTTCACCAGCCCGCCGCCCCCAACGCCGACGTGGAACGATTGCCCTACCCAGCCCTGGTCATTGCTTTCAGTGCTGATCACCAGATTGGGCCGGAAGCGGCGTGTGTCGACAAAGCTTTTACCAAGTTCGAGCGATAAAGCGCGTAGGGATGATGTCGTTATGAGGTGAAGCGGGGTGACGTCGTACCTTGGTTTGAGGCAGACCGTCGACCCATTGGTGAGAGACACCATGGTTCCGGCAGCTCGTATGCCGCACCGGAAGCCCATGTGCTCGCTTACCAGTCTATCGAGTTCGCTTCCATGACTGGCCTCGTGCTTTCCAACTGAGACAACCACTGATGTACCTTCAATGCGTGCTGCCATCAGCAAAGCCTTGCGCCAACGAAGGTCGCTTTCGGGAGAGGCGACTTGACCGTTATCGAGGTCAACGAGCAGATGCGTCCTGTCCCCGGCTATGCCCGAGAGGCACATTTCGCCCGAGGTGAGCTTCTCGCCGCCCAAGCTCGATACCGGATATCTCCAAACTTCTATAACATGGCCAGCCATCAAACCTCTCGCATTTTCGCAGCAACCCATGCCGAGAGCTGCTACGACAAATGCGGACCAGGATAGTTCGTTCCTGCAGTGGCTTTCAAAATGTCCAAAACGTGTCGCAACGGTTGGCGCGCCGGCCTTTGGTGAGCCATGCAAGGCCATGGCGATGCGCACTATTCCGTTACGTTCCTTCTCGCCCTCATGCGGCCGGAAATGACAGCGGCGGCTCCTGTCATCGAACTCTGGTGATCCAATTGCTAAAGCATCGGTCGCTCTACTCAACCGCTGGACACCCAAACGTTCACGGATGCCACGGCATCCCGGATGAAGCCGTTGAACGCTTAATGGCCTGGCCCGACAAGATTGCTGCGAGGCCGCGTGATCTGCGGCGCACTACATTGTTAGCCGCGGCGTGATGATCTGCCCGGCGATTGTCTTGAACACGTCCACCAGCTTGGCGGAATCTTCCATCGCATAGGCTTTCGAACTGTCGGAGGCGCAAGACGCGAGGCCAGCGGCTGTCGGGCCCGTGACGCCGACGGCCACCGTAAAGATCGTGATGCCGGCCGCCTTCGCATTTGTGCAGACGCTGGACATCAACGCATTGGCCTTTGCGGCGTCGGTCCCTGTGTGCTGAAGGTAGTTCGACTTGTTAGGAGACAAAGTGTTGGCGCCATCGGTCATTAAGACAATGAATTTGCTGAGGCCATTACCCTTTGGAAGAGCTTCCTCCATGGGCATTTGCGAAGACAGGGTGTTCCAACCCCACAGGATGCCCGCAGGAATATAGGTCTCGTCCTTAGCAGCCATCTTAGATATCGCCATGCGTAACGAAGTATAGTTGTTGGTCAGCGGCATGACGACCGACCCGCAGGTGGTATTCTGCAGCCCAGTATATTTGGTCGCCGGTTGAACGTCGTTGACGTCGAGCGGACTTGGCCGCGAACCGACGCAGCCGTTCCAGGTATAGTTGAAAGTTTTATCGGAGCAGGTGGTGACGGGCTCGTCATATGTATAGCTGTCGCATTGCTCCTTCTGCCCCGTCGTGGTCACGCCGTCATTCGTAGTGGTGGTCGGAACCATTTTGCAGCCCGACTTGGACAGGAGTTTTTTCGAGGTAGTGCAGGTATTTCTGACCTCAGACGTATCATTAGGTACACTAAGCCAAGGCTGCCCCCGGTTTTCTGTCCCGACGTTAACGTATCGTGAGAACGGCACCAGCGAGAAGCGAGCATTCACATTCGATGCCGTCTCGAAAACCTTAAGCAAGGAGTTCGCTGCCGCCTTCAGATCTGTCAGCTTTTGACCAGACATCGATCCGGTATTGTCGAGCACCATCGAAACCTCGATCTTCTGATAGCCGGAGCGCACTGATTGCGCAGAAACGGCGACCTCGAGGTTGTCTTGGAACAGGATCTGACCGATCGTCAGCGGAACACGGGTCCTGGCGTTCAGGGTAATGTAGTTGGACGCCGAGACCTGGAGATCGTCGACACTGGCAGACTTGGCTAGATCGCCGCTCAGATTGGCAATGAAAACACGGGTTGCTTCTATTTTCATGTTGTCGACCGACGTCGACGGCATTGATGCCGCAGCGAGGACGGCGGCATCCGCTGCAGCTTGCAAATCGGCCTTTCGTGACAGGGCCATGGAGAAGTCAGTCGCCATCCCAGCGGCCCCAATCAGTGGCACGGCGACGATTGCGGTCATAACCGCGAAATTACCTGACTTATCTTTCCAGATCGACATCGTTCACCCCGCAGTTCGAGGTGGTTCAAATTGAAGTGAAAGCGTTTAGCATTTGTTAAGAAGAGATCCGGGTGATCCCGAATGAACGCGAGGAATGGCCGGCCAAGGCGCGCCGACGGAGCGACGCCAGTCGGCGATAACGTCTCCTTGGGCCAGACGGCTAGGACAAAGCAGCCGGTCCAGGAAAGAATGCACCAGTACCAGTTGGTTCGGACGGCGCGTCTGGGGCAGGCGCAAAAGCAAATGGCCCGGGCGCCGGGTGGGGGAGCCGGTCCAGGTCGTCATAGCGTCCCGGGCGGCAAAAGCTCTAGCGGTGGCGGCGGCAAGGGTTCCTGCGATGGGGATGCTGTGAAGGGCCCCGGCAGCCATTTGGCTGGAGTTTGTAATGTGCAAGAAAAGCGAGGGTCACCGTTTCAAACGGTGCTGCTGCACAGCCTTTTTGACCGGCGAGGGTCAGTTACTATGAAGTGGGCGGATGGTGAGGGGCAGGACGCTATCGCACAATGATCTTTGTTCCGGTCTGGACCAGCTCGTACAGCTCCTCCACGTCCTGCCGGTACATCCGAAAGCAGCCACTTGAAGCCTTTGTGCCGATCGAGGACGGATCGTTGGTCCCGTGAATGCGCAACAGACCATCGGCAAGGTAGATCGCGCGCGTTCCCAGCGGGTTTTGGGGGCCAGGGGCGACGACCGCGGGCAGCCGCGGGTTTTTTTCCCGCATGCTTGCGGTCGGTCGCCATTCCGGATGTTCGCGCTTGGCGACCACCCGCGTCGTTCCAAACCACTGTTTTCCCTCCCGTCCGACGGCGATCGGGTAGACGAATTGCTGTCCCTGCGACGTCGTGTAAGTCAGCGTTCTGCGGCGTGTTGAGATTTCGATGGTGCCGCGGCCGATATTGATCGACGGCCGTTGACGCTCCAGCTCTGGCGCCCGATAGCGCGGTTCCCGATACCCGGGTTCAAGATAGCGCTGGTCGTTCTCATCGTAGGGAGGCGGCGGATACGGACTGTACGGGTCGTCGTAGCCATACCCGTCATAATCTCCGTAATCCTGCTGAGGGGGGTAAAACTGCGCATTGGCGTTTCCCGCGAAGAGCGCGCTGCACAAGGCAAAGACGACCATCGATTTCATGTAGAGCCACCGAACGTTTTTCATCGATTGGACCGAATTCTGTGGCAGCACTATGACGACGACTACGCAGTGCGAGCTTTCGAGATGTTGATCCGACCGAGACTGTCTGCATCCTCGGTCTCGAAGGAAATCCGGCGGGCTCGCGAAGTCTCTGCAAGCGCCCAGATTTGCCGTCCCTTTTTAGGGCGAGTTTCAGGAAAGGTGCAAAGAGTAGTGCTAAGTGTTCGTTAATGCCCGCGCTCGAGACACCACGGCTCTGCCTCATCGTCGTCGCCAAAATGTTCGTTTGGAAAAAGCCGACGCTTGCGCATCGCAAGGCGTTTACTCAGCCGATCGGTGGCCGCAGCGGTCTCTTGACCGGCTGATCCTCGTGCACTGCCCGGAGTGATCTCCGTTTTCGGACGTCAGTTAAGCGAGCTGGGTCGACCTTTCTATGCCAGCCGACAGCGGCGCGGATCGAGGCCGCGCTTTAGGCGTCCCAATCAACATCGGAACAACGCCGTTGGATGCAGGTTAGGTTAATGAGCGTTGCGTTTTCCTAACTCAGGATGCGCAGCATGGTAAGTCACGGCAGCTCGCAAGGTCAGAACGTCAACGCTGGCTTGTCGGATTTTCAGGCTCTTACGCTCATGCGCGCAACGACTAATCAGCGGCGTCCATGACGCTGAGGCAGGGAAAGATGCAACGATTTTACCGTGTGGACAGTCAAACAGCACAAGCTTATCCGGGGCATCTCATCGTCGTCTGGGGCGACGTTGAAAGGATAGTTGGTGAAGTGGTTCCTATGGGTCATACTTCCCGCGGCCAAACGGAACCCCTTGAAGCTGCAATCCATAACGCCCTCCTTATAAAACAGCGTGACGCGCTGCCCATTGCGGTGCGAGATGATTTGGGGCTGTGGCCGCCGAGGCTCGGTCAGTTGGTTGTTTGGGATCCATGAGAGTATTGAGAGATCAAGTTAATGATCGCTGTTATAGCTTTCACGCCTGACATTGCCGCGCTTAGCGCTGCCACATCGGCCGCCCTTAGGAAGCCGGCTGCATCAAGATGCGGTGGCAATGTTTCATGGCGTGGTAGGGTGCATGCTGACTCGCTCGCTTTTCACCTCAGGCGGCCAATCTGAGCCATGCAGAAGGGGTGGATGAGCGAGTCATTTCGATCAATACTCTTATTGTCGAGGCTGCTTACTTTTTGCCGCCTGCATCGCCATTCGTATAAGGTACTCAATGAGCTTCTCGCCGTCGCCGCGGACTGCCTTGCACAGACTTCGATTTAGCTGATTTGCCATTTATTCCTCGTGCTCGCAGGCTCGGGAGACGCCACTTTAGCCAGGTGCGGCCTAAAAGGCATGGGCATGCTTTCGCCGCCGGCAGCCAACTTAGGGCACTTTGCTGTCCGTTTCGGCTTAGCCCATCATGGATGTGCCGGGCAATGATCAGTCCGCTGTCTGCTCGTCATCGGCTCAACTCCCCGAGGATTGAGTTCAACTCCCCCTGTCCGGCGATGGAGATGGCTCTCGGCCCAAACCGGAAGCCCTGTAAAAGCGGCGGTAGCAACGCAAGGCGCCTCAGGCGATGTCGAACGACGTTCGGGAGCGTTCAACGGCGGCCCGCTTTGTCGGTAACGGATTTCACCGACAGCAAAGGGAAGCGAAAGCTAACTTTAAAGCTTTCCACGAGGCGCGCGACAGCGGCCAAGGACTATCTACAACATTTCGCCCGGGGTTGGGGCGCCCGCATGGAAAATTTAGGGGCAGACAAAAGAACCGGCGGGTGGCAATTTCCGTACATTCGGCAGAGTGAGAGGTTTGATCGGCCCGGCGACGAACTCCTGGCTCTGCTCTGGCCGGATAGCGGCGCCGTCACGCGAACCCGACGAGAGAAGGGGGCGGCACTAGGCTCTCTCCGCTCCGTCTGGCGGCAGCGTAATCGAGCGCGGCCACGACCTCTGCACCAGAGAGCGGTTTTGCCACCACACCGACTGCACCGGGAAATCCCTTCGAAACGATTTCTGGTGACGCCGTCGCGAATAGCACCGTGACATTCCAGCGCTCTGAGAGCATTTTGCCGATCGCCGTTCCGTCTTCCTCATCAAGATGAATGTCGACTATCGCGACATCGACATGTTCCGCCAGTCGAGCCGCCTCAATGGCATTTCGGGCATGTCCGCAAACCTCGTAACCTCCTGCCATCGCCGCCTCCTCGATGGTCATAGCCATCTCAAGGTCGTCCTCGACGATCAGAACCTTGATAGGTCCTCTAACAGGCTCCATGGCATCACCTCGGTTCTAAGCCCAATGCCATCATTCACGACATCGCAACAACGAGCATGACAGCTCCGACCAAGAGGACGACAAATAACGTGACGATTGTCCAAAAAGCGAGCCGGAAGCCCTTGGAGAATTGGATACTTTTCCAATCCGTCTTCGGGGAGGGGCTGGTTCCCAGAGAAGTGTCGGTGTGCAGGTATCGGGACATAGCGTTCGGTTCCAGTTGGCGCATGGTGAACGGGCGGTAACCGCGAATGTTCCTCTCCCGACTGGTCACGGCTGCGAATGCCTGAATTGGGTAGTTGCTTATACGCCGACAGGCGTTACGCTTACGAAGGCCCAGCATAGAGGTATTGCATATGGATGCTCTCTCCAGGAAAACGGTCGGTATCGAAGACAGTAAGATATTGGTGACGATCCTCGATCAGTGGTGTGCTGCAAATCCGGCAGCGTCGGGAGGTAGCGAAGCGCGAGCAAAAGCTGAGGAACTTGTAGACTGGTTCGAATTCGGGATTTCGGATGCGAATGAATTGGTTGATCTGATCCATCGAAAGCATTGGCAGGTTTCGACAATTTAAGAATAGCTCACGTAAGCATCTCCGATGATTTTTCGACGACGGGATGCCAAAACGACAGGCTCTTGAATCGTCTCGTTCCCGGGTTGCGAGTGTCGATAAGGAACATTCCTGGGACAGTCGACACGGCAGGGGATGACGGGCGGCGTCCTATCAATTTGTCGTCCACGTCGGCCCGGGAAACTGGCCGCAGCGGTCTCGGTAGAGTGCAAGCAAACCGTAACGCCTTCCTGCTAGCGTTTTAGAATGGAAACCCAAATCATCAAGTTCGGCCTCAGCACGCCCACTCTCGTCATCATTCAGGACGAAATGCCGAAATCGCGGGTTATCAACCTCCTGATTGATCACGTCGTCGACGACGAGGACGCGAGGGCAGCCATCGAGCTCGTCTGCGGCTCTCCCGCGGGCCGTTATGATGGCAATGGATGGTCCTTCTGGTTTGCAATGAAGGACGCGATCTTACACTGACAGCGCAACGTGTCTTCCTTCGCGGTTCGAGCGAAAGCCATTGGTTCTCATGCCCCGACTGCTATGACATGCATCAGAAGCTTTCCAGCCCGGACTCGCCAATGCCAAGATTGCGCGCCGAGCTCATATGGTTTTGAACGTAATGCGAGATGACGCCAGCCCCCGCTTGGCTGCGAAGATGGGTTGCGAACCCACTCATTTGAGGATGAGACGGCCGTTTCATTGTGTCCGACAAGCACGGACGGCAACTCCTGCGATATTGGCGAGCGGTGTAAAGCTGTGCACTTCGTCGTGAGTAGCGCAATCTCCTGTGAAAACATTGCCGTAGAGAGAAAAGTGATAGAGGCCTCCCGTTAACAGGGCCAGATCCCGGTCTGGCCTTCATTTCTGTTGAAACGAAGAGTGCCCACTGATGGCCAATCGGAGGGATCGCCTCCGTAGGCAGAAATATATGCGACAACCCAGTTGCTTTGCACGCTTTACCTGGTCAACGAGCGCTTTTACGCTGACTGCCTGGCGCCAGCCCTATCCAACTGTAAGTGTTTGGCATGGTTCGCATCACGATCGCCGGCGTTTGCCGCAATGACGGTCATGTTGGAGGCATCCGGGGCCTGGTCTGAGCGCCGGCCCGCTAACAGAAGGGCGTTGAATGGACACAGGCAATAAATAGAGGTTACAATCGCGGCGGCCAGCTGTACGCCAGTGCGCAGGATGCGACATTTCGACAACGGCCCTTCGGACCGTCGTGAAACCTGCCTTTGAGCACGCCACTCAGGACCGCCTATCCTTCGTTTCCATCGCTGATGAAGTTCGTATCACTACCGTCGGGTGCCGGATTTGCAATGTCTGTGACAGAGACGGGAACTTCTTGCCGCCGCTTTTGCCGACGGACCTCCGCCGTTGAAGATACAGGGTCGGTTATAGAAGGTTGCGCCTGAACTTGGTCCGGTAGTTCCGTGGCATTGCTATCGGTGCGGATCATAATTTCCTCCTAGTTTTGTTTAAACCCGCACGAGTGCTTCCAGTTCCCAAGCGCCACCGGCCTAAGATGCGGAGTAGAACTAAAAACTAATTGCACATCAAAACGCCCGGGCTGCTTCGGCCAAGGGAAGCTGTTGAGCGCCGGGGGGAAAATGATCAGGCACTGCTGGATCAACGTCGGCCTGGACGTCATACCTGCGACCTACTCCTGCAAGATGATGCCCATCTCGTTCGTATTATCAGCCGATACGATAGGAAGGGTTTGAATCTTATACCGGTCCGAGCCGGTGCGCGGTAAACCGATCAGGCCACCGTCACGAAATCGTGGCTCAGCTTTTGGATCAGGTCCAGGGGGCTCGTATAAGATAGAATTTCAACGTGGTTCAGGTTTGTCGCAGTTTCAAAATTGGAAAGACCGGGTCGGTATATGAGGCTCACCGGGTTGTCGTCCGAACCTCGACACGCACTGTCGGACGAGAAACTTGCTAGTGTTCTGCCGGCTTAGCTCACGGTGAGCGCAATGACCTTAATATTTCGTCTGAGGCGAGAAGATTGTCGGATATCTGAGCGAAGCGTCGGTAAGGGCGCGCGGCTGGACGCTAGCTGATGCGAGAAGAGGGCTCACGCTGCGATCCGCCCAGCAAAGGATGCCTGAGGCGGAGGACGGATAACGGAAACTCGTGCATAAAACCGAGCCTAATTCCCTGGCCGCTGGGCGAGCTCGACATCTTGTGCTGCAGCAACGCTGATTACGACTAGTCCTTCTGATTTCACCGTGCGCCGGAACTTGGGACCATGCGCTGCGTTCGGCGCGTGAGGAGAGCAAACATGTCTGTTCCAAACGAACCTATCGTCCCGCCACAATCGCCATCACCGATCGACAGACCTCCGCAGGATCCTGATTGTGTTCCCGCAGACGAACCCGTCCGCGATCCGGATCCCGACGAGCCAGCCAGCCCGTTCAGTCACACCACATCGCATTGCCCGACTTGGGGCCTGATCTGCAGGGGCGTTCGCCTGCAGCCGGAAGATTTCCGGCAAACGGCTTGAGTTGCAGAGCCAAATCTGGCGTTGGATTGAACGGCCGCGCGGTGGTCTGGCCAGTGTGAATTGTCTGGGCTGTGAAGCGGTGCGGCAGTGACGCCGCCACACCAGCCGCGGGGGTGGGCGTTCCGCCGCACGTTTGTCCTGACAGATACACCCATAGAGGGTGCTGCCTCGAAGCTGCAGATCTTTTAATGTCGTTTAGACACCGCATGCGCCCGAACCCGAAAAGAGTGCGATTGCGATTGACAGGCACGATGCCATGCTTCGGACAGCTCGGTCGTTAAAGCCGATGACCGCGACAGGGGCGACCTCGGATGCCCCTAAGCGCGTGCGGAAACTCCAGAGATATGTTGTTCGGCCAAAGCCCAAGCAGCTTCAACCTGATCAGGGACCGTAGCCCCTGCTGTTAAACCAGTAGGATCCAGTCTTCAGCTGGCGACTTTTTGGTCCGGCGGTGCATTCGAGTGGCTTCATCTCGGACCAAGGTCGGGGGTAGGGAACAGCTAATCGCCTCGCTCGTTCTTCGGCAGCGGTCAGATCAGACCGCGTCCAAGGAGAGGTAAAAATGCTCACGAAAATCTCGATAGCCGCCACCCTGTCCGCAGCGCTCCTGTCAGGCACAGCATTCGCTCAGTCGTCGACCGTCAATGGAGCCGCTGGCGGAGCGGTCACCGGCGCGATCGTCGGCGGCCCGGTCGGCGCAGCCGTGGGTGGCGTTGCAGGCGCCGTGGTCGGCACGGTCATCGATCCGCCGCCGCAGAAGGTGGTGACCTATGTCCAGGAAGCTCCGGCTCCGACCACGCGGGTCGTCGTAAAGGAGAAGGTCGTGGTAGGTCAGCCGCTTCCTGAAACAGTCGTCGTCACGCCCGTGCCGGACAATCCGACCTATTCCTACGCGATCGTTAACGACGAACGGGTCATCGTCGAACCATCTTCGCGAAAAGTTGTCCAGATCATCAATTGACGTTCGGCGGGGGGGGGGGGGGGGGG